>DATJYY010000174.1:0-3237 GCA_035499395.1 Solirubrobacteraceae bacterium
CTCCGACGAGTTCGTACGGTTCGTCATCGACGAAACCCATCGCGCGAGACGGATCATTCCTGCAGGGCGCCCAGCTTGATCTAGGTTGCCGCGCGACGTGCGTTCACCTCGAGAGGTCCACCGACAACTGACCTCGTTTGCGCGCGGATAGGGCGCCTCGCGGCGCCCGGCGGCTCGGCCGGCGCCGTGACGCCGCCGACGATCGCGGTTGCCGCGCTTAGCGCGTCTGCGGATGGCGGCGGCCGAGATAGCCGTGCGACAAGAAGAGCAGGTCCCCGCCAGCCATGGTCATGGACCTCCGGTCTGATTGCTCCACGCCTCAGTGAAGCGGTTACGACTAGGCGACTTCTCCTTCTAGGCAGCGAGAGGAGCACCCGATGCGAACAGCGGCGGGTACTCCAGACGCATGGGAAGCGGCAGCCACAGGGTGGACCGTGTGGGGCCGCTCAGGCTTGAGGTATCCGACGCCGGCGGAACCCGGCGAACGCCGCCGAAGCCAGGAAAGCCGCCACTAGTCCCAGGCAGGCCAGCGCCGTGGTGTCGATGGCGTCGACCGGCGGTTTTCCCACATGGGTCAGTGGCGATAAGTTCAGCAACCAGTCCGGGAGGTTCAGTCCCGAGCCGAGCAGCCCGATGAAGGTGACCGCGCCGAACGCCGCCCAGGCCAACGCGAATGCACGGGGCACGAGCCCGTAGAGCAGCACCGCGACGGCTGCGATGACCAGCTCGGCCGGCAGATACGCCAGGCCAGCCTCCAGCAACGTGCCGAAGTACCCCGACTGACCGGTCGAGAGCGCCGTGGCGGCGCCGAAGACGACAGCCGAGACCACCACCATCACAACCAGGCCGGCGGTGACGACCAGCACTTGTGCGCCGAGCCACCGCGTCCTGCCCAGCGCTCCGGCGAGGACGGGTTCAAGGCGGCCGGCCGCCTCCTCGCGTCGCAGTGAGTCCAGCGCTTGGACGACATAGCCGCAGGCGATGACCGCGAGGTAGACCTGGGTCGACGCGAGGAACCCGTCGGCGGCATTCGCCGTGGTGATCCCCATCGCGTCGCTGAGCGATGGGTTGCCGAGGATCGCGTCGACGATCTGTTGCGCTAGAGCGCCCATGATCGCGCCCAGCGCGACCGACCCGGTCAGCCACCCGAGGAACGAGCCACGCTGCCCGTGCAGTGCCAGGCCGACGGGTCGGACGAGCCAGGACGAGGCCGAAGGTTGACCTGGTCCTTGGCGGTACAGCGCAGCACCGAGGTCGCGGCGTCTAGCCAGCGCGACGGCGAGGATGGATAGCCCAGTCGCCACGACCATCGGGATGAGCAGGACCCACCAGCGCGAGTCATCGGCGAAGGGAGCGGTCTTCTCCAGCCAGCCGAGCGGGGAGAGCCAGACCCAGAACGTGTCGTTCACGTCGCCGACACCCCGCAAGATGTACGAGAGCCCGATGGCCGCGAAGCCGAGGGCGTAGACACCCCTGCTGTGCAGGACGACCTGGGCCCAGACCGCGGCGAGCGCGGCGAAGACGACGGTCACCATGCCGAGCGCCAGCGCGTAGAGCACGGCCGGACCGAATTCGATCCCCGCAACGAGCAGGGAGAGCACGAAGCCGACGTCCATCACTAGCACGGCGGTGCCCACGAGCGCCAGCGCGCTGACAACCGGGACCCGCCGGTCGATCCGCCCAGCCAGCAGCGCTTCGAGACGACCGGACTCCTCCTCGCGGCGGGTCATTCCCGCCACCAGGGCCAGGCCCATGAGCGGCATCAGGAACGAGGCGATGAAACCGAACTCGTCCTGGATGATGCCTCCCAGGGTGTCGATGCCTTCCACGTGGCCGTTGATCGCGATCAGAGCGTCACTGGCCACGGCCTGACCGTAGGACGCGATCTGCTCGGGCGTCTTGTAGAGCTGCGCCACGGAGATCGCGGTGAAGGCAAGCGCGCCGACGGTGACGAGCACCCACACCAGGAGACGTCGGCGCTGCGCGCGCCACAAGATGGCCAGCATGGCCCCGGTGCCCGTCATGCGTGCACCGTGCCGGGTTTGTCGTCGCTGTAGTTGCGCAGAAACAGGTCGTCCAAGCTGGGCGGCTCGACCGTGAGGCTCCGGATGCTGGCGGCATGGATGAGTCCAATCGCCCGGTCGAGCTCATCAGGACCGACGGTGAACCGCGTCTCGATGCTTCCGTCGACCTGACCGGTGCTGAGGCCCTCCAGCCCGGCCAGCGCTTCCAGGGACTCGACGGTGGACCCGGTCAACGCGTGGACGCTAGTGCGGGTGTGTCGGCGCAGGTCCGCCAGCGTTCCGGCGGTGACCGTCTTACCGCGCCGGATGATGCTCACCCGGTCCGCGAGCGCCTCCACCTCCGAGAGGATGTGGCTGGACAGCAGGACCGTTGCGCCCTGCTGGCGGCGCTCCTGGATCACCCCTTGGAACACCTGCTCCATCAGGGGGTCGAGCCCCGAGGTCGGCTCATCGAGGACGATCAGTCCCACCTCGCTGGCCAGCGCCGCGACGAGCGCGACCTTCTGCCGGTTGCCCTTGGAGTAGTCACGCGCCCGCTTGGTCGGATCGACCTCGAAGCGCTCGATGAGCTCGGCCCGCCGCCCCGGGTCCATCCCGCCGTGGACGCCGGCCAGGATGTCCATGCACTCCCCACCGGTGAGACCCGGCCACAGCGACACATCACCGGGCACGTAGGCCAAGTCAGCCCGCAACTGGGTTCCCTCGCGCCACGGGTCGCGGCCGTAGAGCGTGATCGTGCCGCCGTCGTGGCGCATCAGGCCGAGCAGGATCCGGATCGTGGTCGACTTCCCGGCGCCATTGGGCCCGAGGAACCCGTGCACCTCGCCACGACGTACATGGAGGTCGAGGCCGTCCAGGGCCCGGAAGCTGCCGAACTGCTTGACCAGGCCCTCGATGCGGACGATGTCATCGTTCATGGCTCTCCTCGGTCTTCGACACGGAAGGCACCCTGGGAATAGACGTCCACCGCCTCGCCGGCCCAGGCAGCCATGCCGGCAGGCGTCTGCAGGTCGAACCCAAGGGCGTCACTGAGCTGCCTCGCGAGCAGGAGCATCGCGAGGTCATTGACGAGCAGAAAGGCCGCGCGCACCCGACGGTCCTTGCTCGGCCGGGCAACGCCCGCCTCCTCCATCGCCACCAGCACCCGTTCGCTGACGGCCAGATAACGACGGAACACACGGTCCCCCGTGGGATCGTTAGTCAGCCACAGCCG
>DATJYY010000175.1:0-3593 GCA_035499395.1 Solirubrobacteraceae bacterium
CCAGTGGTCGGTGGCATGGCGCATCGTGTTGAAGTGGCCCTTGATGTGGACGCGGATGACGTCGTCGAACTGCTGCTCGGTCATCTTGTGCAGGAAGCTGTCGCGGACGAAGCCGGCGTTGTTGACGAGCACGTCGAGTCGTCCGAACTCGTCGATCGCTTGCGCCACCATCGCGTGCGCGCTCTCGAAATCCCCCACGTCGCCGTGGTTCGCGACCGCCTCCCCGCCGGCGGCAAGGATCTCCTCGACCACGCGCTCGGCGGCCGACGCCTCGAGGGCTGAGCCGTCGAGGTTGACGCTGAGGTCGTTGACCACCACCTGCGCGCCCTCTCTGGCGAACAGGAGCGCATGCTCGCGGCCGAGGCCGTGCCCGGCGCCGGTGATGAGCGCCACGCGCCCGTCCAGTGAACCCATGATCTGTCCCCTTCGGTCGTTGATTGCTAAGTGGTCGCGGTTGCACCGGCCTGGGCGCGCGCGTGCTTGACGATCTCGGTAGCGACGCGATCGCCGGCGCCGGTCACACCGCCTGCCAGCAACCTCGAGAGCTGCGCGCGCCGCCAGAACAGCGGTGCGTCGTGCTCCCAGGTCGTGCCGATGCCGCCGTGAATGGCGATGCACGTGCGGGTCGCGTAGGTCGCGGCGTCCTCGGCGGCGAAGCGCGCACAGGCGCTGGCGAGCGGCAGATCGGACGGCCGCTCCCGTGCCGCGTAGCCGACGTAGTAACAGAGGCTGCGGGTGGCCTCGACGTGGCGAAGGATCTCGACGAGCTGGTGCTTTATCGCCTGGTAGGAGCCGATCGGGCGCCCGAACGCGTGCCGATCCTTGGCGTAGGCGACGCCCATCTCGAGCATTGCCTCGCTGACCCCCAGTGCGTCGGCGGCCAGCAAGGCCTGGACGACGTCCCACACATCGGCGAGATCGTCGGGTCCCGCGTGGAGCAGTATCGCCGGGGTGCCCTCCAGCGACACGCGCGCGATCGGCCGGGAGGCGTCGCCGCGCGGGGTCGCCTCGACAGCGAGCCCGGCGGCATCTGCCGCGACGAGCGTCGCGCGGTGTTCGCCGGTGCCGAGAACCGCGGGGACGACGAGCAGGTCGGCGCCGGCGGCGTCAAGCTGGTAGCCGGCTTCACCGGTCACGAGCACCGCATCGCACCCGCCACCCGGTTGTGCTGTTGGCAGCGGCGCGCGGCGAGTCCCGCCTGCTTCCGCCTCGACCGTCCACGGCTTCTCGTCGGCTGCCGGCGGGCGCGCCAGCACGATCGCGGCGCACCGGTCGCCGGCGGCGAGGCTCGGAAGAACGGCGGCCGCGCCGACGTCGCCGCGCCCTGCCGCGCCCGCCAGCAGACGCGTGGCCGCGAGGTGCCCGATCAATCCGGCGCCCGTCAGCCGGCGCCCGCACTCCTCGAGCACGAGCATCGCGTCGAACACGTCGAGCCCGGCCCCACCGTCCTTCTCGCCGACGAGCAACCCGGTCCACCCGGCGGCGCGGGCGGTCGGCCACGGATCGGGCAGAGGCGCGCCGTCGAGCGCATCCCGCGCGCCGGCGACGCTGTCGAGCCGGGCGAGGGCGTCCCGTGCGGCGTCGCGGAGCAGCCGCTGCTCGTCGGCCAGATCGAAGTTCACGCCGGAACTCCTGCGCCGGCCGGGCTGCGGCCAAGCTCGCGGAATGGCGTCCGTTTGTCGGTGCGCGGCTCGGGCGGTAGACCGAGCACCCGCTCGCCGACCATGTTGCGCAGCACCTCCTCCGTCCCGCCGCCTGAGCGCAGTCCCGGCAGATTGAACGCGGTCTCGCCCCAATCGCCCTCGAGCGCGTCCGGCCCAACCAGCTCGGCGATCAGCTCACACCCCTGGCGAGCCGCCTCGATCACGCCGATCTTGCCGAGCGCCGCCTCGGGACCGGGCACAGCGCCGCGGGACAGCGCGGTGAGCGTGCGATAGCTGGAGTAGCGCAAAGACAGCAGTCCGCAGGTCACCTGGGCCAGGCGCTGGCGAAGGTGAGCGTCCGCAAGCTCGCGATGCTCGGCGAACGGCGCAGCGAACCGCTCGGCGCTGAACCCGATTTCGTCAAACGCCCCCAGCAGCGTGGCGCGCTCGAACATCAGCGCCGTAAGCGCGACGCCCCAGCCGCCGGAGACCGAGCCGAGCACGGCCTGATCTCCAACCGGAACATCGTCGAAGAAGACTTCGTTGAACGATGCACCGCCCGACATCCCCCGCAGCGGCCGGACGGTCACTTCGGGGACGCGCATGGGGACCAGGAACATCGTCAACCCCTTGTGCTTGGGAACGTCCGGGTCGGTGCGCGCGAGCAGCAGGCCGAAGTCCGCATGCTGAGCACCGGTTGTCCAAACCTTCTGACCGCTGATCGAGAAGCCGTCCGCGGTGTGGCGCGCCCGCGTCCGGACGCCGGCCAGGTCCGAACCCGCTGCGGGCTCGGAGAACAGCTGACACCAGCCCTCCTCGCCGCGCAGCATGGGCCCGAGATAGCGCCGCTGCTGCTCTGAGCTGCCGCGGGCGATGATCGTCGGCCCGATGATCCCGACCGCGATGTTGTCGAGGATTCCGCCGCAGCCGGCCCGCCGCAGCTCCGAGCGTACGATCAGCTGCTCGACCGGCCCCAGCCCGGCCCCGCCGTACTCCTCGGGCCAGGTCACCCCGACCAGCCCGGCCTCGGCGAGCCGAGCCTGCCAGCGGCGATACGGCTCCGGGTCGACTGAATGGTTGCCGCGTGTTGGGGGCGGGGCTTCGTGGCGATGCGCCTCGATCCATGCCCGCACCTCGCCGCGATATGCGGCCTGCTCCGGGGTGTCCCGCAAATCCATGCGGGCAGGCTAAGAACGGGGCGCCCGGCGATTCCTGGGCCGCCGTCCAAAACCTCGGCCCGGGATTGGATGCTGGTCCCAAGTGCGCGGCGCCCGTCGTCCTTACAGTGCCCGAGCGCACATGCCGAGATCTCGACCTCGAGGAGCCGTTCAATGATCGATCAGTCCGCCGTCGGCACGGAGCTCGCACCCGTTTCGTTTCCGATTGACCGGAGCAAGCTCGCCGAGCTGGCCAAATCATTCGGCGACAATGACCCCGTCTGGTGGGATCCAGACGCGGCACAGAGCGCGGGGTTCGACGGCATTCCCGTCACGCCGACCGTTACGGTCCTCATCAGTCACTGGCGCGCCGGCGGCGTGACAGGACTGACACAGGCGATCGGCGCCGACCTCGCCCGCGTGCTCCACGGTGAGGTGACTTGGGAGTACCTCGCTCCCGTCCGCGCCGGCGATGAGCTCACCGCTCGTCAGGTGATCAAGGACGTGAGCACCCGGGAGGGCAAGCGCGGCGGCGCGATGACGTTCATCACGATCGACACCGAGTTCACCAACCAGCGCGGAGAGCTGGCTGTGCGCCGCACCGACACGCTGATCGAAACGGGAGCATGAGCATGAGCGCAACCGAGACAGCAGTCGTGCCCGCGGCGCCGGTCGCCCTCGTGGAGGGCGACACGTTGAGCCTCAGGGTCGGACCGCTGGGGCGCACGGACTTCGTCCGCTACGCCGGGGCCAGCGGCGATTTCCACCCGCTCCACCACGATGAGGTGTACGC
>DATJYY010000176.1:0-19951 GCA_035499395.1 Solirubrobacteraceae bacterium
CCGTGAACACGGCCCGGACCCTACTTGGGTGCGGAACTAAGCCGCGTGAGAGTTAGGCCGCCTGCGGGGACTCTGTGTCCTCGCCACCCTCGATCGTCTTGGCCTCGCGGCCGACCGAGATCTCGACCTTCTGCGGCTTGCGCTGCTCGGGCTTCTGGATGTGAACCTCGAGCACGCCGTTGTCGAAGTTCGCCTGGACGCCCTCGGCGGTGACGCCCTCGGGGAGCCTCAGCGAACGCGAGAAGCGGCCGAAGGCGCGCTCCACGCGGTGGTAGCCGGCCTTGCTCTCCTCGTGCTCGGACTTCCGCTCACCGGAGATCCGCAGGACGTTATCGTCGAGCTCGACGTTGACGTCGCCGTCGCTCAGGCCAGGGAGATCGGCCTTGAGGATGTACTCGCTGTCGTTCTCGGTCACGTCCATCGCCGGAATCCAGCTGCGCAGCGACGCGTGACGCCCGTTGCGAAGGGTCGGGGTGTCGAAGATGGTGCCGAACAGGCGATTCATCTCGCTCTGCATGCTAGAGAGCTCGCGAGCGGGCTCCCATCGAATCAATGCCATGTCAAACCTCTCCTTGTTAAGGATGAGAATCGGTATTCGCGATCAGTATGAAATCTAAGTCGCTCAGTGTCAAGTATAGTACACAATGCGCGCATAGATCGACCGCCACGCCCGACCGATCATCTGTGGCCAGACGCACTCGCTCGTGACGCCCACTGGGGAGATGGGAACTGGGATGAAAGCCAGGAACGCGACCGACGACTCGGCCGCGAACGCCAGCCGGAATCCGGTCGGCGCCGCGCTCGAGCGGCTCGTGGCGCGCTTCGACCCGACCGCGTTCGACGTCGGGCGGCGCCGGATTCGGATCGACGACGGCGAAGACCGGGACGTGATCATCCGCGATGGAACCGCCCGCCTGACGCGCAGTCGCGGCGACGCCGACGCGATCTCCATCTTGGCGTCGGGTTCCTCGCCTAGGGATCCTCGATCAGCGACGTCCCTGTCATCGCGTCCGGCTGCTCGATCCCCAGCACCTGAAGCACGGTCGGCGCCACGTCCGCCAGCACTCCCCCGTCAGCCCGGAGCTTCAACCCCGGCACGGTCACGATAAGCGGCACCGGGTTAAGGGAATGCGCGGTGTTCGGGCTGCCGTCGTCCTCGAGCATGTGGTCCGCGTTCCCGTGGTCGGCGGTGATGATGCACGCGCCGCCCGACTCGTGAACCGCCTCGACCACGGAGCCAAGACATTCGTCCACGGTTTCGATCGCGGCGACCGCCGCCGAGATCACCCCGGTATGCCCGACCATGTCCGTGTTGGCGAAGTTGATGATCCCGAACGTCGGCGAGTCCTCGCGCCACGCGGAGACGAACGCGTCCGCGGCCTCGCGCGCGCTCATCTCAGGCTTCTTGTCGTAGGTGGGTACGTCCCGGGGTGAATCGACCAACTCGCGGCGCTCGCCCTCGTACGCGGTCTCCTCGCCACCGTTGAAGAAGTACGTCACGTGCGCATACTTCTCGGTCTCGGCCACATGCAGCTGCCGAACCCCACGGTCCGCCAGCACGTGCGGCAGCGTCAGATCCGGATGCGACGGGGCGAACGCGACCGGATAGTCCCAGTCCTCCTCATACTCAGTCATGGTCGCGTAGCGCTCGACGACCGGTGCGCCGCCACGATCGACCTCGGAGAACCCGGGCTCGGCGAGCGCACGCGTGATTTCGCGCATCCGATCTGGGCGGAAGTTGAACGCGAACACCGAGTCCCCGGGCCGGATCAGCGCCTCCAACTCGCCCACGACGACGGGCGTGATGAACTCGTCGGTCTCGCCGCGCGCGTACGCGTCCTGCGCTGCCTCCGCGCCCGACGCAGCGCGGTGCTCGGCCCGGCCGTGGACGAGCAGATCGTACGCACGCTGGATCCGGTCCCAACGCCGGTCGCGGTCCATCGCCCAATAGCGGCCGACGACCGAGCCGATCCGGCCCGCCCCGGCGTCCGCCATCCAGCCCTGCACGGTCTCGAGGAAGCCAGCGCCGGACTCGGGCAGCGTGTCGCGGCCGTCGGTGAACGCGTGCAGCACGAGATCGTCGACCCCGAGCGAGGCGCCGAGCCGGATCAGCGCCTCGAGGTGCCCAAACCCCGAGTGCACTCCCCCGTCCGACACCAACCCGATCAGGTGCACGCGGGCGGCGTCCGAGAACGCGGCGCGCAGCACCTCATTCGAGGACAGATCCCCGGAAGCGACTGCCTCGTCGATCCGGGTCAGGTCCTGCATCACGACCGCGCCGGCGCCCAGGTTCATGTGCCCGACCTCGGAGTTCCCCATCTGGCCGTCCGGCAGGCCGACCGCGAGCCCGGACGCGGTCAACTGGCAATGCGGATACGTCGACCACAGCTTGTCGAACACCGGGGTGCGCGCCAGCGACACCGCGTTCCCGGGACCGTCGGGCGCGAGCCCCCACCCGTCGAGCACGACCAACACGCAAGACGGCGCAGGCAGCCGATCGGGACCGGCAGGGAGCGCCATCAGCGCGACGACGCCGCCTGGACGATCGCCGCGAACGACTCCGCGTCGAGGCTTGCGCCTCCGACGAGCGCCCCGTCGATGTCCGGCAGGCACAGTAGATCGTCGCAGTTCTCGGCCTTGACGCTGCCTCCATACAGGACTCGCGTCGACTCAGCCTGGTCCCGGGACCGGTCCGCGACGAGCGCTCGGATGAACGCAATCGCCTCCTGGGCCTGCTCCAGTGTCGCGACCCGCCCGGTCCCGATCGCCCAGATCGGCTCGTACGCGATCACGATCTCGCCCAGCCGCGAAACGTCCACGCGGGCCAGGTCCTCCTGGACCTGATGGCGGAGCTTGCGCTCGGTGTCGCCAGCCTCGCGCTCGTCCTCCGTTTCACCGACGCACAGGATCGGCCTGAGACCTGCGGCCAGCGCGGCCGGCACCTTCAGCTGAAGCGCACGGTCGGTCTCTCCGAACAGCTCGCGCCGCTCGGAGTGGCCGAGGATCACGCCGTGGACGCCGACCTCGACGAGCATCGGCGGTGCCACCTCGCCGGTGAACGCCCCGGAATCGGCGTGGTGCATGTTTTGCGCGTACACCTCCACCCGCGAGCCGCGGGTCGAGTCGACCATCGCCTGCAACGCTGTGAACGGCGGCGAGATCCCGACCTCGACGCCCTGCACGCTCGACACGCGCGGGAGCAGGGCGGCGATGAACTCCTCCGCTTCGGCGACGGTCTTGTTCATCTTCCAGTTCCCGACGATCAGTGGAGTGCGCTCGCTCACGACAGAGCCTCTACCCCGGGAAGTGTCTTGCCCTCGATCATCTCAAGCGTCGCGCCGCCGCCCGTCGACAAATGCGTCACTCGCTCCGCAAGCCCGAACCGCTGCAAGGCCGCGGCGGAGTCGCCACCGCCCACCACGGTGGTGCCCGGCGCAGCCGCCACCGCCTCGGCGACGGCGCGCGTCCCCGCCGCGAACGGGGCGAGCTCGAACGCGCCCATCGGGCCGTTCCAGAACACGGTCCCGGCGGAGGCGATGACGTCGCCATACAGCGAAGCGGTCTTCGGACCGATGTCTAGCCCCATCCATCCCTCGGGGACGTCGAGCCCGTCGAGCTCTAGCGCCTCGGCGTCCTCGGCGAACTGCTCCGCGATCACCAGATCCACGGGCAACCGCAGCTCGGCGCCGCCGCTCGACGACAGTATCCGCCCGGCCAGCTCCACGTCCTCCTCGGCGCACAGCGAATCCCCGACCGAATGACCCTCGGCGGCCAGGAACGGGAAGCACATCGCACCGCCGATCAGGATCGTGTCCGCGCTCTCTCGGAACCGCTCGATCACGCCGATCTTGTCGCTCACCTTGGCTCCACCGAGCACCGAGACCAACGGCCGGGCCGGATCCTCGAGCACCGCCGTCAGCGTGTTCACCTCGCGCTCTAGCAGCAGCCCGGCCGCGTGTTCGGGCACGAGCCGCGCGACCCCTTCGGTCGACGCGTGCGCGCGATGGGCCGCCCCGAACGCGTCGTCGATGTACACATCGGCAAATGACGCCAGCGAGCGGGCAAAGTCAGGGTCGTTCTTCGTCTCCCCCGGCTCGTACCGGACGTTTTCGAGCAGCAGGATCTCGCCGTCGCCCAACTCGTCGACCGCCGCGCGTACGTCATCGCCGACCACATCGGGCGCGACCTTGACGGGACAGGCCAGCAGCTCGCCGAGCCGCGCCCCCACGGGCGTCAGCGACAGCGCGGGGTCGCGGTCCTTGGGCCGCCCCAGATGTGAGACGAGCACGATCCGCGCACCGCGCCGGCGCAGCTCCTCGATCGTAGGGAGCGCCGCGCGGATCCGCGTGTCGTCGGCTACCTGCCCGTGCTCGAGCGGCACGTTGAAGTCAACCCTGACCAGCACGCGCTTGCCGTTGACGTCCCCCAGGTCCCGAAGCGTCTTCACAACAGTTTCTGCGCGACGTCCACGACGCGGTTGGAGTAGCCCCACTCGTTGTCATACCAGGCGACGACCTTGACCATGGTCTTGTCCATCACGACGGTGAGCAGCGAGTCGAAAATCGACGATGCCGGGTTCTTGACGATGTCCGAGGACACGATCGGCTCGTCGGTGTACTCGAGCACGCCGTTCATCGGCCCGTCGGCGGCCGCCTTCATCGCCGCGTTGATCTCTTCGACGGTCGTCTCCCGGTTGGCCTCGAGGGTCAGGTCGACCACACTGCCGGTCGGCACCGGCGCCCGGACCGCGAATCCGTTCAACTTGCCGTTGAGCTCGGGAATGACCAGCCCGATCGCCTTTGCCGCTCCCGTCGAAGCCGGGATCAGGTTGATCGCCGCCGCCCGGGCCCGGCGCAGGTCGCGATGCGGCATGTCCTGGAGGCGCTGATCGGCGGTGTAGGCGTGGATCGTGGTCATCAGCCCGTGCTTGATCCCGACCGTGTCGTGGAGCACCTTGGCGACTGGGGCCAGGCAGTTGGTGGTACAGGACGCATTCGAGATCACGTCGTGCTTAGCCGGGTCGTATGCCTCCTCGAAGTTCACCGCGAGCGCGACGGTCACGTCGGGCTCGGTCGCCGGAGCGGAGATCAGCACCTTTTTGGCGCCGGCCGCGAGATGCTTGGCGGCGTTCTCCCGATCGGTGAACAACCCGGTCGACTCGATCACGACGTCGGCTCCGAGCTCGCCCCACGGAAGCGCCGCTGGATCCTTCTCGGAGATGAAGCGGATCTCCGAGCCGTCCACGAGAAAGCCCGTGCCGGTCTCCCCCACCTCGCCAGGGAACGGCCCGTAGTTCGAGTCGTACTTGAGCAGGTGGGCGAACGTCTTCGGATCGCCGATGTCGTTGACGCCGACCCACTCGATGTCGGCCCCAGCCTCGTAAGCGGCGCGGAAGACGTTCCTGCCGATGCGCCCGAAGCCGTTGATACCGACGCGTACCGCCATCCGAACCTCCGTTTCGACTTAGAGAAAGCGCCGACGGTGCGCCGGCCAGGCCGAAGGCTAGCGACTCATCTCCGCGATGCGACTTCCACCCGTAGCCCGTCGGGGTCCCGCAGGTACGCCGCGTAGTAGCGCTGTCCGTACTGAGGCCGCATCCCGGGGGCGCCGTCGTCGGTGCCGCCGTTGGCGAGCCCGCCGGCGTAGGCGGCGTCCACCGCCGCCTTCCCGCTCGCCCGGAGCGCCACGTGGCCATAGCCCGGCCCCGGCGGGCGTCCCCTTACCACGATCCACAGCTGGGGGCCGTTGACGCCGTACGCGACTACGTGCTCGGACTGAACCATGCGCCTGGCCCCAAGCGCGTACAACACAGCGTCGTAGAACTGGCCCGACCGCTCCAGGTCGCTGACCTCGAAGCCGATGTGGTCGATCACGCCGGGCGGCTCACGTCTCGGTGGGCGACGTGCACCAGGTACTCGCGCTCTGAGCTGTAGCGGCTCGCGAGATGTGCGGCGATAGCCACCGAGCGGTGGCGCCCCCCGGTGCAGCCGATCGCCACCACCAGATGAGCCTTGCCTTCGGCCAGGTACTGCGGGAGCAGGTAGTCGAGCAGCGGATGAAGCCTGTCATAGAGCTCGTCGAGCTCCCCATCGCGGTTGATGTACTCGACGATCCGCGGGTCGTCGCCGGTCAGCGGCCGCAGATCCCGGTCGTAATGCGGGTTGGGCAGGAAGCGGACGTCGAGTAGCAGGTCCGGGTCCAGCGCCGGCCCGTATTTGAACCCGAAGCTCTGGAATGTGACCGCCAGACGCCCCGGGGTGCGCGTCGGGAGCAGCTCGTCCGCGAGCTTGCGGCGCAACATCGCCGCCGTCAGTCCCGATGTGTTGATCACGACGTCCGCGCGCCCCCGCAACGGACGTAGGAGCTCGCGCTCGCGGGCGATGCCCTCGGTGACGCTGCCCTCTGGCGCGAGCGGGTGACGCCGGCGCGTCTCCTTGTAGCGCGTCAGCAGCGACTGCTCGTCGGCGTCGAGGAACAGCACCCGATGGGTGACGCCGGTGATCCGCAGGTCGTCGAGCATCGCGGACAGGCCGTCGAAATACTCGCCGCCGCGGACGTCGGACACAACCGCCGCGTGCTGTACCTTCGACCCCGAGTGCATGAACAGGTCGACGAGCGACCGGATCATCTCCGACGGCAGATTGTCGACGCAAAAGTAGCCCTCGTCTTCGAAGGCCGCCATCGCGGTGGATTTGCCGGCGCCCGAGAATCCGGTGATGATCACCAGGTCGACCAGGGCCGAGCCCTGCTCCCGCGTGTCTTGCGTTGGCTGCTCTAGCTGATCCACTCCTGTCACTTCCATGGTAGGAAGCTTGACGAGCCGACCGGCGTACGCGGTGTTACCAGGCGCCGGTCATACGCCCGTCTTGTGGAGCTCGCGATACACCTCGCGCGCGAGCTTGCCCGGCAGCCCGGGCACGGCCTCGAGCTCCTCGCGCGAGGCCGACAGGATCGCGTCGGGCGACCCGAAGTGCTTGAGCAACGCCCGCTTGCGCGCCGGCCCCACGCCGGGCAGCTCGTCGAGGATCGACGCGGTCATCGCGCGATCGCGCCGGATCCGGTGGTGGGTGATCGCAAACCGGTGGGCCTCATCCCGGACGCGCTGGAGGAGCTGCAGCTCGACTGTGTCGTGCGGCAGCCGCAGCGGCTCGCTGGCGCCGGCGGTGAACACCTCCTCGATTCGCTTGGCCAGCGAGATCACGACCACGCCCCGGTCGCGGAACCCCTGGAGCGCGCGCAGGCCGGCCGACAGCTGGCCTTTGCCGCCGTCGATCACGATCACGTTGGGCAGGGCGGCGAAGCTCGGGTCGTAGTCCTTGTCGTGCGGGGACAGGTCGTGCTGGTGCTCCCAGCGCGCGAGCCGGCGCGTGAGCACCTCCTCCATTGCCGCGAAGTCGTCGGGACCACGGGCTTCGCCCGCGGTGCCTCCGATCGTCGGCACGCCGTTGTCCGCGAAGTCGCCGCGGATCTTGAACCGCCGGTAGTCAGACTTCTTCGGCGCGCCGCCCTCGAACACCACCATCGACGCCACGGTGTTGGTGCCCATCAGCGTCGAGATGTCGAAGCACTCGATCCGGAGCGGGAGCGTGTCGAGCCCGAGCGCCTGCTGGAGGCCGTCGAGCGCCTCCACCCGCTGCTGGCGCCGGCGCTCGGAGCGCAGGCGCTCCTGGTCGAGCGCGAGCCGGGCGTTGCGCTCGGCGAGCTCGAGGATCCGCCGCTTGTCCCCACGCTCGGCGGCCCGGATCTCGACCGCGCCGTCGCGCCGGGCGCTGAGGGCCTCCGCCAGCACCGGCGCCGACGCCGCGACCTCGCGCTGGACTACCAGCAGTGGCGGCACCATCATCGCGCTCGTGTAGTACTGGAGGATGAACGCCTCGGCGACCTCGGCGATCCCGCCGTGGCCCTCGTTGTCGAGATAGAAGCTCTGGCGGTCGGACAGCACCCCGTCGCGCACCTGGAAGACCTGGGCGTTGGCCTCGCCCTCGTGGACGGCGACCGCGATCGCGTCGAGCGTGCCCGTCGCCTGATTGGCGACGCGCTGACGCTCGAGCAGCGAGTGGACGGCTCGCAGCCGGTTGCGGTCGCGGGCGGCGTCCTCGAACCGCTGCTCGGCCGCCGCCTCGCGCATCGAGCGCTCGAGCGAGCGCTCGATCTCCCGGTAGCGGCCCGACAGGAAGTCGATCACACCGTCGATTCCCTTCCGGTAGTCCTGGCGGCTCACATAGCCTACGCACGGCGCCTCGCACCGCTTGATGTAGTAGTCCAGGCACGGCGACCCGCTCCGGCGGCCGGGTTCAGGGCCCTCGCACGAGCGGAATAGGAACACCTTGCCGAGCACCTCGAGCGTCGCGCGGACCCGCTTGGCGTTGCTGTACGGACCGAAGTAGGCGCGGTCACGGCGGTGGCGCTCGCGGGTGAAGTAGACCCGCGGAAAATCCTCGTCGAGCGAGATCGCGATGTACGGGTACGACTTGTCGTCGCGCAGGCGGATGTTGAACCGCGGCTTGTACTGCTTGATGAAGTTCTGCTCGGCGAGCAGCGCCTCGGTCTCGGTGTGCACGACCAGCGCCTCGATCTGGTCGATCATGTCGACCAGATCCCGGCCTCCTCGCGTGCTCGGATTGGAGAAATGCGACGCGACCCGTTTGCGGATCGACTTGGCCTTCCCGACGTAGATCACCTTGCCGCGGCGGTCGCGGAACAGGTACACGCCGGGCTCGTCGGGGAGATCGCGACGCTTGTCGGCTGGAACTACTGACACGCGATCGAGGATAGGGCTGGCGCGGCGGCCCGTCTGGTCACCGCGGTACGCTCCGTTTGCAGCAGATCTGGATCGGATCCCACCTCAGACGGTTTCCAGATGTCATCCGCCTCCCCCACCCCGCTCTCCGATGTGGCGCTGGCTCAGCTGCTGCGGGCCCACGGCCTCCGGGCGACCGCCCAGCGCCGCGCGATCTACGGCCTGTTCGCGGGCACCGCGAACGGACACCTGAGCGCCGAGGAGGTGTTCCAGCGGGCGAGGGCCCAGCTACCCGAGCTGTCACGGGCGACCGTCTACAACGCACTCGGGGAACTGGCCGAAGCCGGGCTCCTCGGCGTGGTCGAGGGCCCAGGGCCCCGGCAGTTCGACGCTAACGTCTCCCCTCACCACCACTTCCGCTGCCGGCGGTGCAGCGCGCTGCACGACATCGAGCCCGCGCGCATCGAGCTCAGGCTCCGCGAACCAGGCTTTGAGGTGGAACGGGCGCACGTGCTGCTCGAAGGCCTGTGCCCCACGTGCGCCGGCGAAACCGGGTCGGGACCTCCGCGCCCGCGCCCGGTCGCGTCGTGAACTGTTAGTACTTGCGCGCCGACCAGAGCACGGCGAACACCGCGTATACCGCGCCGCCGAGCAGCAGCAGCCATGCGACCGACGCCGCGCCGCCGCTGTTCCACATGCGAGTAGTCGCCGTCAACGTCAACGTCCCGACGCCGATCGCGATGTAGAGCACGGCACGCCGGCCGTCGCCAAGCGAGTACAGCGTGGACCGGTGCTGGCGGTACATGATCGACGCGAACCAGCACAGCGTCCCAAGGAATGCGAGCGTTACCGCCTGGATCGCGACGTTGGCCGCGGTCTCGCCGCCCGACAGCGTCCCGACAATCGCGGCCAGTACGAGGACGATCAGGATGTTGCGGACGGTCGTGTTCAACGAGATCTAGCGTACCGCGGCGAAGTCCTGGCGTGCGGACGCCCGGGCCCCGTCGACGGTCCCCGGACCTCGAGGCGCTTCGACGGCCGGCGCATCGTCGTCGATCGGCTCCGCCGCAAACCGGTAGCCCACGCCGAAGTGCGTGTGCACGTAGCGCCAGCCGGGCGAGATCTGCTCGAGCTTCTGACGCAGCTTGCGCACGAACACATCCACCGACCGGTCGCCGCGTGCCATCGTGTAGCCCCACACCCGTTGGTAGATGTCCTCGCGCTCCAGTACGCGCCCGTCCGCGGCCGCCAGCTGGCGGAGCAGCTCGAATTCCTTGCGCGACAGCGACGCGCCCTGCTCGCCCGAGTAGGCGTCGAACCGATCGGGGCGGATCGTGATCTCGCCGGCCTCGATCACAGACTCCTCGACCGGCAACTCGCCCGCTCGGCGGCGCCGCAGCACGGCCTGGGTGCGCGCGACCAGCTCCTCGGGGTGACACGGCTTGGTCAGCCAGTCGTCGGCGCCTGCACGGAGACCTTTGACCCGCTCGGAGACCGTCACCGGCCCGCTGCACACCAGCAGCGCCAGACCCGGGAGGGCCGTCGTCACCCGCTCGATGTAGTCGAGGCCGGTGAGTGCGGGGTTGACGATCAGCGCGTGCAGGCGGAGCGCCGCCAGATGGCCGGCATCGGGCGGAAACCCCAGTACCTGCGATTCCCAGCGAAGGGCTCCCAGGCGCCGTTCCAGAACGGTGAGCAAACCGCTGTCATCATCGATCAGCGCAACCCGGATCGGCGACGCATCGCTAAGCGGTGCCATCGTTAGTTCGAGTTTAGAGAGTCCTCCCGACGTCGCCGCAATATGGTTCGCCCGGCGAGCATGACGACGTCTATTCCACAGCGCGGCGTGCCCGCCGGTTCGGGCGAGCGCCACAAGCGCGTCGGGATCCTCGTGCACCCAACGCGGAATGTCGACGAGCCGTTGCGCCAGATCCAGGAATGGACCGAACGGCACGCCGTCGACGTCGTCCAGGTCGCGACCGCCTATCCGCAGCGGCCGATCGCGAAAAAGGGCGATATTGCCAGGATCGATCTAATCATCTCGATCGGCGGCGACGGGACCACGCTCGCCGCGCTCCGCGCCGGCGCGGTCTCGGGCCGGCCGGTTCTCGGGGTCGCGTGCGGGAGCCTCGGCGCGCTCGCCAACATCACCGCCGCCGACGTCAGCCGCGCGCTCGACCGGTTCGCCGCGGGCGAGTGGACCCCGCGGCTGTATCCAGCGCTGTGGGTCGAGCGCCCCGAAGGCGAATCCCTGTTTGCACTGAACGACGTCGCGTTGGTCCGGGCCAGCGGCGGGCAGGTACGCCTCTCTGCCTCGATCGACGGTTCGCTGTACGCCCGCATGGCCGGCGACGGCGCGGTTGTGAGCACGCCGATCGGGTCGAGCGGCTATGCGATCTCCGCCGGCGGTCCGCTGTTGTTGACCCCCGTCGACGGTTACGTCTTCACCTCCCTGCCCAAGCACGGCGGCTTCGCGCCGCCGGTGGTGATCGCGTCCACCTCCGAACTCGTGATCGACGTCGCCGGGGCCTTCGCCGGCGCGAGGCTCGAGATCGATGGCCAGGTCGCCGGAGAGTGCCTCGGTGCCCTGACGATCACGTTCCGGCCCGCGATCGCCACCCAGGTGAGCTTCGAGGACGAGGAATCGCTGATCGCCGGGCTGCGCCGGCGCCGGATCCTGCTGGACAGCCCTCGACTGATGGCCGAGGCCGCGCGCGACTACGTCAATCGGCCACCCGCGGAAACCTGACCGCGACCTTCAGGCCGCCCTCGGTCCGTGGATCGGTCGTCAGGTGGGCGCCGTGGGCGTCGGCGATGGCCTGCACGATCGACAGCCCGAGCCCGACGCCCTGCCGAGCATCCGCGTTCCGGGGCGCGACCGAGCCGTTCTGACCCAGCCGGGCGAACGGCTTGGTCAGCTCGTCGACCTGGTCTGGCGCCACGACCGGGCCGCTGTTCGTCACCTCGACCGTTGGCTCGCCGTCTCGGATTCCGGTCCAAGCGGTGACCCAGCCGTCCTGTTCGTTGTGGCGGACCGCGTTCTGGATCAGGTTGGCGACGAGGCGCTCCACCATTGCCGGATCACCCGTCGTCGAGGCGTCGCCGAGCTCGGTCTGCACCTCGATGCCGTTCGACGGCACTGCGCGCACGACCTCGGTTGTGACCTCGCGGAGGTCGACCGGGGCGCGCGACTCAAGCCCTCGCTGGCTCCGGGCGAGCGTCAGCAGCGCCTCGATCAGCCGCTCCTGCTGCTCTGAGGCTGTGAGCACGCGGCGGCACGTCTCGCGCAGCGACTCGACCGACGCGCTGGGGTCGCTGAGGGCCACCTCGACCAGCGCGCGCTCGAGCGTGATCGGAGTCCGCAGCTCGTGCGAGGCGTTGGCGACGAACCGGCGCTGCGACTCGAACGCCGCCTCGAGGCGGCCGAGCAGCCCGTCGAACGTGTCGCCGAGCTCCTTGAGCTCGTCGTCGGGACCGTCGAGCGCGAGGCGCTCATGCAGGTTGCGCTCGGAGATCCCGCGGGCACGGGAGCTCATCGTCCGCACCGGGCGAAGCGCCCGCCCCGCGATCAGCCACCCGAGCCCGATCGATGCCAGCGCCATGATCGCTAGCGCGAGGCCCGACCGCGTCAGGAGCGTGTCCAGCTGCGACGTGCGGAGCTCCTCGTAGCGGGCGTCGGCCTTGCTCTGCTGCGCCCTCAGCTGCGCCGCCTGGGCAGTGGTGAGCCGCTTGAACACGGCTGTCACCTTGCCTGCGTAGGCGAGCAGTTGCACGACCGCCGCCTGTCCGTTCGGTTGCGGGGAGCCGGCTGGTGCGGTCTGGCCGAGCCCGGAGTTCGGCGGCGCCTTGACCGGGTTCGACACGGCGCCGATCACGCCCGCGGGGAATGCCGGCAGCTGCTGGCTGGAACCCGTCTTGCGGGTGATCACGACCGACGACTTGCTCGGGGTCACCGACGTGCCGCCCGCGACCAGTCCGTACGTGATCGCCAGCAGGGCGGCCCCGGCGACCAGGAACAGGCTGCCGTAAAGCAGCGTGAGCCGCAGACGGAGCGTCCGCCGAGGCAGCCACCGTCGCCGACGCCTAGATGCGGTAGCCGGCACCGGGCACCGTCACGATGATCGGCGGCTCGCCGAGCTTGCGCCGCAGCCGGCTGATGGTCACCTTCACGACCGCCGAGAACGGGTCGACCGCCTCGTCCCAGGCACGCGCGAGCAGCTCCTCGGGCGAGACCACGGTGTTGCGGGCGGCGAGCAGCAGCTCGAGCACCGCGAGCTCCTTGGCGGTCAGGTCGAGCCGCCGGCCGGCGCGATGTGCGATCCGCCTCCCCGTGTCGAGCGTCAGATCGCCGCTGCGCATCACCGGCGCGAGCGCTGGCTGGGCGCGCCGCGCGAGCGCCCGGATGCGCGCGATCAGCTCGGCGAACGCGAACGGCTTGGGCAGGTAATCGTCGGCGCCGAGGCTGAGCCCGGCGACGCGATCCTCGATCCCGGCCGACGCGGTCAGCATCAGCACCCGCGCCCGGCCGCCCTGGCTGACGAGTGCCTCGCACACCCGGTCGCCGTGCACGCCCGGGAGATCGCGGTCGAGCACGATCACGTCGTAGTCGTAGACCGCGGCACGCTGCAGCCCAGCGGTGCCGTCGAATGCGAGGTCGACGGCCATGCCCTCGCGCTGCAGGCCGAGCGCGACCGTCTCGGCTAGCTCAGCATGGTCCTCGATCACCAGCACGCGCATCTGCCCTCGAAACAGTGTGGCGGTTCGCCACGGTCAGCGAGAGGGTTACGAAGCCCAGGTTACGGTGCGGTAACAGCCCTCGTTCCCGTGACGTAACCGTCGGTGGCGTACCACTGTGGACCCACGACCAGGAGGTAACAGTGCGATACGCGATCCTGCTCTGCCTGGCGGGGGCCGGGCTCTCGCTGACGGCGTGCGCCGGCACCTCGAGCCCGGGTGCCGGCGGCTCCACGTCGCTCCAGGACACGGCCGCCGCCAACGCCAAGGCACTCCAGTTTGCGCACTGCATGCGCACTCACGGCGTTCCGAACTTCCCCGATCCGACCGGCGGCCGGATCGACCTCCAGGTCCAGCAAACACCGAACAGCACGACCGTGAACGGGGTCGCGGTGAACGGGCCGGCGTTCAAGGCGGCGATGAAGGACTGCCAGTCCTACCTCCCGAACGGCGGTCATCCGACCGCGGCCCAGACCGCCAAGGCGAAGTCGCAAGCGCTTGCGATGGCGAAGTGTATGCGCACACACGGCGTGCCCAACTTCCCCGATCCGCAGTTCCAGTCCGGGCCTAACGGGGCCATCGGCGTCAAGATCAGTGGCGCCGGGATCGACCCGAGCTCGCCGGCGTTCCAGACCGCCCAGAAGGAGTGTGGCTCGATCTTCGGCGGGGCGCACCTGACGAAAGCGCCCGGCTAGCCGGCGATCCGCTCCCAGCGCTGGTAGAGCTCGTCCACCGCACGCTTGGCCTCGTCGTGGCGTGCGGTCGCCTGCGCGGTCCGCTGCGGCGTCGACCACGCAACCGGATCCGCGAGTTCTTCCTCGAGGGCCTTCAGCGACGCCTCGGCAGCCTCTATCTCGCGTTCGAGCCGCTGCTGCTCGCGGGCGCTGTCCGACCTGGGCGGAGTGCGAGCCGACCGGGAACGCGGCTTGGGCTCCTTGATCGGCTTGTCCGGCTTGTCGGGCTTCCGCTGCGCGCGCTCCTCCCGGGCGCGGACGTACTCGGGCCAGCCTCCGACGTAGCTGTGCGACGTCCGGTCCTCGATCGCCACCGTCCGCTTCCCGACCGCGTCGAGTAGCGCGCGATCGTGCGAGACGAGCAGCAGCGAGCCACCGAACTCGTTGAGCGCCGCCTCGAGTGCCTCTCGACTCTCAAGGTCGAGGTGGTTGGTCGGCTCATCCAGGATCAGCACGTTGGCGCCCGACTGCACGAGGATCGCCAGCGACAGCCGCCGCCGCTCTCCACCTGAGAGCACCTCGAGCGGCTTTTCGGCGTCCTCGCCAGAGAACAGAAAGCGGCCTAGCAGCGCCCGCGCGCTGTTCGGCGTGAGCTTGGTCAGGTGCGTCGTCGCCTCGAGCACCGTTCGCGCGCTGCCCGCCGACAGCTCCTCGGCGTGCTGGGACAGGAACCCGATCTTCACGTTGTGCCCGGTCCGGAGCTTGCCCGACACGGTGACGGGACCATCTCCACTCAGCTCGCGGCGTCCGGCGAGGGTCTCGATGAGCGTGGTCTTGCCAGCGCCGTTCGGCCCGACCAGCGACACGTGCTCCCCTCGCTCGAGCCACAGCTCGACGTCGTCCAGGAGCACGCGGCCGTCCACCTCCACGTGCCCGTCCTCGAACTCGAACACCACGCGTCCGCTCCGCTCGGGCGGCTTGAAGGAGAACTCGAGCGCGGCCGCGTCTTGCGCTGCGCGGTTCAGGCGGTCCATCTTCGCGAGCTTCTTCACGCGCGACTGCGCCTGCCGGGCACGGGTACCGGCGCGGAACCGGGTCACGAACCGCTCGAGGCGCTCGATCTCGGCCTCCTGGCGCTCGATCGCCCGTCCGAGCGCCAGGTCACGGGCGGCCTTCTCCCGGCGCCAAGCGTGCCACGGTCCCTTGAAGAACTTGCCGCGGCCGGCTTCGAGTTCGAGCACGCTTGTGCCGACCGCCTCGAGGAACCAGCGGTCATGCGCCACCAGGACGATCGCGGCGTCCAGGCTCGCCAGGTGCTGCTCGAGCCACTCGAGCGACTCGATGTCGAGGTGGTTCGTCGGCTCGTCGAGCAGCAGCAGATCGGGGTCCCCGGCGAGCGCACGCCCGAGCGAGGCGCGGGTCAGCTCGCCGCCGGAGAACGTGCTCAGAGGCCGGTCGAGATCGGCGTCGTCTCGGAAGCCCAGCCCGTGGAGGGCCGCCAGGGCGCGGTCGCGCCAGCCGTAGCCGCCGGCGTGCTCGAGCCGCGCCTGAGCCTCGGCGTAGCGGCCGAGCGTCGCGTCGTCGTGGGCGCCGGCGGCCATCGCCTGTTCGAGCGCAGCCAGCTCCTCCTCGATCGCGACCAGCTCGCGTGCGCCGGACAGGACGTACTCGCGGAGGCTCAGGCCGCGCTCGCGCGGCGGGCGCTGGTCGTGGAGCGCGATCTTGGTGTCCTTGGCTAGCGTAAGGTCGCCGAAGTCGACCGAGGCCTCGCCCGACAGCATCCGGAGCAGCGTGGTCTTGCCGGCGCCGTTTCGTCCGGACAGCGTCACGCGGTCACGGCGCTCCAGCTTGAACGAGATGCCGCGCAGCAGCGGCTCGCCGGCAATGTCCTTGCCCAGGTCCGATGCGATTACGACGGCCATGTGAGTGATGGTATGCAGGGCGCGCGCCGTGGTCGTCGCTGTGAGCACGGTCGCACCGAGAGGTGCCGATGGTGAATGCTGCGCAAGGGTGAAGGGCCTGACCTGTAGCCGCGCTACACGAAGGCCCGAGGACAACGCGCAGCGCCGCCAGAGGCTCCTCGAATGCGGGCGTGCTCGCGGGGGCGGTCACTACTAGCATCGCCTGCGTGCGTCGAACCACATTCCCCCCGGTTCCCCCGATCGAAATGCCGCCGGCGCGGACGGTCATCGCGCCCGATCGCGGCGAGCTGTTCCTACGTGACACCGGCGGCGACGGCCCGGTCGTGATGCTGCTCCACGGCTGGGTCGCGAACGCCGATCTCAACTGGTGTGGCGCCTATTACGCGCTGGCGGCGGCCGGCTATCGCGTCCTCGCGATCGACCACCGCGGACACGGGCGCGGCCTGCGTGCGCTCACGCCGTTCCGGCTGACCGACTGCGCCGGCGACGCCGCCGCCGCGCTGCGCGTGCTCGGCGCCGCGCCGGCGGTCGTAGTCGGCTACTCGATGGGCGGCGCGATCGGCCAACTGATGGCGCGCGACCACCTCGACGTCGTCAGCGGGCTGGTGTTGAGCGGGACCGCCCAGCACTGGCAGGATCCCGAGACGCGCCGGGCGTTCAAGGCGCTCGGGCTGGTCGGGCTGATGCTGACGGTGGCGCCCCGAGCGACGTGGCGCGCCGGACTGAGCCGGGCCGGCATGCGCGACTCCCCCCAGACCGCGTGGGTCCTGTCCGAGATGATGCGCCACTCCGTGCCCGACATCGTCGAGGCGGGGCGCGAACTCGGCCGCTTCGACTCGCGGCCGTGGCTACGGCCCTTGCCGATCCCCGCCGCGGTCGTGCTCACCGCCCGCGACAGTGCGGTCCCGCCACGCAAGCAGCGCGAGCTCGCCACCGCGCTCGGGGCGGACGTGCTTGAGGCGCCGATCAACCACCTGGAGATAACGACCAAGGGCGAGACCTACAACCCGGTGCTGCTTCAGGCCCTGGCCGCGGTCGGCGGTCGTCGCGAGAGCGCCGCGGTGGCGTAGGGTCGCCGGCGGACCCGTCGCCCCCCGGCGCACCTGCGGAATCTGCCAATCGACGCCCGCCTGCGGGACCGTCGCAGTCCGCGCACGCACCGACGCTGTCGCGTAGTTGATTGGCGTTGTGGTCGGCTCACAAAGCGGCGAGGGGCTGTGACCGACCGCCCATGGCGTGACCCCCGGTCACTGGCGATTTACCCCTCATTTTTGAGGGGTAAATCGCCAAACTTCGGCGAGCGCCTCCGTGACCCGCCCGGTGCGTTATGACCCCGACACAACGGATCCCACACTCGCCGAGTTTGTACGACAGCGTCCCGTGAGTCGGCCGGCGCGCCGGCCAACTCACCCCCAGGTGCCGAGACCAACGACAACTCGTGTCCCGGCGGGCTCTCCGATACTCTTAATGGCCGATGCGCCGCGCTCGGATCATCACCGGTCTGACGACCGCCACGATCCTGTTGCTTGCGAACGCCCCGGCCGCGCTGGCGAACGGCGTCTCCCACGGCGGCGAGGGCTGGTACGGCGAGACGACCGACACGGTCATCACGAACGCGATGTTCATGACGATCATCTTCTTCCCGACGATCATCGTGATCCTCTCGCTGATCCAGTGGCGGCTCGAGAAGCGCAAGCACGCCCGGATGGCGGCCGCCAAGGCGCGCGCCAGCAGCGTCGACTGGCGCGGCGGCTGGTAGCAGAACCGGCCGCGCGAACGCCTCAGACTCGCCTCCCGCGCGCATCGCCCCACCAAGCGTGCCCAAACTTCTTGGACGCTCGTCCTAGAACACGTGTTTAAGCAACATGTGACGCCGCTATTTGGACACATTCCAGCGATAATCTTTACCGTCGGTAACGCGCAATCGCGCAGCCAGCAGGGGGCGGCTCGCGGGAGCAACTGAATCGGAGGCGCAAGGCATGGCGAAGACTGGGGCGGACGACCAGAGCGGCACTCTCCCGGTGGGGTCCACGCGGAAGGCGACGAATGGCGCGGCCGGCTCACGGAGGGCAACAAACGGCGCGGCCGCCGCACGCGTCGACGACCCCGCGCTCGCCCGTCTCGAGCACGCGCTTCAGGCGGCCGCGGCAGGAGACTTCGGCGTCCGCCTGCCGGCACGTCGCAAAGACGACATCGGGCGACTAGAGGCCGCCTACAACCAGATGGCGGCCCGCAACGCCGCGCTCGAGGCCGAGCTGGTACGCGTCGCCGAGATCATCGGCCGCGAGGGCCGCATGACCGAGCGCGCGCGCCTGCACGGCGCCGGCGGCGCCTGGAGCACGGCGGTCGACTCGGTCAACGGCCTGATTGACGACCTGGTCCGTCCCACCACCGAGGTCGCGCGCGTGATCGTCGCGGTCGCCGAGGGCGACCTGAACCAGAAGATGGCGCTCGAGATCGAAGGCCGGCCGGTCAAGGGCGAGTTCGCCCGGATCGGGACGACCGTGAACTCGATGGTCGAGCAGCTCTCGAGCTTTGCCGCCGAGGTCACCCGCGTCGCCCGCGAGGTTGGTACCGACGGGAAGCTCGGCGGTCAGGCCCAGGTCCCCGGCGTGGCCGGCACGTGGAAGGACCTCACCGATTCGGTGAACTTCATGGCTTCGAACCTGACCGACCAGGTGCGCAACATCGCCCAGGTCACCACCGCGGTCGCGAACGGCGACCTCAGCCAGAAGATCACCGTCGACGTGAAGGGCGAGATCCTCGAGCTTAAGAACACGATCAACACGATGGTCGACCAGCTGCGGTCGTTCGCCGACGAGGTGACCCGCGTCGCGCGCGAGGTCGGCACCGAGGGCATCCTCGGCGGCCAGGCGCAGGTCCCCGGCGTCGCCGGCACCTGGAAGGACCTCACCGACAACGTCAACTTCATGGCCCGCAACCTCACCGACCAGGTGAGAAACATCGCCCAGGTCACCACCGCGGTCGCGAACGGCGACCTCAGCCAGAAGATCACCGTCGACGTGAAGGGCGAGGTGCTCGAGCTCAAGCGGACGGTCAACACGATGGTCGACCAGCTGTCCGCATTCGCGGACGAGGTGACCCGCGTCGCGCGCGAGGTCGGCACCGACGGGAAGCTCGGCGGCCAGGCCAAGGTCGAGGGCGTGTCCGGCACCTGGAAGGGCCTGACCGAGAACGTGAACTTCATGGCCTCGAACCTGACCGACCAGGTGAGAAACATCGCCCAGGTGACGACCGCGGTGGCGCAGGGCGACCTGTCGAAGAAGATCACCGTTGACGCCCGCGGCGAGATCCTCGAGCTCAAGGACACGATCAACACCATGGTCGACCAGCTCCGCTCGTTCGCGGCCGAGGTGACCCGCGTGGCGCGCGAGGTCGGCACCGAGGGCATCCTCGGCGGCCAGGCCGAGGTCGAGGGCGTGTCCGGCACGTGGAAGGGCCTGACAGAGAACGTGAACCTGATGGCGTCGAACCTGACGACTCAGGTGCGGAGCATCGCCGGCGTGACGACCGCGGTCGCGCACGGCGACCTCAGCCAGAAGATCACGGTCGACGCCAAGGGCGAGGTCGCGGCGCTGGCGGAGACGATCAACCGCATGGTCGACCAGCTGAACTCGTTCGCGGCAGAGGTGACCCGCGTGGCGCGCGAGGTCGGCACCGAGGGCATCCTCGGCGGCCAGGCGCAGGTCCCCGGCGTCGCCGGCACCTGGAAGGACCTCACCGACAACGTCAACTTCATGGCCCGCAACCTCACCGACCAGGTGAGAAACATCGCCCAGGTGGCGACCGCGGTGGCGAACGGCGACATGACGCAGACGATCACCGTCGACGCGCGCGGCGAGATCCTCGAGCTCAAGCAG
>DATJYY010000177.1:0-2810 GCA_035499395.1 Solirubrobacteraceae bacterium
CCACCCGCCGGCAGCGCTAACTCTGACTTATGAGCGGCTCGCTGATCGCTTCTCGGGCTGCGCGCGGAGCTGATCCAGACTGAGCCCGTACCCAATCACGAAAGGAGCATTTGTGCTCACCAACAGTCCACTGGCGGATGAAGTCCTCGAGAGCTTTGATCTCGATCCGCGGATTCCCGACTCGGCTGAGATCGCGGTAGCCGCCGACGGCGGCATGGTCACACTCAGAGGAACCGTCGAGAGCTTCGCGCAACGACGTGCCGCCGCCCAGGACGCCAACAAGATCCAGGGCGTCTACGACGTCGACGATCAGATCAAGGTCAACCTCCTCGGTTCCGACCGTCGCGAGGACGACGAGATCCGCGGGGCGGCGCTTCAGGCACTGATCTGGGATGTCGAGGTGCCGTCCGACTCTGTCGACGTCAAGGTCGACGACGGCTGGGTCACCCTCAAAGGGAACGTCAGCTACCAGTTCGAGAGCGACGCCGCGTATGACGATGTCGCGAGCCTTTACGGCGTTTACGGCGTCACCAACGAGATCAAGGTGACTAACCCCTAACCGGGACGCTCCATATAGGGGCTAGAAGGTCACGGACTGCGTGGGCGGACTAGGCCGCCCACGCGATCCTCACCCGATTGTCGCTCGGTTCCAGACGGCATTCGGCGTTGCGCTGAGATAGGTCGCCGGTGGATCGGCGACGTTACGCGGCCTGCCGGAGCGGGACGACGCTGCGATCTCCGCCGAGCACCTCGCGCCCGCGCCGCAGGCCCTCGCTGACCAGTTCCTCGGCATGGCCGAAATCGGTGGGCATGATCCTGCCGACCGCGGGCGCCGGCAGTACCACGAGCTCGGCGTCATGCCGGTATCGAGCCAGGTCCTCCACCAGCCGGTACGTGAGCGCGCGGGAGACCGCGGCGACGCCCGCGGCAAGCACGCCCCTGGGCGCGCTGCGCAGCGGCGCGGCCCCGAGCGCGGGCAGCACGATGACTCGGTCGGCGCCGAGAGCCACGGCGTGCGAGATCGGTGTGTTGTTGACGATCCCGCCGTCCACCAGGACCCGTGACCCCCAGGGGATTGGAGGAAACACACCGGGAATCGCGGCGCTGGCGAGTATCGCGTCCAATGCGGGCCCTGTGGTGAGCAGCACTTCCTCGCCGCTGATGAAGTCGGTGGTCACGACGTGCAGCGGCACGTCAGCGTGCTCGAGGCGGTCAACGCCGAGGTGGCGTACGAGGACGCGGCGTAATGACGCAGCCGAGACCGAGTGGTCTCGCAGCCCGAGGAGACCCAGCGATGCGGTTATCGGATTGGCGGGAAACACCTGCGCCCGCCTGAGCCCTCGCCAGATCCGCTGCAGTTCGCGAGCCGTCTGCACCGACGGCGGGCGAGACGCTACGAATGCCGCGTTGATCGCTCCGACCGACGTCCCGACCAACAGGTCAGGCCGTACGCGGCGCTCGAACAGGGCCTCGAGCATTCCAGCTTGACACGCGCCGAGACTGGCGCCACCGGAGAAAACGAACGCAGTCGGCACGAAGGTGAGGATGACCATCCCCGCCGCTACCACCAATGCACGTAGTTGGCGCACCGGGTAGATCTGAGTTATCGACCGATCCCCCTACACGCGGGCCGGGGTTTCCTGCAGTTAGAGCAACGCGGCCCCGAGTGCCGCGTTGCGTCCAACGCCGTAGAGAATCAGCATGCCCGCGATGCCTCCCACGGCATCGATCCCGCTGGGCGGCGGGGTCGATGCCCCGAGCGCACCGATGTACGCGATGCCGGGGACCGGGAAGCTCGGCGACCGAGTCGATCCCCGCGACGCGTCGAGCGTCGCCTGCTCACACGGACCCGTCTTCGGATCCTCCGTTCGCGATCAGCGTCCCCAGCCCGATCACGAGGCCGACGACGCCGACGACCATGAGGATGAGGCCGACGGTGCCGACGTCGATGCCTCCCAGGCTCACCGTTACGGCGAACTTCAGGATCGCCCCGACGGCGATGGCGAGAAGCGAGATTCCGACACTCACATGTGCCCCCAGCCGTGCGTGGCGAACGCTCTCAGGGTGGAGCATCCTGGGCAGAACGCAATCTGTTGCATGGGGCGAAGCTATGGGCGGCGATTGCGCTGTCCAAGAAGTGAGGGACCTGTCCGCGAGACCCGGCGTTGATGGCGGCAACACGCCCGGCGAGATGAAGACGGCCGTGCCTCCACGTCGGATCCAGCCGAGCCATCGGGATCTCCGGCGGCGAGGGATCGCGGATAACCCAAACGAATGGGGCGTCGACATCGGACTTCTAGGCGAGAGTCGCTGCGGCTGTAGGTTGTGGCCGTATGGCTTACAAGGACCGAGTAACCGATGAGCAGCTTGAGGAGCGTGTGCGGGCGGCTCTTGACCGGGAGCCGCGCATCGAGAACCCGAGGGACGTGGCGATAACGGTCGCGGCCGGAGCCGCCACGCTGCGCGGCACGCTCCCGAGTTTCAAGCAGCGCCATGCCGCCGTCCAAGCAGCCAAGAAAGTCAGGGGGGTGGAGTACGTCATGGACGAGCTCATGGTCAAGTGGTTCGGCGACCAACGTTCAGACGACGAACTTCGAGGCGCAGCACTTCAGGCGCTGATCTCCGACGCGGAGGTGCCCGACGACGCGATCGACGTCAAGGTCGCTGCTGGCTGGGTCACGCTGAAGGGCGAGGTCAGACACCAGTTCGAGAGCGACGCAGCGTTTGACGATGTCGCGCGTCTCCAGGGCGTCGGCGGTATCACCAATAAGATCCGCGTCGTCACTGCCTGATCAGCACGCTCAATCCGA
>DATJYY010000178.1:0-12796 GCA_035499395.1 Solirubrobacteraceae bacterium
GATGCGGGCGGTGAGGCGAAGCAGTCCGAGCGCCTGTTCGAGCCGCCCGGCGCGAGCGAGCAGCGCTGCATGGACGCCGGGGGAGAGGGTGCTCCCGTGGGCGGTGCGCGGCTCGTAGAAGTCCAGGTTGGGCGCGAGCGAGCCGGGTGCCACCTCGTCGGGCACGAGATAGTGCAGCATCAGCACGTCAGCCTGTTTGAGCACTTGGGCGGTGCTGACCCGCTCGTGGCCCAGGAGCATGTCGGCGGCGACCGGCCGCCGGGGCGCGATCTCGGCGATCCGCAGCGGCTCCAGCGCGTGAAAGCCCGCGAACTGCTCGTACACGCCGGTTTCAGGGTCGTATCCATCGACGATCGCGTCGGCCAGCTCCAGCCAGTGGCGTCGCTCGTGCTCATCAACCGTCCCGGCGCCAACCGATGCGGCCTTACGGAGGTTCCAGCGCGCCATCACGTTCGTGAACGCGTTGTCATCGACGCCCACGTGGTACTCGTCCGGACCGATCATGCCGCGGAGGTGGCCGCGGCCATCAGGATCCAGCTCGATACGCGATCCCCACCAACGGGCCGTTTGGACGATCAGCTCGCGCCCCTGTGACGCCGCGAACGCGCGGTCGCCGGTCCACTCCGTGTAGCAGGCGGCAGCCCAGGCGACATCGGCGACGATGTGCTCCTCGAGCTCGCCGGTGAGCACGGGCACGACCTGGCCGCGCCGATCGCGCAGACGCTCCGGTGTGACGTCCTCGCCGGAGCGCGCGGACTCCCAGGGGAAGCGGGCGCCCACTCGCTCCGCGGCACGCGCCGCGCGCAGCGCCGCGGGTAGCCGACGCACCCGGTACTCGAGCATCGCGCGCGCCGAGGCGGGGTGGGTCGCGCTCAGGAAGGGCAGCACGTAAACGTCGCTGTCCCAGAACACGTGCCCGCGGTAGGCCCGGCCGGTCAGTCCGCGCGCGCCCACCGCGGCCTCATCCGCGTCGGCCACGCTCGCCATCAGGTGAAACAGCGCCACGCGGGAGGCGAGCTGAAGCTCGGGGTCGCCCTCGATCACGACGTCGGCGTCCTCCCACCGCGCGGCCCAGGCCCGCCGGTGCTCGGCCAGCAGCGCGTCGAAGCCGGTCTTGCGCGCTCCTCGAAGACGGTTGAGCGCGCGGCGGTGGTCAGCGAGGCCGGCGGCTGCGCCCTCGTATGCCGCGACCCGGTCGAGCACCTGGTCCGGGTGGCGGCCCCGGAGCCGTCCGTGAAGGGCCGCGACGATCGATCCCGGCCGGCTGGTGACGCGCATCCATGCCGCGCCGTCGCCCTCGCCTTGCTGGCACGCAACGCCCGGCGGTGGCTCGAGTGTCTGCACGACACGCGTGCCGTGGATCGGCCCTCGGGCGCGGAGGACCGCGACACCGGGCCGGGCCAGCGAACAAAACAGCAGCACCTCGATCGGAGCGGTTCGGAGGCCGAGCTCCTGGCGCAGTGCGCCCGCGCGGAGGTCGAGCACACGCCGAACGGGCGTGAGCGCGCCATCTTCGACGGGAATCGCATGCCAACGGGGTGCCGCCAGCAGGTGGCTCTCCGCGCCTGCCCTGGCATAGATCCCTGACATGAGCACCGCCGGATCGCCCCTCGAGTGCGGGACGATCACGCTCCCCCGCGTTCCCAGCGCCCCGGCGCCAATCGTCAGGAGCGATTCATGGGCACGCTCGAGCCGCGAGTCGATCCCCTCCACCACCAGCGTCCACGAAGGGTCCTGCGGGACGATCGGCAGCTCGCCGGCGCGGCGGCGGGCGATCTGATCCCGCAGCACGGGCACCACCGCGTCCCTGCCTCCGGCGATCAGAACCTGCTCGGGCGCTATCCCGCGCTCCCAGAGCCACGACATCACCCATCGTGGGCTGTCTGTCGGCTCTATCCCGCGGTTCTCGACGTCGTCGGCGATCACCGCCCTGCTTCCGAGGGCGGGCCTCAAGCCGTCCCGGTCCACGAAGTACACCTCGCAGCCCCGGCTCGTCGCCAGGATCAGCCCGCCGGGACCAGCCGGCCGCGCGCCGAGCTGAGCATCCAGCTCGTCTATGACCACGCCGGAGACGATCGCCAGGTCGAGCCCGTGAGCACATGCCTCCTCGATCGTGGCGCCGAGATCCGCGGCGCCGCGATCACGTGGCGCATCGCCGTGGTCCCAGTCGAAGATAATCGCCTCAAACCGGCGCGCGGGCTCGTACGCGTCATTCGAGTCACCTGCGGGCGCAGACTGGGCACTGGTCATATCGAACCTGGAGCGCAACATCGGCGGCACCCCCGCTGGACGGCATTCAGCCCAGCTTGGAGCCCCGAGCCGACCGGTGCGACCGTAATTCGCCGTAGGCATCCCGGGAGTCCGCCGCGATGCCGGCACGGGTGCGCTAATTAGGCGAGTGGGTGGCAGAGGGCTTCGAGCTCGCCGAGGAGGAGCTGATCGGCGCAGCGGCATCTGCCAACGGCCGCAAATGACCGGCTTGCGGACTCCTTCACGCCGGAGGTCGATGGCGGCGCCCGGCGCGGGATCTTTGGTGGGGCCGATCCCGAGTGGTTCGCTGGGATCGCCGGGGCGGGGCGTACGATCGAGCTCGGTCGTACGGTATCGACGTGGCCGTGAGCGAGCAAGACACCCGAAGCGAGCCGAGCGCGGGTCGACGCGCGCGACCGGGCGTCGATGACCGATCGGGCACGTCGCTTGGCGGCGGAAGTCGCGATGCGCTGGTCCGCAGCCCGCGCGGCGAGCACTTCGAGGTCGCCGAGCGAGCGGGTCCCGTCGAGCTTCAGCGCGCGCCCCCGATTCCGGCCGAGGCGCGAGAGGAGCTGCTGGTCATCAAGGATGGCGAGCTGTTCCTGTGTGCGCGGCCCGACGGTGACGTGGCGCCGGCGCGGGTGTCGGGCGAGGGGTTTTACGCCTATGACACGCGCTACCTCTCCGAGATTGGGTTGGAGGTGGGTGGGGCGCGCCCGGTGGCGCTGTCGTATGCCGCGGTCGACGATTGGGCGGTGGTCGACTCGACCAACGCACAGCTGTCGCGGCGCTCGGCTGAGCCGATCCCTCAGCTGTCACTGAGCGTGACGCGGGAGTTGATGATCGCCTCGGGGCGTCTTTATTACCTGGTCCGGTTGCGCAACTTCCTGCGCGAGCCTGTGTCTACGACCGCGTCGCTGGCGGTCGCCTCGGACTTCGCGGACATGTTCGAGGTTCGCGGCGGGGTCCGCCGGCCCGCGCGCGGACATGCGCTGGCGCCGAAGCGGACCGGACGCGGGCTGGTGCTCGCGTACGTTGGCGAGGACCAGGTCTTCCGGGAAGCGGTGATCGAGCTCTCGCCCGTACCGGATGACCTGGATCTGGGAACGGGTCAGGCGCGCGGTCGCTGGGAGCTGACACTCCAGCCTGGCACGCCGGTCGAGATCCTGATGACCGTCGAACCGTCGATCGGGGGGCGCCGGCGTCGGCGACGGCGACGCCAGAGGGCAGCCACGGATCTGGAGCGCTCACGCGCCGATTGGTTGGAATCGTGCGCGCAGATCGGGAGTGACAGTGAGCTGTTCGATGGCCTGATCGCCACCACGATCCGTGACCTGCGGGCACTGATCACGCCGGCTCCGGGTGGGCCGCTCGTGTCCGCGGGAATCCCGTGGTACGTCGCGGCGTTCGGTCGAGACGCGCTGGTGACCGCGGGCGAGGCGATGCTGCTCACCCCGCAACTGTCCCTCGATGCGTTGCGCGTGCTCGCCGGGCTCCAGGCACGAGAGGACGACCCCTGGCGCGACGCTGAGCCGGGCAAGATCCTGCACGAGCTTCGTGTCGGCGAGCTCGCCCGAGCCGGGATGATCCCGCACACGCCCTACTACGGGACGGTCGACGCCACCCCGCTGTTCCTGATGCGCGCTGCGGACTATTACAAGTGGACCGGAGATCTCGAGACGCTCAGCGCGCTCAGACCGGCGCTCGACAGGGCGCTGCGGTGGATCGATGAGTATGGGGACCGCGACGGCGACGGGTTCGTCGAGTACGAGCGCCGGTCGCCGGGCGGGTTGCAGAACCAGGGCTGGAAGGATTCGCACGACTCGGTCGTGCATGCGGACGGGCGCCTGGCCGAGGGTCCGATCGCGCTGGTCGAGGTTCAGGGCTACGTGTACATGGCGAAGTTGACGATCGCCGACGTCTTCGACGCGTTGGGAGCTCCCGATCGAGCCGAGGGATTGCGCGAGGAGGCTCGTGCGTTGCGCGCTCGGTTCAACGAGGCCTTCTGGAATCCCACGGAGGGCACCTTCGCGCTCGCGCTCGACGGGCGTAAGCGTCAGGTGGCGAGCGTGACTTCAAATCCCGGCCACTGTCTGTACTGCGGAATCGTTGATCCCGGCAAGGCGGACTCGGTGGTCGAGCGCCTGATGGCACCGGACATGTTCGGCGGGTGGGGAGTGCGCACGCTCTCTAGCGAGTGCCCCGCGTTCAACCCGATGAGCTACCACAACGGCTCGATCTGGCCGCACGACAATGCGATCGTCGCGGCCGGAATGAAGCGTTATGGGCGCGACCAGGACGTCATGCGGATCGCGAACGCGGTGCTGGACGTGGCAACCCGGGCCCGCGACTTCCGCCTGCCCGAGCTGTATTGCGGGTTCGACCGCTCGGATCGCGCTTCGGTGGTCGCATACCCCGTGGCGTGCATTCCGCAAGCATGGGCAGCCGCGGCACCGCTGCTGCTCCTGCAGGCGATGCTCGGCATCACGGCTGACGTGCCCGCGCGCGCGTTGAGAATTGAACGCCCGATGCTCCCCGATGGACTCGGCGAGATCCGGCTCGAGGGGTTGCGGGTTGGTCAGGCGAGCGTGTCGCTCGGCTTCGAGCGCGCCGGGGCGGCCACGGCCTTCACGCTGCTCGAGCAGCACGGGAAGGTAAACGTGACGATGGCCACCGGCGAATGAGCAGTTTCGACTGTTCAGCTCTCGGTCGGTAGAAGACCGCACGAGGCATCCGAGGCCTCCGCCGATGCGGGGCGCTGGGATGGCTGGCACGATCGGCATGGAGCCGACCACGATCCCATGTCACAGCTGCCACACCCAAGGGGTGACCGGTTTGACTCGTTGGCGGAGTTGCCAGCGGATTGGACCCAGGGCCACGCTTGGTTCGCTGACCGTCGCGACGCCGGTCGGCGGCTCGCGGCGGGGCTGGATGACTTTCGCTATGAGGATCCGGTCGTCGTCGGCATCGCTCCGGGCGGGATGGCCGTTGCCGGGGAGGTGGCCCGGGCGTTGGGTGCCCCGCTAGACGTTGTCCCCCTGTGTGCGCTGATCGTGCCTGCGGATCGGAGCCGTCCGATCGGCATCCTGGCTGAGCGCGGCGTCGTCGTGCTCGACCCGGACGCCGTCCAGGAGCTGCACTTGGACGACGACGAGCTCGACGCGGAGATCCACTCCGCGCGTCAGGAGCTCGATCGTCTGCCGGCCGAGTACCACCCGACGGGTCCCCGGCTTGCCGTCGGCGGGCGAACTGTGCTGCTCGTCGACGAGGCTCTCGTGAGCTCTCATATCGCACAGACTGGTGCGCGGTCCCTGCGCGAGCGTGGCGCGGCTCGCGTCGTCTTGGCCGTGCCCGCCGCGGAGGCCGGTTGTGCCATCGCGATGCGCGAATGGGTGGACCAGGTGATGTGTTTGGAATACCGTCGGGAACCGCGGGCGCTCAGATTCTCGTACGACGACTTCGGCGAGACGATCGAGGAGGAAGTTGCGGCTCTGCTGAGCGAGCACGTGGGTGCGCGCGAGCGCGAGGTGGAAATCGAGGTCTCCCCCGGCACCGTGCTGAGCGGCCACCTCACCGTTCCCTGGGGTGCCTACGCTCGGGGGGCGGTCTTGCTCGCGGGAGCCTCGCGCCGTGCGGGCGCGCCGTCCAGCGGGTCACTCGCGGCCGCGGTGCATAAGGCGGGGCTTGCGACCCTGCAGCTTGACCTCCTGCGGGCAACCGAGGAGAGAGAGACCGCTAATGTCTCCGACGTCGACGTGCTGGCCGAGCGACTGGTCGCGGCCACGAGATGGTTACGCGATCAGCCGGAGACCGCGCGCGTCGCGCTTGGCTATCTCGGCTCGGACATCGGTGCAGCGGCTGCGCTCGCTGCGGCCGCCCGGTTGAGCGCCGGCATATGCGCGGTCGTGACCCGCGACGGTCATCCGGGCTGCGCCAAGCCGCGGCTGTCCAGCATCGTCGCGCCGGTTCGGCTGATCTGCGTCGAGCCGGATGCCAGCGCGCTCGATCGAAGTCGCGACGCGCAGCGTGAGCTGAGATGTGTGAGTGATCTGGCCGTCGTCCTCGAGCCGCCCGGCACATTGGCCGAGGTGGAAGCGGGGGAGCGAGTGGCATCGCTCGCGATCGAGTGGCTTACGCAGCATCTCACGGAAGCGGCGCCGATCCGCGAACGGCACCGCGTGGCGCTCGCCTGACATGCCCGGCGCCATCGCACCCGGCGCTCGCCCTCTCGCAGCCAGCGACGGACTGAACGCGGTCCTGAGCTTCATGGTCGACAAGCCGCTGGCGATCCTCGGCATCCTCGTCGGCGCCTTCCTCGTCGGCAAGCTCGCGCGCCGGCTGGTCAAGCTGCTGGTGCGGCGACTGGGTCGCCGCCGTGCGTCCCGTGGTCCGGGGTTGGTCCGCCGTCACACACCGGCAGCGCTCCGAGACACCAGCGAGCTCATGAGCCCGCGCGCCGATCAGCGGATCGAGGCGTTGGCCGTGGCGCTGGCCGGGGCGACCAGCTTCGTCGTGTGGCTCGTCGCCAGCCTAGCGGTGCTACACGTCCTCGGCGTGCGGCTCGGCCCGCTGCTGACCGGGGCGGGCTTGATCGGCGTGGCGCTCGGATTCGGCGCACAATCGCTGATCCGCGACTTCATCGCCGGCGTGTTCATCCTTGTCGAGGACCAGTTCGGCGTCGGCGACTGGATCGACCTCGGTGAGGTGACGGGCGCGGTCGAGGCGGTGACGCTACGGGCCACACGGATCCGGTCGGTCGACGGCACCGTGTGGCACGTGTCCAACGGACAGATCCAGCGAGCCGGGAACATGTCGCAGCACTGGTCGCGCGCGCTGCTCGACGTCCAGATCGCGCTCGACTCGGACATCGAACGGGCGCGCGACGCGATGAAACGAGTAGCGGACGAGCTCTGGCACGAGGACCGGGCGATCATCGAGGAGCCCGAGGTGTGGGGCGTGCAGAGCCTCGGCCCCGCCGGGATAACGATCCGCCTGGTCGCCACAACCAAGCCGCTGGAACAGTGGCGGATCACCCGGCTGCTGCGTGAGCGGATCAAGGCCGAACTCGACCGCGAGGAGATCGACGTTCCGCCTCCCAGCCCCTGGAATCGACCTGACCCCGGCGCGATGCAATCCCTTCCGCGGTAAGCGACCGAATCGTCCAGAACGTCGGAGCTGGAGCCCGGGACACAGGATCCGATCGTGTGACGAGCCGAGCTACCGCTGGGTTGAGCACACCGGGGAGATGGAGGTGGAGATCGAGGCCGAACACGAAGAGACGGTGTTCGCGGAGGCGCTGCACGCGCTAGCTGACCTGGTCGCGACGGAGCGCCGCCATCGCGGTAGCTCACGGCATCTGATCAAGGCACACCTATCACCGGCTGGCGTTCGAGCGCTCCGGTCAGGGATTCCCTGCGATCGGTGGTGCTCGATGTCTGAAACTCCGACCATCGCCGGGGCTCCGGAGGCTCGACGTAACGCGAGGTCGTGTGGGGGCGTGAGCCTACGAGGAAGCGGCGGCCCGGCCGGCTGCAACTCGCTGACTTCCGTCGCCCGCGAGCCCCCAGCCGTCGCGGTCAATCCCGAGCCGGTTCTCCAATTCCAGAATCCGCTGGGTGGTCTTAGTCACGGTGTCCGGGTTCAGACTGATCGAATCAATTCCGATTTCCACTAAGTACTCGGCCATGTCGGGATAGTCGCTCGGTGCCTGCCCGCATAGTCCCGAGTGGATTTCGTTTCGGGCACATCCCTCGACTGCCATCCGGATCATCAGCTTCACTCCTTCGTCGCGCTCGTCGTAGTCGAACGCGACGATCTCTGAATCGCGGTCAACTCCGAGAGTCAACTGTGTGAGGTCGTTGGATCCGATCGAGAAGCCGTCGACGGTGTCGGCGAACCGGTCTATCAGCAGCACGTTGTTGGGAATCTCACACATCGCGTAGACCTGCAGTCCGTTCCGACCACGCTCCAGCCCGAGTGTGGCCATCTGGGCGATGACCTTCTCCGCTTCCTCAACGCGGCGCACGAATGGAATCATCAGGATCACGTTCGTGAACCCCATTTCCTCGCGCACGCGCTTCATCGCGCGGCATTCGAGTGCAAAGCCCTCGACGTACGCAGGGTGGGCGTAGCGCGAGGCGCCCCGGAACCCGATCATGGGGTTCTCCTCGTGCGGCTCGAAGTCAGCGCCGCCGAGGAGGGTCGCGTACTCGTTGGTCTTGAAGTCCGACATCCTGACGACCACGGGTTTGGGCCAGAACGCCGCGGCGATCGTGCCGATCCCCTCCGACAGGCGTTCGACGAAGAAGCTCTCCCCGTCGGGATATAGGCGAATGAGCCGATCGATCGCTTCCCGAGCCACGGGATCCGAGACGCGTTCAGGATGTATGAGGGCGAGCGGATGAGCCTTGATCGACTCGCTGATGATGAACTCCATCCGCGCCAAACCAACCCCGTCGTTGGGCAGGAACGAAGTCTTGAACGCGAGATCCGGGTTGCCGAGGTTGATCATGATCTTCGTCCGCGGCCGTTTGATGTCGCCCACGTCCGTGCGTTCTACGTGGAACGCCACGTGGTCGCGGTAGATCCGGCCGGTGTCGCCCTCGGCGCAGGACACAGTGACCACCTCGCCGTCGGGCACGATGGTCGTAGCATCGCCGGTGCCGACGACCGCGGGGACGCCGAGTTCGCGAGCGATGATCGCGGCGTGGCATGTGCGTCCACCCCTGTTCGTGACGATGGCCGCCGCGGTCTTCATCACCGGTTCCCAATCGGGGGTCGTGGTGTCGGCGACCAGCACTTCCCCCGGTTTGAAATCATGGAGATGCGCGACTTCGCTGATCAGGTGAGCCTTGCCGGCAGCGATTTTCTCGCCCACCGAGCGGCCCTCGGCAAGGATCTGGCGATCGCCCTCGTCGAACACGTAACTCTCGAGCACGGTCGGCTGACGCTGAGAGGCGACCGTCTCTGGCCGGGCCTGAACGACATACAGCTTGCCGTCGACGCCGTCCTTCGCCCACTCCATATCCATCGGGCGGCCGTAGTGGCGCTCGATCTTGATCGCATAGTCCGCGAGCGTCAGCACATCGTCGTCGCTGATGCAATATCGCTCGCGGTCGGCCTTCGGGGCGGGGATGTTGCGAACAGTCTGCTTGACCTCGCCCTCGACGAACACCATCTTGATCGCCTTGTCCCCTAGCATCCGCCTGAGCACGGCCCGATGCCCCTGGTCGAATGTCGGCTTGTGGACATAGAACTCGTCGGGATCGACGGCGCCCTGGACAACGTTCTCCCCGAGCCCGTAAGCGCCCGTGATGAACACCACGTCGCGGAACCCCGACTCGGTGTCAAGCGAGAAGAACACGCCGGACGCCGCGAGATCCGAGCGCACCATCTTCATCACACCGATCGACAGCCCGACCGCGAAATGGTCGAAGCCCTGGTCGATCCGGTAGTGAATCGCGCGGTCCATCCACAGGCTGGCGAAGCACCGGCGGCAGGCATCCAGCAGGCTCTCCTCGCCCTTGATGTTCAGATAGGTCTCATGCTGCCCGGCAAAGCTCGCCGTCGGCAGATCCTCGGCCGTGGCCGAACTGCGAACGGCCAGGCTGACGTCCTCCCCGTACTCGTCCTGCAGGCGCCGATAGCAGGTACGTATCTCCGCCGCAAGATCAACCGGCAGGCCGGCGCCATAGACGATCTCGCGAGCACGCTTCCCGCGACGCGCCAGGTCAGCTACGTCGGTCTCGTCCATACCTTCGAGGGTCGTTCTAAGCCGCTCACCCGCCCCAGCCGCATCGAGCATGTACCGATAGGCGTCAGCCGTGATCGCGAACCCGTGCGGCACGAGAACGCCCTCGTCCGACAGCTCACGGTACATCTCGCCAAGTGACGCGTTCTTTCCACCGACGAGTTCGACATCGGCTACGCCGACCTCTTCGAAGAATCGTATGAAGTTGAACTCAGACATCGATGATCCTCAATTCAGGCAGGGGCTTCGCGTCCCAGGAGGTTCGCGATCTCGTCGTAAAGACGCAGCCTGGTGTCTGTGTGAAGGTTCGGATCGACGAGCACCTCCGCGAGGAGATCTCGAACACCGTCGCTGTCAGTCGGGACGGGCCGCTCGCGTGTCTTGACGGGCCGCCGCTCCTCCGCGTCCTCGACACGGCGGCGCAGATCCTGATGTGCGTTCCGGACTATCTCGGTGATGTCCTCGTAAAGTCGCATCCGCGTATCGGTGTGGATGTTGGGATCGACCAGCGCGGCCGTGACCAAGTCGATGAGCTTCCTGTCGTCCGCGCCAAGCTGGGTGTGGTTCTGCTCGTTGGTTGGCATGCTGACCTTTCCGCTCGAGAACACGGACTCGAACTACACCAACCGATCCGCCGGCAGGCATCGGGAGGAGTGTGTCAGGGGCTTGCGGCAAAACCCGGATCCGACACCGACCCTTCTTCCCCGTTTATGTGCCCGTGACGGGCTCGAGCCCGGGCGCCATCCGTGGTGCATCGCAAGGGCGCGATGTTCCCGCGGGCTGGGACGAGATCCACCCGCGATGTGTCCGAGCGGCGCTGCTCGAGAATGTGGCCGACCGGGGTCGAGTTCGAGCGGCATCACGGCGGTTCGAGCTTCGGTGCTTTCCCGAGCCGGAGCAGTGGGAACTACGGATGTCGACGGTGAGACCTGGTGAGACGATCACCCATAACGGAAGGTCGTCACGAGATCCTCGGAACAATTGCGATGGGGAGCAACGTGGCGGCCTTTCGCCTTTCGCGTCCGAGTTACTGCTCCGCCCAATGGGCTGTGACACATTGTGACCGCCGACCACGTCCGCGCGATTGGGCACGAGCCGCGACAAGGTTGGTTAGTCGGCGTATTTCGCCGCAAGTGGGAGAGTGGTTTGCGGTGATGGCGGGCGCCTGTTGGCCTGCGACGCTAAGGCGATGGGCCCGGACCCGGACATCTACAACATCAAGCACGGGTTTGAGCGCCTGGACGTGCTCGGGCGGCAGCTCCGCAACTCGGTGGATTTTCAGTTGCTGCGCCATGCGCGACGCGCCCTGCTCCCGCTGCCGCTGATCGACCGCGAGCTGCCGCCCGCGAGCGATATCTTTCCACCGTTCCGTAACCGTCCGGCTCGTGCGATGGTGGGGAAGCGGGTGGCGGTGGTGGCGTCTGGGGGCGGTGGGGCCGCTGTCGCTGTGATCGGTGCGGCGCGGGCATTTGAGGAGGCGGGCCTCGAGCCGGAGCTGATCTGCGGCTGCTCAGGGGGCGGGCTGTTCAGCTCGCTGTGGGCGGCCGGGCTGTCAGCGCAGGAGATGGCCGACTTTGTCCTGTCCTGGGAGCCAGAGCACTACCTGGATCCGCAGTGGCTGCGCTTTCCGCGCTTCGTACTCACCGCCCTGCGCGGGTTCTCCGGCGCGATGAAGGGCGACGCGGTGGAGCGCCTGTTCAACGATCGGTTCGACGGTCTCGCCGCAGGCGAGCTTCCGATCCCACTGGCGACGATCGTCTACAACACCGATCTCGGACTAGTCGAGTATCTCGGCACGCATACGACGCCCGAGGTGCCGCTCGGACGGGTCGTGCGGATCACGATCGCGCTGCCTCCGTTCATCGAGGCCGTCGAGGTGCGCGGTCACCTGTACGTCGACGGCGGCGTCGTGGAGCTGTTGCCGATCCAGCCAGTGCTCGACCACGGTCCCTTCGACCATGTGTTCGGGCTGAACTTCATGCTGCCCGAGCGGCTCGCGCCTGACGACATCACCGGATGGCACAGACAGCCGATGGGGATCGTGCTGGCCAGCCGCGAGCTGCAGCAGGCCTATCACGTGGAGTTCGCGCGACGGGCACAGCGCGAGCTCGGCGACGTCCTCACGATCATCGACGCCGCCGACCCCAGGCTGTGCCGTGGCGGCTGGCTGATGGACCTGTTCATCGACCGCAGCCACTGGCCAGAGCTGATCCGCACCGGCTACGAGCGCACCACCACCGCCTTGCAGCCGCTGCGCCGGCAGCCGAGCCGTTCGATCAACGGCTCGCCCGCGCCCAGCAGGCATCGAGCCTGAGACGGTCGATACTGCCGGACGGGATAAGGCGTCCATCAACCGTTCCCGGCGATGCGGCGTCGGCGGTGATGGGTGAGCGGGACCGCGACGTCGTGTTGCGCCGCGATGCGGATCACCTTTCTCAGCGCGGGCGCGAGTCCGATCGCAGGGATAGGCACTTCGATCTCGACGGTGCCAAGCTCTCGATCGACGATCCGCACCGGGTCGAGCTCCTGCAGGAGATCCATCATCTTCTTGTTGGCGGCCAGCATCAGTGCCGTGAAGCGGGTGATCCCCTCCTCGCGCGCGCGAGCGCTGATCACCTCGAGCAGCAGTGTGCCGAGACCCCTTCCCTGCCAGTCATCGATCACGGTGACCGCCACCTCCGCCACATCCCGGTGGTCCGGGTCGCGGACGTAGCGCGCGACGGCGATTCCCTCGCCGGTCTGCTCGTCGAGCGCGATCATCGCCTCGTGGTCGTGGTGATCGATCTCGGTCAGGTA
>DATJYY010000179.1:0-30127 GCA_035499395.1 Solirubrobacteraceae bacterium
ACGGCCGCGGTCGTGATCACCACGTCGACCTTGCCGATCGCCTCGGCCATGAGCTCCTGCTGGCGGGCTTGCTGCTCGGGCGTGAGCTCTTTGGCGTACCCGCCCGTGCCTTCGAGATCGCCACCGAGGTCGAACTCGAGGAAGTGCGCGCCGAGCGATTCGACCTGCTCCTTGACCGCCGCTCGCACATCGAACCCCTGGACCACCGCTCCGAGCCGGCGGGCGGTCGCGATCGCCTGAAGACCCGCCACCCCGGCGCCGAGCACCAGCACCGTGGCCGGACGGATCGTCCCGGCGGCGGTCATCAGCATCGGGTAATACCGGCCGAGCTCCATCGCGCCCATCAGCGCGGCGCGGTACCCGCCGATGTTCGCCTGCGAGGACAGCGCGTCCATCGACTGCGCGCGGCTGATCCGCGGGATCGCCTCCATCGCGAAGCTGGTAGCGCCCGTCTGCGCGATCGCCCGGATCGACTCTCCCGCGGTCAGCGGCTGGAGAAACCCGATCAATACCGTCTCTGACCGCAGGCGCGAGATCTCGTCCGAGTTCGGGGCGGCGACTTTCACGACTACGTCGGCCTCGTACACGGCGGCGGGATCCTCGACCAGGCGCGCGCCTGCCTGTTCGTACTGGCTGTCGGGGATCAGCGCGCCCGCGCCGGCGCCCCGCTCGACCACGACCTCGACGCCGTTCTCACCGCCACCGAGCTTGCCCACCACCTCGGGCACGAGCGCCACGCGGCGCTCGCCCTCGGCCGTCTCCTTGGGAACTCCGATCCGCATCATGGCTTTCTGCCGTTATCTCGTCGTCCGTCGTCGCATTCGGCAATCCGCGTCACGAACGGGTCGATCGACACGGATCCGTGACGCACTGCGTATCCGCTGCCGGTGTTTACTCTCACGGCAGCGGGTGAGACGTTCTGCGCTGGAAGCCCGGCGAACATAGCCACGCGCGATCTCGCCGCGAGCAGGAACGCATGGGAAGGGCCGCTGCAGGTAGCGCCGCGGCCGATGCCTCGGGCCAAGCTGCGAGCTTCGTGAAAAACCGTCGTACCAGAATTGACCGCCACCAAACGTCTACACGCCTGTATGCCGTCTTGTCTTGAGATCCGCGACAAGAGGGAGCCCCGACGACAAGGACAACTCCGCGACAGACAGAACCGCCGGGGCAGCGACCACCGCCACAGTTACCACGGATGTCGGCAAGAGTGCAATACGTCTGATATTGACACCTGCCACCGTTCTACTCCTCTTGAGATCCCAGGCATGCCACACGGCGGACACACCACGCGTTATCCCTGCGCCGTAATCGCTAAGCACAAAGAGCCTGACCGAGTCAAAATGACACCTGCTGTCACGTCTCAGCTCACACCTGCACCACGCCGACAAGGTTAGGACAATCTGCCTGCCGGATTATATGCTCGCAAACCCACGCCGCTCGTTAACCGGTCCGCAAGGCCCGCGGACTGTCGGAAGGGATAGTGGGCTGGGCTCGGCGGAGAATTATCTGTCGTGCCAGTCTTCTGCCGCGTTAGCCGCGGGGTGGTCCACGCGGGTCGCTAATCGCCCGCGCACGCCCCTCGGGCTCTGACGCTCGAGTCGAGCGCTGCGGCGATCCGTGCACTGTCTGATAAAGGATTCGTGCGCCGGCTCCGATGTGAAAGGTCTAGGTCTCGCTCACATCGGCCGCGTCGGCGAGCTCATTCCGCCGCTGCGAAATCCGGCGTAGCGTCGACCCGTTCGAAGGCGACAACCGGGAACTTCCTCGTCGTGCGATGCGAGTAGCTCTCGAACTCAGGCGCAACCGCCGCCATCATGGCGAACAGCTCGTCGCGCTCGGCGCCTTCGGCGACACGAGCCCGAGCGGTGAAATGCTCGTCCCCGACTTCGAGCACGACGATCGGATTGGCGACGATGTTGTGGAATCACTGCGGGTTCACGGGAGAGCCACCCATCGACCCAATGACGACGTATCGATCACCGGCCTTCATATGCACGATCGGCGTCATGTAGCTTTCTCCCGACTTCCGTCCGGTGCGCGTGAAAAGAAGCTGCTGCAGCGGGCCCTCGCTGAACGCGGCAACACGGCCCCTGTTCTGTCGAAATTCGTCGATCGTATTGGCATTCGTCTCCTTCGCCCACTTGGCGAACGCCGCCCGATCGAACGTGGCAGTCTCTCCAGAATAATAGACGTCACCCAGGAGATTATCCCTTCCTCATTCAAAGATGATAATGCCAATGTTTTCGGGGCACACGGTGTGGGAAAAGGTACACGCTTGACGCACGGGCGCCGCGGAACAAGCAGTTCGGGCGCTCGCGGCTGAGCACGACGGTCAATTTGTACGCAACGCACGCCGCCGAGCCCCTGCGCTCGGCTGCTCGCCGAATGCTTCGAATACCCCGTTTGCGGCGTCGACGAGCTAAGGACGGACGAGAAGGCGTCGGATGACGCGAGGTTCTGATTGCATCCGAGCCACCAGCCGCCGGTCGAGGACATCACGCGCCTCGCCATCGTCGCCACTAGGGGAATCGATGTGACTTAAGCTCCGTCGTACTGTGGTTGTAGTTACGACCACGTTGGCGCGGCCAGGTGCCTGGTCCCCTCGCAACCATCGCCTCTACGTCGGCCTCGACCGAAAAGTCGGAGACGAGGACGGCGTGTCGGTTCGGCGCTTGGGGACCCACTGGTTGACCGCATCCAAGGTTGGCGTGTGGCGGGAAATTGCCCCTACCCGAGACCCATGCGCCGAAGACCTCGTTTGAATGACGACATCACCGACGCCATCACCCGGCCCGTTGAACGGCACGAGGAATCGACGTAGTTCGCGCCGCCGTTGCTGAGCTCGGACTTGGGCGGACGGAAGACGTGTCAGCCGTGCGAGCCGGGGACGAGAACTGGGAGGTGCCTCGGCCCCGGCTCGCGTGTTGACTGACGGCCCCCGGGCATCTCAGCCGTGGGGGTACTGACCTGTCTGTCTCGTTCGGCTGCTCCCAATGGAGCGTTGTTGCCGCGCATGCGCCGAGAAGTGCAGCCGCGGCTGGGCTCAGAGGACCTGCTGCTCCGGAGCATGGTGTTGGACGTACCCCACGCGGCAGCACGTCGCGGTCGGACTCGCGGCAGCTGCCAACCGACCGCGACGATACTTAGCGCGCAGCGTGCGACGACGTTCATGCCACGTAGTCGGAGCGATCGACCAGGTTCCGCACCCGTTCGCCGCGGAGGTGGCGAGCCACGTTGTCGGCCGCGCGGGCCGCCGCCTCGGTCAGCGACCCGGCGACGATCGCCGAGTTGTGTGGCGACCCGATCAGGTTGGGAAGGCTCAGGAGCGGTTGCCGCGTCGCGAACGCGCGCTGTCGCCGCGGCTCCTGCCACCAGGCGTCGATTCCGGCCGAGAACGAGGGATTGCGCTCCAGGTGCGCGTACAGGGCGGCCTCGTCGATGATCGCTGCTCGGGCCACGTTTATCAGAATGGCGTCGGGCTTCATCAGCGACAGCGCGCGCGGTCCGATCAGCCCGTGGGTGGTCCGCGTCAGCGGAAGTGAGACGACCAGGATGTCGGCGTCGACGAGGAGCGCATCCAGATTCTCCATCGTCCCGATCTGATCTACCGCGGCATCCGTGCGGCCCGAGCGGTTGATCGCGTGCACGTTCGCGCCGAGCGCGTGGAACAGCCTCGCGCTCGCCTGGCCGATGCCGCCGAAGCCGAGGATCCCGACCACCGAGCCGCGAATGAAGCGGGTCGGCGTCAGCTGGTCGAACAGGCCTCGAGCCATCGCGGCGTGATTCTGCGGCAGCCGCTTGGCCAGCGCCAGCGCCAGCGCGAGCACATGCTCGGCCATCGGCTCCGCATAGGCGCCCGCGTTGGAGGCCACCGCCACGCCGTCCGGGATCTGATCGAATGGGACTCGATCCACCCCGGCCGAGAGCAGCTGGATCAGGCCCGGCGAGCTCAGGTGGGCGAGCTCGTCGGGGCGGAGCTCGGCACGGAGCATCCAGGCCAGCACCGCGTCGGCCGACGCCAGCGCCTCCTTGCGCTCACCCTCGCCGGCGTCGCTCAGATACTCGAGGTCGCCGACTCCGTCCAGGCTCGCGCCGATCACGTCTCGCATTTGCGGATCGGGTGCGAACGTGACAACTGCGCGCGGGTTACCCATGCGGGTCACGGTAGCCAGGCATCATGTCCACCGCCGAGGCCGGCACACTCCGGCTGACCACGTGGGCGGACCCGGGCGAGTCCGACGGGACGGGCCGGGCGACCTGCTCCAGCGTGCCGGTGCTGCTCGCGCTCTCCGGCGACGCCGAACATGTGCCTCGGCCACACGCAAGAGCATGGCGGCGCCCGAGAGATTCGATCGCTGTGCGCTGCTTGGGTCGGTTGATCGGTATGAGGAGCACTCGCACGACCGGCCGCGGCGTCTTTCCACGTCGGTAAGAGTCACGGCGAGTCACGGAGCTTTGCTCGCTGCACCTTTCCGGTGACCGTCTTGGGCAGTTCGGCTGTGTAGTCGACCCGGCGCGGGTACTTGTACGGTGCGGTCATCCGCTTGACGTGCTCTTGCAGTTCGTGGGTGAGCTCACCGGATTGCACGTGTCCGTCTCTCAGCACGACCACAGCTCTGACGATCTCGCCGCGCTCGGTGTCCGGTGCTGCCACGACCGCCGCCTCGGCCACGGCTGGATGAGACACGAGCGCCGACTCGACTTCGAACGGGCCGATCCGGTACCCAGACGACACGATCACGTCGTCCGCCCGTCCCTCGAAGTAGAGCCAGCCGTCCTCGTTGCGAACCCGATCTCCGGTCCTCCACGGTCGATCGGTAGGCACCGGGCCGTCGCCGAGGTAGCCGGTGAAGAACGTGGGTACCGTGGTCGGGTCGGCCACGAGCTCGCCGTCGTCGATCCACAGGTCGATGCCCGGCAGCGCCTGCCCCATCGAGCCGGGACGGACTGCCTCACCAAGGGGCGTACCGGTGAGTTGCCCCGTCTCGGTCTGCCCGTAGCCGTCGCGGATCGACAAACCGGTCGCGGCCGTCCAGATGTCGAGGACCTCGGGGTTCAGCGCCTCTCCCGCCGCCACAAGGCCGCGCAGCTGTGTGAAGCGCGGGATCTCCGCCCGCTTGGCGATGATGCGGTATTCGGTGGGCGCCATGCAGAGGACGCTGACACCCTCACTCGCGACGAGCTCGAGACGCTCGGCGACCTCGAATCGGGCGTCGTGGATGACTCCGGCCGCCCTTCGCAGCCAGGGCGCAATGAACGCGTTACGGGCTGACTTGCTCCAGCCGCTGGCGGCGGTGCACCAGACAACGTCGCCAGCCCGGGCGTCGAGCCACTGAGTGCTCTGCAACTCCTGGCCGGTCAGGTAGCGCTGGACGTGGACGACGGCCTTGGGCTCGCCTTCGGTCCCCGAGGTGAAGGTCAGGAGGCAAGGGTCCTCGGGTGAGAGTTCGGCATACGCAGGTGCGGGACCGGTGAACAGGCGGGGGTCGGGGATGGTGAGCACGGGACAGGCCGGGCGGGCCGCTTCGAGCTCGGCGCGGTTGCGTTCGTCGACGAGCACGAGGCGCGGGGCCGCGACCGCCAGGCGCAGGCTCAGGTCCTTCGCCCGTTGCTGCTCGTTGCAGGGCAGTACGACGGCGCCGAGATGAAAGCACGCCACCATCGCCAGCACCCACTCCGGCCGGTTTCCGATGAGGGTGAGCACGACGTCGCCGCGTCCGACACCGGCGTCCGCCATCCGCCCCGCCAGGGATCCGCTGTGGGTGAGAACCTCGGAGAAGGTCCACTCGCGCCGGCTCGCGTCCCGGCTTAACTCGATCAGCGCGATCGCGTCGCCGGGACGGGTCCCGACGACATCTCGGGCGAAGTTCACGACCGTCTCACCCCTCAAACCATGGATTGATTGGTGTGCGCCCACGGTCGGCGACGATGAGCTGTGCGGTGTCTTCGCACCGGCGCGGTCGGCCGCCTCGCCGGCAAGGGTCGGCGTTGCTCAGCGCTGTCCGGGCGCGCCCGACGGTGTCTCGCGCCGCGTGGCAAATCGCTAGGCGGCGGCAAGCCGGACCGCGACGCCAGTTGCCACCGCCGGCAGCTCCGCGCCGCGACGGGTCGTATTGAGCTACAGAGAGTCGACGATCCGCCGCGCACCTGGGCATCAGACGGCCCAGCACTGGACGCCACTGATTGCCGGACAGCTCGCATACTCGTTGGCGGAACGTCGAATTGAGCTCCAGCACGTACTGGTTAGCTGGCAGATGGGTCTTGGCATCACGCCATTCGCATTGCTCGCCGAGGGTCTGCTGTCGGGTGAGCATCGACCGTAGCCGGCGGGCGACAACCCGTCGGTGCGGCCCGAGATGGTCGGGTGTGTCATCGAGGACGCGACCCTCAAAATCGTGGAGACGGTCGCGGAGGTGTCGGCTAGGCCTGGAGCGACGACCGCCCTGGTTCCTCCCGCCTGGGTGCTCGGGCCCCGGCGTGACCTCGGGGATCCTCGACGCCCACATAGTCGCGCACGCGGAGAACATCGCTGCGCTTGAGCTTCGCGTGACCGATAAGGACATCGCTGATCTCGACGCAATCTCAACCCCGGCGCGGAACTTCGCCACGGGCACGACCGAGAACACGCTGCCTGTTCGACACCCGGACATGACGATCGACGGTCGGGTCATTCCAAGGCACCGGTTCTCTCCGCAACCGGATCAGCAGTTCCACTCACGATCGTCGCCCGCGACTTCGATCGTGGAGTGGACGCGTGGTCGGACGCCGCGGCGATGCGTGCAAAGAGTCGTTCGCGCAGCGACGGGCTACGACGGACTGCCTCGAGCACGCGCCATTCTCGGTACTCGACGAAATAATCGGGTTCGACTTCGAGCACCCCCGCGACGCGTGCTACCAATTCGGGTGTTACGCGTAGGTGGGTTCCCCGTTTGAGTAACCGGCAGACGTGCGCCGGATCGACGCCGACGGCCATCGCTAAATCGCGCTGCGTCCATCCGCGATCGAGCATAAGGTCTCTGACGGATTCGCGGAACGGCTCTTGACTGACGCGGCGCCGGCTCACGAGACGGCCCGAGGCTCGCCTTCAGCGCTGTGCAACGCCACTGCGGTCGTCGAGTAGTGTCGCGCTCGCATCAGCGTTCGCCCGTTGCGCGAGGGCGCCCGGGTCGGTGCGGGCATGTTCTGATCACCGCCGGCAATCTGGGCCAGTCATCGTGCCGAGCGCGCAGTGGGGCCCGGCCTTGCGTGCCAGTTACCAGTCGTTCTGGCCGATATGAAATGACGGCCCGGTACCGAGCATCAGCCCGTGAACCGGTGCGGCTCGACACGACGGGTCGGTCGTGCGGCGGGCGGCGCAGGATGCGCCCAGTTGACCGCGGGCGCGTACGGGACGCCGGCGGATATCGGGAACAGCCGCGACGTTGCAAGGGCAACCGGTCCTATAGCGCGGGTGCCGGGGTTGCAACCGTCGGACCGGCCACGACCCCCCGATCGGAGAGGTCGCCGATCTCGCGTGGGGAGAGCCCGAGGGTCTCGGCGAGGATCTCCTCGGTGTGCTCGCCTAGGTTCGGTGCGCGCGTTACGGGCAGCCGGCCGAGCGAGCTGAAGTCCAGCGGCGAGGTCGGCGCGATGTAGCGGCCGACGCCGGGGTGCTCGATTTCCTGGAACATCGTGTTGTCGGTCGAGACCCGCCGGTCCTCGCTGACGAGCTGGCGGAAGGTCTGGTAGGGCCCCCAGGTGACCCTGGCGCGGGTGAATTTGTCGCGGACCTGCTCGAGCGTGCGCTCGGCAAACCACGGGCGCAGGATCGCCGCGATCAAGTCACGTCCCTGGAACCGGCCGGTCTCGGTCGCCAGGTCATAGCCGGTCGCCTGCTCGATCGCCTCGAACGCGGGCCGGGCGCCGGTCGCATCAAGCAGCGCCCGCCACTGGCGCCGGGTGAGCGCGACGACCATCACGCGCCGGTCGTCGGCGGTGGCGAAGTCATGGCCGAAGGCGCCGTAGAGGTAGTTGCCGTCCTTGCTGTGGTCCTGGCCGCCGAGCTGGGCCTCGGCGATGCGACCCAGGTTCCCGACGGTGGCGAAGGCCACATCGCTGAGGGCAAGGCGGATGAGCTGGCCCTCGCCGGTGCGGTCGCGATGGCGCTCCCCAGCCAGCAGGCCCGTCGCGGCGAGACCCCCCATCACCAGGTCCCACGATGGAAGCACGCTGTTGAGGGGCTCGGACATGTTCCGCGGCCCGGTCGCCCACGGGAACCCGGTCGCAGGGTTGACCGTGTAGTCCACCTCGCTGGTCCCGTCCGCGTTGCCGGCGAGCGCCACCATCAGCAGGTCGGGCCGGCGCGCCTTCAACGTCTCATAGGAGAGCCAGCCGTCCGCCGGGAAGTTCGTCAGGAACCGGCCCGCCTCGGCGACGAGCGCGGTCACGAGCTCGCGGCCCTCCTCGGAGGTGATATCGATCTGGATCGAGCGCTTGCCCTTGTTCATCCCGGCCCAGAACAAGCTGTCGCCGTTGTCGGCGATCGGCCAACGGCCGTAGTCGAGACCGCCGCCAATCTGGTCGAAGCGGATCACGTCAGCCCCAAGCTGCGCCAGCGTCATGCCGCACAGCGGAGCCGCTACGAACGCCGAGCCTTCGACGATTGTCAGTCCGGAAAGGATGCCCGTCGCGGTCATGGCATCAGGCCAGTCAATCGCCAGTCCAGCACCACGCGGGGATCTTCGTCGTCTTCTGACTGCGCCGATATTCGGATCCGCGCATGGACTAGCCCGCCATCCTGTAAACGCTCAAGCTCCTCGAGCGTGATGTCGCTCCGCAACAGGTCGCCCTCGAAGGTTGGGCCGAGGTGGTCGCAGGAGCGCCAGGCCAGGATCGTGGCCAGGTCGGGCAGGACCCTGGTCAGGTGGGCGGCGGCGATCCCGATCACGTGCCCGCCGTAGACGAGGCGCTGCCCGTGCGCGCCCGCGGTCGCATCGGTGTGCGTCATCGCCAGATTGAGGCTGAGCCGAGCGAGCTCGGGTGCTGAGGTAACCGTCTCGCCGGCTTCAAGTGACCACGACTGACCGGCGCGCAGATCATCGAACAGCACCCCGAGCGGATCACGCCGTAGCCCGTCCAATGCCCAGTGCGCCGGAATCAGATCGTGCACATCGCGCTGCGCCGCGCCATCGGCGATCGCGGCGACGTCGTCTCCGGTCTCACGGGGATCCTCGCCGCGTGCGGGGAGCAGCGGACATCGGTGATAGTCGAGCACGATCTGTCCGTCGGCGTCCACGGCCGTGACGTGCAGCAGGACCATTCCGCGCGGCTGTCCGCGCGCTGCGCTCGTCCGCCGCTTCGCGACCACCGTCGTCGTCGAACGCATCGTCACACCGAGATGGACGGGCCTAGCCGCCAGGCCCCGATAGAAGAGATTGCCCAGCACGCGTCCGCTCGGCTCGGTTGACTGCCCGATCGCGACATCGCAGACGAGCAACGGATGCGCCAGCAGAGCCCGGGCACCGGTGACCTCCTCACATAGCGGCTCGTCCAATGACAATCTCAGCCGATCACCGACGATCGCCTGATGCAGCGCTCCGTGCGCGGCGGTGAGCGTCAGTCCTGGCGCGTGGAACACCTCGCCCACCGCCAGGTCCTCGTAATAGGCTGGACCGTCAACCAATCGCCGTCGCGGCTGGGCTCGGCGGGGAAGCGCCGCCAGGCGAAGAGCTTGCGCACGCATCGCTTCATCGACCATGGCGCCGTCGACTCGGATCGCGGCATCGCCGCGCTCGGCAGCCGCGCCTAGCGCGCGGGTGACCTCCTCGGCCCAGTCCGCCTCGCCCTCGCTCGCGGCGAAGGACCGGTTGAGCACCTCCACCTGCTCCGGATGAATCGCCCACTTGCCGTCGAAGCCCAGCTCGCGCGCCGCCCGCGCCGCACGCGCCAATGACAACGTTTCGCCGAGGCGCAAAAACGGCCCGTCGATCGCTTGAAGCCCCGCCGCCCGCGCCGCGGTAAGGACCGTCTCTTGCTGATACAGCCACCGCTCCACGCGGTGCTCGGCCCCCCGCCGCCCGAGCGTTGCGGCCAAATCCGCGTAACCGAGAATCAACGCCTGCAGTTGCGGCGTCGCGTCAGCGATCGCGGCGACTGCCTCGATCCCCTCCGGCGTTTCGATCAACGCCTGCAGTCCAATCGCATGCCCCAGCTCAGCGTCGATCGCCGAAAGCGTTTCTGGATCGGTGACCTTCGGGACGACGACCGTGACTCGGTCGACTGCTAGGGAGCGGACGAGTTCGAGATCGGATCCGAGCTCCTCCGACCCCGGCGCGTTGATGCGCACCGCCACCGTCCGCGCCTTCCACTCGGGCCCCGCAAGTGACCGTGCGATCGTCTCCCTGGCCTCCTGCTTTGCGCTCGGGGCGACCGAGTCCTCGAGATCAAACACCACCTCATCCGCCGGCACCGACAGGGCCTTCTCATGCATGCGTGCCGCATGACCAGGTACCGACAAGCACGACCGCCGCACGGGCGACGAGGTACGTGTGACCGCGGCAGTCAAGGGTTTACCTGGTCCGAGCGATCAGCAGATCGCGCGGACCACCGCCAGAGCCACCACGGACGTCAACACAAGTGCATTACATCTGATATTGAAACCTGCCACCACTGCCCCTTTCGATAGTGAGCAGGACTTATGGACGCGTCAATGAGCGCCTTGAGTTTTCGAGCATATAATCCGCCGGCAAGTCGGTTTGAGTCTTTCCGAGTAGTGCAACTGTGGACCGGAGTGACAGCAGGTTTCGTCTCAGTCGGCCCGGCTTCCTGAGCCGGAGTGATTACGACCGTACGGGTAACGCGTGGTATGCCGCCATTTGGCGTGCTTGGGATCGTGAAAGGAGTATGAGGTGGCGGTCGCCCAGAAGAACTTGGTGTCGTGCCCAGGACCAAGCCAGCACGTGATCGAGGTTCCCAGGCGAGCGGGTGGAGTTGGGGCGGCGGGCGACCGCGGTCACGTTTGCCGTTCCGTGGATCACGCGGGGGTAATCCTGTACGCGGCTGAGGTGATGCAGGGACATGGATATCGCTGTCCGGTTGGATTGCTCGCCGGATAGCGTGGCCACAGTGTGCATGGCGACGCGCCGGTCGGCACCCCCGCCGAGGGGGTTCGGGCAGTCTGAGTTCGACCGGTCCATGCAGAGCTGATGGGTAGGCTCGAAATCAACGTCAGCGAAGGAGGGAAGGCGATGGCAGACCGCCAAAACGGCGCACAGTCGCCCGAGGAGCAGGTCCGCGCGTTGTACGAGGAGGCCGAGTCGAACACGGCGAAGGTGTTCGAGGCGGTGGTGAACAAGCCGAGCTTCGGCCGGCTGCTCGCGCTCAGCGCGGAGAACACGGCGGCGGTGACCCGGATGAGCTTCGACGGGGTCGAGCTGCTGTGGCGGAACCTCCGGCTGGCGGGCCGGGCCGACATCGTGCGGCTCTCGAAGCAGCTGCACCGCACCGAGGACAAGCTCGAGCGTGTGCTGCAGGAGGTCGAGAAGTTGCGCGACGAGGTTGCGCGTGGGCGACGGGCCGTCGAGCGCGACGCCGCTGGGTCGCGGTCGTGAGCGTTGTCGACCCGCTCCTGGGGCTGGTTGACCGGGTGGTGCGGTTTCCGGTTAACGCGCTCGAGTACTCGAACATTCTGCTCACGACCGACGACGCGGTCGTCGGCGCCACGCCGCGGGAGGTCGTATGGACGCATCGGCAGACGACTCTGTACCGCTACCGCTCACCTGACCGGCGCCACGCGGTGCCGTTGCTGCTGGTGTTCGCGTTGATCAACCGACCGGAGATCTTCGATCTGCGCCCGGGCTCGTCGCTGGTGGAGTATTTGATCGGGGAGGGATTCGACGTGTTCCTCGTCGACTGGGGGTACCCGGACGAGGAGGACGCGGATATGGGGCTTGACGAGTACGTGTGCGATGAGCTCGAGTGGGCGGTGCGGGAGACGTTGCGGGCGAGCGGCGCCGAGGATGTGTCGTTGATGGGCTGGTGTATCGGCGCGACGTTGTGCGCGATGTACTGCGGGCTTGATCGCGGTAGCGAGCGCCCGCCGGTCCGGAACTTGGCGCTGTTGACGATGCCGATCGACGGGCGCGGCGGGACGTACGCCAACTGGGTCGGGGACGAGGACTTCGACGTCGACGGGGTGAGCGAGCTGTGGGGCTCTGTCCCCGGCGGCGCGATCGATTTCGCCAACAAGATGATGAAGCCGGTGACGAACTACTGGACGACTTACCGTCGGTTGTGGGAGGGGGTTCAGGATGGGACCGCCCGGCGCGAGGCGTATCAGTCGATGGCCAAGTGGGTCGCGGACAACCCGCCGTTCGCAGGCAAGGCGTGGAGGCAGTGGATTCGCCTGATGTACCGCGACGCCGGGCTGCTGCGAGGCACAGTGCGGCTGAGGGACAAGCTGGTCGACCTTCGCCGGATCGATCAGAGCGTGTTGGTCGTCACGGCGGGCGCTGATCACATCGCGCCGCGTCCGGGGACGATGCCGTTCTTCGATCTGATCGCCAGCGAGGACGTCGGGCACTTGGACCGTCCGGGCGGACACATCGGGCTGGTCGCCGGTTCGGCGGGGCGCAAGGAGCTGTGGCCGAGCATCGCCGAGTGGCTGGCGGAGCGATCCTCCGGCTGACAACGAAACCAACGAGAAGAGGGATTCATGAGTACTGAAACTGGCAGCGACCGGGCCACGTCACCGGACGGAGTGGTTCCGACCGACGAGGCGTTCCCGGCCGGGTACCGCCGGCCCCGGATGACCGGACGAGTCGTGTTCGTGACCGGCGGCACGCGCGGTATCGGCGCGGCGATCAGCCGCAGCTTCGCCGAGCAGGGCGCGGTGGTCGCGGCCGGCTACGGCCGCGATCAGGAGAACGCCGAGGAGCTGCTGCACCAGCTCGAGGAGAACGACTCCACGGCGAGCATCCATCAGGGCAACGTCGGCTCGGCCGAGGACTGCCGGCGGACGATCGGCGAAGTGCTCGAGCGCCACGGTCGCCTCGACGTGCTGGTCAACAACGCCGGCATCACGATCGACAAGACCGCGCTGAAGATGACCGACGAGGACTGGTACAAGGTGCTCGCGGTCAACCTGTCGGGTGCGTTCTTCATGAGCCAGGCGGTGATGCCGCACATGCTCGAGCGCGGGACCGGCCGGATCATCAACATCTCCTCGATCATCGGGTCGACGGGGAACATCGGCCAGACGAATTACGCAGCGTCGAAGTCGGGCCTGTTCGGGCTGACCAAGTCGCTCGCGCGTGAGGCGTGCTTCCAGCTGGCGCGCGCCGAAAAGCTCTCAGAGGACTCGATCGGGCTGACCGTGAACGCGGTGGCGCCCGGGTTCATCGCCACCGAGATGCTCCAGGCGATGCCCGAGAAGGCGCAGGAGCGGGTCAAGTCCCAGATTCCCGTTGGCCGGTTCGGGCGCCCGGACGACGTGGCGCGCGTCGTGCACTTCTTGGCGTCGGACTACAGCTCGTTCATTACGGGTGCGGTGTTTGACGTCAACGGAGGGCAGGATATGTAGGGGCCGCCTGCGGCGGCGTCCGTGGGGCCATACGGCCGGGCATCCGTGCCCGTCCGGGGGATCGCCGCTCCCCCGCCAGGCACGGACGCCGGGCGGAACGGCCCCATGGACGCCGAGCGGAGCGAGGCCCTTAGGTACCGGGTGGGGTCGAGGCCGGGCCGGGCGACGGGTGGACCGGGAGGACCGTGGGCGACCGGGGGGTCTGGTTGAAGTTGAAGTCGGCCGTGAGGTTGCCGAGGATCGGGTCGTCCTCGCGGACGTCGGGACGGGGATCGGGGCGGCCGTCGGTGGCGGGGTCGAGGCGCGCGCTGTTCAGGAAATCGTCCTCGATGAACTTCAGGTAGGCGTCGTGGCTCAGGGTCTGGTGGTCGATGTAGCCCTGCTTGGCGTACGGGCTGATCACGATGCCGGGGACGCGCAACCCGAAGCCGGCGCGGTCGACGACCGGCGGCACCACGTGGTCGTAGAAGCCGCCCCAGTCGTCCCAGGAGAGGAAGATCACGGTGCTGTTCCAGTCGGGGCTCTGCATGATCGCGTTGATGAGCCCGGTGACGTACGTCTGGCCGGCGCTGACGGTCGCCGGCGGGTGCTCCGAGACGGTGCCGTTCGGGTCGATCCACGAGACCGCCGGCAGGGTGCCGTTCTTGGCCGCGGAGAAGAAGTTGGACAGCGACTGGATGTCGCCGAGCTGGCCATCCTGGGTGACATCGGTGAACGACGGCAGCGGATTCCAGATCCCCGGCGTCTGCGGGCCCTGCTGAACGGGGGCGCAGCTCATCTCGGCGTCGTTCTCGCAGTCCGGCTCGGTGCCCTGGAAGGCGACCCGGGGCGGACTGTCGCTCGGGGGAGTGGCCGCTGCGCGGGGCGGGCCCTACCGTGGTGCGTACAGCGCGAGCGGCGCGCGAGTCTCGACGCAAGGAGTCGGCTTGAAGTTCGAAATTCTTTTCTCCCGGTCGGCCGAGGTCGGACGTAACACGCATGTGGCCTACCAGGAGTCGGTGGACTTCGGGGTCGAGGCGGAGCGCCGTGGCCACTGGCCTTTCCGGATAACCCAGCACCATTCCGCCAGCGAGCGCGACCACCGCCCGTTTCGTGTCGCGGAGAGCGAGCCGCCGACGCTGTCCCGGCTACCGCCCGCAGCCCCGTGATCAACGGCGAGACGATCCGGATCGACGGCGCGATGCGGCTTCCGGCCGTATGGCGGACGTTGTCACTTGGAATTTGCGCTGAGGGGTCTCCATGATGTGGGCTCTCGTGCTGCGCGCGCGGGGTGTGTGAGGTGCCGGAGCGCGTGCGGCTGGCGTGGTTGGCGATGTTGAAGGCATACGTGCGAACCGCGCGGACGCATCGCGCGGCGGCGGGGTTTCACGCCAGGTTGGGTTTTCCGGATTTGGCGGAGCGGGCGTTCGAGCGGGTAGCCGAGGAGCGTCGCCGGTACGACGCGGCGCTTGCCCGGCATCCCGAGTGGGCCGCTGACGCGCCCGCGTGGCCCGAGACTCCGGGGCCCGATGACGCCCGAGTGAGCACCCGGCGACTGCCGCCGGTGCTGGGTGGGGAGCTCAGGAGTTGGTCTCGTCATCGTTGATCTAGTTGTCGTCGGCGGGCTGCTCCCGGGTCGCCGAGCCGACCGCCGAACTAGTTACGGACGACGATGCGGTGGCGCCTGTCGCGCGTGCCGTTCTCGTCCCATTCGCGCTGATCGCGTTCAGTGCCGAGGCGCTCGCCGGGATTATCGTGCTCCGAATGGTCTACGAGGTCAGCCGATAGCTGACAGGCCGCGCCGACGGCGCCAAGTCCCCGGTCCTGAGGTTGGCGCGTGTCGGAACGCGGGCGCTAGCGTCCTCGACCGCCAAACCGCGGCGTACACTGACGCGCAATGATCCCAGGACCTGCTGCCACTGTCCTCGTCGTCGACGATCACGAGGTCGTCCGCTCGGGGCTCGTCGCGGAGATCGAGCGTGAGGAGGGGTTCTCGGTCGCGGGCGTCGCGGCCAGCGCCGGCGACGCTTTGGCGTGGGCGGTGAAGCATCGGCCCGACCTCGTGTTGATGGACTGGCGACTGCCGGACAAGACGGGGGTGGAGGTGTGTCGCGAGCTGCACGAGGCGGCGCCCGACGTTCGGGTGGTAATCCTGACCACCTACATCAGCGAAGAAACCGTTCGGCAGGCACTCGCGGCTGGGGCCCGCGGGTACGTGACGAAATCGGCCGGGATCGACGCGCTCTTCGATGCGATGCGCGATGCGCTGAACGACTCGTCGAAGGTCGGCACCGCGCCGGAGGTGGTCAAGCACCTCCACGAGATGCTCGACAGCCGCATGCAGGCCGTGCCGCTCACTCCTCAGCAGCAGAATGTCCTCGACCTGGTCGCTCAGGGTCTGACCAACCAGCAGATCGCCGATCGGCTCTTCCTGTCGGAATCCACGGTCAGGTTTCATCTCAAGGCCCTGCGCAGGAAGCTGGATGCAAGCAGCAAGGCGGGCCTCATTGCCAAGGCGGTCCGGCTTGGCCTCCTGCCCCCGGCGGACGAGGGCGGCGCTCAGACGAAGGCTTGACAGGCGCTGCCAGCCGCGACCGGACGGGCGGAGGCTTGAACACTCCGGTCAGCATGATCGAGCGTGCTGCGCCGCTCACCAACAAGGCCATCCGGCGCGCGGGCCCCTCCTTCTCAGTCCCGGACCTCGCGGCAGCGATTCGATGCCGACGTCGCCACGACCAACCCCAACCCCACCCCGTTCACCCGTGCCAAGACCGCCGAGCAGATCATCAAGAGGGTCGAACGCGGACGCGGGACACGCGACACAATCACCAACCAAAACGCTGACGCAGCGCTAGATAGGGATGCTTGCGGTTACGGACACTCCACCCCGCGCTCCGGAGCGGAGGGCCAACTTCCCTCCCTGGCGCTCGAGTGTTCGGCGCATCGAGACCAGGCCATGGCCAGTACGCTTGGCCTTTCGGAGGCCGGGGCCATCATCGACGACGGCGAGTCGCAGCCGCTTCCCCGCGACGACGTCGAGTGACACCATCACGCGGCAGGAGCCGCCGTGTTTCGCCGCGTTGACGACCGCCTCCCGGCAGACCTTCACGAGCGCCTCCGCGGGGGCCTTAGCGAGTTGGCGCGCAACCTCGGCGGCGTCTTCGCTAATCCTAATTTCGATTGGCTGTTCGTATCGCTCCTCGACCGCCCCGACGACTCCGGCCAAACGGTGCACGAAGTCGTCGTCGCGGACGGGAGCGAGATGGTCGATCACCGAGCGTATCGCCGCGTCGGCACGCACAAGGAGCCCCCGTGCGCGGATAACGGCCGCAGCTGCTTCCTCGGTGACCGCATCGCGTTTAAGGAGACCGTCCAGCGTCATCTGCGCGACGAAGAGGATCTGGGCCACCTCGTCATGCAGGTCGTCGGCGATGAGTTCACGCTCCGCGTGTCGCGCCAGCTCGGCTCGTTGCCGGTGGTACCCCTCGGACGCATATGCGAGCGCCGACAGGCTACCAAGGCGCTCGAGGACGTTTCTGGAGTCCGTCGCGAACGGCTCCGCGTGAAATCGAAGCGCTACGAGGGTTCCCATGCGCTGGCTGTCTAACCGCACGGGAACGTAGAGCGTCGCTCGGCCCGGGTCACCCGGACCTTTCGGTTCGTCGAGGAGGGACGCTACGCTGCTTGCCTCAGCTGCACCAGTGACAACGTCGGCCTCGAGCTCGAAATCGCCGGCGTTGTGGCGAGCGACGATGGGCGCGGCGCGACTCGGAATCAGCGCGATAACGTTCGCGTCCGTCGCGGCGCATAGGGCGCTCATCGCGGGATGCAGGATCTGTCCGATGCGCTCGCCCGACGCGATGGCCACCGCAACCCGGGACAAAACGCTCTCCATGCTGTACTGCTGGCGGAGTCTCAGCATCGTTCGGGTCAGCTCCACGACGGATGAGATTCGCGAGGCCAGCTGATTGGCTCGGTGAAGATCCTGAATCGTGAAATCCGTGGGCTTGTTTGCGATGTGCAGGACGCCGATCATGGTGCGGCCAACTCGAAGCGGCAGTGTCAGAGTGTTCTCAATCCCGAACGCCTCGACGTAGTCCTGGAGGACGCCCGCGTCACCCGGTACCCGATTGCTGAGATACGGCCAGCCGGTGGCGAAGACGCGCGCCGCATTGCTGTACGCATTGACGACGCGCACTTGGTAGGACGCGGCGAGCTGGTCGGTTGCGTTGAAGGATCCCGGCACCATCTCCAGGACCCGCCGCGGTTCGTCCCAAATCATCACGCCCGTCAGCGTCGCTCCGAACAGCCGCGCGGCGAGCCCGGCCAGTTTCTGGGTGAGGTCTCGCATGTCGTTCGCCGACAACACGAGCTCATCCAGCACATCACCGCTCGTCTCCTCGCGATCGAGGGCGGCTTGCTGGGCGCTGAATCTGCGATAGGCCACGATCACTGCTGCATGGCGGGCGAATACGTTGAGCAGTTCCCAGTCGACAGATCGCTCGGTACGGCAGAGCACCCAAACCTCGGCGTGCCCGTCGGCCGCGTCGGCAACCGCGCGGACGAGCAACGCGAATCCGCAGTCGGCTAGCGCCCGCAGGTGAGCGTCGTCGCTCCTTGAGAGCTGCCAGGACATGACCGGCGCTGACTGCTCTGAGCCGACGTTTTCCAGTGCCGCTTCGATCGCCGCCCGCTTCGCTCGGCCGATGCCCGCGATGTCGACGATCGCGCGGCTGCCGTCGGCCGTTCGCCCGGCGATCACGATGGCGTCGACGGCCAGGGCACCGCGTACGACCTCGGCGCCACCGCGAACGAGGTCGGGGCGACGGCGACTCCTCCGCACGGGCATCGCGCGCGGTCGCGTGGGCTCCACGGTCGTCACGCGAGCAGCTCCCGGAGATCGAGCATGTAGCTCCATATAGTTGCATGGCAGGTTGGAGGGAGTGGCCGGGTACACGCGAGGTGCCCAGGTCGCGCGGCGTGGTGGACCGATCCCTGGTTTCCTCTCCCCGCGTCGATGCGTGCACTCGGTTCTCCCGCACACGGCTCACCGAGGTTCTTCGCCGATGTCGGCATAAGCTGCGTCACGTGGTTGGGGGACGCTCGTCGCGCCACGATTGTGGGGAGCGTCTGATCAGGGAGCCGTCGCGGTCCGGGTGCCTTGGCTGGTTGAGCCGTTTGCTGGAGGCCTCGCCGTTGTGCCTGAGGAGGCCGGGTATCGGCCGCCGGCGGCAGCGGTGCGGTTGCGACTGTCGGCGCAACGGAGCCGGTGCCTAGCAGCTGAGATACTCAGGCCGGCGTATCTGGTCGAGCCTGTGGTGGAGCGGTTCCGGCGGGAGCACGTCAATCGACATGCGAGTCTGCGCGGGCTCGCACGTCCGTGGCCTGCAGGTCCGACATGATCACGCTCGACTAGGGGCCGCCGACTGCCTGCCGATCGTCGAGCGGTGGGGTACCGGCTGGAGCGCGCCGAGAAGCTGGCGCGGCACCTCGCCTAACCGGACGTGACCGGCGAGGAACGCGTGACCGTTGCCAACGCTCTGGACTGGGCCAGGACACCCGAGGGCGTCAGAGCGGAACCCAAACGCGCGTCACACTGTCGAATGGGGTGGTTGTGCTGTGGTGCAGAGTCGATCAGGATGTCGCCGAGGTGAGTAGCAGCGGACTAACCAAGATATTCACGCGTGCGAGCGATGTAGTCGCGGACGTTCGGGACGGCTCCACGGTGATGATCGGCGGCTTCGGAGAATCGGGCGTTCCGACTGCGCTCATTGATGCGCTCCTGACTCAGGGTGCGTCTCAACTCACGGTGATCGCGAACAATACGGGTAGCGGTGATGACGGCCTCGCGGCCCTGATTCGAGCGAGCCGAGTTCGCCGTGTCGTTTGCTCCTACCCCCGCTCCCGCGGTTCTGTCTGGTTCGAGCGGCGGTTCAACGAGGGGACGATTGAACTCGAGGTCATGGCACAGGGGACGCTCAGCGAAGCGATCCGGGCTGGCGGCGCCGGGATCCCCGCGTTCTATACGCCGACCGGGGTTGGGACGGCCTTGGCGCCTGACAAGGAGGTCCGTGTTTTCGATGGACGCGAGCACCTGCTCGAACACGCCCTGGTAGCCGATGTCGCGCTGATCAAGGCTCGTGCTGCCGACCCATGGGGCAATCTCGTCTACCACACCACAGCTCGGAACTATGGCCCGATCATGGCGATGGCGGCCACGACAACGATCGCGGAGGTTGATGAGGTCGTCGAACGCGGCCAGCTCAACCCCGAGCATGTCGTTACACCGGGCATCCTGGTTGATCGCATCTTTTGCCCGGATGCCGCCAGAGCAAGCGTATGACCGTCACCGTCGCGCTGGTCCGGCTGACAACGGGCTAAAACGGAGCATCCACCAGGCAACGTGGGTTGGGCCGAGGACCGCCGCCGCACGGTGAGTGAGGTGTTGAGCTCCACGGACGGCTGGACATTCTCGTCAGTAACCCGGGAAATCATGATCGACACGACTGTGCTGAAGCTGACCGACGAGGATTGGTGCGAGGTGTTGGCAGTCGATCTCTCGCGAGCGTCGTCATGTCCCAAGCGGTACTGCCGCACATGATCGAGCGCGGCTCACGGAGGATCGTGAACATCTCCTCGATCATCGGCGAGACCACGAACATCGGCCGGTGCAACTGTGCGGCCTCGAAGTCGGGGCGGTTTGGCCTGACGAACTCGCTGACGCGCGAGGCGGCGTTTCACCTGGCCGGCGCAGGACAGGTCGAGGAGGCCGGGATCGGGATCACTGTGAACACGGTCGCGCCGGGGTACATCGCGACCGAGATGGTCGACGCAGCGCCGGAGAGGACGCTCGAGCGGATCGGCGCACCGATCTCCTTGGGTCGGCTCGGACGATCCGATGAGACGGCGCAGGTGGCGCATTTCGTGGTGGCAGATCAGTGCTTATACATCACCGGTGCAGTATGGCCGGCCAATGATGGAATGGACGTGTGATGACGACTGGAGATCCGACGATGACAGTTCAGGCCGAGATAGTCAGTGCGGTGCGGACGCCGGTGGGGAGCTTCGGCGGTCAGTTCAAGGACGTTCCGGCGACCGAGCTGGCGGCACAGGCGATCCGCTCCGCGCTCGAGCGAGCGGGCCTGTCTGGAGAAGAAGTTGACGAGGTCGTGCTCGGCTGCGTCCTGCAGGCCGGGCTCGGGCAGAACCCGGCGCGGCAAGCGGCGATCAAAGCCGGCATCCCGAAGGAGGTACCCGCGACCACGATCAACATGTTGTGTGGGTCGGGCCTCAAATCGGTTGCGATCGCGTCTCAGATGATCCGCGCAGGCGACGCGGAAATCGTCCTTGCGGGCGGCATGGAAAACATGACCCGAGCGCCGTATTTGGTGCCCACAGGCCGTTTCGGGGCGCGGATGGGACCGACCCAGATGCTCGACTCGATGACGCACGACGGATTGATCGATGCGTTCAACGACATCCACATGGGGGAGACCGCGGAAAATCTCGCCGAGCAATACGGCATCACGCGCGAGCAGCAGGATGAATTCGCAGCGGGCAGCCAGCAGCGGGCAGAGCAGGCGATCGCGAACGGGGTCTTCCGCGACGAGATCGTGCCGATCCCTGTCCCCGACAAGAAGGGCACGAGGCTGGTTGACACCGATGAGCACCCTCGCCCGGGGACCACCACCGAGTCGCTGGCCAAGCTCCGGACGGCATTCCGTCGCGAAGGTGGAACGGTTACCGCCGGTAACGCGTCGGGGGTCAACGACGGCGCGGCGGCGATCATCGTCATGTCATCCGCGATGGCCCGTGAGCGTGGCCTCCACTCGTTCGGCACGGTCGAGAGCCACGCGTCGGTCGGGGTGGAGCCGAAGATCATGGGCATCGGTCCGGTGCCCGCCGTCCGCAAAGCCCTCGATCGGGCGGGCCTGCAGCCCGCCGACATCGATCTATACGAACTCAACGAGGCGTTTGCCGCGCAGTCGCTGGCCGTGATCAACGAGCTCGGGATCGCGGGTGAGCGCATCAACCCATACGGCGGGGCGATCGCGCTTGGGCACCCGATCGGGGCTAGCGGAGGGAGAATTCTCGTCACGCTGTTGCATGAGATGCGGCGCTCGCAGGCATCGCGCGGGGTCGCCGCCCTATGCGTTGGCGGAGGGCAGGGACAGGCCGCGATCATCCGGAACGGAGTGGGCAACTGACTCAGGAACGTGTCAGGAGCGGACAATCTGGCGCTGTGCGCGATCGGTCTCAAAGTGCAACGCTGCTCTCGACCCTAATCGTGACACGTGGAGGGCGTCGCGCTGCATGAAGCACGGCTGGTTCGGCTTAGCTCTGTGGCCTCACCTAACGAGTCTGCGCCTCTCGAACTCGCCGCCCGTCGTTGAGACGACGGGGGCCCCCGTCACGACCGTGGCTGAGTGATGATGCGCGCAGTGATCGTCGGAGCGGGCCCGTCAGGCTTCTATGCCGCAGACCAGCTGCTGACTTCCGGCTTCGGGGTCGACATGCTCGACGCCCTTCCGACGCCGTTCGGCCTTGTTCGCGCCGGCGTTGCACCCGACCACCCGAAGATCAAGTCAGTGACGAGGGTGTACGAGAAGACGGCGGCGAAACCTGGCTTTCGGTTCTTCGGGGGGGTAAAGCTGGGGGAGAACATATCGCGGGCCGATTTGCTCGATCACTATCACGTCGTGCTGTACGCGATGGGCACGAGCGACGACAACCGGCTTGGGATCCCCGGAGAGGACCGGCCGGGATCGTACGCCGCAACGGACTTTGTCGCCTGGTACAACGGGCATCCCGACGCTGCTGATTACAAGTTCGATCTGTCCTCACGACGCGCCGTGGTGATCGGGAACGGTAATGTCGCAATCGACGTTGCCCGCATGCTCGTGCTTCACCCCGACGAGCTCACCGTGACCGACACCGCTGAGCATGCGATCGAGGCCTTTTGCGCTTCGCACGTGGAGGAGGTCGTGCTTCTGGGTCGCCGCGGGCCGGCGCAGGCGGCTTTCACGAACCCGGAGCTCCGCGAGTTGGCCGACTTGATGCGCGCCGGGGTCGAAGTGGACCCGCTGGACCTTGAGCTCGACGAGCAAAGCCTGAGGTGGCTCGAGGACAAGGCGAACACCACCGCTCGGAACAATGTCGAGGTGCTGCGGGCCTACGCCAGCGCCACCCCGAAGAACGCTTCGCATCGTGTAACCCTGCGCTTTCTCCGCTCGCCCGTTGAGATCCTTGGCGAGGGCGAGGGCGGCCACGTAACCGGGGTCAGGGTAGTGAAGAACCGGATACAACCGTCCGAACACGGCGGGCTCCGAGCCGTGGCGACCGGGGAGGAAGAGGTCATCGACTGCGGCCTTGTGCTGCGCTCGATCGGCTACCGTGGCAGGCCGATCGACGACGTCCCGTTCGACGAGCGCCGAGGCTTGATCCGCAACGAAGCGGGGCGCGTCGTGGACGAGGACCGGCACGCGCAGCGCGGCGAGTATGTCGTGGGTTGGATCAAGCGCGGGCCGTCTGGGGTAATTGGCACCAACAAGAAAGACGCGAGCGACACCGTGGCTAGGATCCTCGAAGACGCCGAGGCCCGTGCGGTCAACTCCCCGGCGATGTCCGATCCGGACCGGGCCGCGGCGCTGTATGCGGAGCGTGCGCCTGACGCGGTCACCTGGACGGGTTGGCAGGCGATCGACGCGGCCGAGAGGGCGGCTGGCGAGCCGCACGGCCGGCCGCGCGTCAAGCTGATCCGCGTGGCCGATCTCCTCGCTTGCGCGCGTGATACCACCAACGACTGAAGGAGCGCCAACCATGCAGCAATGGGACCTCAGTTCGCTCGACGTCGAACCCCAGCGGCCGATCGTCCTTGACTCTCACCCCGAAGGCCGATCGGTCGCGCTCACGCTGAGATCAGGCGAGCGCCTCCAGGAGCACCGCGTTCATGAGCGGGCGTGGCTTGTGGTGATCGACGGTGAGATCGAAATCGAGGCGCATGGGACGACGGAGCGCAGCGGAGCCGGTGTCCTCGCGATCTTTGACCCCAAGGAGGATCACGAGATCCGGGCACTGGCCCAGTCGAGGCTGCTGCTCATTCTCGCGCCGTGGCCGGGCGAGGGCCGCGATCCCGGTGTAGACGCGTGACGCGACCCGTCGCGTCCGATATCTGAGCCAGCTCTGAAACACGAGCGTCATGCCCAACGCGATCACACAACCGCATCGGGGCAAATAATTGGGCTGTGGGGATCGTCGTCAGAACTCGGCGTCGAGTTCTTCGATTTGCCCGGGTTCGGCGTGTGCCTGCGCGATCCACTTGATCATCGAGGGGTGCACAAGCATGGTGTCGCGGTAGCGCGCGCAATCGGCGTCCAGGGCGACGTCATAGGTCTCGAATCGTGTGCAGATGGGCGCGTAGATCGCGTCGGCTGCGCTCGGAGTCGAGCCAAATAGGTAGGGACCGCCGTACCGCCCGAGGCAGTCGCGCCAGATCGTGGTGATGCGATCGATGTCAGTCTGTGCACCCGACCAGACGTTGAAGCCGGTGTGGCGCGCGCGAAGGTTCATGGGCAGCGCCGTGCGCAGGTTGGCGAAGCCGGACATGACCTCGCCGCAGACTGAACGGCAGTGCGCGCGATGTGTGAGCTCGGCCGGGAAGATCGGGTGCGGTGGGTTAATTTCGTGGAGATGCTCTGCGATCGCCCAGGCGCCCCACGCGGTGGTGTCACCGTCTTCGAGACGGGGAACGAGGTAGGAGGGGGACAGCAGCAGCAGTTCGGCTCGCGCCGCCTCGTCGTCGACCGCGGCGGTTAACACGTCGACTTCGAAGCCCGCGAGCTCGCACAGCAGCCACCCGCGAAGTGACCACGACCCGTAGTTGTGACTGATGATCGTGAGAGTGGCTGCGGGCATGTCTCCACGGCGAGTCGCGGCAGGGCGAACCACCTGCGATACTACCGATGTGCTGGGGCGCCGATGACCATTCTCTACGAGTCCTATCAAGCACACGAGGACCTGCTGGCGCCGTGGCGATCCATGGCGGTGGCCGGCGGCGAGGTCCTGCGGGAGCTCCCGGTTTGGCTGCGCGAGTGGCCGGTTACGCGGTTGGCGCTGGCGGGTGCGGAGATCGCGCCGCTCACGGCGCTGCGGCACACCCGTCGGCCGTTCGCGATCGAGTCCGTCCGGGTCGGCCGCCGCTGGGTGACCGTCCACGAGGAACCGGTGAGCGGTTCTCCGTTCGGCACGCTGCTGCGGTTTGCCAAGACGCCGCGCATCGAGCAGCCGCGTGTGCTGCTGCTCGCGCCGTTGTCCGGTCACTTCTCAACGCTGTTGCGTGACACGGTTCGCACGATGCTGCCCGACCACGATGTGTTCATCTCGGACTGGCACAACTGCCGTGACATGCCGCTGGAGAGAGGCGCGTTCGGGGTCGACGAGTACGTACAGCACGTGATCGACTTTCTCCACGCGATGGGCCCGGGCGCTCATCTCGTCGCGGTGTGCCAGCCGGTGGTGCAGGCGCTCGCGGCGACCGCGGTGATGGCCGCCGCCGACGATCCATGTCAGCCGCGCAGTCTGACGCTGATAGCGGGCCCGATCGACGCACGCGTGAACCCCACCGCCGTCAACGACCTCGCGACCAGCCACCCGATCGAATGGTTCGAGCGCAACCTGATCGCGCACGTCCCGACGCGGTACCCGGGAGCCGGGCGACGGGTCTACCCCGGATTCCTCCAGCTCACGGCATTCATGATGATGAACGGGCGCCGGCATGCCGAGGCGCTCGCGAACCTGTTCACCGACCTGATCGCGCAGAAGCACGCGGAAGCGGCCAAGACCGAGGAGTTCTACCGCGAGTACTTCGCCGTGCTCGACCTCGCCGCCGAGTTTTACCTGGAGACCGTGCAGCAGGTGTTCCAGGAGCATCGGCTCGCCCGCGGCGAACTGCATTGGCGGGGACAGCTCGTCGACCCCGCGGCGATCCGGCGTACCGTCCTGCTCACCGTCGAGGGTGAGCGGGATGACATCAGCGGCATCGGTCAGACCGCGGCGGCACACGACCTCTGTTACAAGATCCCTCTGGCTCGGCGCAGCCATCACCTCCAGGCCGGCGCCGGCCACTACGGCGTGTTCAGCGGACGCCGCTGGGAGCGCGAGGTTTATCCCGTCGTGCGCAACGCCATCCTCACCGGCGAACGTCGCCCGCGCGTCGCCGCGAGGCAACCCACGCGGACCGGCGTGCCCGCGCCTGGCGCATCTCCCCGCGCCAGCCGCGTTGGGTGACAGCGGCGGAACTCCTCGATAGCCGGCTCCGCTCGGCCCGCCTTCGACAGGAATCTTGGGACAGCGGGCCGATGTCGGCGACGGCGACTGGTGGCAAGAATGACGACTGTAGTGTCCGTCGTTCGTCACGCGTCTACCTGAGGAGATTGAGCTGGCCGTCGTCACGAGTTCCCCGCCAGGTGTCGCTAACGGCGCGGGGATGCCCGGGCCTGGGTTTGCTGCGCCGGAGTCGTCGCGCGAGAACGCACGCGGCGAGTTCGACGGGCTCGGTGATGGTTGGGCGGCGGGTCGGGCGCTCGCAGCGCGGCGCTATCGGGAGGTTGCGTCCGGATATGACGTATGGACGGCAGCCGGGCAGGCGTACCGTGACAGGGCGGTTGAGATGCTCGCCCCGGCGTCGGGCAGTGTCGTGCTTGACATGGGCTGCGGGACGGGGTTGAACTTCGTCGGACTAGAGGCGGCGATCGGCCCGGCCGGCCGCCTCATCGGGATCGACCTCAGCTCGGACATGCTCGCGCGCGCACACGAGCGGGTGCAGCGTCACGGCTGGCAGAACGTGACGCTGCTCGAAGCCGCCGGCCAGGACGCCGCGGTCCCAGTTGCGGCCGATGCGGCCCTGCTGTGCGCGGTCCACGACATCCTGCGTTCCCCGGCCGCACTCGCCAACGTGTTCAGCCACGTACGGCCCGGCGGGCGGATGGTCGCTGCCGGCCCGAAGTGGGTGCCGTGGTGGCGACCGGCGAGCCTCGCGCTCAATAGCTACGCGTGGCTGCTCAACCAGTACTACGTCACGACCTTCGAGGGCTTTGATGCGCCGTGGAGCCACCTCGAGCGCCTGCTTCCCGAGCTTGCCGTCGAGGAACTCTTCTTCGGCGCCGGCTTCATCGCCGTGGGAACGCGACCGTCGACTCGAGTCGACCGGTGTCCCGTCCGGGGTTAGCACCTCGAACGGTCGCGCCACTGTCGTCCTGCGAGACCCTGCCCGATCATTCCACGCCGAGCTGGGGCACTCGAGCCGGCCCGACGATCGGCCCTGCAGCGTCTCCGTCCGCGCGCTCGTCAAACGTCCTCGCTCGTGACGGCTGAGCGGCTCGAACGATCTTCGTTTAGCTCGCGCTGGCATCGCCCGATGGCCGCAGAGGTCACCCGCCGCTGTTTGATGCGGTCGCGGGTCATGGTTTCAGTCAGCAGGTGCTGCTGAAGACCATAAGCGAAGCTTATGAATTGCTGCGCCACCTGGACTTTGACTTATGAAACGCCAGGGCTCAGAATTAAGGGCGCGGTACCTCTCCTCCCTCGAGGACGCCCCGAGTCCGGCCTCATATCCCGCCGGCTCCGGGCGTTCTCACTTAACGGGGCGATCTGCGCGATGTGCACCCTGGCGGCTGCCCGCGCCGTCTACAACGGGGAGGCGACGGCGGCCGAGATCCTCGGAGCGAGCCGCGAACCGGCCCCGGGGCAGTCTCCGGTTACGACCGAACGCGGACGAGTGCAGAGGCGACGGCGCGAGCGCTGGCCCTGGTCAGCCGCGGCGGGTTTGGAGTTCGTCACGACTCCGCGACTCAGCGCGATCCCTTCGCAGTCGCTACGTCTTGAGGTCGAGGATCGCGCCTGCGAGCCGTTCGGGTGCTCCTCGGATCACGGCACGACTGGCCACACGGCGTAGTCAGACCGGCTGCGCCCCTCGGACCTCGATGCATCGACGCTCGAGCTGACGGTGCGGTTCGACCTCGACGGCTCGGGCCACGAGAAGGCGCCGAAGAATGGCTGACACCCCATCGCCACCGCGCCTCCGGCCGCGCTCGACGCGATCCGGCGACTCCCGCCGCTCGTGCGCGACGACACCTGTTCCACAGCGCGGGAAATCGGCTCGCCAAGGGCACGCTCCGCTACCGGTGGCGGTCGATCGCAGCCGCCTGGCTTGCCCGCGGCGGCCGCGACATCGAGCTCTACGCGTCCGGCACGCTGCCGCGACGCTACAACGCGAGCGCGGTCTCACGCCCGCGGACGCCGCTGTCCAACCTGGGCGAGGCCGACGGCGTTGCGCCGAGAGTGCCCCCAGTAACAGGAGATCACGCAGTTTCAGAAAGTGTGCATCAAACCGAGGCCGTCCGGCCTCCGTGCAGGCCGGCTGAGCCGTTAGCCTGCCCTTCGTCGGCACCTCGAGACACGGTGGGAACAAAGCGCGGGTTCAGTTCCCGCGGTATCTGTGCGGGTTAGTCGTGGCTGTTTATACAGCTGGCCGTGCGCGAGCGCGGCGAAATGGCGCGTCGGTGCGCTTGTTCCTAGCGCGGGTGAGATGGCGTAGCCAGATCCGATGGAGCATGTGCACCGCAGGTGATGGTCCTCGGCCTCGTCAGTCGCCGCGGGCGGCAGCGCGCGCGGCTTCCCAGGTGCCGAACACTTGGCCGACGACGCTCGCCGGGGGCCAGCGGCGATCGTCCAGTCGCTCGAGCGATTGCGACCCACAGCGTCGAGCGTGAGTTCGCGACCAGTCGTACGAGGAAGGGAGGCGGCCGTAGCAGTCCTGCCAGGCGCGCATCGCGTCGCGCACTCGCTCGGCTGTCCACTGGGCTGCGATTGCTCCGGGGTGGCAGGCCTTGCAGTACTCGTAGGGGTCGTTCTTGCCATTGCGCGCCTGGGTGGGTGCGTCGCAGCCGCGGCACGCTCCCTGGTAGCGGCGCTTGACGGCCTTGGCCTTCTCGCCGTCCGGGTCGTAGAAGTAGCCCTTGACGGTCGCTGGGGCCCGGCCGAGCCGCCGGGCGATCTGCGCGATGGTTAGGCCTTCCGCTACTCGGTAGTGACGGGCGAGCAGTACGGCGCGTTTGCGCTCCGCCACGCGGTCGCGCGGTGCACTTTCAATAGCCGCCATCCCGATTGGTAGGTACCGCCTGCACGTGAACCGTGTCCTCTGGCTACCGGTCGTGCTGGACCGACTTCGGGCGCAAAAAAGAGAAGTTCAGCGGGCCGTCCCTCGCACGCCAGGTGCTGGCGCGGAGGGACGGTGCCTTTCACTGGTCGTGCTACGCGGCCTCGTCGACCTTCTGGTCGTCCAGGTCGAGCTCGTCGAGGCTCGAGGCCGAGCGGTGCTTGTCCAGCTCGACGGTGGATTGGAGTGGTTCGTCGAACACGAACGCGCCTCGGTGAAGGGCGGCGAGGCGGGGGGAGAGCATGGGTCGGAGGAACTCCCAGACGGCGGCGCGTAGCGGGCTGTGTCCGCCCGGCAGCGCGTCGGCGAGCTTGCGAGCCATGCGGTCGGTGCCGAGCGTTTTGGTGCGGGTGGCGCCGTCTGGGTCGAGTGCGAACGCGGAGGCCCAGCTGGCGGTGAGTTGTGCGATCCCGCGGAGGGGGTCGGGGTCGTTGAGCGCGCGCTCGAGTTCGGCGTCGAGGATCGCGTCGGGTTGGCGGGGTTCCCGGCGGCCGGTGTCGCCGATCGGCTGCTGGCGGTCCTGGTTGGTCCAGCCGGCGCCGTAGGCGATGACGTCGCGGTAGTGCTTTGCGAGGAGGTGGCAGATGATCGCTTTGAGCGCGTGCAGCTGGCCGGGTGTCGGGTCCATGAGCCCGGCGCGCAGGTCGTGGCCAAGCCCGAGGTTGCTGTTGGTTGCCTCGGCTTGACGCAGGCGCTGCGCGTTGCGGCGTTCGCGGTCTTCCTGTCCAGCAGTGCGGAGCTCGTCATCGTCGAGGCCGGCGCCGGCGAAGAACGCCTCCTCGCGGGCGGGCGGGTCGTCCTCGTGGTCGGCGAGGTGTTCGCGCGCGAGGTCGATGATGAACAGGGGGTTGACGACCCAGATGCCGTCGGCGAAGTCCTGTCCGCGTTGGTGGACGTAGGCGAAGCGTCCGGCGCGGGCGCGGTCGCGGGTTTGTGGTGTGATCGTGAGCTTGAGCGCCTTGGTCTTCGCGCGGGCGGTGAGCGTGTCGAGCTCGCGGTCGATCTTGTCGTGTTCGCAGCCGAGGATGTGGGCGAGCTGTTCTCGCTCGGTGGCGGTGAGGTGCGTGCGGGCACGCTCGATGTGCTCCGCGGCGTCGAGCATCGCGCCGTCGTCGATGCGGACGGCGTAGGTGTGTTCGTCTTCGACGATCGTGCGGTGCACGAACGCGCCGAGGTCTCGCAGTGCGCTGTCGTGGAGGTCGGTGCTGGTGATGCGCTGGGCGACGGCCTGGGTGAGGTTGGGGGCGATCTCGTGCATGTCGGCGAGGCGGTTTGCCATCGTGACCGATAGCTGGTGGCCGGTGGGGCGTTCGGCGACGCGTTCGCGGATCGGCTCGGGGAGGGTGAGCTGGCGGCGCAGGTTGTGTGCGCGCTTG
>DATJYY010000180.1:0-26979 GCA_035499395.1 Solirubrobacteraceae bacterium
CCGAACGGGACCGTGTACTCCTCGTCGGGGACGGCGTTGGTCGAGCCCTCGAAGTACGACATCCACGGCAGGCCCATGATCCCCTTGTGGAAGAAGAACATCACCGGGTTGTCGTCGCGGATCGCCTGAATCATCAAGCCCTTTGCGTCATAGGAGTTCGACGGCACGACCACTTTCAACCCGGGCATGTGTGCGAACGTCGCGTACAGGCACTGCGAGTGCTGGGCGGCATCTCCGTAGCCGCCGCCGATCGCCGTCGTGATCACGACGGGCAGCTTCACGTTGCCGTCCGACATGTACGTGTTCTTGGCCAGGTGGTTGTAGATCTGATCCATGCAGACGCCGAAGAAGTCGACGAACATCAGCTCCGCGATCGGCCGGAGGCCCTGAGCCGCGGCGCCGATCGCGGCCCCGATGAAGCCGGCCTCGGAGATCGGCGTATCCATGATCCGCTCGGGACCGAACCGGTCGAGCAGCCCGCTGGTAGCGCTGAAGATGCCGCCGTAGCTGCCGACGTCTTCGCCCATCACGAACACGCGCTCGTCGCGCTCCATCTCCTGGCCGATCGCCTCGGAGATCGCCTGGGCCATCGTGAGCGTGCGTTCCTTGGTCGCAACCGCCATGTTCTCTTCTCCTCGAAATTCGTCTAGACAAACACGTGCTCGAGTGCCTCGGCCGGATCCGGCAGTGGGCTCTCGCGCGCAAAGTCGTAGGCCGCGGTCACGCGCTGCGACGCGCGGGAGCGGATCTTCTCGTCGCGGGCGTCGTCGAGCACGCCCTGCTCTCGCATCTGCGTCGCGAGCTTCGGGATCGGGTCGTTTGCACGCAGCTCGTCGGGCTCCCCCTTGGGGCGATACACCTCGGCGTCGCCCTGGAAATGTCCGAGGTAGCGATCCGTCTGCACCTCGATCAGCGTCGGCCCGCCGCCGTCACGCGCCCGGGCGATCGCATCGCCGGCGGCGGCGAAGACCTCGACCGCGTCGTTGTGGTCGACTGAGACGCCCGGGATCCCGTATGCCGCGGCGCGGTCGGCATTCGACTCGATCGCCGTCGACCTGTCCTTCGGCACCGAGATCGCCCACCGATTGTCCTCGCAGATGAACACCGCTGGGAGGTTCCACAGCCCCGCCAGGTTGAGCGCCTCGTGGAACGTTCCCTGGTTGGCGGCGCCCTCGCCGAAGAACGACACGGCAACCGAGTCCTGCCCGAGCTTCTTGTACGCGAGCGCGGCGCCCGTCGCCGGCGGCAGGCTGGCGCCCTCGATGCCGCTGCACGAGAAGTTCCGCTCGGGATCGAACAGGTGCATGTGACCGCCCTTGCCTCGGCTCAAGCCGCCGGTCTTGCCGAATAGCTCGGCCGCCATCTTGTCGAGCGGGACGCCCTTGGCGATGGCGAAGTGGTGCGGACGGTGAGTGCCGACGACGGTGTCGTCTTCACGCAGGTGGGCACACACACCGACCGCGACCGGCTCCTGTCCCGCGGCCAGGTGCATCTCGCCGGGCACCGGGCCGCCGCCGATGTCGAAGGCGAGTCCGTGCTGGATGTCGGGGGGCAGCTTGCCCTCCAGGTAGATGTTCACCATCCGCTCCTCGAAGTCGCGGATGACGAGCATTGTCTCGTACATCCAGAGGAGCTGATCTTCGTGCGGGTCCACGGCGCGATCCTCCTTGGAGGTTCTGATGACCGGGCGAGTCTATGCCCGCCGCTCGCCGAGGTCCAGACCGCGACGGGCAGCGCGCACGGGACGATTCAACGGGTTGACGACGCGCACAGCGGGTACCAGGCAGGTTGTGATCGAGCGGGACGCCAGAATGCAGGCGGGGGCTTACATCACCGACGGCATCGACCTGTACGAGGTCACCGGGACGCAGCGGGGGCCGGGCGTGATGGGGGTCTCCACGGTTCGGATCCTCGTCGAGAACTGCCGGACCCTGCGGTGTCTCGAGTTCCTCCCCGACAAGATCCGATGCTCGTTCGAGCTGGTGAAGGGCGCGCCCGCGTGCTGCTGCCCAGATGTCGTCGAGGACATCGCGTGGGACACCGGCCTCGCGGCCTGAAGCACTTCTTTGGAGTCAGGTGGGGAGCGCCAGGCCGACGAGGTAGGTTGCGCCGCCCACGATAACGCCGGCAAGGGTCATCTCGAGGCCCGCCGACCACCACGTCCGCAGCGTCACGAGCGACTTCGCCGCGCCCACGAGGAAGTGCGCGATCAGCGAGATCACGGCCGCGCTGACGATCGCGACCGTCCCGGTCGTGAAGATGAACGGGATCACCGGCACGATCGCGCCGAGTCCGGTCGAGACCCCCGCCGCGAGCGCCGCCTCTTTGGGGTCGCCGCGCTCGCCGGCGATCCCGAACTCCTCGGCGGCCAGCGCCTTCAGCATCGCGTCGGGTCGTTTGGCGAGTTGCTCGGCCATCGCGTCCGCGGTCGCTTCGTCGATGCCTTTCAGCTGGTAGAAGAGCGACAGCTCCTCCCGCTCCTCGTCGGGGTGCTCGGTGATCTCCTGCCGCTCGCGCTCGATGTTGGCGGCGGCAACCTCCGCCTCCGAGCGCTCGGCCAAAAACGCTCCGGTTGCCATCGACAGCGCCGAGGCCACCGCTGCCGACACGCCGGCGGTGAGAACGAAGCTCGACCCGCCGGTCGCGCCTGAGACTCCGGCCACGATCCCGAACACCGCCGCGAGCCCGTCGTTGGCGCCGTAGATCGCGCCGCTGATCCAGCCGCCGCCGGTTCGATGCCATTTCTCACGGCCGAGCAGCTTGTCGAGCCGGGCCTGCGCCGGATGGACGGGGACCGCCGCACCGCCATCCCCTCCCGCTGCCTTGCCGGATCGCATCTCGCTGACCGTTTGCGAGTGGGCGCGTTCCTCTTTGCGGATCCCGCGGAGCAGTTCGTCGGTGACCGGATCGCCCGTCGAGCGCTTGTACAGGTCACCGACCTCCTGGTCCTCGGCCGCCTCGCGCGCCGCCAGCAGCCGCTCGACCGGTGCGATGCGCGCTTGGAGCCGCAGCCACAGCGAAAGATGCACGCTCTCAGGGCGCGGGACCGCGATTCCGAGCTCGGCCATGCGTCCCTCGAGCCGCTCGCGGTGGCCGCTCTCCGCGCTCGCCATCCGACGGAGGATGTCGGCCTCAGGTGGCGGCATCCGCTCTGCGATCAGGTCGTACACGCGACCGGCGACGATCTCCCCGCGCCATGCCTCGAGCAGGCGGTCGCGCACCTCCGGGCTGACCTCGGTCGTGCTCTGAGACATCGCCGCCGACGAGCGTAGCCAGCCGCGCGGAAAAAGCGCGCTATCCGGGGATGAGAATGCCCCTACCCTGGAGCCGCCCGCCGTCGAGGTCGGCCATCGCGTCGTTGATCGCGTCGAGCGGATAGGTGCTCGTATGGAGCGTGACCTGCCCCTGCGCGGTGAGCGTCATCAGCTCCTCCAGGTCGGTGTACGTGCCGACCAGGTTGCCGATGAACGAGATTTCCCTGGAGATCACATCGATCGTCGGGATGTCGATGTTCTCGCCATAGCCGATCACGTAGTAGAAGCCGCCATCGCGGATCATCGCGATCCCGTCCTCGATCGCCCCCTTCTCGCCGACGAAGTCGATGATCGCCTCGGCGCCGAGCCCGTCGGTCAGCTCCTTGACCGTGTCGACGTGCTTTGCGCCGTCGACCTTGACCGTATGATCGGCGCCCAGCTCGCCGGCCAGGGCTAGAGCCTTTTCGGACGGGTCGATCACGATGATCTGGGCGGAGGTCATCGCCTTCAGGCACTGGATCCCAATGTGCCCGAGGCCGCCCGCGCCGATCACGACCGCGAAGGTGCCGGGCTCGAGCACGGGGATCGCTTTCTTGACCGCGTGGATCGCGGTCAGTCCGGCGTCGGCCAGGGCGGCGATGTCCTTCGGCTCGAGGCCGGGGGCGAGCTTGACCACCGACCGAGCGGAAGTCTGGAGGAACTGCGCGAACCCGCCATCGCGGTTGATCCCCGGGAACGAGCCGTTCAGGCAGTGCATGTCGTCGCCGCGACGGCACGGCGAGCACAGCCCGCAGGCGATGAACGGGTGGACGATCACCGTGTCGCCGACCGCGACGTTCGTGACCCCGGACCCGATCTCGTGGACCCAGCCGGCGTTCTCGTGGCCCGGTGTGTAGGGGAGCACGACCTGAGATTTCTCGGCCCACTGCCCTTCCTGGATGTGGAGGTCGGTCCGGCACAGCCCGGCGGCGCCCATGCGCACGATCACGTCGAGCGGGCCCGTGATCTTGGGCTCGTCGATCTCGTCGAGCTTCAACGCCTCGTGGTAGGCGTGCAGTCTCGCGGCCTTCATCGCAAAACCTCCTCAGGATCGTCGATCGCCACGCCGTGGCGGAATTGGAGAAGCGAACGGCAGATACCGCCGTTGACCTCGAGGCTCATCCGCACGAGCCGGGCCGTGCGCAGCCAGCGGGTGAGCTCGGCGGCGGCGACCGGGTCGCCGTTCGGGAGCACGAATGCGGGCTCGTCATGGCCGTGGGCGAGGCCTAGGTCGCGGCGCAACTCGATGCACCGACGGGCGTCGGGTGTGTCCGGCAGGTCGTCGATGCGGAGCGCCGCGATCTCCTCCGCGGTGCCGCCGTCCCTGAGAAGCGCCTCACACAGGCGCGACTCGCGGCCGACCAGCGCCTTGCGGAGGAACAGTTCGCGCAGCGCGAGCAGGTCGTCGTCGACAGTCTCGCCCGGGAACGCACCCGTGAAGCCCTCGCCACGCCCGACCGCGGCGTTGATCTCATCGCCCGTGTAGTGGTCCTCGAGCTTGATCGTCACCTCGCGGACCTCCGGCAGCCGGCGCACGACCTTGCGCGCGTCAGCTGCCATCAGGAACGCGAAGTTCGGCGCGCACTGCGGCGTGGGCAGTCGCAGGATCACCTCGACGTCGCCGTCCGCGCTGACCTCGCACGAGGTCACAAATCCGAGCCTGGTGATCGGCTCATCGAGCTCGGGGTCGTACACCTCGGCGAGCGCGCCAAGCACGTTCGCCGTCGTCGCCATGGTCGCCGTCATGCGGATTCGACGAGCTGCGCGTCCTCCTTCGCCGCCGGCGCGCCGCCATTCTTCAGCTGCAGGTGGGCCGGGACTTCAATGTCGTACAGCTTTGCCGCGTTCAGCCCCATGATCTTCTTCTTGGTCTCGGTCGTGGGGTGCGGGTAGTCCGAGTATTCCTCGCTGTCGGGCATCTTCCAGTCGATGAACCCCTCGACCTGCCACTTGGGCTCCCAGATGCCGTAGTCCGAGCCGAACAGCATCTTGTCCTCGCCGACCCAGAACAAGAGCTCACCCATGACCTTGTTAAAGAACCGCGGACGAGCGTGCATGAGGCCACCGATCACGACCGCCAGGCCCGCGTAGACGTTGGGCTCCTGCGTGGCCATGAAGCAGAAGTCCTCGATCCGCGGCAGCCCCACGTGCTCGACGATGAAGTTGAGCTCGGGGTTGCTGGTGGCGGCAACGTCGATGTCCTTGACGTCGAACGCGTCCTTGTCGAGCGGCCAGATCGTCGGGCCTTTGTGGGCGTGGATGTTCTTTATCCCGAGCTCCTTGCACTTGTCGAGGAACATCTGTGCCTCGGGATCTGTGAGCTTCCAACCGCGCGAGCCCTTGTACCACTCGGCGGTGTAAACCTTGACCCCCTTGAGGTTGTAGCGCTTGGCGTCCTCTTCGAGCTGCTTGAGCCCGGCCTCGCCTTCGCGTGGATCAAATCGGCCGTTGACGATCAGCTTGTCGGGGAACTTCTCGACCATCCTCGCGTTGCGCTCGGCGGTGTTGAAGCCGTCGGTGTACCACTCCTTCAGGTACGTGGACTGGAGGATCCCGCGGTCGATGTGCCCCGAGTCGAACACGTCGTGGACGTAGTCGTCCTCGGAGTACTTCATGAACTTTTCGAGCGGCCAGTGCGTCTCCGGAGGCCCGAGGCCCATGTACGCGTGGAAGCACTCGATCCAGCCCTTCGCGTACTGCTCCTGCCCTTTCACCCAGTTCGCGGGACTCGCGTCCCAGAAGTGCTGATGGGCGTCGACGACGAAGTAGCTCTCCCCGTCCTTCTGGTACATGCCTCTCCTCTCGACGGTGGCGGCGGTCCGGGCTCCACTCTACTGGGCGGAAACCCCCGTCCGCCAGAGGATTCGGGTAATCGGGACGACGGTCCGGGTCAGCGCTCGTCGGGGTCCTGCGGCGTCGGGAAATCCCTGTCGATCAGCTCGATCCGGTAGCCGTCCGGGTCGGCGACGAAGCAGATCCGGCCGACCTCCTCGCGGCCACCGGGCGCGTACGGCGGCTTCTCGGGCTCGATCCCCTCGGCGCTCAGCTTCGCCAGCAGCGCGTCGAGGTCCTCGACGACCAGCGCCATGTGGTTGTAGCCCTCGCCGAGGTCGTACGGTTGATCGCGGCCGTCGTTGACGGTCAGTTCGAGCGTGTCCCCGTCGCCGGGAAGCCCCATGTAGATGTTGTAGGCGGTCTGGAAGTTCAGCCGCCCGCGCCGCTCGAAGCCGAGCAAGCCATAGAAGCGCTCCGATGCCTCGGGGTCGCGGACGCGGACACAGGTGTGGACGAATCGCATGGGCGCCAGCCTAACCGAAGGATGTCGTGGTCACGAGGGCAGGCCGTCGGTTGCGAGGCGCTTGTTCTTGTAGCGGGAGTCGCCGGTGACGTCGCGCCCGACCCAGCCTGGCGGCACGAACGCCGTCGCATCGGCGAGCGAGGAGAACTCCACCTCTGCGGTGAGCAGGCCGTCCAGGTCGGCGTGATACACGTCGAGCTCGAGGGTCAGATCGCCAATCGGGATCCGGTAGCGCCGCTTCTGGATGCGCCGGCCGTCGGTCAGCGGCCAGAGCGCGTCGAACCGCCGGCGGTCGATCTCGATCTCCTCCTCAATCCGGGACTCGTCTCCGCTCGACTTCACCGTCAGGAACGACTCCTCGCCGTAGCGCCGGAGCCGGACCTCGACGTCCTCGGTGATCGCCAGGTACCCCTGCTCGATCTCACGGGAGGGATGAACGTCGAGGCCCTCGGGGAGTTGCTCGACCAGGAACTTGCGCTCGATCTCCATGCCGTCGGCCATTGTGAGCAGACGATTCTGACGTGGAGGCTCGCGGCACGGCGGCGCGAGGCCGCCGAAGCACTGGTGCGGCGCTCCGACTTCCTCGCGCCTTACCGACTCGGCCGAGCCAAGACTCGTGCCCTACCGGCAGAGCCTGGTCACGCCCTTACCCGCTGGGCGCGCTACGTAACTCCGACGCACCGTTCGGCGGCCGGGCTCGTCAGCTCGTGGGTGTCAGCACCATTACCGGGATCACGCGATCCGTCTTCGCCTGGTACTCGGCAAAATTCGGAGAGCGTTCCGCCTGCCTGGTGAACAACCGCTCCCGCTCCTCGCCCCCGGCCTCGTCGGCGACCACGTCGATCGTGTCCGTCCCGACCTCGATCGACACGTTCGGGTGGGCCTTGAGGTTGTGGTACCAGTCGGGGTTGGTCGGGGCGCCCGCCTTGGAGGCGAAGATCACGAAGCGATCACCGTCGCGGTCGTACACCAGCGGGTTGACCCGGTTCGTGCCCGTCCTCGCGCCGACGTGGTGGAGCAGCAAGAGAGTCGAGCCTTCGAACATGCCACCGACGCGTCCGTCGTTGGCGCGGAACTCTTCGATGATCTGGGCGTTGAAGTCGTTGGGCGAGGTCGACATGGTGCTCCTTTGGATGGTCGCCGGGAACGCGATCATCTCGGAAACCGGGGCGCCCATGGCTCGAGCGGAACCCGGGCGGCGGCGATCACGAACGAGATCGTGTGGTACCAGCCGGCGGTCACCACCAGCTCGAGGATCTGCTCGGCGGTGAAATGCCGCTCGAGCTCGCCGTAGGTCTCGTCGGAGACCTCCGCGGTGTCGTGAAGCTCGTCGGCGAGCCTGATCACCGTGCTGTCTCGCTCGGACCACACTGGCTCGTCGGGCGCTCCGGTGACGGTCGCGGCGAGCTGGTCGTCGCTGAAGCCGACGCCGGGGCCGAAGAACCTCGCGTGAACTCCCCACTCGTACTCGGCGCCGCAGCGGGCGCACGTGCGGTCGATCATCAGCTCGCGGTCCCGAGGTTCGAGCAGGCCGTGTCCGAGGATGCCCGCGCCGAGCGGGCGCATCCGCGCGGCCAAGGAACCGTGCACGACCAGCGTGCGGAACAACGCCAGCGGCTCGAGCCCGCTATCGGGCGGCATCCACTTGCGGAGCATCTCCTCGACGTCGGGCGAATACGGCGGGTCGAGCGGCGCGATCCGCGGGGGCTGAATTTGATTGGTGGCTGGCATGGCTAAACTCCGCTTCGGAAATAAGAGCGCCTTTCACCGTATCGCTTCGGAAAGCAAAGCGCAAGCAACCTTGACCAGAATTCCGCGACCTGGAGAACCCGTCCGCGGCTCGAACACCGGCCGGCCGATCATGGCGCTGCTCGATCTGCTCGGCCGGCGCTGGGCGCTACGGGTCATCTGGGAGCTGCGCGATGGGCCGCTGTCGTTCCGCGAGACCCAGGCCCGGTGCGATGCGGTCAGCTCTTCGGTCCTCAACGACCGGTTGACCGAGCTCCGCGCGGCGGGGATCGTGCAGGCCGGAGAGCGCGGCTACGAGCTGACCGAGGAAGGACGAGAGCTTCTGGCGATCTACCCGCCGGTGCAGGCGTGGGCGGATCGCTGGGCGCAGCGCGAGCGCAGCCTCGGCTGACGGATCCAGGCCCGTCTCGCGAACGGCCTGTGTCCTCTCCATGAAGGTCTTCTCATGTCCGGAAGACTCGAGGGCCGCGCGGGGTCAGTCCGGGCCGGAGGGCTACTCAACAACAAAGGAGGAGAGAGCCATGATCTCCGATCAGCCTCCGAGTTCACGTCCCCGGGCGGCTTCCTTGCGTTCGCGACTGCAAGCCACAGGTAGACGAGCGGTCCTGCCGACGCTCGTGTGCGTGTGCGGGTTGCTGTCGGTCGGCGCCGCAAGCGCACAGGCGAGGTCGTTCATCGGGCGGTTCATGCCGAACTCGCCATCGATCGCGACCACGGTGCCGGGGAACGGCGACGTCAACCCGTACGGGGTCGTGACCGTCCCGCGGAGCGTCGGGTTGCTGCAGCGAGGCGACCTGCTCGTCAGCAACTTCAACAACTCGAGCAACGCGCAGGGCACCGGCACGACGATCGTGCAGATTCCCCCGGGCGGCAACAGTGGCGCGATGAACAGCGCGTCCGTGTTCGCCCAGATCGACCCGAGCGTTCTTCCTGGTCCGTGTCCCGGCGGGGTCGGCCTGACCACGGCGCTCGCGGTCACGCGCACCGGGTTCGTGATCGTGGGCAGCCTGCCGACGACGGACGGCACATCGGCGACCGCAAAGGCCGGGTGCCTGCTCGTTCTGAACAGCCACGGGCAGGTGGTCGAGACGATCGCCGGCGGTCCGATCAACGGTCCTTGGGATATGACGGCCGTCGACCACGGGTTCTTCACGACGCTGTATGTGACCAACGTCCTCAACGGCACGGTGGGCGCGACCGGATCCGATCCCAACAATCCAGGCGTGGTCCACCGAGGGACCGTGGTGCGGATCCAGCTGCTGACGATTCCGGGCGTCCGTCCGATCGTGTTCGCAGAGGACGTGATCGCGACCGGATTCGCGGAGCGGACGGATCCGGCCGCGCTGGTGGTCGGGCCAACGGGCGTGGCTCTCGGGCGTGACGGGACCCTGTATGTCGCCGACACGGTGAACAGCCGGATCGCCGCGATCCCCGACGCGTCGTTCCGATTCTTCCCGGCGCTCGGGGGCGGTTTCACCGTATCGTCCGGCCAGAATCTGAACGGCCCGCTTGGAATGACGCTCGCCCCGAACGGAGACATCCTCACCGCCAACGGGGGTGACGGAAACATCGTCGAGACGACGCCGTTCGGCCGTCAGACCGATATCGCGGCCGACTCGACCGGTGACGGTGGCGCCCTGTTCGGGTTGACGGTCCCTCCGGGGTTCGACGGGATCTACTTCGTCGACGACGCCGACAACACGCTGCGCGTGCTGCAGCCGTGATCCAACCCGCCGTCGGGGTCGGGCCTACGCGCTCGACCCCGGCGATGGCGGCTCCGCGACCCACCCGGCGCTGCGGCGCCAAAGCTCCGCGGCCAGGCTCGTAGTCGCCGCGGCGCTGGGCTCCTTGGGCGCGCAGTCGTCGTAGTAGCGGCCGGTTTGATCCGCGAGCTCGGGCGCCGTCGCGCAGTAGACGGACGTCCGTGCTCCGTGCTCGGGCGAGCCCATCCGCCGCTTCATCACCGTTCGCGCCGGCCACGGCACCCGCCGCCAGATGTCCGACGCGATAACTCCGGGGTGCAGCGAGTACGTGGTGACGCCCGTCCCATTGATCCGGCGCGCGAGCTCCTGGGCGTGGAGCACGTTCGCCAGCTTCGAGACCGAGTACTCGCGCATGGCCGTGACCGATCTCGTGCGCGTTCGGACGGCGTCGAAATCGATCCCTGCGGCGTCGTAGTGCGCGACGCTCGCGACGTTCACGATCCGGGCGGGAGCGCTGGCGCGCAGCCGGTCGAGCAGGAGGCTCGTAAGCAGGAAGGGACCGACGTGGTTGGTGCCGAACTGAATCTCGAACCCGCTGCGGGTCATCCCCCGGTGGCCGGCGAGCCCGGCATTGTTGATCAGCACGTGCAGCGGCTCGTCGCGTGCCAGGACCGCCTCGGCGCACGACCTCACCGAGGTTAGGTCGCCAAGGTCGAGCTCCAGCACGTCGAGGTTGTCGTTCCCGGTCTGGGCTTGGATCTCGTTCATTGCCCGCCGCCCGTTCTCCGGCGACCGGCAGGCGAGCAGGACGCTCGCGCCACGGGCCGCCAGGGCTCGAACGGTCTCCTTGCCGATCCCGGTGTTCGCGCCCGTGACGAGGAGCCGCTTTCCGTCTAGATCGCCCATGGTTTTCAGGATATGTGGGGTCCGCGGGTTAAGGACGCACCGCGCGATGCCGATGCTTGGGTCGACGACCCGACGAGGTGAGGACTCGAAGTGTTGACGACACGCAAGCGACTCCGCAGCTACGACATCGCGTTGATCGGGATCGTGCTCGTGGCCTGCGGCATCGCCGCGCTCGCGAGCGCGTCGCAGCTCGGCGACGGGCTGCTGCTGGCGGGCGCGCCGTGGGTGCTCGCGGTGGCGACGTTCGTGGCCGCCCGACGGCCGAGCCGGCGATGATCAGTTAGCGGGTACGGACTCGCGAGTACCCACACGGCGGAGCTCCATCCGCGCGATCGAGCGCTTGTGGACCTCGTCGGGGCCGTCGGCGAGCCTGAGCGTGCGCAGGTGCGCGTACATGCTCGCGAGCGGGAAATCGTCGGAGACGCCGGCGCCGCCGTATACCTGGATCGCGCGGTCGATCACCTTCAGCGCGACCCTGGGTGCGGCCACCTTGATCGCGGCGATTTCGGTGCGCGCGTGCTTGTTGCCGACGGTGTCCATCAACCAGGCCGCGCGCAGCGTCAGCAACCTGGCCATGTCGATCTCGATCCGGGATTCGGCGATCCAGTCCTGGATGTTGGCGCGCTCGGCCACGGCCTGTCCGAAGGTCACGCGCGAGGCCGCGCGGGCGCACATCAGCTCGAGTGCCCGTTCCGCCGCGCCAATGGTGCGCATGCAGTGATGGATGCGCCCCGGCCCGAGCCGCGCCTGCGCAATCAGGAAGCCGTGCCCCTCCTCGCTGACCAGGTTCGAGGCGGGCACGCGCACGTCCTCGAACAGCAGCTCGGCGTGGCTTTCCTGGTCGACGTAGCCGAACACGGGCAGGTTGCGCAGGACCTGGAGCCCCGGTGTTTCGGGCGGCACAAGGATCATCGACTGCTGCTGGAACGGCGAGGCGCCCGGATCGGTCTTGCCCATCACGATCAGGATCTTGCAGCGCTCGCGCATCGCGCCCGAGATCCACCACTTGCGGCCGTTGAGCAGATACTCGTCGCCGTCGCGGTCGATCCGAAGCTCGATGTTGGTGGCGTCCGAGCTCGCCACCGCCGGCTCGGTCATCGCGAACGCCGAGCGGATCTCGCCGTCGAGTAGCGGCCGCAACCACCGCTCCTTCTGCTCGGGCGTACCGAACAGCGCCAGGACCTCCATGTTCCCGGTGTCGGGCGCGGCGCAGTTGCAGGCCTCCGGGGCAATGTGGCTGCGACCCATGATCTCGGCCAGCGGCGCGTAGTCGGTGTTGCTCAGCCCCGGGGCGCCGTACTCGGGGTTCGGGTGCGGCAGGAACAGGTTCCACAGCCCGAGCTCCTGCGCGCGTGCCTTGAGCTCCTCCATCACCGGCGGATGTGAGTGGGGGTCGCCGGAAGCGACGAGCTGTTCGTGGTAGACCGGCTCGGCCGGGTAAACGTGCTCGTCCATGAACGCCAGCAGGCGGTCACGGAGCTCGTTGCATCGGTCTGAGAACTCGAAGTCCATGGGCCTCGCGGCCCGAACACTACAGCCGCGACCGCGCGGTCAGCCCAGCATCGAAGCGATGACCGTCGCGAACCGGCTCAGGTCGATCGGCTTCGAAACGTACGCGTCGCACCCCGCCTCGAGCGCGTCGTGCTCGTCGTCGCCCGTCACTGCGGCGGTGCAGGCGACGATCGGGATCGACGCGGTCCTCGGGTGAGACTTGAGCTTGCGCGTAAGGTCGAGGCCGCTGCCGTCGGGCAGGTTCAGATCGAGCACGATCATCGCCGGCTGCTCCTCGGCCAGCGCACGCTCGGCCGCCGCCAGTGAATCCGCGGCGCGGACCTCGTGACCTTCGAGCTCGAGCAGCCGCTCGAGCAGGGCCAGGTTCAGCTCGTGATCGTCGACGACGAGGATTCGGCCCGATATGGAGCTTTCCGTGCTCGGGCCGATCGGCCCTCCCGAGGGTTCCATGACGGTCTAATCGTCGCGGCGGTCATGGACCTTGACCCCGGGTTGGAGGTTTTGTGGAAGCTTGTTGGTCCCGACCGGCGTGCGCCAGCTGTTCACGGGTGGCCGGCCAGACGGCTCTGAGGCCATCGAGCGCCTCGCGCGTGCGTGACTCGTCGTGGTCCCTGGACGCGGCCTCGAGCGCGGTCAGGGCTTCGAGCAGCGGCTTCGCACCCAGCATCAGCGCATCGTTGCGGCACAGGTGCGCCGCCTGGGTTAAGCGGTCGAGCTCGCCGGCGTCGAACGCCGCCTCGACCTCGTCGATCGCGGCGGTCATGTTGCGCAGCATCGACGCGACAATCGTGCCGGGCCGCGCACCCATCACGTCCTGCAGCTCGGCGATGCGGTCGAGGTCGAAATACGTGGTCATGCCGCTGGTTCGTTTCAGGACTATGCCGCGGCTGCGTTTGCCCGGTCGCGGACGGCGATCGGCGCTCGGAGCACGGCGTCGGGGATCCCGAACTCTTCTGGAAACCCGGGCGCGGTCAGGCCCTCGTCGGCGACCGTCTGCATCCAGCCGCGCACCAGATCGCGGTACTCGGCGGTCCGGAGCGCGATCGGTGGCGCGAAGTCGGGCTGGGAGAGCACCTCGCGGATGCGCCGGCGCAGGTCCGCGTAGCGGCCGTCGAGCAGGCGCTGGAGCGCTTCGGCCTGTACCCCGGTCGCGTCCGGCTGTGTCGTCCCCATCGGGTTTCGATCTTAGGTGTCCGCGCTGGGCGCCGCGCCGCATGATCGCGCTATCCGCTGCGGAGCGTGTGGTGTAGGTCCCGGGCCAGCTCGCTGTTGTTCGCCGCCAGGCCGGTTAGGCCGAGCGCCACAACGAAGAGCCCCGCGACCAGCGCGAGGCCGGCGAGCACCGCCGGCCAGTGGCGCTGCAGGAACTCCCTGCCGTCGGCCAGTATCTGGTCGGCCTGGTCTCCCCCGAACGTGAGGACCGCCAGGATGGCCAGCAGCGGCAACACGAAGCAGATGTTGAACAGCAGCAGCAGCACCAGATCGCGCACCGGGCCGAGTCCCGACCCGACGATCGCCGCGATCGCCGCGAAGTACGGAAACGCTGTCGGCAGCTCGACCGCGGTGATCGACGCCCCGATCACCCAGCTGGACTTCCCCTGAGGATCGAAATCCGGAGGAGGGCGCAGCGTCAGCCGTGCCCGGTGGCGCCACAGCATCGCCGCGGCGGCGATCATCGCGACGCCGACCGCAATCTCGACGATGTTGGCGATGTGGTGGCGGGGATGCGGCAGCAGCGGCCTGATCAGCTGACCGGCGCCGACCGCGATCGCGGCGCCACCGAGGAAATACACGGCGAACACGCCCGCCGAGAACTCCGCCACCCGGCCCCGCGCCCGCTCGCCGGTGGCCAGATACAGCGCCGGCGCGATCGTCGTCGGGTTTAGCGAGTCGGCCAGCCCGATCGAAATGACTATGCCCACGAGGCGAAGCATGCGCGCATTCTCTCCTTCCTCGCATGGCCTCTGCCGTAGCCGTGAGAGGTCTCTCAGGCGAAGTGCAGCTCTTCGTCTTCCTCGTCGGCGACTGTCCGCTCGCACGTGGGGCACCACCAGCGTGCCTCCATCGGCGTACCGCACTCCGCGTGCCGAGGCGCCGTCCCGCCCTCGGCGTTGCGCGCGCCCCAGCCGGCGAGCAGCCGCAGAGCGCCGGCCAGCTCCTGGCCCGCCGCGCTCAGCTCGTACACGAACCGGGGGGGTCGTTCGGAGTACGGGCGCGAGATCACGAGCGCGTTGCGCTCGAGCTGGCGCAGGCGCTGGGTGAGTACGTTGGGCGCGATGCCGGGTACTTCGGTTTGAAGGTCTCCGAAGCGTTTGGGCCCGTCGAGCAGCGTCGCGATCACGAGCAGCGTCCAGCGGTCGCCGACGGTGGCGAGCGCGTCGGCCAGGGCCGAGCGGGAGGTGGCGTCGAGCGCGGTCGCGCCCGTGGTCTCGATCGTCTCTTCAACGGCCGGGTCGCTGGTCATGTTCTGATCGTACGCGCGGCCGGTGGCGTCAAGCCTCGTCTTGGCCTGCAATACCGGCCAATCGATCGAATCCCGCGCCATCGTGGCAGTCAAGTCAGTGCACGTGAGGGCATGCGCGCTCTGCCACGGTCGGATACGGAGGAGTTGATTGGCAGATCGTGCAGGTGGGGCGGGTGGGTCGCGGGGGCGGGGAGCGGCGGCCGGCTGGGGAGGGCGGGTTCGCGGTCCCGGGGCCGGGCGTGCAAAACACGACAATCGAGCACGCGACCGGGGACCGTGCCGCGTTGCGCACGCATATCACGCGTATCGCGGCACGGCCTGGCGAGAGCCGCTCCATTGACGCGTTGTGCAGGTCGCCACCGGCGACCCCGGCCCGGCGGCCGTTCGATCGGCATTTGTCCCCGGCTCTCGGACAGGCGACCGCGCCACACCTTCCCTCAGGTGCCCGCCGTTCAAGTCGCCAACGGTTGCCACCCGCCGCCCCCCGCTCGCCGCCCCCCGCCTGCCGCCCGGCGCCCCGGCCGCCACCGCCACTGCCACCGCCACCCGCCAACCACCAACCACCTGGTATCTTGTCACTTGCATTTTGCAAGTCAGTAGTTGGTACAAGGAGAAGTGGTCGGAAATGACTGTTCTTGAAGAGCTGGAAGGCGCGATCCAGACGGCAGCGGAGCGCACCGGTCCGAAGGTGATCGGGCTTGGGCAGGGATGGGGAAGGGGCTCGGGGTTCGTGATCGGGACCGGACGGATCCTGACCAACGCCCACAACCTCCGGGGTGACGAGGTGACCGTCACGTTTTTCGACGGCCGGCGCGAGACCGGCCGGGTCCTGGCGACCGACCAGGATCTCGATCTGGCCGTGATCGAGGCCGACACGGCCGACCTCGAGCCGATCGAGTGGGCCGACGACGCCTCGGAGGACTCGGTCCCCGTGGGCCGCTCCGTCCTGGCACTCGCGAACCCTGGAGGTCGCGGTCTCCGGGTCACGCCCGGGTTCGTGTCGTCAAGCGCACGCAGCTTCCGAGGTCCGCGCGGACGCCGGATCAGCGGCGCGATCGAGCACACGGCGCCGCTGCCGCGTGGATCCTCGGGCGGCCCGCTGGTCGACGGCTCGGGGCGTCTGCTCGGGATCAACGCGGTCAGGGCCGACGGCGGCCTGATCCTGGCGATCCCGGCCGATCCGACCACCCGCGAGCGCGTCGAGAAGCTCGGTCGCGGCGAATCCCCCAAGCGTGCGCGGCTCGGCGTGGCGATCGCACCACCTCGGGTCGCACGGCGCCTCCGGCGAGCCGTCGGGCTCCCCGAGCGAGACGGCATCCTGGTGCGCGCGGTTGAGCGCGGCAGCGCCGCCGACCGAGCGGGCCTCGAGCGCGGCGATCTGATCGTCGCGGCCGCCGGCAAGGAGCTAGACCGGCTCGAAACGCTGTACGAGGCGCTCGACGCCGCCCAGGCCGGCGAGCAGCTCGAGCTGACGATCGTCCGCGGCGCCGACGAGCGCGCGGTGTCGGTCAGCCTGTAGGTCGGTCTCATGAGCACAACCGCAGAGCAGTACGAACACGAGGCCGAGCGGCGAGAGGCCGAGGCCCTCGATGCCTATTCGAGGGTGGTCGTCGATCTCGCGGAGCGCGTGGCGCCGAGCGTCGCGAACCTGCGGGTGATGCGGCGCGGCCGCGGCGGCCACGTGCCTGCGGGCGCCGGCAGCGCGGTCGCGCTGACGCCGGATGGATTCCTGGTCACGTCCGCCCACGTCGTCGCGGGTCCCGGTCGCACGGGCAAGGCGACGTTCGTCGACGGCCGCGAGCTCAGCTGGCGGGTCGTCGGCACGGATCGGCTGACGGACCTCGCCGTGCTCAGGGCCGACGGCGACAACCTGACCCCGGCGACGCTCGGCGAGGCCGAGCACCTGCGGGTCGGTCAGCTCGTGGTCGCGATCGGGAACCCGAACGGGTTCGCCGGCTCGGTCACCGCCGGCGTCGTATCCGCGCTCGGGCGATCGTTGCCGGCGCGCGCGGGCCGCACCGTCCGCCACATCGACAACGTGATCCAGACCGACGCGGCTTTGAATCCCGGAAACTCGGGCGGAGCGCTGGTCGACAGCTCGGCGCGGGTGATCGGGATCAATACCGCGGTGGCCGGCGTCGGCCTCGGCCTCGCGGTGCCGATCAACGCCGCGACGCGTCAGATCATCGGCACGCTGATGCGCGACGGGCGCGTGCGCCGCGCCTGGATCGGGATCGCGGCGGGCCCGCGCCCGCTTCCACCTCACGCGCGCGTGCGCGTGGGCCGGAACGCCGGAGTCGAGGTCGTCGACGTGTCTCAGGGCAGTCCGGCTCAGCGAGCCGGGCTCCGGGCCGAGGACCTGATCGTCGAGATGGGCGGCCAGGCGATCGAGCGCGTCGACGACGTGCAGCGGCTGATGACCCATGACGCGATCGGCCGGCCGCTCCCGATCCGGATCCTTCGGGGCGACCGTTGGCTCGATCTGGAGGTATCGCCGATCGAGCTGGTCGAATAACTGCGAGGGTTCTCCCGGTCAGGGGGCTGCCGCTACACTGAGCCATTGGCGCCGGGCGGCGTTCGTTTTCGCGCCCGCGGTCCGGTGGCCGGACCCTTTGACCATTCCAGACGGAAGCGCCCCACATGGCTCGTGGAGATGTTCGGATCGCTGCAACTCTCGCGTGTGAAGAGTGCAAGCGACGCAACTACCAGACCAACAAGAGCAAGCGGAACAATCCGGAGCGGCTGCAGCTACGCAAGTACTGCCGCTGGTGCAGGTGCCATACGCCTCACCGCGAAACGCGCTGAGCTGACCGGAGCGCTCCGTGGCCCGAAACCGCAAACGCGCCAGAGACCGGCGGTCGCGCCAGCCGGGCACGCCTGTGGATCCGAGCCAGGGCCTGCCGACCGCGACGCACGACGCCGACAACGGCGCCGCTGAGCACGAGCACGACAACGGGGCGGCGCGCCAGCACGACGATGCCGCCGCAGAGCTCGAGCCCGTCGACCTCGGTCCGCAGGCCCACGATGACCGCGACGACGGCGCGCCGCCTCCGCTCGAGCACGCCATGCCCGACGGGGAGCTGGCCGAGGAGCAGCTCGAGGTAGGACGCCCGGACGAGCCCGAGCCCGAAGAGGGGGAGGACGAGGACGAGTTCGAGCGCGAGGTGGAGGAGTCGATCGGCAGCGGCCGTCGGAGAGGCGGCTACGATCGTGGAGGCAGCGCCGGCGGATCCGGCGGCCGAGAGTTGGCTGCGCACGGCTCGACAGCGGTCGCGGAGCGGCACGAGAACATACTGACGCGGTTCATCGGCTTTCTTCAAGGAAGCTGGCGCGAGCTGCAACGAGTACAGTGGCCCGACCGCCGTCAGGTGTTCCAGGCCACGGGAGTAGTGATCGGATTCGTCATCGTGGCCGCGGTGTTCCTGGGCGTGGCCGACTGGGTGTCCGGGAAGCTAGTGACTTTCGTCTTGAAGTGAGCGCCATCGCGCGCTGACGGCTAGAGAGGCCAATAGAAACAACAGAATGTTCCGCTGGTACGTCGTAAACACATACTCGGGTCACGAGAACAAGGTCAAGCACAACCTCGAGCATCGGATCGTGTCGCTCGGTCAGCAGCAGGCGGTCAGGCAGATCGTCGTGCCGACCGAGTCGGTGTCTGAAATGAAGGACAACCAGAAGATCACGGTCGAGAAGCGCACGATGCCGGGCTACGTGCTCGTCAACATGGACCTCAACGAGGACTCGTGGTCGCTGGTGAAGGGCACGCCCGGTGTCACCGGGTTCGTGGGGGCCTCGAACGAGCCTGTGCCGCTCACGCAGGACGAGGTCAACCGCCTGCTCCACCGCGAGCAGGAGGCGCGTCCGCGCAGCCGGGCAACGTTCACGATCGGCGAGTCCGTCAAGGTCATCTCAGGCCCGCTGTCGGACTTCTCCGGCGAGATCTCCGAGGTCAACGAGGACGCGCAGCGCCTGAAGGTGCTGGTGTCGATCTTCGGCCGCGAGACGCCGGTCGAAGTCGGATTCGATCAGGTGAAGAAGATCTAGATCATGGCGAAGAAGGTTCTGACACAGATCAAGTTGCAGGCGGTCGGCGGACAGGCTTCGCCGGCGCCGCCCGTCGGGCCGGCGCTCGGCCAGCACGGCGTGAACATCATGGAGTTCGTCAAGGCGTTCAACGCGCAGACGCAGGGCGACCTCGGCACGGTGATCCCGGTCGTGATCACGGTCTATGAGGACCGGTCGTTCACGTTCATCACCAAGAGCCCTCCGGCCGCGGTGCTGATCAAACAGGCGCTGAACCTCGAGAAGGGGTCCTCGGAGCCGAACCGGACGAAGGTCGCGCAGATCACCCAGGATCAGTTGCGTCAGATCGCGGAGAAGAAGATGAAGGACCTGAACGCGGGCGACATCGACGCGGCCGCGAAGATCATCGCGGGCACCGCTCGCTCGATGGGTGTGGAGGTCGTATAGCGGTCATGTCACATCACGGCAAGACATACCAGGACGCCAAGCAGCGCTTCGACCGCGAACGCGAGTACTCGCCCGCCGAGGCGATGGCGCTGATCAAGCAACTCGCGCGCGTCAAGTTCAACGAGTCGGTCGAGGTACACGTCCGCACCGGGCTGAACGTCCGCCACGCGGACGAGCAGCTGCGCGGCACGATCGCGCTACCCAACGGGCTGGGGAAGGACGTCAAGGTCGCTGTGTTCGCGCAGGGCGACAAGGCCCGGGAGGCCGAGGAGGCGGGCGCCGACGTGGTGGGCGCCGAAGATCTCGCGCAACGGATCCAAGACGGTTTCGACGACTTCGACGTGGCCATCGCCACGCCCGACCTGATGCCGGTAGTCGGCCGCCTGGGCCGGATCCTCGGACCCGCCGGCAAGATGCCGAACCCGAAGGTCGGAACGGTGACGATGGATGTCGCCAAGGCCGTCGACGAGTCCAAGGCGGGCAAGGTCGAGTACCGCACCGATCGCAATGCGATCGTGCATCTCGTGATCGGCAAGCGCGACTTCGACGACCGCAAGCTGCTCGAGAACTACGCCGCCGTGATCGAGGAGCTGATTAGGGCCAAGCCGTCCGCGGCCAAGGGCCGCTACATCCGCACGGTCACTGTCGCCACCACGATGGGGCCGGGCGTCAAGGTCGATCCCACGCGCACGCGAGACATCGTCGAGGAGCCCGTAGCGGCGTAAACTCCCATCTACAGAGACGAAGCCCGAGACCCCCGGCGACGCTTGTAAGTCCGGGGCAGGCGGAGCCTCGAGAGCTGGAGCCGGTTCTGGTTCCGCATTCGACGCCCGCCGATGCGCGGGCGTTTTACGTTTCGAGAGGAACCATGAACCGAGACCAGAAAGCAGCACTCGTAGAGGAGATCGCCGGCCAGATCAAGTCGGCCGATGCGGTGTTCGCCGTCGATTACCGCGGCATCTCCGTCGCGCAGGCCGCCGAGCTGCGGGCGAAGCTGCGCGAGTCCGGCACCAAGTTCCGGATCGTCAAGAACTCACTGTCCGAGCGCGCCGCCGAGGAGGCCGGCGCCGAGGCACTCAAGGCACTGCTCGAGGGGCCGACCGCGCTCGCGTTCGTCTCGGGCGACGCCGCGCTCGCGGCCAAGGCCCTCAACGACGCGGCCCGGACGATGCACACGCTCGAGTTCAAGGGCGGCTTCATGGATCGCGCGGCGCTGAGCGCCGACGATGTGCGCGCGATCGCTCGCCTCCCGGCACGTGAGGTGCTGAATGCACAGCTCGTCGGCGTGATCGCGTCGCCGCTCACCGGGCTCGTGCGTACGCTCAATGCGCTGATCGCCGGGCTCGCCATGCAGCTCCAGCAGATTGCCGAGCAGGGGCTCGTGAGCGGTGAGGCCCCGGCGGCTCCGGAGCCTCAGGCGGCTGTGACGCCGGAGCCTGAGCCTGAGGCGGCTGCGACGCCCGAGGCGGCAGCGGAGCCCGAGCCCGAGGCGGCAGCGGAACCGGAGCCCGAGGCGGCAATGGAACCGGAGCCCGAAGCGGCAGCGGAACCCGAGGCCGCGCCTGAAGAAACTGAACCGGAATCAGCGTCGGACAACCAGCCGTCCGACGCTTAAGGAGGAACCATGCCCAGCACCCAAGAATGGATCGACGAACTCAAGTCAATTTCCGTCCTCGAACTGTCCGAGCGCATCAAGGCGCTCGAGGAGACGTTCGGCGTGTCCGCGACCGCGGCTGTCGCGGCGGTCCCGGCTCCCGGCGCAGGCGGGGCGGCGGACGGCGGTGGCGAGGAGGCCGAGGAGCAGACCGCGTTCGACGTGGTGCTCCAGGCGGCCGGGGACAAGAAGATCCAGGTGATCAAGGTCGTGCGCGCCGCCACCGGCCTCGGTCTCAAGGAGGCCAAGGCGCTCGTCGACGAGGCGCCGAAGCCCGTCAAGGAGGGGATCGATCGCGCCGAGGCCGACAAGCTCAAGGCCGATCTCGAGGAAGCCGGCGCCACCGTCGACCTGAAGTAGGACCGCGTCCGTAACGCGCCGGCGCCCGTCCAGCGCCGGCGCTTTCGGTCAAATTAACTCGGCTTGCGCCGGGCTGGAGGTGGCCCGCGCACCCCCTAGACTTGCCGCGAGCCGTCCCGATCGGCGGGATGGCCACCTGCTCAACGAGGGCTCTGCTTGCAGGTGCACCCCGACACCGGAACGCTGGCTCCATTCGTGCCGGAGGCACTGCTGGCCCGGCTGGCGCGACCCATCGACGTCCTATCTGAGACGGTCGAGTGCACGGTGGTGTTCGCCGACGTCTCGGGGTTCACTCGCCTGTCGGAGCGGCTCGCCCGGCGCGGCAACGAAGGGGGCGAGCAGCTCGTCGACCTGATCAATGCCTGCTTCACGGCGTTACTGGCCGAGGCGTACGGGCGCGGCGGGTCGCTCGTGAAATTCGGCGGCGATGCGATGGTGCTGCTGTTCTACGACCAGCAGCGCAACCAGCAGCATGCGCTTCGGGCGTGCGCCTGCGCCGCGGCGATGCGGCGCAGGCTCCGCGAGGTCGGCCGGGTCCGCAGCGGAGACAGCAACGTCGTGCTGCGTATGTCTGTGGGAATCCACAGCGGCGAGTACGCGATGCTCGTCGTCGGCGACTCTCACCGCGAGTTCGTGATCGGCGGCGAGGGAACGACGAAGGTCGTCGCCCTGGAGGCGGCAGCGACCGCGGGTCAGATCCTGATCAGCGCCGAGACGGCCCGGGTGCTCCCGCGGAGCTGCGTGGGGGCCCAGGCCGGCCCCGGGTTCGTGCTCGCCCGATCGCCGAAGGCCAGAGAATGGAAGCCTCCGAACGCGCTTCCGACCCCGAGCGAGGAGGTCGTCGAACGCTTTCTGCCGGTCGCGGTCCGGGCGTACCTGCGCAGCGGATCGACGGCTCCCGAGCATCGTACGGCTGCGATCGCGTTCCTCCATTTCGGCGGGCTCGATGACGTGGTCGCCCGTGAGGGGCCAGCTGGCGCAGGGAGTCGGTTGGACCAGGTCGTGCGGCTCGTCCAGGAGGCCGTCGAGCGCTACAACGTGTGCTTTCTCGACTCGGACATCGCCTCGGACGGCCTGAAGATCCGGCTGAGCGCCGGCGCCCCGCGGGTGGTGGGTGATGACGAGGAGCGGATGCTGCTCGCGCTCCGCCACATCGTCGCCGCCCGGCCGCCGTTGCCAGTCCGCGTCGGCGTCCATCGTGGGCCGGTCTTCACCGCCCAGGTCGGGCCCGACTATCGACGCTGGTACGCCGTGATGGGAGACACGGTGAACCTCGCGGCACGTTTGATGGCGAAGGCGCCGCCCGGCCACATCTACGCGACAGGAGACGTCCTGCGCGGTGCGAAGACGAGCTTCGCGCAGATCAACCTCGCGCCGTTCCTGGTCAAGGGCAAGTCGAGGCCGGTCCAGGCGTGGGATGTTGGTCCGCCGACCCGCGGCGCCTCCGAAGGAGCAATACGGCTCGAGCTGCCGCTGGTCGGCCGGCGGGCCGAGCTCGACCAGCTCGAGTCTGCGATCGAGCGCGGGCGCCGGGGCTCGGGTTCCCTCATCGAGCTGGTGGGGGAGACCGGGAGCGGCAAGTCACGACTACTGGTTGAGGCATCGAGGATCGGCGCGGGGATGACCGAGCTCCATGTCGGCTGCGAGGTGTACACGCGCGACACGCCCTATTCGGTCTGGCGCGGGCTGTTGTGCCAGCTCCTCGGCGTGGGCTCGGACGCCCCCGAGCAAGTCGTGGCCGAACGGCTGCGCGCGGAGATCCAAGCCGAGCACCCCGACCTGATCCCCTGGCTTTCGCTGATCGCGATCGTCCTTGATGTCGAGATTCCGCCGTCGAGAGAAGTCGAGCAGCTCGCCGAGACGTCTCGCGCGGCCAAGCTTCACGAAGTCGTGCTCCGCGCGCTCGGCCGCGTTCTCGTCGTGCCGACGATCGTGCAGGTCGAGCAGGCGCATTTGATGGATGCTGCATCGGCGGCGCTGTTCCAGGCGCTGTCGCTCGAGCTCGAATCGTCAGCGTGGGTCGTCCTGGTCACACGCCGCGACGTTCCGGGCGGCCTCGTTCTGACGAGTCGCCCGCACGAACGGATCGAGCTCGGGCCGCTCACGCGGGAAGACACGCAGGCGCTCGCGACCTCCACGCTCGAAGCGGAGCATCTCCCTCCGCACGTCGTCGAGCTTGCCGTCGAGCGGTCCGGGGGGAGCCCGCAGTTCCTGCTAGACCTGCTCGCGGCCGCCGGCGCCGGGGAACGCGATCAACTGCCTGACAGCCTCGAGGCGGCGGCGATGGCCCGGATCGACGCGCTCGATCGGCGCGACGGCGCCGTCGTACGCCGCGCGGCCGTGCTCGGCATGTCATTCGATCCGCGGCGTCTGTCAGACGTCCTCTCTCCGGACATACCGGCGCCCGACGCGCGGTTCTGGGACCGGCTCTGCACCGTGTTCGCCCGCGACGGCGATGGACTCGTGCGCTTTCTCAGGCCGGCGCTACAGGAGGTGGCCTATCGGAGCCTCCCTTTCAAGCTCCGGCGCGAGCTCCACGAGGCGGTCGGGCTGAGGCTCGAGCGCGAGCAGGAGAGCGATCTCGACGCCGGGCCTGCCGTGCTCTCCAACCACTTCGCTCTCGCCGGAGACCACGCCCGCGCGTACCGGTACGCGATGCTTGCCGCCAAGCGCGCCACCGAGCGGTCCTCGCACGCTGACGCGGTCCGGCTGTATCGCCGCGCGATCGACTCGGGACGAGCGGACGGCTCCGCTGACGCGCGCGCCCTCGCTGAAGCATGGGAGCAGCTTGGCGAGGAGCTTCGTTACGTCGGCGAGCCGTCAGCGGCCGGCCGCGCTCTGACCGAGGCCCGGCGGCTCGTGCTCGACGATCCGATCGCCCAGGCCCGACTCTGCGATCGCCACGCGGAGGTCGCGTCGCGGAGCGAGGCGCTCACGGCCGCGGTGCGCTGGCTGAACCGTGGATTCCGGTGCCTGGCCGATATAGAGGGTCCGGAGGCCACGGCGTGGCGAGCGAGAATCCGCTCGAATCTGGGAGGAGTGCGCAACCGCCAGGGCCGCTGGGCGGAGGCCATATCGGCGTGCCGCGAGGCGATCGCCGAGGCGGAGTCCGTGGGTGAGCTGCCCGCGCTGGCCCACGCGTGCTACGGGCTCGACTGGGCCCTGATCGAGTCCGGTCGGCCAGAGGAGGCGACCCATTCCGACAGGGCCCTGGAGATCTACGAGCGGCTCGGCGATCTCGAGCGGGAGGCCGCGGTGCTCAACAACCTGGGCATGTTCGCCTACTTCGAAGGGCGGTGGGACGCGGCGATCGACCTGTACCGCCGATCGGGCGAGTGCAGCGAACGCGCCGGCACCCCTTCGGACGTCGCCCGGACCGAGTGCAACGTCGGCGAAATCCTGTCCGACCAGGGCCGGTTCGAGGACGCCGAGGAACATCTGCAGCGCGCCCGGCGCGTCTGGAGCGGCACGCAGGAGCGACAGGCGGTGGCGTTCGTCGACGTGCTCCTGGGGCGGTTGGCGGTGCGGCGAGGGGATTGCGCGGAGGGCCTGTCCGTGCTCGAGGCCGCGACGTCCGATCTGCGCCGGTTCAGGATGGACGCGTACGCGGACTTCGCGCAGGTCCTGATCGCCGAGGCCGAGGCGTTCGCCGGGGATCCGCAACGAGGGCTTGGGATCGCCGGCCAGGAGCTAGAGGCGACGGACCGGCATCGCCAGTGGTTGGAGCGCGTGACAGGGATCGCGCTGGCGCGGCTCGGGCGGATTGCTGCCGCTCAGGATGCGTTGACGTCCGCGCTGGCCACGGCGCGCGAACGACGGGCCGCGTACGACATCGCGGCGACGATCGACGTGCTGGCGGCGCTCGGCCTGGCGGACGCGGACGTCCTTCTTGAACGCGACGCGATCATGGCCCAGTTGAAGATCGAGCGGATGCCCGCGCCGGTGCTCGCGCTCAGTGCAACCTAGCCGGCTCCCCAGGGGTCGCCCTGCTCGGGGATCTGGATGATCATGACCGCGTCGGAGCCGCTCTTGGCGTTGCTGTCGGGCTGCTGCGAGATGCTCGAGATGCACGGCGGACTCGCGGGAGTGCACATCGGAAGCAGCCCGATGAACCCCCGCTTGCCGTTGGGCAACTTTCTGGCCGGAGCCATCGCGCCGGAGGCGGTCGGGAAGTCATACAGCGCCCCGAGACAGAACCCGAGACCCTGCGAGCTGGCGTTCAAGATCGTGTAGGACACCTGGTCGACGATCGGAGGCGCGCCGGGGGGTAACCCGCTCGCCGGTGGCGTGACCGCCGTGCCGTACCAGTTCGGGTCGCGGAATCGGTAAGCGCCGCACTTCAGCTCCCTGCCGACGTTAAGCGTCCCCTCGAGCGTGCCGGCCGCCGCGTTGGACGTGACGCCATACGAGCTCACCGAGGTCTTCACGGTCGTCGAGCAGGCCGGTCCAGACGCGGCGCACGTCGAGACTTGTGGGCAGACCACGGTGACGCCCACGGTGCTGCCGGCCCTCTGGAACGTCAGCTGCGGACCCGCGGGGCTCGATCCCTGGAAAGCGCGCGAGGTCCAGCGCACCGGCGTGCCGCTGCCGCATGTGGTCGGCGCGGTCGCGGTCACGTTGAACTCCAGCTTGTGCCCGGGCTTCAGCGAGATCTGGTGGAGCGACAGCGTCCGCTTGTGCACGAACGTCTTGCTTCGCAGGGGAGCCGTAGGGCTCGGGTGCGCCACCGTGAACCCGGCCGGTGGAGTGACCTGGACCGAGCGCAGCATCGTGGTCTGCGCAGAGGTGTTCGCGATCGTCACCTGGAACGTCGTGGGGAGCCCGGCGGTGGCGTAGGCGGGGGCGACGGTCACCTCGAACGCGTGCTTGAGCTTCGACCGCTTGACCATTCCCTGTTGGCCCGGCCACGCAGCCGCCGTCGCTCCGCCGAACGCCGTGAGGCCGAGCACCACTCCCACCGCGAGGGACGCTCGCGCAAAACCAAGTCGTGCAACCCGCATGTTTTCCCCCTCGTTACGTCACGGGCACCGACGCCCAATTGCGTCCAACTGCGGGGAAATCTACCGCCTGTTGGGGATTGCTGGCGAAAAGTACCGGCGGGCCTACCGCAGATGTGCGGGGGTGTGGTGTATCCCGTAACGGCACGGCGCCCCGGGAGCAGACTCGCCCGCGGCGCGGACGGCCGCGGGGTGCGAGCGACCGCGGACCGCTACCGCACCGCATCTCGCACGGGCTTGCCGGAAACGCTCGCAGCCCCTACACTGCGCCGGTCAGCCAATAGCCGCAGCCGCCCGAATACAGCGGCGCCGCGCCACATACGCGGCGATCCGAGGGCGGGGTCCGTGAGAGCTGAGCGTCCCTGCACAGGGCATCAGTGCCGTGTGCTATCTTTGGTGGTCGCGCTCGTGGGGAGTTCGTGCTCCGGCGGGCGCTGATCTGCCTCCCTCTCGACCGTTTCCGAGGAGTCGCCGTCTTGGCAACCACTCACGCCCCCCGGACGCGCCGGAGCTTCGCGCGTCTGAACAAGGTCCTTGAAGTTCCCAATCTCATTGATATCCAGCGAAAGTCCT
>DATJYY010000181.1:0-8745 GCA_035499395.1 Solirubrobacteraceae bacterium
GCTACTCGATCCGCTCGGCATACGCGCGACACCGCTACGCGAGTACTTCGACACCATGATCGACTTCGCCGAGGCCGCGCACTGGGGCCGGACACCGATCGGACGCGCCCGCGCCGGTGCACTCGGACAGCGAACCACTACGGCACTCTCGAACGCACCCACGGCAGAACCCGTTACCTAGGCGGTCCGACAACGTGATCGTGATCGGCCTCGCGGCCAACTCCGAACGGATCAGCGGCAGCAGCCGTCGGCGCAGCCGGTGTTGGTTTCGCTGTTGATCGGTGTGGTGGCGCAGCAGCCCTCGCCTTGCCAGGTTTGACTGCCCTCGTAGACGGCGAGGGCGGCGACGGCGAGCGCGACCGCGGGATCGGCCCACCAGAGGCCGAGCGCGGCGTTGAGCGCGAGGCTTGCGAGGACTCCCGCGGCGAGGTAGGCGCACAGCATGTTCTGGGTGCCTTCGCCGGTGGTGGCGCCGGAGCCGAGGCGCTGGCCGATGCGGTGCTTGGCGGTGGCGAGTTGGGGCATGACGATGATGCTGGAGATCGATAGTCCAATCCCGAGCCAGCTGGTGTGGGGGTGACGGCCGGCGATCACGGTGCGGATCGCGTCCTGGGCGACGTAGGGCGCGAGGAGGAGGAAGCTGATCGCGACGAGCCGCTCGGCGCGTCGCTCGGCGTCTTGTGAGAGTCGGCGGGTGCCGGTGAAACGCCAGATGACGATCACTGATGCGAGCGCTTCGATCGCGGAGTCCAAGCCGAAGCCGAGTAGTGCGATCGAGCCGGCGAGGAGCGCGGCCGTGATCGCGATGGCGCCCTCGGCGGTCATGTAAGCCAGTGATAGCCAGGACAGCGCTTTGGCGCGGCGGATCAGCCGGTCGCGCTCGCGGGGATTCAGGCGCTGCTGTTCCTGTGAGCTGGCGCGGGCGAGTGGGAGATCGATCTGGGTGGCGCTCATCGGCCGGTTGCCGTCGGCGTGAGGTAGGTGTCGAGCAGGCGCGTGCCGAGCTCGCTGAGGGCGTAGAAGACGATCTTGTGTTCGCGGCGCGAGCTGGCCAGGCCAGCGGCGCGCAGCGTGCGCAGATGGTGGCCGACGAGGTTCTCGGGCCGGCCGGTGATCCAGGCCAGGTCACAGACGCACAGCTCCCCACCGTCGCGTAACGCGACGGCGATCGTCACTCGTGTCGGGTCACCCAGCGCTTTGCCGCGCGCGGCCGTGGCGGCGATCGCCGCGTCGTCGAGACGCTGGCGGATGTCCTCCGCCCGCGGGAGGTCGAGGCACAGCAGCTCGCAACGGTCATCGGACACGCTGTCATCCTAACGCGCGTTGCGTTGACGGTCGACGTCACGGCGCGAGCCCGGGCTGCGGCTAGGCGGCTTGACACGACGGGCTGGTGGCCAAGGTCGCGGTTTCGACACTTTGACAAGAAGGTTTAGGCATGCCATAATCTCATCATGGAAGCAACTGAACAATCGGTTTCGGCATCGGTGCAGGACTACGCGAAGGCGCTGTACGCGCTCGAGACTCGGAGCGACGCGGCGGTATCGACGACCGATCTCGCGGCCCGGCTCGGGGTGACTCCCGCGTCGGTATCCGGGATGGTGCGCAAGCTGGTGGAGGTCGGGATCGTCGAGCATCAGCCCTATCACGGCGTGCGGCTGACCGACCAGGGCCGGCGCGTGGCGCTGGAGGTGCTGCGCCATCACCGCCTGCTCGAGCTGTTTCTCGCCCAAGAGCTCGGGATGTCCTGGGATCGCGTGCATGCCGAAGCGGAGGTGCTCGAGCACGTGCTCTCCGAGGAACTCGAGGAGCTGATCGCCGCGCGCCTCGGTTACCCGGCGGTCGACCCGCACGGCGACCCGATCCCCACGGCCCTGTTCGAGATCGACGAGCGCCCGACCCGGAGCCTCGACGAACTACCGGTGGGTACCGCGGGACGGTTCGTTCGCGTGTCTGATTCTGACCCGGAGATGCTGCGCTACCTGGCCGAGCTCGGCATCACGCTGGGCGCTCGGGTCGAGGTCGTGGATCGCCAGCCGTTCGGTGGGCCGGTGTTCGTGCGCCTGGGCGAGCGTGAGCATCCGATCGGCGGCGAGCTCGCCCGCGCGATGCGGATCCAGACCGACGGAGACGAGCGTTGACCCCGCCGCCGGGCCCGCCGGTTCCCGCGTTCGAGGGCGCCGGCGCCGGCCAGATCCTCCCCCTCGGCGAGGTCCTCGAGGAAAGCGCGCTCGAGCGCCTACTCTCGCGCGGCAAGCTCCGCGCGACGCTGTTCATGCTCGGTCCCGCGTTCGTGGCGTCGATCGCTTACGTCGACCCCGGCAACTTCGCGACCAACGTGCAGGGCGGCGCCCAGTTCGGCTACCTGCTTTTGTGGGTGGTGCTCGCGGCGAACCTGGTCGCGATGGTGATCCAGTACCTCTCAGCGAAGCTCGGGATCGTCACCGACCGCAACTACCCCGAGGTCGTCCGCGAGCACTTCCCGCGCGCGTTCACCTGGGGCATGTGGATCCAGGCCGAGATCATGGCCATGTCGACCGACCTCGCCGAGTTCATCGGCGCCGCGATCGGGCTGAACCTGCTCTTCGGCGTGCCATTGTTCCCCGCCGGGTTGATCACCGGCGCGATCGCGTTCGGGATCCTCGGGCTCCAGGCGCTCGGCTTCCGCCGCTTCGAGCTCGCGATCAGCGCCCTGCTCGGGATCATCTTCGCCGGCTTCCTATACGAGACGCTGCGAATCGGCCCCTCCGTACACGGCTCACTGAACGGCCTGATCCCCAGCATCCACGGCACCACATACCTGTACATCGCGGTCGGGATCGTCGGCGCGACCGTCATGCCCCACGTCATCTACCTCCACTCCGCGCTGACCAAAGGCCGGATGGCAACCCGCAACGACCGCGAGAAGAAACGCGTGCTCCGCTTCGAGCGCCTCGACGTCTACATCGCCCTCGGACTCGCCGGCGTGGTCAACATGGCGATGCTCACCGTCGCCGCCAAACTCTTCCACACCCCAGCCCTCTCCGGGCTGAGCACGATCCCACAGGCACACGCTCAGTTCGGACACCTGGTCGGCGGGGGCGCCGCAATCGCGTTCTCGGTCGCGCTACTCGCCTCCGGCGCCTCCTCCTCCAGCGTCGGCACCTACGCCGGCCAAGTCGTCATGGCCGGCTTCATCAACTTCCAAATCCCCCTCGCGCTCCGCCGCGTCATCACAATGATCCCCGCGATGACCGTCCTCGCGATCGGGCTCAACCCCACCAACGTGCTCGTCCTCAGCCAGGTCGTGCTGTCCTTCGGGATCCCGCTCGCGCTCGTGCCGCTGGTGATCCTCACCGGCCGCCGCGCCATCATGGGCACCCACGCCAACTGTCGCACCCTGCAAATCTCCGCCTGGGCTATCGCCATCGCAATCAGCCTCATGAACATCTTCCTCATCTACCAACAGTTCTTCATGAGCTAACGAGCGGTCGTCCCGCACGCTCAATCCGCGCCCACGCACCTACGAGCGACGGCCCCATGTGCAAGCCACGCCCGCGAACGGGAACCTCGCCATCGTGCACCATCGGACACGGCCGGCGCCTCCTCAAGGCCGCGGCTCGATCAAAACGAGAACTCGGGTTGATAGCCGTCGCCGAAGACAGCGGCCCCGAACCGACCTGCACCAACTTCGCCTCTGCGGCCAACAGCGATCATCGCGCCGATGTCGCACCGGCTTCTGACGAACAGCAGTCGTGACACCTCACTGCCCCGTTGCCCGGAACCAGCTGTCCGTGCGTCGGTCACGATGTGACGAGCTGCCACGTCACGCACCCGGCGTCCCAGCCTGCCGCTTCATCGGGAAGCGCGAGCGACGCCTTAGCGCTCCTCCTCGTCCAACTGGGAAGAGATCCGAGGGCTGGACCTGGCGCCTGCTCGGTCTATTAAAAGCGAAAGCGCCTGGCGCTTGCCGGCCGCCACGGTCACGCGATCGGCAAGCACGTCCGCGACCTTGGAGCCGGCGGCGCCGTCGCACCCGCGTTCCTGCCGAAGCGCAACTCCGACTTGAGTGGCAGCCGCGGCCTGAGCGCCAATGACGCGACGCGTCGCGAGTTTGGCGACGAGCGGGTGCGTTGCGACGAGCGGCCCGAGACCCGTATTCGTGCTCGTACGAGTCTGGGCATGACGACGAGGGGGTGAGTGTCAGCCGGTGTCCTTGCCGCGTCTCGGCGGCCTCGCGGGCGCCGGTCGGGTAGGTGCGCTTTTCGGCTGTCGCCACTGGTTGGCACGGAGGTTTTGCGCCGCCTTGGTCGCGGTCTCGGTGACGCGTTTGGTGCGGGTCGCCGGGGTCTTGGCGTTGCCGATCCATTCGAGGATGGCGCGCTTGGTGGAGCGTGGGAAGGCGTCCCAGTGGCGGCGGGCGTCGGGCGTGGTTTGGAGGGCATCGCGGAGGTCAGCTGGCTCGTGGAGGTTTTCGACCGCGTCCAGCGCGGTCCAAGTGCCGTTGCGCTTGGCGGCTTCCACGACGGCGACGCCCGCTGGGGTCATTCGGCCGGCGGCCAGCAGTCGCGCGATGCGTTGCTTGTTGATGCGTGACCAGTTGCTGGTCGGACGGCGCGGGGTGACCAGCCGCTGTGAGCGCTGGCCATCGAGGGTGCGTGGTCGGCTGTCGACCCAGCCGTGTGCGAGTGCTTCATCGACGAGATCGTCGACGCGTAGGTGCGGCTTGCCGGTGGCCTGCTTGTAGGTGGTGACCCAGACGCCACGGGCAGTCGCGTGGTGCTCGCTCAGCCACGCGCGCCACTGCTCGCGTGACTCGAACGTCAGCTCGGGATAGGTGTCGGTCATGCCGCGGTGGCGAGGATCTGCCGGGCCAGCGCAGGGCCTGACGCGGCCGGGCCTTCGGCGCCCAGGTGCGCGGCGTTGACGTACATCCCGTCGATGAGCAGGGCGAGTTGCGCACCGAGGATCTGGCCGGCACCGGGCTGTACGCGGTCGGCCAGTGTGACGAGTCGACGATGCAGTTCGGACCGGTACTCGCGCGCGGCGGCGCGCGCGGGATGGGTCGGATCGGGGAACTCGATGCTGGCGTTGTTGAAGGCGCAGCCGCGGAACGTCGGGCGTGCCACGTCGGCGGCGATGGCGGCGAAGATCGCATCGACGGCACGTTCGGGGTGGTCGGCGTGCTGGTCGATCTCGTCGTCGATTCGGCCGAGGACCGACGACGACAGCCGTCGCAGGTAGGCGCCGATCAGCGCGTCTTTGGTCGGGAACAGGCGGTAGACGGTCGCCTTGCCCAGGCCGGTGGCGCGGACAAGCTCGTCCATGCCGACCTCGTGCACGCCGCGGGCGTAGAACAGCTCAGCGGCCGCATCGAGGACGCGGCGCTCTCGCTCCACGCGCGGCAACGCCGGCGCGCGTGCGCTCAAGGCCGACATAGGGTCCATGGTACAACTTGAGACGGACCAGTCCGTACCAGAGTGGAGGACTTGATGAGGGACACCGTTGTGCTGATCACCGGAGCAACGCGAGGCCTCGGGAGGGAAGTCGCACGCCAACTCGCCGAACGCGGCGCGACCGTACTCGTCAGCGCCCGCGACCCAGCTAAGGCTGACCACACCGCAGCCGAGCTCGGCCAAACCGGCGACGTCCGGGCGCTGTCCGTCGGCCTCGATGTGAACGAGGAGCCCGCGGTGCGCGAGACCGCCGCGGCGCTCTCGCGTGACCCCGGCCGCTTGGACGTGCTTATCAACAACGCTGCCGCCTACGTCGACTGGACCGAGCTGGCGACCGCCGCCGACCTGAGCGCCTCCGAGCAAGTGCTATCCACCAACCTATTCGGACCATGGCGCACCATTCAGGCGTTGCTTCCCTTGCTACGCGAGAGCCCGCATCCGCGGATCGTCAACGTGTCCAGCGGCGCCGGTTCCCACGGCGACGAACAGTTCGGGCTCACGCGCCGCGGGGGCGCCGCAGCCAGCTACGGGATCAGCAAGGCCGCCCAGAATGCCCTCACGGCCACCCTCGCCGCAGAGCTCGCGGACAGCCGGATCCTCGTCAACGCCGTCTGCCCAGGACTCACCGCGACCTGGCCGGGAGCGGAACAGATGGGCGCGCGCCCGATCGGCGACGGCGCGGCCTCGATCGTCTGGGCCGCGACCCTGCCGGACGACGGACCCACCGGCGGGCTCTTCCGCGACGGTCACCCGCTCCCGTGGTGACTCCACAGCGCGCTCTTGGTTTGAGGCGCAAGCGGCACCCGCTGGCGCGCGGACGAGTGCCGCGCGTTCCGAGCGCAGCTGCCTCAACCTCATGGCCGCTTCAGGCGTGCACCGGGCAGCGCCGCAGATCAGTCAGGGCGACCCGCTCTTAGAAGACCGCGGGCATGCTCGGCGGCACTCGCGACGCCCCTCCCTTGCGCGGCAAGCGCGACCGCCGGCGGCGTCGCTGTGCCGAACGAGCTCCTGGCGGCCGCTGAGGCGCCCTATCCGCGCATAGGAGGGAACTTGGCGTCACGCTTGAGATGCTCGGTCGGGTTCGTAGAACAGGTCTCCGTTGACTCGGTGCTTCGCCGTACATCGCGAAAAATCAGACGCAGTCGCTTCGCGCCTGAAGGAGTCACGAAGCCGTCGCGGCTCCTTCTCGATCAACCCGGAAGCGTCGGCGTCAGCGCCGAGGACGCGCAGCCAAGGCCACAGCCCTAGTGAGGCCGACGACGCAGTCGCGCCGCAGCTCGCTGCAACGAGACAAGCAGCTTTTCGCCGCGCGAGCCCGCTTCAGGAACCAGACCGAGTTGTCGCAGCGCCCCATTTAGGTCGTAGTCAGCCCGATAGCGCTCGACCAGCCGGTCGCGAAACCACCAGTGATCGACACCGTCGACAACGCATGACTTGCCGGTTGCGGCGAATCCCGGCGGATCAATCGGACCGGTGTTAGTAGCGACCATCCTCCACGGCACGATCGCCTTGGGACGATCACGCGATATGTACGCCGGTTCTGGTTCTTCAAATCGGTAATCCGGGAACGCCCGCGCGCAGATACTCACCCAGTTGGCTACCGCCTCGCGACCATGGATCTCACCGATCGCAGGGTCGTAGAACTCGATGTCCTCAGTGCAGAGCGCGGCCAACGCCTTACCGTCGCGCTGATCCCAGGCATCGAACCATCGGTGGCCGAACTCGTCGAGGAAGCCAGGATCCAGCTGGGAGGCAGTTTCAGTGGGCATCGGTCAAGTATCGCTGCAACCCTACGTACCACGCAACCCTGCGCTCGCTGGTCCGGAACCCAGCTCGCTTCCGCTTCGGGCTTATAAGCGGCAACGAGCCAGCGCCACCCGATTGCGGCTGTGAGACTTCTGCTCGCGGACACGATGGGCCGCGTCCAGTCCGGTCGGCGGACGCGAGGGCGGCGTCAACCGCCAGCGCTACTCGTGGACGCCTTGGCAGTCATGACACCTGCGTAGCTCCTTCGTCGAGAAGGCAGAAGTCTCCCAAGACACGGCCGCCGGTTGCGCTCGCCGAGCCAACGTGCCCGGTTGTTGCGAGCTCTCGACCGACCCCTTGACTTTGAGATACAAAGTATGATTGACTTTGCAATACAAAGCAATAGAGGGAAAGGGACGACACGATGCAGGGCACACACGACATCGACCAAGACGCGCCGGCGGATAACGGCGAGCAGTTTGACCCGCAGGAGGCGGCGCGGGTACTCGCCGATGCGCGGCGCGAGGCCCAGCGCGAGTTCTCGCTGACTCCGCCGTTGATCAGCGTCCTGATGGGGGCGATCATCCTCGGCGCGTACGTGGCGCTGTGGCTTTCCACCCACGATCAGCACCCCTACAAGGGGCCGAGTCTTGGGGTGGTCGGTCTGGTCTACGGGGCGGTCGCGGTCTCGATCGCGGTCTCGGCGACTGTCTACCGGCGCGCGACCGCCGGGGTCAGCGGGCCGTCGGTCAGCCAGCAGCGGGTCGAGGGGATCGCGATCCTGATCTCGTATCTGGGCAGCCCGCTGATCCAGGGCGCGATGAAGCACTACGGGGCAAGCGACGCGATCGTCTACGGGGTGATCCCGGCCGCCGGGCCTCTGATCATCGTCGGCACGACCGTGGTCGGGACTGCCGCCAGCCACGCCAACTGGCCGCAGTTCGGCTCCGCGCTGGCCGTCGTGATCGCCGGCTTCGTGGCCCTGTTCGTGGGCCCCAGCGCGGCGTGGCTGGCGGCCGGGGTCGGCCTGTTCGTCGGGGTGGTCGGCTACGCGGCGGTGACCGCACGCACGCAGCGCGCGGCCGGCCGCGCATGACCGAGGATGCGCTTGACCCGGTGATCCACGCGCCCGCCCGCCTACGGATCGTCGCGACGCTCGCCGCCCTGCCCGATGGGGACGCGCTCTCATTCACGCGCCTGCAAGATATGCTCGAGCTCACCCCCGGCAACCTGATCACCCACCTGCGCAAGCTCGAGGAGGTCGGCTACGTCGTGAGCGAGACGACCGGCAACGGCCGGGCGTCGCGGACCTCGATCGCGCTCACCACGCCCGGCCGCACCGCGCTCAACGCCTACACCAACACCCTGCGCGAACTCCTCGACGGCCTATAGCAGACTGCTGATGTCGCCCAGATGCAGCCACGCAGGCCCGCCCCCCGCACAGCGACCAGACTTCCCCTATCGGACGTGCGACGCGAGGTCGCACGTATTGAGTTAACTACCGGATTGGAGATCGACTGATGTGAGTTGAGCGTGTAGTTCCAGGTCCGTGCTCGATGGCCTGTCC
>DATJYY010000182.1:0-23330 GCA_035499395.1 Solirubrobacteraceae bacterium
CCGAACGGCGCGTCGCGCTGCGCGATCGCCGCCCCGACGCCCTCGGTTCGCGCCCGCTCCACGAACGCCAGCCCATCCGGCGTATTGCGCATCAGGCCGTCGAGGATCGGACCGAGGGTCTGGGTCGCGCGCAGCCCCATGTTCTCGTACGCCTGGTTGACGACGAGCTTCATCGCGGCGAGCTGCGACAGCGGCAGGCTCGAGAGCTGCTCTGCCTGCCGCGCCACTGCGGGCTCGAGCTCGGAGAACGGCACCGCCGCGTTGATCAGCTCGATATCGGCGGCCTCGCGCCCGGACAGCGGTTTGCCGGTCAGCGCGTGCTCCTTGGCCTTGGTCAGGCCCAGCCGGTAGAGCCACATGCCCGACAGGTAGCAGCCCCAGATCCGCGAATACGGCGTACCGATCTGGGCGTCCTCGGACGCGATGATCAGGTCGGCGCACAGCGCCATGTCGCTGCCGCCCCCCACGCACCAGCCGTGGACCTGGGCGATCACCGGCTTGGGCGTTCTCCAGATGCTCATGAACCTCTGGGTCGGCCCGTACGGCGACGTCGCCCAGGCGAAGTCCTTGCCCGGGTCCCAGCTCGAATTGGTTGCGACCATGTCGTCCCAGTGGTGAAAGCCGCCGGCGAAGTCATAGCCGGCGCAGAACGACCGGCCGGCGCCGCGGAGCACGATCACCTTCACCTCGGGGTCGAGCGTGGCGTCGCGCACCGCGGCCTCGAACTCGTCGGGCATCGGCGGGACGATCGTGTTCAGCCGCTCGGGGCGGTTCAACGTGATCGTCGCGACCGGCCCGTCCGTGTCGTACAGGAGGGTCTCGAACGCCGCCAACGTCCCAGTGGGCTAGCGGGTGCCGAAGCCGACGCGGTGCTCTTCGTGGTCGACGAGCACGTACAGCACGCGGCTGAGGTCGAGCGCCACCGTGCCGTCCTCCGCGGTCAGTTCGTGCCAGCCCATCGACCCGAGCGCCTTGCGGAGATCGGCGAGCGCGTCCGGTTGGACGCGGGCAACGAGGACCTGGCCGCCGTCGAATCCGATGCTGATCTTTTGAGGCTTTTCGTCTGCCATGTTCAGTGGGCCGGCTGGACGATCTCGGTGAGGACGCCGCCGGTCGAGGAAGGATGGATGAAGGCTACCTGGGAGCCGCGAATGCCGGTCCGCGGCCGCTCGTCGATCAGGCGCACGCCCGCCGCGCGCAACGTCTCGAGGGTGTCCTCGATCGACTCGACCCGGTAGGCGACGTGGTGCAGGCCGGGGCCGCGACGGGCGAGGAACCTGCCCACGCCCGTGTCCGGGCCGAGTGGCTGGAGGAGCTCGACATGTGAGTCGCCTACGTCGAGCAGGGCCGCATCCACCCCCTGCTCGGAGACGGTCTCGCGGTGAACGAGCGGCATCCCGAGAACGTCGCGGTAGATCGCGAGCGCGGCGTCGATGTCCTCGACCGCCACGCCGACGTGGTCGACTGCGGACAGCACCGCGCGCAGGTTAGCGGCGCTCGGGGTGCGTCGGGTTGATAGCGGTGGCGGCGGCGATCGACAGCTCGCCGATCCGCCGTGGCGCGGCGCGCGGGACGTCGCCCATGATGCGGTCGATGTCGGGCCGCTCGAGCACCTCGTTGGCCAGCAGCGTGGCTGCCAGCTCGTCGAGCTGGACCCGGTGGTTGTCGACCAGCGCCTGGGCCGCCCGGTAGGCCTCGTCGGCGAGCTCCTGCACCTCGGCATCGCGGACACGGCGCGTGGCCTCGGCGGCGCCTTCGTCGATCGCGCGCAGAGAGCTCGAGCCCGTGCCCATCGCGTACTCGTGAACCATTGAGCGGGCGATGCCCGCGACACGCCTTAGATCGTCCGAGGCACCCGTGGTGATCGAGCCGAACACGAGCTGCTCGGCGGCGCGGCCGCCCAACAGCATCGTCATGAAGTCGATCAGCTCCTCGCGGGTCTTCAAGTAGCGGTCCTCCTCGGGCAGATTCAGCGTGTAGCCGAGCGCCCGGCCGCGCGGGACGATCGAGATCCGGTGGACGCGGTCGACGCTCGGGAGGAGCTCGCCGCACAGCGCGTGCCCGGCCTCGTGGTAAGCCACGACGCGCTTTTCGTGGTCCGTCAGGGCCCGCCGCGACTGCATCCCGGCGATCACCCGCTCGAGCGCGGCGTCAAAGTCGCGCATCTCCAGCCGGTCCGCGCCGCGGCGCCCGGCGAAAATGGCCGCTTCGTTGCAGATGTTCGCCAGATCGGCGCCGGTGAGGCCGGAGGTCTGCCGCGCCAAGATCTTCAGGTCGACGCCGTCGGCGAGCGGCTTGTTGCGCGAATGGACGTGAAAGATCTTCTCGCGTCCGAGCACGTCGGGCGGCGAGACGAAGATCTGCCGGTCGAACCGGCCGGGCCGGAGCAGCGCCGGGTCGAGCTTCTCGAGCAGGTTCGAGGCGGCGATGACGACCACGTCCTTGCGCGCCGTGAAGCCGTCCATCTCGACCAGCAGCTGGTTCAGCGTCTGGTCGCGCTCGCCGGAGACGTCGAAGCCGCGGTGTCCGCCGACGGCATCGAGCTCGTCGATGAAGACGATCGCCGGCGCCTTCTTGCGCGCGGCCTTGAACAGATGGCGGATGCGGGCGGCGCCCACGCCGACGAACGTCTCGACGAACGAGGCCGCCGACTGGGCGAAGAATGTGGCCCCCGATTCGTGCGCGACCGCCTTGGCCAGCAGCGTCTTGCCGGTGCCAGGCGGTCCGTGAAGCAGGATGCCCTTGGGGACCTTGGCACCGAGGTCGCGGAAGCGCGCCGGGTCGCGCAGGTAGTCGACGACCTCGCGGAGCTCGTCCTTGGCCTCCTCGGCGCCGGCGATGTCGGCCCAGGCGATTGGCGGTGCGGAGTCGGGCTTGATCTCGGCTGGGCGGGTGCGCGGCATGAACCGCATCAGCGCGAACACCGCCACGACCAGCAGTCCCATGAAGACGATCGGCAGCCAGGCCTGGAGGAACGCGCTCACGTCCGGGTAGCCCATGAACGTGCTGGGGGTGTGGAAGATCGGCACGATCAGATGCTGGGTGGTGGTGTGGGCAAGCTGTGTCGCATTCGGTCCACCGTTGATCATGCTCAATGCCTGGATCATGCGAGCAAGAAGCTCATCGGCACGGCTCCCGGATCACTCAACCCTCTCCAGGCGAGGATTCGGCGAATAGCGCCTTCCGACCTTCCCGCCGGGGCGTCCGTCCACGCACACGACGTCCGCCGTGAAGTCGTTGTCGCCGCGGATCAGCGATGAGCCGACTCCGTAAGCATCGACGGGGATCCCGGCGGATTCAAACTCGCGGATCCGCTCCGCCGTGAAGCCGCCGCTGGCGACGATCCGCACGTCCGGGAAGCCGGCGCCGTCCAGCGCGCCCCGCACCTTCTCGACGAGGCGGGGGTTCACCCCGGAAGGCTTGAAACCGCCCATTTCCTCGAACAGCGAGCGGTCGACGAGATCCTCGCTGGTGTCCAGTCGCACTCCCCAGAGCTTCGGTCCGAGCGCCGCGGCGACCTCGAGCGCGGTCCGCACCGAGTCATTTTCGAAGTCGACGAGCACGGTGACGTTCATCTCCTCGTGGTAGCGGTCGGCGAACAACCTCGCGGCCTTGACGGTGTCGCCCCCGTAGGCGGCGATCAGCCCGTGGGGGACGGTGCCGATCCCCCGGCCGCCCCACCACGAGGCCTGCGCGTCGGTGGAGACGCCGATCGCACCGGCGACGTGCGCGCTCCAGCCGTCGCCGGTCTGGACCAGCCAGTGATCGTGGCGAGCCGGGAAGTAGAAGATCTGCTTGCCGCGGGCCGCTTCGACAACCTGGAGGACGTTGCGCATGATCAGCGAGCGGCGCGCGAGCGACCCGAGGTAGACCGTCTCGAGGTGAGCGAACAGGCTGTAGTCGCCCTCGATCGTCATCACGGTCTCACGGGGGGCGATCTGGTCGCCCTCCCGGAGCGCGTGCACCTCGAGGTCGTTCCATCCCGAGACCCACTCGCCGTCCCGCTCGTGGCCACAGCACAGCTTCAGCACCGCGATCGCCTCGTCGATGCCCCCGAGGACCGACTCCTTCTTCTGGAAGACCTGCATGACGACGTGCGGGTGGTGGCCCTCGGCCTCGAGCAGCGCCTTCGTGTAAACGAAGTACTGGTCGGAGTAGTAACCCTGCCGGATCCGATCGACCGGGAGCCGAAAAATCGACGGGTCGAGCCGCGTCGAGATCTGCGTCGCCATGGGGGAAGTCTAAATGCGGTTCGCGGCTCGCCAGCCGATGGTCCGAGTCTTGCCGATCAGTGCACAACCGTTTGCGGTGCATACGGGCCGGAGGGACGATTTCCTGGGACCGGTCCGACGAGCGCGAGCAGTCGTATTCGCGGCGGGGCTGACGCCTTCGTGGCGCGCGGGCTGACTCAGCCGAGCAGCTCGCGCGCCAGGTCGCTGTAGCACGCTGCCGCGAACCCGAGATCGCGGACATCGATTCGCTCGTTGGCGCTGTGGACGAGCGGCGCGGTCTGGAGCAGGGTCATGTGGCGCTGCGGGAAGAAGCCGTAGGCAGTGCACTCCGGGAACTGCTCGCGGAACCAGCGCGAGTCCGAGAAGCCGGGCAGGATCATCGGGACGGTCTCGGCACCGGGATCGTTGGCGCGGACCCACCGGTCGATCGCGTCCATCAGCGGAGTGTCGAGCGGCGAGCTGTTGCCTGTGACCATCTCGGTGAACTCGATCTCGAGGTCCGAAGCCGCGTCGCCTAGGACGTCATCGATCCGCCGGCGCGCGGCCTCCTCCCCGAGGCCGGGCGGCACGCGGCAGTCGACCTTCAGGTAGGCCTGGGACGGAATCACGTTGATCTTGTCGGACGCGTGCGCCATCGTCGGGGTCAGGGTCACGCCGAGCATCGGCTCGAACAGCACCAGCAACCTCGGATCGACTCTTGCGATCAATTCCAATGCTTGCGCCGGGTCATTCGGGTCCGCGCCCAGCCCGGCTAGCAGCGCGGCCGGCGCCTCGGTCAGGTCGAAGGTGGGACTGGCGTCCGCGATCCGCTGGAGCGCGGGCGCCAGTTTGAGCAGGGCGTTCTCGCCGGTCCTCGGAAGCGAAGCGTGGCCGGCGACGCCGCGGGCGGTCAACTTGAAACGGAAGATCCCCTTCTCGGCGCAGCACACCCCATAACGGCGGGAGCCGGCCCACTCGAACACGTCGCCGGCGCCCTCGTTGAGGAGCATGTCGCAGCGGACCCGGTCCGGGTGCTCGGAGGTCAGCCAGTCGGCGCCGACGGCGCCTCCGGTCTCCTCGTCCGAGACGAACACGAGCTTCAGCCCGCCGTTCCGTGGTGTCCAGCCGCCACGCGCGAGGGTCGCGCCGGCGACCGCCTCCGCCGCCACCTGGGACTTCATGTCGAGAGCGCCGCGGCCCCAGAGGACGCCGTCGATGACTTCGGCGGACCAGGGGTCGTGGTCCCACTCAGACGGGTCGGCGAGCACCGTGTCCACGTGACCCAGGTAGCACAGCGTTGGTTCGCCGTCGTGGATGCCTCCGAGGTCCGCGACGAGGTTCGGGCGGTCCTCGTCGTCCGCGAGCAATTCGGTCCGGAAGCCCGCCTGCGAGAGGTAGCCGGCCAGGAACTCGATCGCCGGCCGCTCGTCGCCGGGAGGGTTGACGGTCTTGAAGCGAACCAACTCCCGGAGGACGTCGGTGGTCTCGCGCTCGAGGTCGTCGGCGGCCATTCAGGGCGTGAGCGTAGCGGGCGGCATCATCCGTAGGATCCGGGGTGATGGCCCCAGCAACTGAGGACCTGGCGCTCGCGCTCGAGCTCGCCGACGTCGCCGACTCGATCACGCTGGCCCGCTTCCGGGCCGCGGACCTGGTGGTCGAGACGAAGCCCGACCTGACGCCGGTGTCCGAGGCCGACACCGCCGTCGAGCGGGCGGTGCGTTCGCGGCTGGCGGAGGCGCGTCCAGACGACGCGATCGTGGGCGAGGAGTACGGCAGTTCCGAGGCGTCTGACGGCGGGCGTCGGTGGATCGTCGATCCGATCGACGGGACGAAGAACTACGTGCGTGGGATCCCGGTGTGGGCGACGCTGCTGGCTCTGCAGGAAGGTGACGGGGCGGCGGTCGGGGTCGTTTCCGCGCCCGCGCTAGGGCGGCGGTGGTGGGCCTCCAAGGGCGCCGGCGCATTCGGGTCCGACGGCCTGTCCCAGGAGCCGCGCCGCCTGCGGGTCTCGGCCGTGCGCGCCCTCGAGGACGCGCAGCTGTGCATCTCAGGGTTCGACGGGTGGGAGGAGAATGGCCGGCTCGAGCAGTTGCTGACGCTCAGCCGGCGGTGCTGGCGGACCCGAGGCTTCGGCGACTTCTGGACGTACATGATGGTCGCCGAGGGGGTGGCCGAGATCGGGTGCGAGGCGGTCGTGTCGCTGTGGGACCTTGCCGCGCCGCAGGTGATCGTGGAGGAGGCGGGCGGGATCTTCACCGATCTCGGAGGGGTGCCCACGCCGGACGGTGGCGACGCGCTCGCGACCAACGGGCTTCTGCACGAGGCGGCCCTCGCGCTCGTGAGGCGCTGACGGCGTCCCCTTCCGGCTTACGCCGGAAGCGTGCGCGCCAGGAAGTCCTTCGTGATCGCCCACGCGCGGGCGGCGGGCTCGGGCTGGTGGAACATCGGCGCCTCGTGGTTGTCGAACGCGTGGCCGGCGTCCGGCTGGACGTGGCATTCCATGCCCTCATGCTCATCGGCGAACGCCTGCACCCGCTCGACCTGGTCCCGCGGGATGTATGGATCCTGACCGCCGAAGTGGAACAGCACGGGGCAGTCGATCGTGTCCGCGAGGGCGAGCATGCCCGGGATCCCGGACCCGTAGTAGCAGACCGCGACGTCCGGATCGCTTTCGATCGCGACGCCGAACGCCAGCGTTCCGCCGAGGCAGAAGCCGAGCACGCCGGCCACGCCGCCCGTGACCTCCGGGAGCTCGCGCACGGTTGCGAGCGCGTCGACCGAGTCCTTGATCGCCAGCGCGGGGTCGAGCTTCTGAGATGTCTCGAAGGCGCGGCCGAGCCCCGCCTCGTCGTGGTCGAGCGCGATGCCCGGCTCGATCCGCCAGTAGAGGTCCGGCGCGAGCGTGACGTAGCCGAGACCGGCGAGCCGCTCGGCCGCCTCCTTGATATAGCCGCCGACGCCGAAGATCTCCTGGAGCACGACGATCCCGGGGCCCGAGCCCGATTCAGGCAGCACGACATACGCGTCCAGCGACCCATCGGGGGTGCGCACGGGTTCGACTCGAGACGTGCCTGCCACGGGGCGGGAGCCTACCCCGGTCGGCCCGTTCGAAGCTCCATCCGGTAGTGCGGGCCGATCCGCGGCGTCTCGAACTCGTCAGAGGTCGCCTCGAACCCGGCACGCTCGTATAGCGAGCGCGCCGGCGTCCGTGCGTTGCACCACACACGCGCCGCGCCTTGTTCGGTCGCGTGCCGCACGAGCGCTCGCAGAACCTTGGTTCCCGCTCCGCGACCGCGCGCGTCCGGCCGCGTCGCCATCCCCCGTACCCGCCAGTCTCCGGGCTCGCCGTCGGGTCCGACAAGACCGACTGCCACCAGTTCGTCGCCGTCGAACACGCCAAACGCGACCGCCTCGTCTGGTTCGGTTTCGGCGAGCTGGTCGACGCTCATGTACGGGCGCAGAACATCGCGGCGAAGTTCGCGGGTCGCTTCGAGAGGGATCAAGCGGAGGTCGAGCGGCGGCATGTTCACACAGAGTAAGCAGGGGCCGATCCGCTTGTGCGGAAATGCAGGGGGTAACGTGAACAGTGGAGAGAGTCTGGTATGGGCGGCGAAATTCATCCGACGGCGGACCGTGAGGACCCCACCCCGACGTGGGAGCCGCCGACCGATTCGCACGTCGAACCGGGTTCCGGGGATGGTGAGGTGGAGATCCCGGAGATGCCGTCGGGAGGGCCGACCGGCCCTCTCACTGGGCGCAAGATCGCATTCGGGGCGTTATTCATCACCGCCGCGCTCGTCGGGCTGTATTTCCTGGTTCCGAAGCTCACCGGCCTAAACCAAACGTGGGGGCGGCTCAAGCGCGGCGATCCGCTGTGGCTGGCGGTGGCGGCCGGGTTCGAGATGTTGTCGATAGCCGGCTACGCGGTGCTGTTCCGGACCGTGTTCGCGCGCGGCGTGTCCCGGCTCAGCTGGCGCGCGAGCATCGAGATCCCGCTGGCCGGGATCGCGGCGATCCGGCTGCTCGCGGCGGCTGGCGCCGGCGGCGTCGCGGTCACCGTCTGGGCGTTGCGCCGCGCCGGGATGTCGCCGCGGGTGATCGCATGCCGGATCGCTGCCAACTACTCAGTTCAGTACTCGCTCTATCTGCTCGCGATGGTGGTGGCGGGGTTCGGGCTGTGGACTGGCGCGTTCGCCGGCGGGGGACCGGCTGCGCTTACGCTGATCCCCGCGGTCCTGAGCGCGGTGGCCCTGATCCTCGGGGCGGCGATGGGGCTCGTGCCGGGGGACTTCGAGCGGCGGTTGGAGCACCTGGCCCGGCGAAAGGGCCGGATCGGCCGGCTCGCGCACCGATTCGCGACGCTGCCCGCGACGCTCGGCTCGGGAGTCCGCACGGCGATCGGCCTGATCCGCGATCGCCACTGGGGCCTCCTGGGCGCGGTGGCGTACTGGGCCTTCGACATCGCGTGTCTAGGCGCCTCGTTCCGGGCGTTTGGCACAGTCGTGCCGGGGGCCGTGCTCGTGATGGGGTACTTCCTCGGCACGCTCGGGAGCCTGCTCCCCCTCCCGGGCGGCATCGGCGGCGTCGAGGGAGGCATGATCGGGGCGTTCGCGGCGTTCGGCGAGCCCGCCGGACGCGCCGTGATCGCGGTGCTCGCATACCGCGCGATCTCGTTCTGGCTGCCAACGCTGCCGGGCATCGGGGGCTACGTCACATTGCGCTCCACGGTTCGCGGATGGCGGATGGCCGACGAGGCGATACGCGAGGGGCTCGCCGACCCCGAACTGGACACGCGCGAGGCCGTCAGAGAGGGCTGACAGCGTGACGAGCCGCCGCGAGGAGCGGGGATTGGCATCCCGGGCGGCGCGTGCGTTCGGGCGGGCGACGCGATGGGCCGGCCGGCTGTTGCGCGGCGAGGTCGTCAAACGTGTCGGGGGCCCCGCCCGGGCACGGGTGATCGTGCTGTTCGGCGCGGTGCTGGCGCTGAACGGCGCGGACACGGCGACGGTGGGCGCGGTCGCGCCCCAGCTCGAGAGTGCCCTCCATATCGGGAACACCAAGATCGGGTTGCTCGTGTCGGTTTCGCTGCTCGTCGGGGCGGTGTTCACGATCCCGGTGGGGTTGCTCGTGGACCGGTTCAAGCGGATGCCGATGCTTTGCGCCAGCATCGTCCTCTGGAGCGTCGCCTCCCTCCTCAGCGCGTTCGCGGGCAGCTACGGCACTCTTCTCCTGACGCGCTTCTTCCTCGGCGCGGTGGCGGCCACTGCCGGCCCGGCGATTGCCTCCCTCACCGGCGACTACTTCCCTGCGCGCGAGCGCGGGCAGATCTACGCCTACATCCTCGGTGGCGAGATCGCCGGGACCGCGGTCGGCTTCATCATCTCGAGCAGCGTGGCGAGCCTGATCGATTGGCGGGCGGCGTTCGTGCTGCTGGCCATCCCGGGTTTCTTCCTGGCGCGGGAGCTCTGGCGCACCGTCCCCGAGCCTCTGCGGGGTGGGCAGAGTCGCCTCGAGCCGGGTGTGATCGATCTACACGAAGCGGCCGCGCAGGCTGCCTCGAATCAGGACTGGGAGTGGGAGCAGGCGGGCGAGGGCGCTCCGGCCGAGGATGACCTGGCCCGCCAGGCGGCCGAGAAGAGAGGCGTCACGCCCAATCCTGACAGGGTCCTGACCGAGGATCCACGCGAGATGCCGCTGGCTCGAGCGGTGAGGTACATCCTCTCGGTCCCGACCAACGTGCACCTGATCGTCAGCTCGTCGCTCGGGTACTTCTACTTCTCGGGACTGTCGACGTTCGCTCTCCTGTTCGTCCGGGGTCACTATCACGTCAACCAGGCGACGGCCGAGGTGGTGCTGGCGGCGCTGGTGGGGGGAGCGATGGTCGGCACGCTGATCAGCGGCAAGATCACCGACACGATGGTGCGCCGCGGGTTTGTCGAGGCGCGCGTCTGGGTTCCGGCGCTGTGCTATTTCGCCGCCGCTACGCTGCTGATCCCAGGCGTGCTCGGAAGCCACCTGACCCCGGCGCTGTGGTTCGACGTTGCCGGCGCCTCGCTCCTGTCAGCCGCTAACCCGCCACTCGACGCCGCGCGGCTCGACATCATGCCGGCCGGGTTGTGGGGCCGTGCCGAGAGCGTCCGGACGTTCCTCCGCTCGCTCGCCCAGGCCCTCGCGCCGCTGGTGTTCGGCGGGCTGTCGCAGCTGATCGCGGGCATCGTGCCCGTGCAGACGCCGGTCGGCACCCATGCCGGTGCCGTGTCGTCGAGCGAAGCCCGGGGACTCGAGGTCACCTTCCTCATTCTGCTCACGACGCTGTTCGCTGCAGGCCTGTTCTTGGCGCGGGCGCGTTTCACCTACGCGGAGGACGTGGCGACCGCCGGCGCCTCGCGCCAAGGCGGGGAAGGGCCAGCGAGGACGGCTCAGCCGCCGAGCCCCCCGAAGATCGCGAACGAGCCGCGTGAGGGCTCATCGTCGTAGGTCTGGCGCAGGCTCGGCTCGGCGGTGACGGTACTGCCCTTCGGGGCCTCGCCGCGGAGGCGCTCGGCGAGCGCGTTGGCGCTCTCCTCGTCGTCGGCGCCGACCAGCAGGTACTTCCATCGGCGGACGGTCGGGAACCCCTCCTCGTGGAGGCGCTTGTCGAGCTTGACCGTGTCGTGATGCGACGGGCACTCGATCTTCACCTCGTACTCGGGGTAGCCGCGGATCGCCGAGTCCTCGTCTTCGTGGGCCAGTAGCTCACGGTGCTCGGCGACCTGCTCGGCGTCGGTCGCGGGCAACGGCTTGTCCGGGTCCTCCCACTCCTCCGCGACCGGGTGCCAGTGCTTGAGCTCGATCTCGATGTCCCAGCCGTGCTCCGCCGCGACTTCGCGGATCTTGGCCTCGGCAGCCTCGGCCTGCTCGCGGTCGCCCGTATAGACGAATACGTCGGGCGGGTCGGCGGAGACGACGAGTCGCGTGCCAAACGCCTCCTCGAGGTCGTCGCTCAGCTTGCCGGCTGCGAGGCGCTCGGTCAGCGCGTGCGCTCTGCCGTGCTCGAACAGCCCGATCTCGAGTCTCCAGTCGTCACTCATTGCGATCAGACTATCGCTGAGGGATGCAGGAGCGGGACCAGCGGGGTCCGGTCGGTTCTGAGCAGCGCCACCAGCGACGGTGGCGTGATTACCGTCGCGCGCGCGCTGCCATCCGGTCTGGCACACCTCGTCGTATAGCCCGCCGGCGACCAGCGCAGGAGCTCTGAACCGAGCACGAGGTGCGGCTCGCCGTCGTGCAGGACGAACGCTCCGTCGGGAAGCTCGTCCTGGTTGGTCTCGTACAACCTACGGCGCTTTGTGTTCGGGTCACGCCGCTCGGCGTCGAGTTGCTGATCGATCGCGTCCGCGCCGACCCGATCGGGGTAGCGGACGGCCCACATCGCGGTCAGGTGCTCGTAGTCCTTGTACCGGCACTCTCCGCATGGCCGGTGGCCGGCAGCGAGCGCAGTCGCCTCGTCGAGGAAGAAGAGCTCGGTGAACTTGCCGGGGGCCATCAGGGGCCCGCGGTAGCGCCCATTGAACTCCAGGCGGCACGCGATCCAGCGCTTCGTCGGATAACGGCGCTCGCGGAGCCGGCCGTGCGCGTCGTGGATGCATCCGCGGTTGGCGTACACGAGCCCGCGCTCGGGCGTGGCGATCACGTCGCCGAGGGGCGTCACGCGGTTCCGAAGTGGCATACGCGCAGTTTGAACGTCCGGGAGTCGCATACTTGTGAGATGGATCGCCTGTTCGGAGAGGACGACGCGCCAGCGCCGGCGGGTTCTGCGACGCTGCCAGGAGCTCCGCTCGCTACCCGGCTGCGACCGCGGACGCTCGACGAGTTCGTCGGCCAGGATCGGGTGCTGGCGCCAGGGTCGTCGCTGCGTCGCGCGATCGAGGATGGCCATCCTCACTCGATGATCTTGCACGGGCCGCCCGGCAGCGGTAAGACGACGCTCGCGCGGCTGATCGCCGAGGCGTCGGACGCGGCGTTCGAGGAGGAGAGCGCGGTGCAGGCGGGCCGGGCCGAGGTGCGCGGGGTGATTGAGCGCGCCCGCGAGCGGCTTGCCGCCGGCGGCCGCAAGACGATCTTCTTCCTCGACGAGATCCACCGCTTCAACAAGGCCCAGCAGGATGCGCTGCTGCCGGCGGTCGAGGATGGTCTGGTGACGCTGATCGGGGCTACGACCGAGAACCCGTACTTCGAGGTCAATTCGGCGCTGCTGTCGCGGGCGCGGGTCTACGAGCTGGAGCCGCTCTCGCCGGCGCACGTGCGCGTGCTGCTCGACCGGGCTCTTGATCGCGGCGAGTGTGGGCCAGCCGGGCGCGTCGAGCCGGAGGCACTCGACTTCCTGGCCGAGCGGTCCGGCGGCGACGCGCGGACGGCGTTGAACGCGCTGGAGCTCGCCTGCCAGACGGCCGGCTCGGACGGCGTCGTCGGGCTCGCCCACGCCGAGGACGCGCTCCAGCAGCGGGCGCTTCTGTACGACCGGCAGGCCGATCGCCACTACGACACGATCTCCGCCTGGATCAAGGCGACCCGGGGTTCGGATCCGGACGCGTCGCTGTACTACTTGGCCGTGATGCTCGAGGGGGGCGAGGATCCGCGATTTATCGTCCGCCGAATGGTCGTGCTCGCGTCCGAGGACATCGGCAACGCGGATCCGGTGGCGCTGTCGGTGGCCACCGCCGCGGCCGCGGCGGTCGAGCACGTCGGCATGCCCGAGGCGCAGTTCGCGCTCGCCCAAGCCGCTTTGTATCTGTCGCTCGCTCCCAAGTCGGACGCGGCCAAGCGGGCGGTGGGCGCAGCCCGGCAGTACATCCGCGAGCACGGCGCCGAGGTCCCGCCACCGTGGCTGCGCTCGTCGACGCGGAGCGACGGCGGGTACGACAACCCCCACCGCCGTCCAGGCCATTTCTCGCCGCAGGAGCTGATGCCGGACTCCGCCATTGGGCAGCGGTTCTACGAGCCCGACGAGGCCGAGGCCATGCTGCGCGAGCGGCTCGAACAGATCAGGCGCGCGCGGGGCCGAGCTTAGTAACGGCTAACCTCCGGTCGATGGAAGCCGCCACCGTCACTGCCCCCGCGCAGCTCGAATCATTCAACCCCGCCACCGGTGAGTCGCTCGGCTCCGTCCCGGTCACCCCGCCCGGGGATGTCCAGGCCGTTGTCGACTCCGTAGCCGCCGTCCAGCCAGACTGGGGGCGGCTGTCGCTCGAGCAGCGAGGCCGCTACCTGGAGCGTGCCTCGCAGGTGCTGCTCGACGAGGACGACGAGATCCGCGATCTGCTCGCTCGGGAACAGGGCAAGCCGCGGACCGAGGCGTTCTCGATGGAGGTCCTGCCGACGATCGACGCGCTGCAGTGGATCGCGCGCGCCGGCGCCGAGATCCTCTCCGAGGAGAAGATCCCGATGTCGCAGTGGTTCCTGAAGACCAAGCGCTCGTCGTTCGTGTACGAGCCGCTCGGGGTGATTGGGGTCATCTCGCCGTGGAACTACCCGTGGAGCATCCCGATGGGTGAGGTTGCGCTCGCGCTGATGGCCGGAAACGGGGTGGTCCTCAAGCCGGCGTCGCTGACGCCACTGATCGGCGAGCGGATCGCCCGAGTGTTCGAGCGCGCGGGTCTACCTGCCGGCCTGTTTCGTGTCGTCCACGGCCCCGGCACGGGCGCGGCGCTGGCCTCATCGACGGTCGGCAAGGTGTTCTTCACCGGTTCGGTGGAGACGGGGCGGTCCGTGGCCGAGGCGTGCGCGAGCCAGCTGAAGGGCTGTGTGCTCGAGCTCGGCGGCAAGGACCCGATGATCGTCCTCGACGACGTGCGCATGGAGCACGCCGTCTCGGGGGCGATCTGGGGCGGTTTCGCCAACGCCGGCCAGACCTGCTCGGGGATCGAGCGCGTGTACGTGATGCGCTCGGTGGCCGATCGCTTCATCGCGGAGGTGGTCGCGGGTGCCGAGCGTCTGCGGGTCGGCGACCCGATGAGCTGGGACACCGAGATCGGCCCGATGGTTTCTCGCGATCAGCTCGAGATCGTCCGAGATCTGGTCGACGATGCGGTCGCCGCCGGCGCCACGCTGCACTGCGGCGGCCCGGTCGGCTCGCCGGTCGGCCTGACGGGCGCGTTCTACGCTCCGGCCGTGCTGACCGGCGTGACCCACGACATGCGGATCATGCGTGAGGAGATCTTCGGCCCGGTGCTGCCGATCAGTGTCGTCGACTCCGAGGCCGAGGCGGTGTCGCTCGCCAACGACTCCGAGTTCGGTCTGGGCGCGTCCGTGTGGACCTCGGACCGCGCCCGCGGTGAGCGGATCGCGGCCGATTTGCAGTCTGGGATGGTGTGGATCAACGATCACATGTTCAGCCACGGCGCTTGCCAGTGCGCGTGGGGCGGCGTCAAGGACTCGGGCCTCGGCCGGACCCATTCGAAGTTCGGCCTGTACGAATGCGTCAACGTGAAGCTGCGCGTGTGGGAGGGGGCGACGATGCGCGACCCGTGGTGGCATCCGTACGACGAGACGCTCGGGAAGGCGTTTCGCCAGAGCGCGAAGCTCCTGTACGGCCGGTCGTCGGAGCGGGCGGCGGCCCTGCGTGACGGTGCCGTACCGCTGACCAAGGTTGGCGCGCGGATGGCGCGAGACCTGATCCGGCGGTAACGGCTGCGCCGGCGGTACGCTCGTAGATATATGCCTGCCCAGGCCTATACCGGCAAGGAGTGCGTCTGCCAGCTCCGCAAAGGCACGTGTGATCAGTCGTGCGTGCAGGGGATGCTGGAGACGCCGTTCTACATGGCCTGCCTGCGCCTGAGCGGCCGGCGCTGCGTGGTCGTCGGCGGCGGCGACGTCGGGCTCGAAAAGGTCGAGGGCCTGCTGGCGTGCGACGCCGACGTGACGCTGATCGCGCCCGAGGCCCATCCCGAGCTGACGCAGCTCGCCCTCGAGGGCTCAATCCGGTGGGAGCCCCGCGAGTACGCCTCCGGTGACCTCGACGGCGCGCTGATCGCGATCGCGGCCACCGACGACACCGACCTCAATATCCGCGTGTTCGACGACGCCGAGGCGCGCGCGATGCTCGTCAACGTCGTCGACGTCCCCCCGCTCTGCAACTTCATCCTGCCCGCGATCGTGCGCACGGGCCCGCTCGCGGTGGCGATCTCGACCGCGGGCGCCTCGCCGGCGCTGGCCAAGCGGATGAAGCGCGAGATCGGCGAGCTGTTCGGCGAGCCGTACGCGCTGCTGGCGATCCTGCTCAACGACGCCCGCGGCTGGGCGAAGGGGACGCTCCCTACCTATCAGGACCGCAAGCAGTTCTTCGAGGCGATCGTCAACGGCGATCCAGACCCGATCGAACTCTTGCGGGCGGGGGATGTCCAGGCGGTGCGGGACGTGATCGCGGAGGCGCAGCGGTCTTTCGTGCCCGCGGCGCGGTGAGCGAGCTCACGCATCTGGACGCGGCCGGCCGCGCCCGGATGGTCGACGTCGGCGCCAAGGCCGCGAGCGAGCGGCGCGCGGTGGCGCGAGCGATCGTGCGGGTTTCGCCCTCGACCGCGGAGGCCGTCCTTGCCGGCGACGCCCCCAAGGGCGACGTGCTCGGGGTGGCGCGGATCGCCGGGATCCAGGCGGCCAAGCGGACGGCGGAGCTGATCCCGCTGTGCCACCCGCTCGGGCTCACCTTCGTCGGCGTCGAGGGGTCGGTCGACGCGGCGTCAGGCACGATCACGCTTACCGCGGAGGCGCGGACCACCGGCCAAACCGGCGTCGAGATGGAGGCGATGACCGCAGCGTCGGTGGCGGCGCTGACCGTCTACGACATGGTCAAGGGACTCGAGCGTGGAGCCGAGATCACGGATGTCGTGCTCCTCGAGAAATCCGGCGGCCGGTCGGGTCACTGGACCCGCGACAGCAACGCCTAGAGTCGCGGCCTCGGCCGGGGCGCCCCGGTCCCTCGGCCGGCTCAGATCACGAGACCGTGAATCTGACCTAGACCGTCTTGCCTTTGAGCGCGAGCAATCTAACCGAGCAACTCGGCGACGGCAAGCGGCGCCCGCGCGCCTTCTCTGAACGCTCGTTCGGCGTCCAGTTCAGCCGCGCCCGCGGCGCCACCGATCACCACGTGGGGTGGTGCCGCGCTCGCCAGGGAGCTGGCCAGCGCCGTCTCGGGCTCCTGGCCGGCGGCGATCACGACCGTGTCCGCCTCCACCCGGCGCTCTGCGCCGTCGGCGCCATGGATGATCACCGAGCCGGGCTCGATCCGCTCATAAGCGACGCCGGTCAGGATCTCGACGCCGGCCATCCGTAGCTCCTGGACGACCGCCCACCGCGTCGACGGGCCGATCCGCTCGCCGACGCGGGAGCCGCGGCGCATGAGCGTGACCCGTCCGCCACGCGACCGCGCCGGCTCGCGCGGTGAGGAGCCGGGCGGCTCGAGGCCATAGGCGGCGTAGAAGTCGACGTTGTGGTGGCTGACGAGGTGCGCGACGTCGACGCCGATACCGCCGGCGCCGATAATCGCGACGCTCTCGCCCCAAACGCCGCCGGCGCGCAGGAGCTCGGCATAGCTGACGACGTGGGGTAGGTCCGCGCCCGGGAGGCCGACGGGCCGCGGCACGACGCCAGTGGCGATGACCGCGGCGTCGAACCCATTCAACGCTGCGGGGTCGCGCACCGGAGTCTCCAGCCGCACGGTCACGCCCAGCCGCTCGAGCTCGCACTCGAAGTACTCGATCGTTCTCGCGAAGTCCTCCTTCCCCGGAATCCGGCACGCCATCCGGAACTGGCCGCCCAGCCGGTCGGACGCCTCGAACAGCTCTACGGAATGGCCGGCGGACGCCAGCGCCCGAGCGGCCTCCATGCCGGCGGGGCCGCCGCCCACGACCGCGACCGCGCACGTTTGCGCTGCGTGCGCGGCGAGCTCGAGCTCGTAGCCGGCGCGCGGGTTGACGAGGCACGAGACGCGCTTGTCGAAGATCGAGCGGTCGATGCACGCCTGGTTGCAGGCGATGCAGATGTTGAGCTTGCGGCGGTCACGCGCCTTGGCGACGATCTCGGGGTCGGCCAGGAACGGCCGGGCCATCGAGACGAAGTCGGCATCGCCGGAGGCGAGCACGTCCTCGGCGAGCGCGACCGTGTTGATCCGGTTCGAGGCGATCACCGGGACATCGACGGCTTCGCGAATGGCCCGTGCCCACGGGCGCCATGCGCCATGGGGCACGAGCGCCTGGACGGTGGGCACGCGCGACTCGTGCCACCCCATGCCAACGTTGATTGCGTCGATCGCCCCTTCCGCCGCGAGCGAGCGGGCGAGCTCGCGGACATCGCCTTGGGTGCCGCCGCCCTCGACGAAGCTCGCGCCGGACATCCGAAACACGATCGCCTGACCTGGACCGGCGGCCTCCCGGACCGCGGTCGCCACCGCCAGGGGGAACCGCATCCGCCGCTCCGGATCTCCGCCCCACTCGTCGTCGCGCAAGTTCGTCACCGGGGCGAGGAACTGGTCGATCAGATATCCCTCGGAGCCCATGATCTCGACCCCATCGAACCCGAGTTCGCGGGCTCGCCTGGCCCCGCGAGCGAAGTCCTCGATCGTCGCGAGCACCTCGGCGCCCGAGAGCTCGCGCGGCTCGCACCGGCTGTAGCGCGAGTACACCGGTGACGGCGCCACCGGGGTCAGCCCGAACGACGCCTCATACGCATAGCGGCCGGCATGAAACAGCTGCAGCAGCACGAGCCCGCCGGCGCCGTGCACCGCCGCGGCGACGCCCGAGAGCTTCTCCGCGTCAGCGTCCTCGTTGACGAAGCTGTAGTTGCGACCGCCGGCGCCGACCCGGCTCACCGCTGACCCGCCGGTGACGATCAGGCCGGCTCCGCCCGAAGCGCGCTCGCGATAGAACGCCGCCAGTGCCGCCCCGCCGTCGTCGATGCCCTCGAGCCCGAGGTGCATCGAACCCATCACGATCCGGTGGGGCAGCGCCAGCAGGCCGATCGCACCCGCCCGCCACACGTGGTCGAACACGCGGCGTAGGGCTAGCGCAGCGCCTCGGACAGAGCGCCCAGCGCCCCGGCGCCCGCACCGGCCATGTCCGTGTGGAACGGCGGCGCGATCGCGGTCAGTCCGCCGTCGACCAGAAGCGTCGTCCCGGTGACGTACTCCGCGCCCGGCGACAGGAGGAACAGGACGCACTCGGCGACCTCGGCGGCGGTGCCCATCCGCTTCTTGGGGATCTTCGGGAGCACCGTGTCGAGCGACGGTACCCGGCCGGTGGCATAGAAGTAGCTCGAGGAGTCCGTCTCGATGATCCCGCCGTTGACCGCGTTGACGTTGACGCCGAGCGGCGCGAGCTCGACCGCCATGTACCGAGCCCAGGTCTCGAGCGCCGCCTTTGCCGACCCGAGATTCGCGTACGTCGGGAAGGTGCGGATGCTCCCGTAACTCGACAGCACGACGACCCGGCCGCCGTCCGGCATCAGGCGGACCGCGCGCTGGGTCCCGACCACGAACGCGCGGACGTTGAGGTTGAACGTCCGCTCGAGGTGGTGTGGCTTCAGGTCCATGAAGGGGTGGAAGTTGCTGGCCGATGCGTTGGAGACGAAGAAGTCCAGGCGCCCGAAGCGCTCCTGCACCTGGTCGAACATCGCCTCGATCTCCTCGAGGCTCTCGAGGTCGGCGCGAACCGCCATCCCGGCAGCGCCGAGTCGCTGGATCTCGGCGACGGTGTCGGCGGCCGCCTCCTCGTTCTGCTTGTAGTTGACGATCGGGATCGCGCCGCGGGCCGCCAGCCGAAGCGCGAGAGCCCGCCCGATCCCGCGCGAAGCGCCGGTGATCAGCGCGACCTTTCCTTCGAATCCGCGGCGGGGATCGGGGAGCAGCGTGGGGTCGGGCGCGCTCATCGTCGCAACAGGTCCCGGGCGATCGTGGTCTTTTGGATTTCGGCAGTGCCCTCCTCGAACCGCTGGGCACGGGCGTCGCGGTACACGCGCTCGATCGGGCTCGTCGACCAGTACCCGATCCCTCCGTGCACCTGGAGCGCGGCGTCGGTCACGCGCTGGAGCATCTCGCTCGCGAACAGCTTTGCCATCGCCGCCTCCATCGGCGCGTGCCCGGTCTGCTCCCATTTGGCCGCGGCGTGCCACACGAGCCGGCGGCCGGCCTCGACGTCGGTCGCCATCTCCGCGAGCTTGAACGCGATCGCCTGCCGCTCGGCGATCTTCTTGCCGAACGTCTCGCGCCGCTGGGCGTAATCGAGCGCGAGATCGAGCGCGCGCTGGGCGAGCCCGACGCAAGTCGTCGCCAACGAAATCCGGCTCGGTCCCAGGAACCCGCTCAGGGCGATCTCCACGCCCTGGCCCTCCTCGCCGAACCGGTCGGCGACCGGCACCGGCGTGCGGTCGAACACGATGTGACCGTGGTCGGTGCCCCGCACACCCATGGTCTCGGCCATTTCGCGCGCGTCCACGCCCTCGCCTCGCGTCGGGACCATCAGCGCAACGGTCCCGTCGGTGCCAAGCGTGCCCTCCACTCGGGCGAACGTCAACAGATAGTCGGCGATCGTCCCGAACGTGATCAGGTGCTTCTCGCCGCTCAGGTAGTAAGTGTCCCCTTCCCTGGCCACGCTACAGCGGATGTCGGCCCCGCTGCCGGCACCGGGCTCGGTCAGTGTGAACGCGACCTTGATGTCGCCGGCGACCGCAGGCTTGATGAACCGGTCGCGCTGGTCGTCGTTGGCATGCGACTCCATCGGCCGCCAGATGCCGTTGGCGACATGCACGATCATCCGGAGCGACGCGTGCGACATAGAGAACAGCTCGAGCAGCTCGAGGTAGCGCGTGAATTGGATCGCGGCGCCCCCGTACTCAACGGGCGCGGCGAGGCGCAAGTAGCCACGGTCCCGGAGCTCGTCCCATAACGCGAGTGGGACGGTGTGCTCGCGCTCGATCAGCTCAGACCAGCGCTCACCCTCGTCGTCGACGTACGCGCGGACCTCCGCTCGCAGCGTCTCGAAATCTGTGGTCGGGGCAGTGGTCATACGGTCACGAGGTGCCGCGCCCGGTCGCGCAGGACGAACTTCTGGATCTTTCCGGACGGCGTGCGGGGAAGCGAGTCGACGAGCTCGAGGCGCTCGGGCCAGTACGTCTTCGATACGCGGTGTGAGTCTAGGTACTCGAGCATCGAGTCGAAGTCCAGCTCGCCGACGATGAACACGCAGGCGCGCTCCCCCAGCCGGTCGTCGGGCATTGCGACGATCGCGACGTCGCGCACCGCTGGGTGGCCGTGCAGAAGCTGCTCGATCTCGGCGACCGGCACCTTTTCGCCGCCGCGGTTGATGACGTCCTTGACCCGGCCGGTGATCCGCACATAGCCGTTTTGGTCGATCCGCGCGAGGTCGCCGGTGCGGTAGAAGCCGTCGTCCGTGACCGCCTCCGCGGTCAGCCCGGGCCGGTTCAGGTAGCCGACGAAGAGGCAATCGGTGTGAACCTCGAAATTGCCCTCCTCGCCGGCGGACAGCGGGCGGCCGTCGTCGTCGACCACCCGCAGGGTGGTGCCGTCGAGTGCTCGCCCGTCGGTCCCCCAGGCGCGCTCGGGCGGATCCCCCGGTGCGAACGCGCATCCGAGGCAGCTCTCGGTCGTGCCCCACGCGCCGCCGACCTCGGCGCCAAGAACCTCTCGCGACCGGCGCGCGAGCTCGCGCGGGATCGCGGCGCCGGTGGCGACGAAGGTGCGTAAGGCGTCAGGGGTTTGTCCGGAGTCGGCCGCGACCCGTGTGAGGTCGGCAAGGAAGGGAGTCGCGGCCTGGACGAACGTCACCCCGAACCGGCGCATCGCGTCGAGCCCGACCTCGGCGTCCCACACCTCCTGGAGAACCTGGGGCACGCCGAGCCGGATGGCGACCCACATCCCGTAGAGGAAGCCGGTCTGGTGGGCGAGCGGCGAGGGCACGTACACGACGTCGTCGCCGCCGAGCCCGAAGTGATCGATGTGATGGTCGGCGGCGCGGGTGAGGACGTCGTGGCGGTGGAGCGCGCCCTTGGGCTCGCCGGACGTACCCGAGGTGAACAGCAACTGAGCGATCTGGTCCGGGCGAAGGGACGGGGCGTTCAGCGGAGCCGGATCGCCGGCGGCGATGTCCCCATCGAGCACGATCACTTCCTCGAGGGCCGGCAACTCGGATCGCAGCCCGTCGGCCATCGCCGCGTAGTCGCGCCCCCGGAACACGCCGGGCACGAACAGAACCGGGGCGCCGCTCTCGCGCAGCATGAACGCCAGCTCGCGCTCGCGGAAGATCGGCATCAAGGGCTCGCACACCGCGCCCGCGCGCAGCGTGCCCAGGGCGATCGTCACGAACTCGAGACGGTTCGGAAGCTGGAAGGCCACGGGCTCGCCCTCCAGCACGCCAAGCCGGAGCAACGCTGACGCGACCTCGTCTGACTGGTTCCTCAAAGCACCCCAGCTCAGCTCGCGAACGGTGCCGTCGGCGCTGATCTCGACGACCGCTCGCTCGCCCGGTCGCTCACGGGCGTGCCTGTCGAGATCGTCGAGGATCATCGGGCCTGTTCCAGCGTGGGCACGCCGCCTGTCACGGCCGCCGGAATCCCGAGCGCGTTCATGTGATCGAGGAACTCGGGATACGAGATCCGGTAGGCGTGGGGGTAGGAAAGCTCGGTCACGCCGGTGGCGATCGATCCAGCCACCGTCAGCGCCATCAGCACCCGATGGTCGTTGAACGAGGACAGCGTCGCGCCATGCAGCCGCTCCACCCCTTCGAACGTCATGTCGTTGCCGTCGAACTCGATATTCGCGCCCATCTTGCGGAGCTGGAGCATCGAGGCCACGCGGTCCGACTCCTTCAGGCGCACATGCGCGACGTGGCCGAGTGCGCTCCTACCGCGAGCCCGGCTCGCGAGCACCGACAGGATCGGAACCATGTCCGGGATGTCACGGCAGTCGAGCGGGCCGCCCTCGGGCGGCGTCCCGTCGTGGTCCATCGAGACCGAGCGCATGTCGTCGGCGAAGCGGAACGGCACGCCCGCGGCCATAAGCGAATCGAAAACCGAGGCCTCAGGATGGCCGGCGATCGGCGTCGAGCTGTGGAACGTCACCTTCGAGGGGTTGAGCGTGCAGGCTGCCAGCCCGAACACCGCCGAGCCGAGATCCGGCGGCAGCACGACGTCGGTCGGCTTCGGCCGCTGTCGCGGGGACACGTAGAACTCCCGCCAATCCTCGCGTGCGGTGACTTCGAGGCCGAACTCGCGCATCATGTCGATCGTCAGCTCGAGGTAGGGGCGCTCATTGAGCTCCCCGCGAATCTCGATCGTGGTCGGCTCGAGCGCGTACGGCGCCAGCATCAGCAGCCCCGAGATCCACTGCGACAGCGTTCCGTCGATCCGTATGCGGCCACCTCGCGGCAGGCCGGGATACACGGTCACCGGCAGGTGCTGGCCCTCGTACTCGAGCCGTACACCCATCCGCTTCAGCGCCCGGAGCAGCGGCCCGATCGGACGCCGGCGGAAGTAGCGCTGGCCGACGATCTTCACCGGACGGTCGCCGAGCGCGGCGAGCCCGATCAGGAAGTACAGCGTCGTCCCCGAGCTGCCGACCGAAACCTCGTCGCTGACCGGCGAGAAGCCTCCGCCGGTGACGCGCCACCCGGTACCGGCGTTCTCGATCTTGGCCCCGAGCGCGCGTAGCGCCTGCACCGTGAACTGGACGTGGCGGGCGGACGTGCGCTCGACGATCGTGCTCTGACCGGGGGCCAGCGCCGCGAGCATCAGCGCGCGGTGGGCGTGGTACTTCGAAGGCGGAATCGCCAGCTCCCCCACGAGCGGAGCCTGGGCCTTCGCTACCAGCAGGCGCACCGGCGGCAGGATAACGGCGGGCTCACACGACTCGGCTGCCGTCGGCAATAGATCCACCGTTTGGGGGGTCGGCCGCTGACAACTTTTATGTAATATTTCATCTATGTCATCTGCTGCGTCAGTCATCCGCAAGGCGCGTTCTGACGCGGCGATGACCCAGGTGCAGCTCGCCGCCCGTGCCGGGCTGACGCAATCCGCGGTCGCGCGGCTCGAACGGGGCGACTCCAATCCCACCGTTGCGACGCTCGCCAACGTGCTCGC
>DATJYY010000183.1:0-89537 GCA_035499395.1 Solirubrobacteraceae bacterium
GCGGCGAACCTGCACGCCCAGGGGTACTTCGTCTACGACTCCAAGAAGTCCGGCTCGCAGACGGTCTCGCACCTGCGCTTCGGGCCACGATCGATCCACGCCCCGTTCCTCGTGTCCACGGCGAGCTTCGTCGGATGCCACAACTTCGGGATGATCGAGCGCGACGAGGTGCTCGATCGCGCCGCCCGCGGCGCGACGCTGTTGCTCAACTGTCCTCACGAGCCGGATCAGGTCTGGGACGCGCTGTCGCAGTCCGTGCAGGAGAAGCTCCTCGCCAAGGAGATCGAGCTCTACACGATCGACGCCGGGAAGATCGCCCGGGAGGCCGGACTGGCGGGACGGACGAATACCGTGCTGCAGACGTGCTTCTTCGCGATCTCCGGCGTGATGGAGCGCGACCGCGCGATCGAGGCGATCAAGGGGTCCATTCAGAAGACGTACGGGAAGCGGGGCGAGGAAGTGGTGAGGCGCAACATCGAGGCGGTCGACCGCTCGCTCGCGGCGCTGCACCGGGTGCCTATCCCCGATCGGGTCACCTCGACGCACGAGGAGCCGGAGCTCGTGCCGGCGGATGCGCCCGAGTTCGTCCGGACCGTGACCGCGGCGATGATGGCCGGCAACGGTGACGAGCTGCCCGTCAGCGTGCTGCCGGTCGACGGCACGTACCCGAGCGGCACGACCAAATACGAGAAGCGCAACATCGCGGACTTCGTCGCGGTCTGGGACTCCGAACTCTGCATCCAGTGTGGCAACTGCAGCTTCGTCTGCCCGCACAGCGTGATCAGATCCCGCTACTACGAGCCGGATCGGCTGGAAGGCGCTCCCGATGGCTTCCCCTCGGCGCCGCTGAACGGAGCCGGGCTCCCCGACGTTCGGTACACGCTGCAGGTGTACGTGGAGGACTGCACGGGGTGCGGGCTGTGCGTCGAGGCATGTCCGGTGTCGGCGGCCACCGAGCCGGGTCATAAGGCGATCAACCTCGACGCCCGCGAGCCGCTGCTCGACAGCGAGCGTCACAACATCGCGTTCTTCGAGCAGCTGCCGGTGAACGATCGAACGCGAGTCGACTTCGGCACCGTCCGTGGAACTCAGTTCCTGGAGCCCCTGTTCGAGTTCTCGGGCGCCTGCGCCGGCTGTGGCGAGACGCCGTACCTGAAGCTCCTATCCCAGCTGTTCGGCGACCGGTTGACGATCGCCAACGCAACCGGCTGCTCGTCGATCTACGGCGGGAACCAGCCGACGACGCCGTGGACAGTCGACGCCGATGGCCACGGCCCGGCGTGGTCGAACTCGCTGTTCGAGGACAACGCGGAGTTCGGACTGGGGCTGCGACTCGCCGCCGACCGCCACACCGACCTCGCGCGCCGTCGGCTATCCGGGCTGCGCGACGTCGTGGGCCCCGAGCTCGTCGACGAGATCCTGTCGGCGCCGCAGATCAGGGAATCCGAATTGCGCGCTCAGCGCGAACGGATCGCCGAGCTGAAACGCCGGCTGGCAGAGCTCGACGATCCCGCGGTCGATGACCTGCGCAGCGTTCTCGACCACCTGATTCGGCGCAGCGTATGGATCGTCGGCGGAGACGGCTGGGCCTACGACATCGGCGCGGGCGGGCTCGATCACGTGCTCGCGAGCGGCAAGAACGTCAACGTGCTCGTTATGGACACCGAGGTGTACTCCAACACCGGTGGGCAGATGTCGAAGGCGACGCCACTCGGGGCGGTGGCGAAGTTCGCCGCCGCGGGCAAGACCGTCCCGACCAAGGACCTCGCGCTCCAGGCGATAGCGTACGCCGACGTCTACGTGGCGCGCGTGGCGTTCGGCGCCGACCCCCAACAGACTCTGCGCGCGTTCCGGGAGGCCGAGGCGTATGACGGACCGTCGCTGATAATCGCTTACAGTCACTGTGTCGCGCACGGATACGACATGCGCGAGGGGTTGAGCCAGCAGTACGGCGCGGTGGCCAGCGGTCACTGGCCGCTGATCCGCTACGACCCCGTGGCCGCCGTCGACGGCGACAACCCTTTCCTACTCGACTCGCCGCGGCCGCGCATGTCGCTCGCCGACTACCGCAAAGGCGAGCTGCGCTTCCGTGCCCTGGCGGCCGCCCACCCGACCGAGTCCGAGCGACTGCTCGGCCTCGCCCAGCAGGTGGCCGATCAGCGCTGGCGGCTGTACGAGGAGATGGCGACGCGCAGCGCGACCGAGTTCCCGTCCGATCCACGCCGTGGTGGTAACTGATGGAGCTCTCGACGACATACATGGGTCTCGCACTGCGCAATCCGCTCGTGGCTTCGCCGTCGCCGCTGTCCTACACCCTCGACGGCGTCCGCCGGCTGGCGGACGGAGGTGTCGGCGCGATCGTTCTGTACTCGTTGTTCGAGGAGCAACTGCGGGAGCAGACCGCACGAGCGATCGGTCTCATCGAGGACAGCGCCGAGAGCTTCCCCGAGGCGCTCAGTTACTTTCCCTCGGTTGCCGAGGAGGACGGCAGCCCGCGCGCTTACCTGACGCTGCTCGAACGCGCCGTCGGCGCGGTCGACATTCCCGTGATCGCGAGCCTCAACGGCATCACGCCCGACGGATGGACCGAATATGCCCGGGCCATGCAGGACGCCGGGGCCGCCGCGATCGAGCTGAACATCTACTACCTCCCGGGTGACACGGAGACCTCCGGACGCGACGTCGAGCAGCGTCACGTCGACGTGCTCGAGCGAGTCAAGTCGACTGTCAGCGTGCCGGTCGCGGTCAAGCTCAGCCCCTACTTCAGCTCCGCCGGCGAGATGGCGCTGCGGCTCGACAGGGCCGGGGCCGACGGGCTCGTGCTGTTCAACCGCTTCCTGCAGCCCGACATCGACACCGAGCAGCTTGTGGTCCTGCCGCGAGTGAACCTCTCGAGCCCAGCCGACGCGCGCCTGGCGCGCACCTGGATCGCACTGTTACGGGGCAGACTGACGGCCTCGCTCGCCGCCACCTCGGGCGTGGAGGTGCCGGCCGACCTCGCCCGGTACCTGCTCGCGGGCGCCGATGTCGTGATGACGACGTCCGCGCTGCTGCGGCACGGTCCGAGCTACGCAACCGACCTCCTAGACGGGCTGCGCCGCTGGATGGCGAGCAAGGGCTTCCACACGGTGGACGACGTCCGCGGTCTGCTCGCGGTGCCCCGCGACGCCGACGCCGCCGCCTACGAGCGTTCAAGTTACGTCACTGCAATGCGCGCTGCCAATGCAGGCGCCTACAACCCCTGGTGAGTGAGCCATGACACAAGCAAATCCCCCTACATCCGGCGACGTTGTGATCGTCGGCGGCGGCGTCGCCGGCCTGGAGTCGCTGCTCGCGCTGCGGGCTCTCGTGGGCGATCGCGTAGGCCTGACCCTCGTTTCGAAGGACGATTGGTTCGTCGACCGTCCCATGACCGTGGCGGAGCCGTTTGGACTCGGATCGGCAGTACGCCTTTCGCTACCTGAAGTCACCGCCGAGCTTGGCGCGGACTTCGTTCGCGCGAGTGTGACTGCCGTGGACGGCGCGGGTCGCCGGGTCGCCTTTGCGGACGGCCAGAACCTCGGCTTCGACACGCTCATCATCGCCCTCGGCGCCCGAGGGCGAGCGCCGTTTGCCGAGGCGATCACATTCGGGCTCGAAGGTTCGGGCGAGGCGATCAAGGAGATGCTCGATCGCCTGCGCAGCGCAGAAGCGCGCAGCGTGTCCTTCGTCGCGCCCAGCATGACGGGATGGCTCCTGCCGCTGTACGAGCTTGCGCTGATGACGGCGCGCGAGCTCGCCCGGAGCAATGTCGATGGAATCCAGGTGCGTCTCCTCACGCCGGAGGATCGACCCCTGTCGCTGTTCGGGGGTCGGCTGAGCCAAAGCATCGGCCGCCTGCTCGATCGGGCGGGCATCGAGTTCGTTCAAGCGTCGTTTGCAAAGGTCAATGGGGGCGGCCTGACCTACGGCGCCCTCGGGCAACCGAGCTCCGATTACGTCGTGACGCTGCCGCTGTTGAGCGGCCCGGCGCTCGCCGGCGTGCCAACCAGCGGGCCGCACGAGTTCATCCCCGTCGACGAGTATGGCCGTGTGACGGGACTTCCCGACGTGTACGCGGCCGGCGACGCGGTCGACTTCCCCGTCAAGCAGGGCGGAATTGCCACACAGCAGGCGGACGTTGTCGCCGAGCACGTCGCCGCGAGGTACGGCGCGGGCATCGAACCGGTGCCTTTCCAGCCGATGCTGCGAGGAATGCTCTTCACGGGCGACGAGCCGGTCTACATGCGCTCGGGCGTGCCGGATGTCGACCCGGACGTTCCGGGCGCCTGGTATCCGTTGTGGTGGCCGCCGACCAAAGTCGCCGGCCGCCATCTCGGCCCGTACCTGTCCGAGCATGGCGATGAAGATCGGTTCGGCGCGCCTCCGGTTGGGTTCATCGACGTCGACGTCCCACTGGCCGCGCTCACCATGCCCGGCTGAGCCTGGACGCTACGGACCATGTCCCCACTTCACCATGAAGCGGTCATCGCGATGGCGCCTGAGCGATTCGCGTCGGTGCTCTCGCCGGGCGAGTACGAGGCCTTGGTCGGGCTGGTCGACCAGGCTGCGCGGGAGCTCCAGGGTCGCGTGATCTGGAATGTGAACTCGACCGCCAAGGGCGGTGGCGTGGTCGAGATGTTGCGCCCGTTGCTGGGTTACTGTCGCGGCGCCGGTGTCGACGCGCGCTGGGCCGTGATTTCCGGACAGCCCGACTTCTTTGCCGTCACCAAGCGAATACACAATCGTCTGCACGGGTTTGCCGGGGACGGCGAGCCGCTGGGGGACGCTGAGCGAGAGATCTACGAGCGGACGCTGGCGGCGAGCGCAGACGAGCTCGTGCGGCTCGTCCAGCCGCAGGACATCGTGATCTTGCATGATCCCCAGACAGCCGGGTTGGCGGCGGCCGTTCGAAGCACGGGGGCAACGGTCATGTGGCGCTGCCACGTCGGTATCGACGTCGCCAATGATCACGCTCGTGACGCGTGGGACTTCCTGCGTGGCTACGTATCAGATGCCCATCTGTTCATATTTTCTCGCGCGGGGTTCGCCTGGGAGGGCTTGCCGCGCGATCGGATCTCAGTGATCCGCCCCTCGATCGACGCCTTCGCGCCGAAGAACGCCGAGCAGGGTCGCCAGCAGTCGCTGGCGATCATGGCGTCGGCCGGGGTTCTGGCGGATGACGTGAACTCCTATCCGGCGTTCACGCGCTCCGATGGTACGCCGGGACGCGTTGAGCGACAGGCGGAGATGCTGGAGGAGGAGCCGCTCGTCGCCGAGGTGCCGGTCGTGATGCAGGTGTCGCGGTGGGATCAGCTCAAAGATCCGCTCGGTGTGCTCGGCGCGTTCGCCGGACACGTTGCGAGCCACGGCGAGGCGCACCTACTGCTGGTAGGGCCGTCGACTGCGGCCGTTGCCGATGATCCAGAGGGCGCCCAGGTTCTCGAGGTCGTCCGTGCTGCGTGGCATGAACTGCCGGTCCGCGTGCGCCGGCGGGTGCACCTCTGCTCGCTGCCGATGGACGACGTCGAGGAGAACGCCGCAATCGTCAACGCCGTGCAAAGGCACGCGAGCGTGGTCGTACAGAAGAGCCTCGCGGAGGGATTCGGATTGACGGTCGCCGAGGCTATGTGGAAGCAGCGCCCGGTCGTCGCAAGTCGAATCGGCGGCATTCGCGATCAGATCGAGGACGGTCGATCGGGTGTGCTGCTACCTGACCCCCGCGATCTCGAGCAGGTCGGGGCCGCGATCGTCGAGCTGCTGTCGGATGGCGAGCGGGCGCAGCAAATCGGGCTCGCGGCGCAGCGCCGAGTCCAGGAGCAGTTCCTCGGCCCGCACCACCTCGGGCGCTACTTCGAGGTGATGAACCGGGTCGCCGCGCAGCGGCGAGTGGGGGCAGCGTAGTTTTCCGCTGATCCCGGTCGGAGAGATGCGGATCCCGCGGCGGCTTCGCGGACATAGGGTGCCCGATCAGTGATGCCCGCCATGACCTTAGACGCGAACGACGCATATGTGGCGACGCCGGACCCGGACGCGGTGCTCGAGGTCGCGCTCGAGGCGCTCCGTTTCGAGCACGCGCATGCCGAGGCGTCACGCTCGCGGGCGGCTGGGTTGCTCACCGCGTGCGGCGTGTTGCTCGCTCTAACGGCCGGATTAGGATCGGCCGCAGCCCAGGCCGCGCAGAAGCTTTCTCATCTTGGCGCGGCTGTGACGGTCTGCGCGGCGGCGTTGACCGCCATGCTCCTGCTCGGAGCAGCTGCGATCTCCGGCCAGGTTTTCGCGCCGTCCGCGAAGAGCCGCATGGCGCTCGAGGAGTTTCGCGAGTTCGCCGAATTGCGCTTCCGCGCCGCGGACAAGGAAACGTTGTCGACAGCGGCGCTCGATCGTCTCGCGGCAGCACGCGCGGCCAATCTGACGTCGCGTTCCCGAAGCATCCGCGCGATGGCCCTCTACGTCGGCGCGCTCAGCGTGCTGGGGGCGCAGGTGTTGCTCATCGCCATCGTTCACCTAGTAGGCGTCTGACATGAGGATCGGCATGCTCACCGGCGGGGGTGACTGTCCCGGGCTCAACGCCGTCATCCGCGCGGTGGTGCGCGATGGGATAGACGGCTTCGGCGATCAGCTCATCGGATTCCGCGACGGGTGGCGCGGCGTCCTCGACGCCTCGTACGTCGATCTGGATATCGAGGCCACTCGGGGAATCCTTCCGCGGGGCGGGACGATCCTTGGCAGCTCTCGGACGAATCCGTACAAGCGCGAGGACGGCGTGCGGTGCGTGCGCGAGACGCTCGCCCACCTGGGCGTCGAAGCGCTGATCGCGATCGGTGGCGAGGACACCCTCGGCGTAGCCAACAAGCTTCACCAAGAAGGCGTGAAGGTGATCGGTGTGCCGAAGACGATCGACAACGATCTGGGCGCCACGGATGTCACCTTCGGGTTCGACACCGCGCTGCAGATAGCGACAGACGCGATCGACCGCCTGCACACCACGGCCGAGAGTCACAACAGGATCTTGATCGTGGAAGTGATGGGACGCAGCGCCGGATGGATCGCCCTTCATTCCGGGATCGCCGGCGGCGCGGACGTGATCCTGATCCCGGAAATCCCGTTCGATATCGACGAGGTGTGCCGTCTGATCGAACGCCGCCACGCCAGAGGACGCTACTTCTCGATCGTGGTCGCGGCCGAGGGGGCCACACCCAAGGCGGGGACGATGGAGGTCCTAACCGGCGTTGTCGACGAGTTCGGCCACCCGCGACTTGGCGGGATCGGTGCCCGCCTCGAGCAGGAGATAGAGAAGCGCACCGGGTACGAGACCCGTGCCACCGTGCTCGGCCACGTGCAGCGCGGGGGGACCCCGACCGCGTTCGACCGCGTGCTCGCGACCAGGCTGGGACTCGCCGCGATACGAGCCGCGCACGACAGCGCCTGGGGGATGATGACGTCGCTCCAAGGCAACGAGATCAAGCTCGTCGCGTTGGCCGACGCCGTCGCTGAGGTGCGACGAGTGCCGTCTGAGGAGTACGAGCGGCTTGGGGTTCTGTTTGGGTGACCCTCGCGGCGGCTGCGGGAAACCACTGATGCGAGTAGCGCCCTGGCCCTGATGCCACGGAGAGACCCGATGCATAGGTTGGCGTCATGTCCGACACGCTCACCGCCCTCGACGCGACCTTCCTTGAACTCGAGCAGCGGGACGAAGGCGCCCTGATGGGCATCGGCGGCGTCAGCGTCTTCGACCCGGTGCCCGGCGGCGGTGCACCCATGGTCGAGGAGCTCTGCGAGAACCTCGGCGCGCGGCTGAATCAGCTGCCCCGTTACTCGCAGCGATTGTCATCGACCCGGACTGGGGGGTTCGCCTGGCCGCGCTGGACCGACGACGATCGTTTCCAGATTCGTGACCACGTCGGCCACGTCGCCCTGCCGCCGCCGGGTGGGCACGAGCAGCTGTGCGAGTGGGCCGCCGACTTCTACTCGCACCGGCTCGACCGGACGCGGCCGCTGTGGGAAATGGCCCTGATCGAAGGACTCCCCGAAGGTCGCTGGGCGGTCGCCCACAAGACCCATCACTGCCTCGTCGACGGCGCCGGTTCGGTCGACGTGGCCTACCTGCTGCTCGACGCCGAGCCTAACCCGCCTGAGCGACTCCCCATTCCTCCGCCACCGCTCGACAATGACTCGCTCCTGCACTCGTGGGCGCCCACTCCGCCCCGTGCCGTCTCGGACGCTGCACGCGCCGGCGCGCGCGTCGCGGGCGCGGGCGTCCACGCGGCGCTGCATCCGCGCCAGGCGCTGGAGTGGTCGCGCTCGCTGGCTGACCTGATCGTTCACGACGAGCTGATCGGCGCGCCCCGCACGTCGCTGAACGTCCCGATCGGCTCGACCAGGCGGTTCGCGGTCGTCAACCGGCCGCTCGTGGATTTCAAGGCGATCCGGAACGGGCTGGGCGGATCGATCAACGACGCCGTGCTCGCGGCGTGCACCACCGGCCTGCGGCTCCTGCTCGTCGAGCGCGGCGAGGCGCTACCACCCCGAGGTCTGCGGGCGATGGTCCCGATGAACATCCGGCAGAGCAGCGAGCGCCTCGCGCTCGGGAACCGGGTCAGCTCCCTGTTCGTCGATTTGCCGGTGGCCGAACGGGTCGCACATCTGCGCCATCGGCAGATTGTGGCTGCGACGGATCGGCTGAAGTCCTCAGGTGCCGCCACGGGCGCGGAGGCGGTGCTCGATCTCGCCGCGCTGGCGCCGCCCGTCGTGCACGCGGCCCTCGCCCGGTCGGTGTACGCCACCCGCCTCTTCAACGTGACGATCACCAACGTGCCGGGACCCCAGGTGCCGCTCTACGCCTTCGGGGCGCAGCTGCGCGAGGTGCACCCGATCGTGCCGCTCGCCGCCGAGCACTCGGTCGGGATCGCGATCTTCTCCTACAACGGACTGGTCACCTTCGGTGTGATCACCGACAGCGAATCCACGCCCGATATCGGCGTACTCGCACACGGGATCGAGGAGGGCATCGATGAGCTCCTCGCGCTCGTCCCGGTCCCTTAGAGTGCGCAACTGGGGATGGCTCTCGATCGCGTCATCGAGCGAAGCGACATTGATCAGCTGTTCGGCGCGCTGAGCCGGCGCGGTTATACGATCGTCGGCCCAACCGTTCGGGACCATGCGATCGTCTACGGCGAGATCCGCGGGGCGGCGGATCTGCCGGTCGGCTGGACCGACGAGCAGGACGGCGGCCACTACCGGCTTCGCCGTCGGGACGACGAGGCGCTATTCGGCTATGCGGTCGGACCGCACTCGTGGAAGCAGTACCAGCTGCCACCGCTGGTGAACGTGTGGCGGGCCCGGGTCGACGAGCGGGGCGGGCTGGTCGACCTCAGTGAGCCACCGCGGACGGTGCCTCGGTACGCGTTCTTCGGCGCACGGTCGTGCGAGCTGCATGCGATGGGGATTCTCGACCGGGTCCTGCTCGGGGGCTCGCATCCGGATCCCGCCGATCGCGCTCGCGCGCAGGACGTGTTCGTGGTGGCAGTGCAGTGCGGTCAGGCCGGCGGCACGTGCTTCTGCGTATCCATGAACACAGGACCGGCGGCGGAGCGGGGGTTCGATCTGGCGCTGACCGAGATTCTCGACCACGACCGTCATTACTTCACCGTGGAGGTCGGCTCGGATCGCGGAGCAGCGGTCCTCGGGGAGGTACCGCACCAGCCCGCGGCCGGGCACGAACGCGTCGCCGCGAGCGCCGTACACGCTCGCACCGCCTCGCAGATGGGTCGCGAACTCGATACCGCGGGGATCAAGGAACTGCTGTACCGCAACTATGAGCACCCGCGGTGGGACGAGGTCGCCGAGCGCTGCCTGACCTGCGGGAACTGCACGATGGTCTGCCCTACCTGCTTCTGCACGACGGTCGAGGACGTCACCGACCTGGCCGGGGAGCGGGTGGAGCGCCACCAGAAGTGGGATTCGTGCTTCACGGTCGACTACTCGCACATCCACGGCGGCGCGGTGCGCGCCTCGCCGCGCTCGCGCTACCGCCAATGGATGACGCACAAGCTCGCGAGCTGGTGGGATCAGTTCGACAGCTCGGGCTGCGTGGGATGCGGCCGGTGCATCACGTGGTGCCCCGTGGGAATCGACATCACCGAGGAGGCACGCGCGATCCGAGCGAGCGAGGAGCGGTCGGGTGCAGACGATTGACGAGTTGATCGCGGCCGCGCCGGTGTTCGATGGGCTAGAGCGCGAGCAGCTCAAGCTGATCGCAGGATGCGGGCGCAACGAGCACGTCGAGGAGGGCGCCCTGTTGCTGCGCGAGGGCGAGCCGGCGAATCGCTACTTTCTCATCCGTCGCGGCTCGGTCGCGGTCGAGGTGCACATGCCCGGCCGCGGCCCGCGAACGATCGAGACCCTTCATCCCGGAGACGCCGTCGGGTTGTCTTGGCTGTTCGAGCCATATCGCTGGCAACTTGACGCGCGCGCGCTCGAGCCGTGCGACCTGATCGGCTTCGACGCCATCTGCCTGCGGGGCAAGCTCGAGGCCGACCACGAGCTCGGCTATCAGCTCATGCGCAGGTTCGCCTCCAATCTCGTCGACCGTCTGCAGGCAACGCGGCTCCAACTGCTCGACGTCTACGGTCGTGATCGAGCCTCGGCTTGAGCCCGCGCTGACCGGACCGGGGCCGATGGTGCCCGAGCCGCTCGAGGTGGTCGCGAGGCGTCAGGACACCGCCGACACGTGGACGATCGAGCTCGAGCACCCCTCGGGCGATCCGCTCGCGTTCGCCCCCGGTCAGTTCACGATGCTCTCGGCCGGCGGCGCCGGCGAGGTTCCAATCTCGATCAGCGGTGATCCCGATCGTCCCGATCGGCTCGTGCACACCGTGCGCGCGGTCGGGCTGGCCACCGAGGCGATCTGCGCCTCGGAGCCCGGCCGCAGGCTCGCGGCCCGGGGGCCGTTCGGCGAGCCGTGGCCGGTCGGGCAAGTGGCCGAGGGGGCGGACGTCGTGATCGCGGCCGGCGGGATCGGTCTGGCGCCTCTACGGCCGGCGATCCTGTGGCTGCTCGCCCGTCGTGACCGATACGGCCGGCTCGTGCTGCTCTACGGGGGACGCTCGCCCGATCAGCTGCTCTATGCCGACGAGCTCAGCTCGTGGGCGGACCGGGGCATGGAGGTGCTGGTCACGGTCGACAGCGCCGGCCCGGAATGGCTCGGCCGCGTCGGCGTGGTCACCCGACTGGTCGGCCGCGCCGGGCTCGCCGGCGGAGACGCGTTCGCGATGGCATGTGGGCCCGAGGTGATGATGCGGTTCACGGTCGCGGCGCTGCGCGAGGCCGGAGTCGATGGTGATCGCGTGTTCGTCTCGATGGAGCGCAACATGCAATGCGGGATCGGCCACTGCGGCCATTGCCAGCTCGGCCCGACGCTCGTGTGCAGAGACGGGCCGGTGTACCGCTGGTCGGAGCTCGAGCCGTGGCTGGCGATTCGGGAACTGTGATGGACGCTCCGGGCAAGCGAACGCTGGCGGTGTGGAAGTTCGCGTCCTGCGACGGCTGCCAGCTGAGCGTGCTCGATCTCGAGGACGAGCTGCTGTCGCTGGCCGACCACCTCGAGATCGCCTACTTCATCGAAGCCTCGAGCGCGACCGTCGAGGGACCGTACGACGTGTCGCTGGTCGAGGGATCGATCACCACGCTTCACGACGCCGAACGGATCCGCGCCGTCCGCGAGAGCTCCGGCACGCTGATCACGATCGGGGCGTGCGCGACCGCCGGCGGGATTCAGGCGCTGCGCAACTTCGCCGACGTCGAGGAGTTCAGCCGGGTCGTGTACGCCTCCCCCGATTACATCTCGACGCTGACCACGTCGACGCCGATCAGCGCGCACGTGAACGTCGACTTCGAGCTCAACGGATGCCCGATCAACAAGCGACAGCTGCTCGAGGTGATCAGCGCCCATCTGAACCACCGACGTCCACGTGTGCGCGCCCACAGCGTCTGCGTCGAGTGCAAGCGCCGCGGCACCGTGTGCGTGATGGTCGCCCAGGGCACCGCCTGTCTCGGCCCGGTGACCCACGCCGGCTGCGGGGCGATCTGTCCGGCCTATGACCGCGGCTGCTACGGCTGCTACGGGCCGAAGGAGACGCCGAACACCGCGTCGCTTGACGCTTGGTCCGGGCTCGAGGACCAGGACCTCGTCCGCAAGTACCGCACCTTCAATGCGGGCGCCGAGGCGTTCAAACGGGCGAGCGAGGCCCATGAGCGAAACTAGCCGCACGCGGACGATCCGCACCGACTACCTCGCGCGAGTCGAGGGCGAGGGGGCGATGTTCGTCAAGCTCGACGGCCGTGAGGTGAGCGAGGTCAAGCTCCGCCTGTACGAGCCGCCGCGATTCTTCGAGGCCTTCCTGCGCGGCCGCTCGTTCGCCGAGGTGCCGGACATCACCGCACGAATCTGCGGCATCTGCCCCGTCGCGTACCAGATCAGCTCGGCACGGGCGATGGAGGACGCGTGCGGGGTGAGAATCGACGACGGTCCGATCCGCGACCTGCGCCGGCTGCTCTACTGCGGCGAATGGATCGAGAGCCACAGCCTGCACGTGTACATGCTCCACGCCCCCGACTTCCTCGGCTATTCGAGCGCGATCGAGATGGCCCGCGACCATCGCGAGATCGTCGAGCAGGGACTCCAGATGAAAAAGGCCGGGAACGCGCTGATGACCGTGATCGGCGGGCGCGAGGTGCACCCCATCAACGTGCGCGTCGGCGGCTTCTACCGTGTGCCGGCACCGGCCGAGCTGCGCGTGCTGGTCGATGCGCTCGAGCGCGCGCGAGAAACCGCGGTGGCAACGGTGCGCTGGACCTCGATGCTCGAGTTCCCCGACGTGGAGATCGAGCCCGAGCACGTCGCGCTCGTCGACCCGGATGGTTATCCGATCGACCGCGGCCGGATCGTGTCCGACCACGGACTGGACATCGAGCCAGCGGAGTTCGACGAGCACATCGTCGAGGAGCACGTAGAGCACTCGACCGCACTCCACGCTCGGCTGCGCCGGCGCGGTTCCTACCTCACCGGCCCGCTGGCACGATACAGCCTCGCGTCCGCCGCCATGCGTGCGTTGGCCCGCGAGACCGCGCGCGAGGCGGGGCTCAGCGCCCCCTGCCGGAATCCATTTCAAAGCATCGTCGTCCGCGCGGTCGAACTCGTCCAGGCCACGGACGAGGCGCTCGCCCTGATCGACGCATACGAGCAACCTGACGCTGCAGCGGTGGAGGTCGAGCCGCGCCGGGCCGTCGGCCACGGCGCGACCGAAGCGCCCCGCGGCATGCTTTACCACCGCTACGAGATCGATGAGGACGGAACGATCCTCGATGCGCGCATCGTCCCCCCCACCTCCCAGAATCAGCGTGCGATCGAGGAGGACCTCCGCGCGGTCGTGCAGAGCAGCCTCGATCTCTCAGACGAGGAGCTGACGCTCCGCTGCGAGCAGGCGATCCGCAACCACGACCCTTGCATCTCGTGCTCGACCCATTTCCTCGATCTCACGGTCGATCGTGGGTGACGCGAACCGGCCGGCCGTGTTGGTGGTCGGCGTCGGCAACCGGGCGCGCGGCGACGACGGCGCCGGTCTCGAGGTCGCCCGCCGCGTGTGCGAGCGAGTGCGCGGCGACGGGTTCGAGGTGCGCGAGGTATGCGGCGATCCGACGGAGCTGCTCGAGGTGTGCCTCGGGCGGGAGGCCATGGTGCTCATCGACGCGATGGGCTCAGGCGCCTCCCCTGGCACGTTCCTCCGCTTCGATGCCAGCGACGACCCGCTGCCGGGACAGCAGCGGGATGGGCCGAGCTCGACCCATGCCGTCAGCCTGGCCGAAACGATCGAGCTCGCCCGCGCCGTCGGCAGGTTGCCGCCGCGCGTGATCGTCTACACCGTGGAGGGACGGCAATACGACGCCGGTGCGGGGCTCTCCGACGAGCTCGCGGCAACCATCCCGACGCTCGTGGAGCGAGTCTCGCGGGAGGTGGACACGCTGCGGGCCTCCGGCCGCTCCGGTCCGTGTTTTTCCGCAGGAGAGATCGCGTCGGTCCCTGATGGCGCCGCCCGGCGCCGATGACAGAGTTCCGCCGAGCGTACCCACCAGTCGAGGAGAGCCGCAGTGACCGAGTCAGCCCCAGCGACCACACATGAGCTGCATAGTCGCGTCAATGACGGTATCCACGTCCGGTTGCTGTGGCGCTCAGACGACGACCATCTGTGGGTGTCGGTCACCGACACCAAGAGGCGGGAGCGGTTCGGCGTCGAGGTCCCCGACCGCGGGCTGGCGCTGGACGTATTCCACCACCCGTACGCGTACGCCGCGCACTACGGAGTCGAGACGAACACGACCCGCGAGGGCGCAACTGCCGAGTTCTCGCTGGTGCCCTGATCGGGGACGCGACCACGCGCCGGCGATCAGTAGTTGTCACCGAGTGGCTGCCTCATATCCCGGATTGCACCTGCGCCGGCCCGGCGTAGGTTATGCCTGTAGGTGTCCTCCGAGGACGTGACTCGCCCGGTTTGTCGAGCGAGCAGAAAGGAGGTTGATATGTCCACCGCCACTGGAAGAGGTGGACGTATGGAGATCGCGCTGGACTTTGATCAGTCGATGTCACACGACATTGAGGAGCGGTCGTACAAGGGCGCAGGCTGGGTCCTGTTCGCGGCGATCATGCTCCTGATGGGTGGGGTCCTCAGCATCATCTGGGGTATCGCAGCTGTCTCGAGCTCGCACTTCTTCGTCGCTGGAGCCTCCTACATTCTCAGTGACCTAAACACCTGGGGCTGGATCGTCATGGGCTTCGGGGTCGTAGAGATCCTCGCGGCGCTGTCGGTCTGGCGCGGGGGTGAGTTCGGGCGCTGGTTCGGGATCGTTGCCGCAGGGCTCGCCGGCTTGGCCGCGATGCTGTCGATCCCGGCATACCCATTCTGGTCGCTGGCGCTCCTCGCGATCGACGTGCTGGTCATTTACGGTCTGGCCGCCTACGGCGGCAAGCCGTACCTGACCCGGTAGTTCCTCCTCCAGCACTATCGGGCGGTCTCTTCGGAGACCGCCCGACACGTGCTTTGCCAGCAGATTCGTCATCGGTGGTTCTCCACAGTGCCACCACGCAATTCAGCGGATGCCTTTGAGCGTCGAGCGTGATTCTTTTACTCGACCAGTGGATTCACGCACAGAAGGAGAGTCCCATCATGGCGACCATCGAATCAACCGCTTTTGACGCTCCCGGTATTGCAGGTAGTCCGGTGCGGCTGGAGCAGCGGTACGAGAACTTCATCGGCGGTGAGTGGATCGCCCCGACGACCGCCGAGTATCGCGACAACCTAACACCGACGACCGGCCAGCCCTTCTGCGAGGTCGCCCACTCGGGTGCACAGGACATCGAGCTCGCGCTCGACGCCGCGCACGCCGCCAAGGACGACTGGGGTGGGCGCTCTCCTGCCGACCGAGCCGCGGTCTTGAACGCGATCGCCGACGCGATCGAGGACAACCTCGAGATGCTCGCAGTCGCCGAGAGCTACGAGAACGGCAAGCCGGTGCGCGAGACGCTGGCCGCCGACATACCGCTCTCGGCCGATCACTTCCGTTACTTCGCCGGCGCGGTCCGGTCCGAGGAAGGGCGGATCTCGGAGATCGACGAGCACACCTACGCCTATCACTTCCAGGAGCCGCTCGGCGTGGTTGGTCAGATCATCCCGTTCAACTTCCCGCTGTTGATGGCCGCCTGGAAGATCGCGCCCGCGCTGGCCGCAGGCAACTGCACCGTGATCAAGCCCGCCAGCCCGACCCCATGGTCGATCCTCAAGCTGATGGAGGTGATCGGGGACCTCGTTCCCCCCGGAGTGATCAACGTCGTCAACGGCCCGGGGGCCGAGATCGGCAAGGCCCTCGCCTCCAACAAGCGGATCGCGAAGATCGGCTTCACCGGCGAGACGGTCACCGGCCGCCTGATCATGTCCTACGCGGCGCAGAACCTGATCCCCTCAACCACCGAGCTGGGCGGGAAGTCTCCGAACATCTTCTTCGAGGATGTGACGGCGGCCGATGACGCGTTCCTGGACAAGGCCGTCGAGGGACTGGTCTTGTACGCCTTCAATAAGGGCGAGGTGTGCACCTGTCCGTCCCGCGCGCTGATCCACGAGTCGATCTACGACGAGTTCATGGCGAGGTGCCTGGATCGGATCGCGAGGATCAAGCAGGGCGACCCGCTCGACCGCGAGACGATGATCGGCGCGCAGGTGTCGACCGCGCAGCTCGAGAAGATTGAAGGCTATGTCGCGATCGGGTTGAACGAAGGCGCCGAGGTCTTAATCGGCGGTCACCGCACGCCGATGGCGGGCGCGCTCGCGGGCGGGTACTACTTCCAGCCCACGGTGCTAAAGGGCCACAACAAGATGCGGGTCTTCCAGGAGGAGATCTTTGGTCCGGTACTCGCGGTGACCACGTTCCGTGACGAGGCGGAGGCGCTCGAAATCGCCAACGACACGATGTACGGCCTCGGCGCCGGCGTGTGGACTCGCGACGGCAGCCGGGCGTTCCGGATGGGGCGCGCGATCAAGGCCGGACGCGTGTGGACCAACTGTTACCACCAGTATCCGGCGCACGCGGCGTTCGGCGGGTACAAGAGCTCCGGCGTCGGGCGGGAGAACCACCGCATGATGCTCGAGCACTACAGCCAGACCAAGTGCCTGCTGGTCAGCTACGACCCCAACCCGATGGGGTTCTTCTAAAAGATGGGGGCTGCAGTTCAAGCCACCGCGGCGGCCCTCGAGGCGATCGATCGCCTCGAGGCCGCCCGTGGCCCGGTGATGTTCTTCCAGTCGGGGGGGTGCTGCGACGGCACCTCTCCGATGTGCCTCAAACAGGGCGAGCTACCGCTAGGCACCGGCGACGTCTGCCTGGGCGAGATCGGTGGCGCCCCGTTCTACATCGACCGAGACCAGTACGAACGTTGGGGCAAGCCCCGATTCCTGATCGATGTCTCCCCGGGGGCGGCGGAGGGCTTCTCGCTCGAGGGACTCGACGGCGTTCACTTCGTGACTCGGACCCCCGCCGAGCCGCCCGACCAGGACGGATAGGCTCGGCCCGTGTCCAGCGCGCCGCCCCTCGCCGAGTCGGATGAGACCGATCCGGGTTCCGCGCCGATCGCTCGGATCGCGGCCGGCGTGGACGGTTATCGGGAGGGTCGTGACGGGGCAGTCCTCGCATCGTTGATCGCCGCCGCGTCCGGCGCGGAGCTGATGCTGGTGGCGGTCCATCCCGATCCGATGATCGTCCTGCCCGCTGAGCTCGGGTGGTCCGGGATGCGCAAGGAGGCCGAACGCGTGCTCAGGGAGACCCGCGACGCCGTGGCGCCCGGTGCTCGGACCATCGTCGAGACCGACTGGTCGGTTTCGCGGGCGCTCGAGCGTGTGGCCGAGCGAGAGCACCGCGATCTGATCGTGGTCGGGTCGAGCCGCCGAGGACCCGAAGGTCGTGTGCGCATCGGCACCCTCACCAGACAGCTGCTCAGCGACAGCCGGTGCGCGCTGGCAGTCGCACCGCGCGGGTTCAGCGAGCAAGCGAGTCGGCGAATCAGCCGCGTCGGCGTTGGATACGACGGTGCTCCGGAGTCCGACGCCGCGCTCGCCGCCGCCGGATCGCTGGCGCGCCGCGCGGGCGCCACGCTCCGAGTCAGGGGCGTCGTCGACGACAGCGTCCCGATGGTCGGCTGGAAGCCGGCGCTGCAGGAGAAGGTGCTCGCGATGTGGGACGAGCTCCTGGAGCCCCAGATCGCCGCGTTGCTCGAGCGAGCGCGGAGCGCGTCCGACGCGACCGGCGCCGAGCTCGCCGATGTTGACGTCCGGCGAGGCCGACCCGCAGACGCCCTGCTGGAGCTGTGCGGGCACGTCGACCTGCTGGTGATCGGCTCGCGACGCTGGGGTGGCGCCGCCCGGGTTCTACTGGGGCGCACCGGCGAGGCGCTCATGCACGACGCGAGCGCTGCCGTCCTGGTCGTGCCGCGACCCGAGGTGTGAGCCGGTGAGCTCTGGCGAGCGCCTTCCCTCAACGGACGAGCTCGTCCGCGTCGGCGCACCGGTCACGCTGCGCGACGGCTCCCACGTCCGCATTCGTCAGGGCCACCGCTCCGACCGCGAGCTGTTACTGCGCGGGTTCGAGCGCTTGAGCCCGGAATCCCGCTACCGCCGCTTCCTGGTGCCGATGGCAGAGCTGACCGACGAGATGGTCCGCTACCTGACCGAGGTCGACCATCACGACCACGAGGCGATGATCGCGCTCGACGAGGACACCGCAGAGGGGATCGGGGTCGCACGCTACGTTCGCAACCGAGACCGTCCCAACGTGGCCGAGCTGGCTGTGACGGTGATCGATGACTGGCAGGGCAGGGGTCTCGGAACGCTGCTGGTCGAGGTACTGAGCGCTCGCGCCCGCGAGGAGGGCATCATCACGTTCAGCGCGCTGATGCTCGCCAGGAACGAGGAGATGATGGACCTGCTCAAGCATCTCGACGCGGTTCGGATCGTCGATCAGGAGCTCGGCACGATCGAGATCGAAGTGCCGATCCCGGACATCGGGCTGGCGCCGGTGCTCAAGCGGCTGCTGCGGATCGCCGGCCGCCACGATGTGGTGGTGCCGCTGGCGGGTAGCGAGGTGCGCTCGCGCCTGGCGGCTTACCTGGAGCCTCGGCTCCGCTAGGCGAGAGCCGGGGTCTGGCCCGGCATCTGAATCCCTGCGGCAGCGTAGGCCTCATCCTGCTCGAGCGTCTCGTGGTCGAGCAGGACGTCCACGAGCGAGTCGAGCCGGTGTCGGTTTGCGCTCATCAGCTGAGTGACCTCTTCGTGCGCATCGTCGATCACATGCCGGACCTCCTCGTCGACCAGCTGCTGAGTCTGGGGCGAGACGTCGCTGGCCCCGGGGAACGGAAGCTGGCCCTCCTCGGAGATCACCGTCACCGGACCGATCACGCGACTCATGCCCCACAGCCCGACCATGTTGCGAGCCAGCTCGGTGGCCTGCTTTATGTCGTTCTGGGCGCCCGTGGTCACTTCGTCGTAGACGAGCTCCTCGGCCACTCGGCCCCCGAGCGCGACCTTGATCTTGCCCAGCAGGTAGGAGCGGTCGTAGCTGAACCGGTCGGCCTCGGGCGCCGAGAACGTGATCCCGAGCGCGATTCCGCGCGGAATGATCGAGACCTTCCGGACCGGATCGGCGCCGGGCGTGAGCATGCCGACCAGCGCGTGCCCCGCCTCGTGGTAGGCGGTCCGCCGTCGCTCCTCGTGGGACATCAGGATGCGCCGCTCGCTCCCGAGCACGAGCTTCTCGAGCGAGTCGTGCAGATCCCCCATCGTGACCACGTCGTGGCCCCGGCGCGCCGCGGTCAGCGCCGCCTCGTTCACGATATTGGCGAGATCCGCGCCGACCATCCCCGGGGTGCTGGCGGCCAGACGGTCGAGGTCGACGTCGCGGGCGAGCGGCACCGAGCGGGTGTGCACATCGAGGATCTTCCGCCGCCCCAACGTGTCGGGCGGCTGGACGGCCACCCGGCGATCGAACCGCCCAGGACGCAGGAGCGCGGGATCGAGCACCTCGGGCCGGTTGGTCGCGGCGATGACGATCACACCGACGGATGGATCGAAGCCGTCCATCTCGGTCAGGATCTGATTGAGCGTCTGCTCGCGCTCGTCGTGGCCGCCGCTGAAGGCGCCGAGCGCACCGGCGCGCGAGCGGCCGATGGCGTCGAGCTCGTCGACGAAGATGATCGCGGGCGCCGCCTGCTTGGCCTGCTGGAACAGGTCGCGTACGCGCGACGCGCCCACGCCGACGAACATCTCAACGAACTCCGAGGCCGAGATCGAGAAGAACGGGACCTGCGCCTCGCCGGCAAGTGCGCGTGCCAGCAGCGTCTTGCCCGTCCCGGGCGGGCCGGTCAGCAGCACGCCGCGCGGGATCCGTCCTCCGAGTCGCCGGTACTTGTCCGGGTCCTTGAGAAAGTCGACGAGCTCCGTTAGCTCCGCCTTGGCTTCGTCAATCCCAGCGACGTCCTCGAAGTCGACGGTGTGGTCGGATGGCTCGACCCGCTGCGCGCGCGAGCGCCCGAACGCGGCGACCCCGCCGACGCCGCCCGAGCGCCGCATCCAGACGAATATGAGCACGATCAGCAGCACCGGGCCGAAGAACAGGAACAGCATGAGCAGCGGCGAGGTACCGGTCGAGGGCGCGGTGGCGCTGATCTGGACTCCCTTTGACTGCAGCAGCGCCATCAGCGCGTTGCCGTTGGCGAACTCGGGGACCACGGTCACGAACGCCGTCGCCGACGTTGTCGCATCACTCGGATAGAGCACCGGGGTGCGGAAGGTCCCATGAACGGTCGCGCTCTTCGACGAGATCTCGCTCACGTTGCCGGCGCGAACCTGCTCGAGGAACGTCGGGCTGTACGGGATACGGACCGTCGTCTCGACGCTCATCTTCGGATTCAGCGCGATCAGCACCGCGAGGCCCACCAATGTGATCGCAACCAGGAATCCGAGACCGTACGTGGGGCCCCTTGGTGGGGTTCGCTGAGCATTCTCGGGTTCTGGTCGAGTCATGTGTGTCATCCAATCGCTGCCCAGACTAGGCGCGAGTTGGAGCTGCGACGACCGGCTAAGACCGCCGTCTGCTGCGGAAAAACCCCGACCTCCGACTCGTGAGGAGCGCCAACCTCACCAGGTAGGTGGCTCCGCCGATCGGTCGGCATCGTCGCGATGATTCGATCCGTCGGCATTCCACCTCGATTGGTCGGGGATAGGCGATCCACCGCGATCCTCCTCACCTGTGACACGGGGCGCATCCGGACAAAACACCGGCCCTGATCGGGACCCAGCCGCGCGTCAGCGCCGGGGGCGCAACCGGGCCAGTCCGCGCCTACGAGCCCTGCGTGGCCGAAGCCGGCGAGGGTCGACCGTGCCGAGCAGCCGGGACTGCCGGGTCGCTTTAAGGCGGCGGCGGGCCAGCAGGCCGCCCCCGACGCCGGCGGCGGCGAGCGCGGCTGCGATCACACCGGGTTTGGCCGACAGACGCCCGTACTCCTCCTGCACGGCGGGCCACACGCGATCGTCGATCAGTTCGGAAGCGGGATCATGGCCGCCGACCGCCGAAGCCGGCTCGACCGGCGCGAGAAAGGCGAGCTGGACCCTCCTGAGTTTTGGGAGCGCGCCGCGCCAAAGGTGCGACGTACCCGTGATCGCCGCCGGTACGATCGGCGCACCGGTCTCGACCGCCAAGCGACCGGCGCCGTGACGGGGGGCGCCGAGCGCGTCGGGTTGCTCGACTCGCGTACCTTCTGGGAACACCACGACCAGACCGCCGGTCCTCAGGATCGCGGCGGCCGTGTCGAGGGCCTCGGCATCGGACGCGCCGCGGCGGATCGGGAACGCGCCCAGTCGCGTGAACAGCCATCCCAGCGGGCCCTTGAACAGCTCGATCTTTGCCATGAACCGGACGTGCCGGCCCGTGGCGATCCCGATGAAGAACGGGTCGAGGAAGTTCTTGTGGTTGGGGGCAACGATCAGGCCGCCATCGGCCGGTATGTGCTCAGCACCTGTGACGCGGACGCGAAACCACGTCCGCAACACGACGCTAGCCAGCGCCCGGATGACCGCGTACAGCGGCCCCGAGAATCCATGCTCTCGCGCGTAGGCGTGCGCGTTTCGCTCCGCTTCGATCACGTCGGGCATGCGGACAACGATAGGTTCTGTGACTGCCCCGATCACCAAGCGACCGCAGATCGTCGCCGGGGTGCCGGCGGTGGTCCGAACGCGCGATCGGGCTCAGCCGCCGAAGTCCGGGTCGTCCTCGATACGAATCGTCGTGCGCGCGCCGTCCTGTCCGTCCACCGCGATCGTCATCGGCGCGAGCATCGTGTTGTTGTCGACCGCGATCCGCGCCGGGTGATCGACCAGATGGCGAAGCACCGCCGGGAGGTGTGGGCCCCCGTGGGCCACGGCGACCTCGAAAACGTCGTCTCGGCCGTCGTAGGTCAGGGCGTGAAGCGCGAGATGCCTCGCCTCGACGCCACCCGGGCCGCACGAGTCGACCACCTCGATCGTGGTGGGCGCGTGCAGGAGTTCGCGGCTGAGCGCATCGAAGTACTCGGCCCATGTCTCGCTTGCCAGCTCTCGAGTTGTGGTTCTCATCTAGTCCTCCTGTGTGCCCGGGAGCACCGACCGGGGCCGGCGCGTCGAAACAGCGTGAGTTACTTCTACTCGGCTGCGGGCGGCGCGGCGACCGTTAAGAGCGGCGAATCCGGTTCGGGCTACTACGGAGGCAACAGAGGATCGGCTGCGGATGGCGCAGATACTTGGCCCGCGTACGGTGACGCTGCACACCTAGGATCCAGAAAGGAGGTGACAGTCATGGTTGAAACATTGACGCGTTTTGATCCGTTCGCCAAGCTCGATGAGCTGCGTACTCGGTCCGATCGCGTGACCGGCCCGAGGCTGGATGGTCACGAGCGCGTGTGGAGACCGGGAATCGACGTCGTGCGCAACGACGGCCATCTGATCGTCCGTGCTGACCTGCCCGGAATCAAGCCCGCGGCGATCAAGATCGAGGTCGAGGACGACATCCTGACGATCTCTGGTGAGCACGAGGAGCGCACAGAAGAAAAGGACGAGGAATACCTGCGGCGCGAGCGCCGCTACGGTTCGTTGTCGCGCTCGATGGCGCTGCCCAAAGGCGTCGATGCCAAGAAGATCAGGGCATCGACGCACGATGGCGTCGTCGAAGTGACGGTCCCGCTCCCCACCGAGTCCAGTCAGGAGCCGGTCAGGATCATCCCGACTGTCGTCTCATGACTCCCGTGCCTGGGCTCCGGCCGCGTTGTGACGCCACGCGGCCGGAGCTTTCCGGGACATAATTCGTAACCGCCGCCACGTTGCGTATCAGTAGTTCGCCCGGAGTCCCTGCGGTTGCTGACGGATGGGCCAGCAGAACCCATGGCCGATTCTCTACCTCAGAATGGGACATGCTCAGGGAGAGTGGCGGTTCGTGGAACCTCCTCGTTGCCCGGTCTGTAACGACATCGTCGGCGTGTACGAACCGCTTATGCACCTAGGCGGCGGCGTCGCCACACGGAGCTCTCGGGCCGCAGAGCCCGAAATCTGTTCCAGCGGCCAGTGCTTTCATCTCGACTGCTACGAGCGGTTGGTGAACGACGCCTAGCTGTACCGCAGAGCCCGGCGCTCTGAGAGTCGGTAATTGTCCGCATCGGGTTTGCAGTCCCCCGCGGATGGGGCGGGTGCGCCGGTTTCGCAAGATTCGGCGTCCATCAGCAAGGAGAAACCTCATGGCTACAACCGCGCCGTATCCGAACCACTCGACGCCGGACGTCGCCGGCTATCACGCCGCGATCGTCCACGAGTTCGGCGGACCTCTCACCGTCGAGCAGGTGGCCTGCCCAAAGCTCGAGCCGGGGCAGATCCTCGTCAGCGTAGAGGCGTCGGGGCTCTGCCACACCGACATCCACGCCGCCCGCGGCGACTGGCCGGTCAAGCCCGCGCCTCCGTTTATCCCCGGCCACGAGGGCGTGGGGAGAGTCGTCGAGCTCGGTCCCGGCGTCACCGAGGTCACGGTCGGCGACCGCGTCGCTATGCCGTGGCTCGGCTACGCATGCGGTACATGTGATTACTGCGTGTCCGGATGGGAGACGCTGTGCGAGTCCCAGAAGAACATGGGCTACTCGATCGACGGCGCGTTCGGGGAGTTCGCGGTCGCGTACGCCCGCTACGTCGTCGAGGTACCTGAGGGCATCGATCCGTTCGACGCGGCGCCGCTCACCTGCGCCGGCGTGACCACGTACAAGGCGATCAAGGTCGCCGGCACCCGCTCGTCCGATCTCGTCGCCGTGTTCGGCGTCGGCGGGCTCGGCCATCTCGCGATCCAGTACGCCGCCATCGCGGGCGGCCGTGTGATCGCCGTCGACCTGCTCGACGAGAAGCTGGAACTCGCACTCGAGCTCGGCGCGGAGTTCACGGTCAATGCGGCCCGCGAGGACCCGGTCGAGGCGATCAAGGCGCTCGGAGGCGCCGACCAGGCGATCGCAGTCGCGGTCTCGCCGCGCGCGTTCGAGCAGGCCTACGGCACGCTCCGTCGGGGCGGAAAGCTCGTGTTCGTCGCGCTCCCCGCCGACAACCAGGTGACGCTCCCGATCTTCGAGACCGTACTGAACGGGATCACGGTGGTCGGTTCGATCGTCGGCACCCGCTCCGATCTGCGCGAGGTGTTCGAGCTGCATGCCGCCGGCAAGACGAAGGTCATCCGGGAGGTTCGCCCGCTGACCCGCGTCAACGAGTCGATCGCCGACGTCGAGGCGGGACGGGTCGCAGCCCGGATCGTCTTCGCGCCCTGACGTTTATCCACCACCTGCTTCGTCAGTAGAGTCGGCCACGTGGCCGGCTCTACTGACGCCGAGGCGGTTCTTGATCCCGTCGGGATCGTGCTCGCCGACGATCACGCCTTGATCCGCAGCGGGCTTCGCCGTGTCCTGGACGGGGAGGCGGGCCTCACCGTGGTGGGGGAGGCAGCAGACGTCGAGACGGCGTTGGCGCTCACCGAACGACATCAGCCGCAGGTGGTCGTGCTCGATCTGAACATGCCCGGCACGCCCACGCTGCTGGCAATCCCCCGGTTTCTCGAGGCCTCCCCTGCAAGTGCGATCGTGGTGCTGACGATGGAGGCGGAACCCGGGTTTGCACGCACCGCGTTGAGCGCGGGCGCCCGCGGCTACGTTCTCAAGGACGCGGCCGAGGCGGAGCTGGTGGAGGCGGTGCGCTCCGTGCTCGCGGGCGGCACCTATCTCGATCCGAGCCTCGGCGCCCAGCTGGCGCGGATTGCGGGCGAACCGAGCGGGACGCACCCGGGTCTCTCCCACGGCGAACCGAACCTGGCCGTCGGAACGGACTTCGCCGGGCATCGAATCGACGGGTTCGTCGGCCAGGGCGGAATGGGCCTCGTCTTCCGCGCGACCGACCTCACTCTCGGTCGGACGGTGGCGCTCAAGGTGATCGCACCCGACGCCGCCGGCAAACCCGTGTTCCGCGCCCGCTTCGAGCGGGAATGCCGGGTGGCCGCTGCCATCGATCACCCCCACGCGGTACAGATCTACCACGCCGGCCTCCATGAGGGCCTGCTGTACCTCACCATGCGCTATGTCGAGGGGACCGACCTACAGCGGCTGCTCCGCCGCGAGAACCGGCTCGACCCGGGCCGCGCCGTCTCGATCCTCGGCCAAGTCGCCGGCGCGCTCGACGAGGCGCACGCGCTCGGGCTCGTCCATCGCGACGTCAAGCCCGCCAATGTCTTGCTGGCGCAGCGCTCCGGGCGCGAGCACGCCTACCTCACGGACTTCGGCATCACAAGGCGAGCCGGCGACGAGCACCTCACCCGGACCGGCGTGGCCCTCGGATCAGTCGACTACATAGCGCCCGAACAGGCGCACGGCGCCGCCGTCGACGCCCGCGCCGACATCTACTCGCTCGCCTGTGTGCTGTTCCATATGCTCACAGGAGACGTGGTCTTCGACCGCGAAGGTGACCTCGAGAAGCTCTGGGCACACGTCCACGATCCCCCGCGCAGACTGGCGGCCGTCAACCCCGAGCTGCCACCCGGTCTTCAGGACGTGCTCGATCGTGCGCTCGCCAAGAACCCCGAGGATCGTCAGCAGTCCGCGACAGAACTGGCCAAGGACGCAGCCGAGGCGCTCGAGTAGAGCCGACTGCGGACCCGTTAGTAGGAAACCGCAACCGGTCGCGGAGATGCACGGATGTCGCCTCCCCCCGGCCCACCTACGGTCTTCGCGACGAGCCACCAACACGCAAAGGATCACGATGTTCCGAAGAGTTCTGGTCGGCGTCGATGGGCGACCCACCGGCCGCGACGCGATCGCGTTGGCGAGACAGCTGATCGCGCGCGACGGCGTGATCACGCTTGCACACATGTACGGTCCAGAGCTGACGATCGACGACGCGAGCTCGCGGACCGTGTTCGCCGAACGCGCCGAAGCCGACGGGCTCCTCGAACGGGAACGGGATGCGGCGTCGCTCGACGCCCAACTGGTCGCGGTCCCCGAGCATCGTGTCGGTCGCGGTCTTCATGTGCTCGCCGAGCGCCTGCGAGCCGACGTGCTCGTGGTCGGATCCGCCAGCCATGGGCTGCTCGGCCGCGTCCTGATGGGCGAGAGCACACGCGCGGGGCTTAGCGGCGCTCCGTGCGCCGTCGCGATCGCCTCGCGTGGCTACCGCCACTCGCCACACGTGCTCGAAGCGGTCGGTGTCGGCTATGACGACTCGGCTGAAAGCCAAGTCGCGCTCGCGGCGGCTCGCGAGCTGGCCGTCCAGCACGGAGCAGCGGTATGGGCGCTCCAGGTCGTGTCGCTCGGAGACGAGCACGACGACGGCGCGATCCCGGCGGATTGGCCCGAGGGCACGAGTCGCCTGATCCGGCACACGATTGAGCGGCTGCGCGAGTTGGGCGACGATGTCGAAGGGGATGCCATCTGCGGCCGGCCCCAGGAGGAGCTGGTGCGGTTCGGTGAGAACCTCGACCTGCTGGTGGTCGGCTCCCGTGGTTACGGGCCGCTCGGCCGGTTGTTCCACGGCGGCGTGTCGGACTACCTCGCGCGCCATGCGCCTTGCCCGCTGCTGATCCTGCCGCGGGGCTCACTCGCGCCCGGCCCGGGAGATCGCGCCGTCCGCAGCGCCGAGCCGGTCATGACCGGCGCTCGTCCATAGATATCGCGACAAGGAGGGGCTTCATGTTCAGCAACGTTCTGGTCGGGGTGGACGGGCAGTTCGGAGGACGCGACGCGATCGCGATGGCGAGGCAGCCGGCAGATTGGGGTTGGCTACGACGGATCGCCCAAAAGCAAACGTGCTCTGGATGCGGCCAGAATGCTTGCCGGTGAGCTCGGCGCGACCATCGACTTGCTCGTGGTCGGTTCGCGAGGCTACGGCCCGATCGGCCGGTTGGTGCACGGCAGCACGTCTCGTGCGCTGGCGGACGCCGCGCGCTGCCCGCTGCTCGTGCTGACCCGCTCCACGCTTCCCACATCCGCGCAAGGCACCTAACCCGACGATCGTGCTCTCCCGGCGCCCTGATCGATCATGAATTCCACGAGGAGGAAGATGAGATGTTCAAGAACGTCGTGGTGGGCATCGATGATGACGACGGCGGACGGGACGCAATCGCGCTCGCCAAGATGCTCGCCGCCGGCGGCGGCCAGCTGACACTGGTTCAGGTCTATCAAGGCGACTCCGCGGTGTCGCGGAGAACGAACCCCAACTACGAGGAATGGCAGCATGATCGCATCCGCGAGCTGCTCGAGAAGAGGCGCGCGGAGACCGGAGTCGAGGCGGAACTGCGCTGGTACGGATCGCCCGCGGTTGGACGCGGCCTGCACGAGCTGGCCGAACTGAACGCGGCCGATCTGCTCGTGATCGGCTCGTCTCGGCGCGGGTTGCTCGGAAGGGTGCTGATAGGCGACGACACGCGCGCAGCGCTCAACGGCGCGCCCTGTGCAGTTGCGATCGCACCCGCCGGGTACAGCCGTCAGCCGACGGTTATGCGTGAAGTCGGCGTCGGCTACGACGGCTCTCCCGAGAGCAACCGTGCACTCGAGCTGGCGAGGGTGATCGCGGCCGAGCATCACACGAAGCTTTCGGCGTTCCAGGCGATCTCCACTTCAGCGTCCTTGTATCTAGGGCATCTGGATACGGCTGCCCCGGTCGAGCTTGCCGCGGTTCACCGCGACGTTGACGAGGCCCGCGAGCGGATCGCGGCACTTGGAGGCGTCGAGCCTCACGCCGCCTACGGAGACCCTGTCGAGGAGCTGACGCTGTACAGCGCCTCCCTCGATCTCCTGGTTGTCGGGTCAAGGGGCTACGGCCCGCTCGGCAGGCTCGTCTACGGCGGGGTGGCACAGCGACTCGCACGCACCGCTCGCTGCCCTTTGCTGGTTCTCACGCGGTCGGCGCGGACACCGGCGGACGAGGCGCTCGCGGAGGGCGGTCGCGCCACCGCCACGTCGGCGAACTGATCGCTGGGTTAGGCGAGCTCGGCCAGCCGGCCGTCGAGCAGCGCGAGCACGTCCGCGATGATCTGCTCGACGGGGCGGTCGGTCCGGACCGTCAGGTGGCCGTTTGCCGGCACCTCGTCGAGCGGCTCCCACCGGCTGTGTTCGCGGACCACAATCGCTCTGCTTGCGTCCGACACGTGGCGCGGATCGCGCTCACGGCGCGCCGCCCGCTCAGCCAGGATCCGTCGGGGGGCCTGACATTCGATGAAGACGACCGGCGACCTGGGGCAGAGCGCGGCGGTGAACTCGCAACGATCGCCGCGGTGCCGGAACGTGGCATCGACGATCGCGCCGCCGTTCCTGGTGAGCGCATCTGCTGCGCGTCGCCCCAGCTCGGCGTACGTGCGCGCGTTCCACCCGGCGGTGTAACTGTTGCCCGGCGCCCGTTCGGTCGGGCCGAGGCCGGCGAACTGCTTGCGGATCACGTCGGAGCTCAGGTGAGGGAGTCCAGACAGCTCGGCCAGCGCCTGGGCCAGGTGTGACTTCCCGCTCGCGGGAACGCCACAGACCACGATCGTGAGCGGCTGTCTGGCCCTCCAGGCGAATCGCTCTGCAACCGAGATGAGGTCACGAGCGTGGGCGCTCCGCCGGCCGTGCTCGGCGCTCGCGTCGGCGAGCTGGGCTCCGCGCATGAGCGCGACCTTCGCGCGGACGAGCGCACGGTATGCGGCGTAGAACGCGATCAGCGAATCCGGCCCCGGGTCGCCGCCGGCCTCCCGGTAGGCATCCACGAGGACCTCGCCAAGGCGATCTGCACCGCGGGCCGCCAGATCGAACACGAGGAAGGCGAGATCGTCGGCCACATCCAGCTCACGGAGCCCGGAATCGAACTCGACGCAGTCGACGATCTGAACCCGATCGCCGAGCAGCACGTGCTCGGCGCGGAGGTCACCATGGCCCTCGCGGATATGTCTGCCGCATGAGCGTGTCACGAACGTATGGGCATGCGCGGTCACGAATGCATGCGCGAACCGCTCGAGGCCCTGTACCCGTTCGATCTCGCCGCGCTGGTCCACGTCGCCGAGAAGCTCGTGCAGATTGCGCTCGAACCGGCGCTCAGCCGCAAGCACCGGGGCGCCGCCCGGCGCCACCCGCCGCGCGTCCTCGTGAAAGCGCGCAAGAACGCGTCCGGTCTCGACCACGTCGCGGCGGTGGACCTCGCCCCGATCGAGCCGCGCCGCCAGCGTCCGGTCCTCGTCATAGCGTCGCATCTCGACCACGAAGTCCACCGCGCGCGGGTCATTCTCGTCGATCAGCTCGACGCGCTTGCCGACGAGTGCGACGCCCCTGACGCCGAGATACAGATCGGGAGCGAGCCGACGGTTCAGCCGCACCTCCGCCGCGCACAGCTCCCGACGACGTGCCGCGGTCCCGTAGTCGAGGAAGTCGAGCACGAGCGGTTTCTTGAGCTTGTACGCGAGCTCCCCGGCGAGGAACACCCAAGAGATGTGCGTTTCGCGCACCTCGACGATCTTCGGCCGGTGCGAGTAAGTCTCCGGTCGCGCGAGCGCGTCCCGGACCGCGTCGGGCTCGGACCCCGGAGGATGTGAGGCGGACGCGGGCGTCACGATGCGCCGGCGGGCGCAGGCTCGTGGTGGCGCGAGGATGCCGGCGGGATCGATGCCACAGCACGGGATCGTGCCGGGGGCGGGGATGGTCGGCATCGGTAGTTCGCCCTGGTGGGGATGCGGCCCGACCGGGGCGCGACTACCGGGCCAGACTCGGTACTTCGCCGCGCCTGAACGACAGGCTTGGACGGTCGTCGCAGCCCGCTCCTGAGCCTAAATTTCAAAACATGCTCCGCGCGCAACCACTCGACGGCCACGGCAATTCCGCACCCGTACGGACGAGCGTCGTCCTCGCCAACGACCACCGCGGTTTACGACGGAGTCTGCGGTGGTTGCTCGAGCGCGAGGACGACGTGGACATCGTCGGAGAGGCGAGCGACTTCGACACCGCGCTGCACGACGTGACCGTAGAGCACCCCGACGTGCTGGTGCTCGACCTGCGGATGCCAGACGGATTCATCCCCGAGCGGATCAAGCGATTGCGAACCACATCGCCCGCCACCGAGATCGTGGTCACGACGATGCACGCGGACGAGTCGTTCGCGAACGAAGCGCTCAGAGCGGGGGCGATCGGGTTCGTAGTGGCCGACGGCGCGGACCGCGAGCTCGTGGAGGCCGTACGGCGAGCGAGCCGCAGCCTCCCGTACATAAGCCCGCGGGTCAGGCGTGCGGTCGCGTGACCGGGTCTGCTCCCACCGGTTCCCCCCCGGCCGTCCGGCCCTGGGCGCCTCTGCGGTAGCCGGCTGGGAACGCGGCGTTGACGGTCGTGCCTTCTCCGGGTGCGGACTCGATCTCAAGGACTCCGTGAAGCAGCTCAACCCGCTCCCGCATCCCGAGCAAGCCGAATCCGTTGGTGTGGCCGGTCGGATCGAACCCTCGTCCGTCGTCCTGGACCGTCACTCGCACGGTCGTCTCGTCTTCGACCACCTCGACTTTTGCGCGGCGGGCATCCCCGTGCTTCGTGGCGTTGTTGAGGGCCTCCTGGACGATCCGGTACATCGCGGTCTCGACCTCGCTCACGTGTCGGTCCGGTTTGCGGCCCTGCTCGTAGGCGAGATCGATGGTCAGATCCACCTCGAGCCCGCGGTTTCGCGCCCGCTCCGCGAGATCTTCGATCGCTGCCTGTGCTCCGAGATCGTCGAGCGCTGCGGGGCGAAGATCCGTGACGAGTGCCCGGAGCGTGCGAATCTCCTCTTCCAGCTGGACGACTGCGTCGCGCACCGTCGCGACGATCGTCTCGGATGTGGAATTTTGGAGTTGGGCCGCCAGCCCGAGCCGTAGCGCGGCCAGGTTCTGCAGCGTCTCGTCGTGTAGCTCGCGGGCCCAGTGAGCGCGTTCCTGTTCGGCCGCCGCGAGTCGTTGCCGGCGGCGATCCCCCTCGACCGTGACCGCGGTCGCAATCGCCGTCGCGGCGCTGGCCGCAAACGCCTCGAGCAGCCGCTGATCCTCGGTGCTGAACGCCGGGCCGTCGTCGAGCCGGTCGATCGCGATCAGCACCCCGTAGCCGCGCCCACGGAAGATCAGCGGAACCACCAATCCCGCGTCGACCGTTAGGCCGAGCCGGCCGAGGCCGTGCCGCTCGAACCGGGCCCGGTTGGCCTGATCCTCGAGGCGTAGCGTCCGGGACACCCTGAGTGCCGCGCTTGCCAGGCTACCTTCTTGGTCGACGTGTTGGCCGATCAAGCCGGCGGGCAGCTCGCCGGCTCCGGCGGCCACGACCATCTCCCCCGCGTGCTCCTGCTCGATCACGAGCGCCCGTGCGGCCACCAGCGCTCGCCCCCGCTTGGCCACGAGCCCCAGGATCACATCGAGGTCGGTTTCGCCGCCGAGCGCTCTCGCGATCTGCATGGTCGCGTCGAGCGCATCGACCGTCCGCTTGAGCTCGGCGTGCTGAGCGTCCAGGCGCGAGTAACGCCGCGCGTGGTCGATCGCCACGCCCGCGAACTCGGCCAGAAGCATGATCCTCTGCTCGTCCGCCGCCGTGAACTCCCCGCCGCCGGTCTTCTCGGTCAGGTACAGGTTCCCGAACGGGACGCCGCGGATCAGCACCGGCACGCCGAGGAATGTTTTCATCGGAGGATGACCGGGCGGAAAGCCGTAGGAGTGCGGATGGTCGCCGACGTCGCCGAGCCGCAGCGGCACCGGGTGCGCGATCAGCTCGCCGAGCACGCCGCGCCCCCTGGGAAGATCGCCGATACGCTCACGAGTCTCGTCATCGATGCCGACGGTGATGAACCGCTCGAGCTCGGCCCGTGACTCGTCCGTGACCCCGAGCGCCGCGTATCTCGCCCCCGACAACTCGCGCGCGGATTCGAGCACGCGCCGGAGCACAATCTCGAGGTCTAGCTCGGACAGGACGTCGCGCGCGAGCCGAACCGCGTCCAGCGCAGCATCGGAATTTCGTGATTCGGTATGGCCCACGGCTGTCAGGAGATGCGCAATTTCTTCACAAGTGCTGCTCGTGAGCCCCGAGCGAATGTTACTTCCCAACCTTACCAGTGCCGTGATCACGCGGGTGCGGAAAATCACCGACCCGGACGCTGGAAACGACCGGATGCCGGGGCGCTCGCCCTGCGTTTAGATGGGCTCAAACACCCGGAAGGAGTTGCAATGACCGTTCATCCGAAGAACCAGAAGGACTTGATGCTGGCGCCGGTCGCGGTCGAGATCGACCGCAACCTCCAGCGCCTGCGCGTCGATTCCCCGTACGACGTTCTCGCGGAGCTGGAGCTTGAGCTTGATCGGCCTGCGATGTATGTCGGTCCCGACGAGCGTGCAGAGCTGGTGCTCCGCCAGGCTCTCCGCGACGTCGACCTGCACGGCTGGACGGCAACGCTCAGCGATGACGCCTCGCGCGTTCATCTCGAGGGCGGCTCGGTTTCGATCGATCTGGGCCTGAGCCCTTCGATCACGAGCTACATCACCGACGGCGTGGGCGTCACGCCGGCGTGAGTTGCGGCCGCTCCTGCGCAGGCTCGAGCAGCGAGCGGCCGGTCATCTCCTTGGGCCGTTCGATCCCGAGTAGCGCAAGGACCGTCGGCGCGACATCCGCCAGCGTGCCAGTCGGCGCAAGCCCGGTTCCGCCCGCGGTGACGATCAGCGGAACCCGGTTGAGCGAGTGCGCGGTGTCCGGGCTGCCATCGTCGTCGAGCATGTGGTCGGCGTTTCCGTGGTCGGCGGTGATCACGCACACGCCGCCGGCCTCGAGCACCGCCGTGACCACCCGCTGCAGACACGCGTCGATGGTTTCCACACCGCTGATCGCGGCGGAAATGACCCCGGTGTGGCCGACCATGTCAGCGTTGGCGAAGTTGATGATCGAGAAGCGCGGCCGTTCCTCGGCGAACGCTTCCAGGAACGCCTCGGTTATCTCCCGCGCGCTCATCTGCGGCTTGTGGTCGTAGGTCGGGATGTCGCGCTGCGAGGGCACGAGCGCTCGGCGCTCTCCGTCGTACGGTCGTTCGCGGCCGCCGTTGAAGAAGTAAGTAACGTGCGCGTACTTCTCGGTCTCGGCCACGTGCAGCTGGCGCTCGCCGGCTGCCTCGATCACCGCTCCCAGAGTGGTGGACGGGTGGGCGGCCTCGAACGCCACCGGGTAGGACCAGCCCTTCTGGTACTCGGTCATCGTGGTCAGGCGCTTCACCGGGATGGCGCCCCCGCGCCCGCGCCAGCCCGGTAGCTTCTCGCCGCCGTCGCCGAAACCGGGCTCGGCGAGCGCGCGCACGATCTGCCGCATCCGGTCCGGGCGGAAGTTGAAGCACAACACGCTGTCGGTGGGACGGATCCGGCCCTCCTTGCCGACCGTGGTCGGCCGGATGAACTCGTCGGTCTCGCCGCGCTCGTAGGCGTCGCCCGCCGCCGACGGCCCGTCGGGCGCGTGATGCTCCGCGCGCCCGTGCACGAGCAGGTCGTAGGCGTCCTGCGTCCGGTCCCAGCGGCGATCGCGGTCCATCGCCCAGTACCGTCCGACGACCGTCGCGACGCGGCCACCGCCGGCCCGACGGCACCAGCGCTCAAGCGTGGCCAGGTAGTCCGCGCCCGAGGTCGGCGAGGTGTCACGGCCGTCGGTGAAGCAGTGGAGCACGAGATCTCCGACGCGCAGCTGGACGGCGAGTTCGATAAGCGCGTGGAGGTGGCCGAAGCCCGAGTGGACGCCGCCGTCCGAGACCATCCCCATCAGATGAACCCGTTCGCTCGCGCTCAGCGCATCACGCAGGACCGGATTGTTGGCGAACGCGCCGTCGGCGACAGCATTGTCGATCAACGTCAGCGTCTGCGGCACGATGGCTCCCGCGCCGAGGGTCAGGTGCCCGACCTCCGAGTTCCCCATCTGGCCGTCGGGCAGCCCGACGCTTGGGCCGCTGGCTTCGAGTGCCGCGTGCGGATAGTCCGCCCACAGCCGATCGAAGTTCGGCTTGCGCGCCTGGCCGATCGCATTGCCCGGTCCCTCGGCCGCGATTCCCCACCCGTCGAGCACGATCAGGCAGGCGCAGCTGATCCCGGTGGCGTCTGGGCCTGACGGCGGCATCATCAAGCGCTCACGAGCGGCACGTTGAAATCGGCTCGCAGGAGCACGCGCCGGTCCTGCACGTCGAGCTCGTCAATCGTTCGCAGCGAACCCGGCGTCGTCGTGGTCATTGGCTGAACCTACGGGCGTATCGAGCCGCCGGGATCCGTGATCAGCGCTCCTCCGGGTCCGTAGAAGCTCCGGATGACGAGTGCCCGCCGCCTTGCGCCGAGGTCGACACCGACGTCCGCGGGAACTGCGGTCCACTACGGACCAGGTGAGTGGTTTCTTGCGGCCGTCGCGGGGCCATCTGCAACGTAAGGTGTCAATCACTAGCGAGGTGATCCCGAGGATCGATCCTTTATCTCCCGACTTCGTCTGACGCTTCGGGAGTCCGAGCGTGATGAAACCTATGGAGCCCAAGAGGATGATTCTGCACGGCCGCCCTGTGACCTACACACAGGCGGGCGCCGGGCCGGTGCTGCTACTCGTCCACGGGATGGGGGGTGGCTACGAGAACTGGCGGGAGGTGATCAGACCGCTGGCACGTAGCCATACCGTTGTCGCTCCAGACCTGCCGGGGCACGGCGCGTCAGCACCGAGCAACGGCGACTACTCGGTCGGGGCGCTCGCTGTCGGCCTACGCGATTTGCTGCTGGCGCTCGGCCATGAGCGTGCGACGTTGGTCGGGCACTCGCTCGGCGGTGGTATCGCGATGCAGCTGGCCTATCAGTTTCCTGAGCTCGCCGAGCGCCTGGTGCTGGTCTCAAGCGGTGGCCTCGGTCCGGAGGTGAGCCTGATTCTGCGTGCCGCCGCATTGCCCGGCTCGGAGCTTTGGATCACCGCCAGCGCGCAGAGCGCGAGCTTCCTGGGACCCGCGGTCGGCCGGTGCTTGGCAGCCCTCCGGTTCCAGCCGTCACCGGCCACGGTCGACGTCGCTCGCGGCTACGCGTCGCTCTCTGACCCCGGTCGCCGCGCGGCGTTCCTGGCGACGCTGCGCTCAGTCATCAGCGTCGGTGGCCAGCGCATCGACGCGAGCGATCGTCTCTACCTGACGGCTGGCATACCCGCGCTCATCATTTGGGGAGCGCGCGATCCGATCATTCCCATGAGCCACGGCGAGCGCGCGCACGCGGCGATCCTCGGCAGCCGTCTCGAGATCTTCGAAGGGGTCGGCCACATCCCGCAACTCGAGGCGCCGGAGCGGTTCGTCGCAGTGCTCGAACACTTCCTCAAGCAGACCGAGCCCGCACGGTTCGATGCGCGCGAATGGCGCGCCCGATTCCAAGCCATCAACGGTAAGCCGCGGGCTGCACGCCGGTCGCGGCAAAGCCCCCGATAGCCAACGCGCCGTCGCGCGGTCGAGAGCATCACGTCCCGGTGACGGTGGAACCGCCCCGTATAAGCTCCTCGAGGTCACTTGCCCAGCTGAGCAGCCGCATGTCCTGACCGGGGCGGGCGACCAACTGGACGCCGTAGCCGGCAGCGTCCGCACCGGCACAGGGAATGGAGATTGCCGGCCAACCGAACACGCTCCAGGGTCGCGTGAATGCGCTCGCGACGCTGACGGGGGCGGGCTTGTCGAGCGGGGGCGGAGGAACGGGCACGGTAGGGAGGGCGAGCAGGTCCAGCTCGTCAGGCAGCGAGGCCGCACGTCGTGCCGCTTTCAGCGCGTCGCTGGCTTCGAGGTAATCGCGAACGGTCAGAGTGCGGCCGTACTCGACGCCCGCGCGGACGTCGGGGTGAACTAACTCGAGGGGTTCTGCGTCGAGGACATCCCCCCACCGCGAAGCGAGGTTCGCGGCGAACAGCGCTCCGATACCTCTGACAGGCGGAGGAGCGCTCACCTCCGTAAGAGCCAATCCCGCGCCGCTCAGGCGCTGGAGAGTGCTCGTCCAGGCTGCCAGGATCTTCGGATCGCAGTCAACGCCCGCGATGAGGGCCGTGGGAATGCCGACGCGGGGAGCTTGTGTGGGCACCAGCGATTCGGGCTGAGCCACCGACAGGGCGATAAACGCGGCGCGGCAGTCCTCCACGTATCGCGCAATGAATCCTGCGGTGTCCAGGCATGGGGCGAGCGGCGCGCAACCGTCGAGATCGATGGCGCCCGCGCTCGGCTTGAACCCGATGACGCCGCACCACGCGGCCGGCATCCGCACCGATCCCGCGGAGTCGACCGCCAGCGCGAGCGGGACGATGCCCGCCGCCACGGCCGCGGCCGAGCCGCCGGAGGAGCCGCCGGGACTGCGTCCAGGATCCCGCGGGTTCTCGCACGGGGGATATCCGGGTGCCTGTCCGCTCATGGTCCATCCCAACTGATCCATCGCGGTTGTACCGATGACGAGCGCACCCGCTTCGCGCAGCTTTGCTACGGCGACCGCATCGCGATCGCTGACGACCACCCGTGTGAGGCCGAGGTGCTGCGGTAGCCCGCGAACGGCAAAGGCGTCCTTCACCGCAACCGGGACACCGTCAAGGATTCGCGGCGCCATTCCCTCGCGCAGCCGACGGAGCACCACCTCCGCGTCTTGCGAGGCCTGCTCGTCGGCGACTTCCCAAAAGACTCCGGGAGCTGCGGCAGCACGAGACAGAGCCGCCTCGGCGAGCACGCGCGGGTCTGCGCGCATGCGGCCTATGTCCACCGTCAGCTTCGCGAGCGAACCACCGCGCGTCATGGATGATCACCGGCGCCGGGCTCCGGCTTACTTGCGCGACCCGCGTCCAGGGCAGCGACGATGCCGACAGCGAGAGCGGTGCCCGATGTCGCCCCGACAGACCGGAGCGCCTCCAGAGCGGTCGCGACATCGCCCTTGCCGCCCAGTGCCCGGAGAAACTCGGCGGCTTCGGGCACGACCTGTCCGGCTGCCGCGCACGACAGCAGGGCGGCCGAGAGTGCCGTGGTGGCCCCCCGAGCGCGGGCCAGAATCTCCGGAACAGCTCGAAGCCGCGTCTCGTGTCCGAACAGTTCACACGCCGCTAACGCCCCCGCGACCACGTCATCGCCAGCGGGCGTGAGGCCCGGGCCCTCGCCGAGCAACGCGCATGCCGGCTGTGTCTCGCCGGCGACGAGGGCCAGGATAGCCATCCGGGCGCGATCGGTGTCGACGCCCACCTCCGCGGCCGAGAGGCCCCACAGGATGCGAGAAGCCGCGACGAGCCGAGCGGGGTTCGGGGCCGTCAGGCGCCGCGGGCGAGGGTCGAACCACCGGGTTGGCACCCAGACGTTCTCACCCACCGACAGAGCACCCTCGCCCGCGACCACCGTGGAACCGTCGGCTATCTCGGGCAGCGTGCCGGCGACGACGATGCCAAGCGGAAGCCGGACCGAGGACGGCGGCAAGAGCGCTACGACCCCTGGGGTTTCGAAACCCAGGTATACAGCCGCAGGCGAGGCGCCGAGAAGCCGACCGGCCCGATGCGGACCAAGGAGGACGGGGGCCAAGCCGATGCTCGCTGCGGTCCCCTGGCGCGAGGAGGCGGTCGTCGATGACGTCGGTGGAGTGTGTGTCACGTTCGTGTTACTCACCCATTACGTACTTTTCCGATCCGTAATTATGTTAGGCACCTTTAGTAGTTTCGTCGGACGTCGTCGCCTCCTTGCAGATGTACTTTGACGCCAGCCTAGCTTGTTAAGCGGGAGATAAGAGAAACCTTTCGTAAAGGAGGGCCGGACGATGGTGCTTTGGAAAGTCCACGGGGACGGTAAGCACATTCCGCCCACAGAGGTTGTTGCGCCGGAGGAGCGGCTGGCTTGGCCACAGACCATCGGCCTGGGGTTTCAGCACGTACTCGCCATGTTCGGGGCGACCTTCATCGTCCCGGTTCTGATCGGCTTCCCGCCGAACACGACGATCTTCTTCTCCGGCATCGGGACACTGATCTTCCTGATCATCACGATCGGGCGCGGGCAGCGTCTCGGCCTCCCGAGCTACCTCGGGAGCAGCTTTGCCTTCATCGCCCCGGTGATCGCCGCCAAGGCGGAGGGGGGAATCCCCGCCGCCCTCGCGGGTATCTGCGTCGCCGGCGCGGTGTTCTTCCTCATCGGCGCGGCAGTGAACGTCTGGGGGTCGGGCTGGATTCAGACGCTGATGCCACCGGTCGTCACCGGCACGGTGGTCGCGCTGATCGGGCTGAACCTGGCCGGAAGCGCCTTCGCCAACTACTCGAAGCAGCCATGGTCAGCAACCACAACGATCGTCGTGATCATCCTGGCGATGGTGATGCTCCGAGGGTTCCTCGGGCGGCTGTCGATCCTCATCGGCGTGGTCGCCGGCTACTTGGTGGCCCTGGCTCAGGGGCTGATCAGCTTCACCAGTGTCAACAACGCCGCATGGGTCGGATGGCCGACGTTCATCCACCCGAGCTTCAGCTGGCGGCCGATCGGCTTGATCGTGCCCGTCGTGATCGTCCTGATCGCCGAGAACACGGGACACATCAAGGCGGTCGCCACGATGACCGACCGGAACCTCGACAAATCCCTCGGACGTGGGTACATGGGCGACGGCCTCGCGACCCTGCTGGCCGGGCTCAACGGCGGTAGCGGCACGACGACGTACGCCGAGAACATCGGCGTGATGGCCGCCACCCGGGTCTACTCCACGGCTGCGTACTACGTCGCGGCGACCGTGGCCATCTGCTTTGGCTTGATCCCCAAGTTCGGGGCTCTGGTCTCCACGATTCCGGTGGGTGTCCTCGGCGGTGCCGGGACAGTCCTGTACGGAATGATCTGCATCCTCGGTGCTCGGATCTGGGTCGAGAACCGGGTCAACTTCATGAACCCGGTCAACCTGATCCCGGCGGCGATCGGCCTGATCCTCGGCGCCGGGAATTACACGCTCACGTTCGACCACGGCAATATCGCGTTCAGTGGCATCGCGACGGGCGCGATCGGCTGCATCATCGTCTACCAGGTGATGCTGTTCCTGAGCAAGCGCTTCGCCTTCCGCGACAACGCGCTGCCGTTCATGGTTCCGATGTCGGTGCTGGCCCACAACGGCGGGGGCATGGACGCCCTGCGGGTCGAGATGGGCCTCGAGCCCGAAACCACACCCGAGCCGGAGGCAGTGGATAGCAAAGTCGAGCGTTTGGGTGTTGGGAGCGGCGAGCCTGAGACGCCGGTCACCACGAACGGTGATCTGGAGGTCCGGGCTGTCACGAACGGAAAGAAGGAAACCCCGGGGGTTAGGACCTAGGACGCCCAAGGGTTAAGGCCTCGGGAGTGTCCATGAGGAATGTGGCCGTCCGGTCTATATGGGCCGGACGGCCGCACTTCGCCTAGTCGAAAACGATCAATTGACCCGGTGGTCAAGACCATCGGAACGAGAGAAGGAGAACGCAATGCTGCTCGAACCACCCACCGATGTCTCGCAGGACCACATCAACCTCGATGTGCGAGAGATCGAACCGCTCCTCCAGGGCCCCGCGATGGAGTTCGAGCGCTGGCCTGGGGCGATGATCAAGCTGCGGGACGGGCGCACCCTCTACATCCGGGAGGCGACCCTGGAAGAGGCGCCCGAAATGATGGCCTACATGAGGCACGTCATGGACACCGAGCACGACTTCTACGACGTTGTCGGCGCTCGAGTCCACGCCGAGCTCGCCGGGTGGTACCGCAAGCGCCTCAAGGACCCCTACACGCTGGTCGGCTTGATCGATGGCGAGTGGGTCGGCTTTTGCAACGGCCGGCTGATGAACGAGGACATCAACATCAGCCTCCACACAATGGCCCTCGCCCGGGGCAGCCGCATTGGCGCGATCATGTACTACGCCAAGACGCATTACGCGTTCGAGATCCTTGGGAACAAGGAGTTCTGGGCTACGTACGAGAGCTACAACGGGTGGCATCGCTGGGGGCTGGGCATGGCGCAACCCAGCTACCCGTGGCCCGAGGTGCAACACGAGCTCGGTGGCGCGCGGGTGTACTACATCCGCAAGGACTACTGGAACTCCACCGTGAAGCGTTATCTACGCCAGATGGTGGGGGCCGATCTCGAGTTCGTCGTCCCCGACGACATAGTCGAGGCAAACAGCCGCCTCGTCGTTCCCGGCACGGTTCTCGTTTGAAGTAAGAAAGGGTGACAAGAAATGGCAGATCCAATTGAAGTACGCAAAGTACCGCTCGAGAGCGTGAGTGACGCCTCCGGTCTCACGAAGCTCATCGACGATGGGGTGATCGAAGCCGACCGAGTCGTCGCGGTGGTCGGCAAGACCGAGGGCAACGGCGGCGTGAACGACTACACCCGCATCATCGCCGACCGAGCCTTTCGCGACGTGCTGGTGGCCAAGGGGACGCGGACGCCGGAGCAGGTCCACCAGATCCCGGTGCTGTGGTCCGGTGGCACCGATGGTGTCCTTTCGCCGCACGCCGCGATCTTCGCCACCATCGACCCGTCGAAGGTCACGCCCAGCAACGAGCCCCGACTGTCCGTCGGCTCCGCTATGAGCGAGCCGATCCTGCCGGAGGAGATCGGCTACCCCGAGATGGTCCGCAAGGTGGCGGCCGGCGTCAAAGAGGCCATGAAGCGCGCCGGGATCAAATCGCCGACGGACGTTCACTACGTTCAGACGAAGACCCCGCTCCTGACGCTGCCGACGATCATGGAGGCAAAGCAGCGCGGCCACACGGTGTGGACCGAGGACACCCTCCATTCGATGGATCTGTCCAACGGGACCTCGGCGCTGGGGATCGCGGTGGCCCTCGGCGAGATCGAGATGCCGAAGGCGGAGCAGATCCTGACCGATCTATCGCTGTATTCGTCGGTCGCGTCCTGCTCGTCCGGGGTCGAGTTGGACCAGGCCCAGATCGTCGTGGCTGGAAACGTACGGGGCATCGGCGGTCATTACCGCATCGGGCACGGTGTGATGCGCGACGCGCTGGACGCCGACGGAATCTGGGACGCCATCCGCAGCGCGGGACTGGAGCTGCCGGATCGCCCACGAGCCGCCGACCTCGACGGTCAGCTGGTGAACCTGTTCCTGAAGTGCGAGGCAGATCCGACTGGGCGGGTGCGGGGTCGACGGAACATCATGCTCGACGACTCAGACGTGCACTGGCACCGGCAGATCAAGGCGTGTGTCGGAGGCGTGGCGGCGTCGTGCGCCGGTGATCCGGCGATCTTCGTGTCCGTCTCCGCTGCCCATCAGGGCCCGGCCGGCGGAGGTCCGGTCGCGGCGATCATCGACCTCGGCTGAGAGGCGGGTTGAGCGATGCCAAGGACCGTCGAAGTGCGTCGGGGCGTCTACCGTGACTCCGTCGCGCTGATGCAGCTGTCTCATACCGTCGCCGGGCTTCCGGGCGTCGAGGCGGCGCTGATCGCGATGGCCACCCCTCTGAACCTCGACCTGCTGCCCGGCCTTGGGTTCGAACCCGCAGCGGGAACCACCCCCGACGATCTCCTGGTAGCCATCAGTGCAGACGACGACGACTCGTTGTCGTCTGCACTGGGGCGGCTGGAGGAGTTGTTCTCGGTGCGTCAGTCAGAGGGCAACACACACACCGTGGTGGCGCCCCAGACCACGAAGAGCGCCTTGAGGCGAAGTGGCGCCCACCTTGCGTTGGTGTCTGTCCCGGGGCAGCACGCGTTCGTCGAGGGGATGGACGCGCTCGGACAAGACGCCGACGTCATGCTGTTCAGCGACAACGTTTCTTTGGATCAGGAGATCCGACTGAAGGAGGACGCGCACGCTCGCGGCCTGTTGGTCATGGGCCCCGACTGCGGCACTGCGATTGTTGGGGGGGTCGGGCTGGGCTTCGCCAACGTCATGCGGCCAGGGCCGGTGGGCATCGTGGCCGCTTCGGGCACCGGTGCGCAGCAGGTGTGCGCGCTTCTCGACGCCGCCGACATCGGCGTCAGCGCGGTGCTGGGCACCGGCGGCCGTGATCTGTCCGACGCGGTGCAGGCGCGGTCCACCCTCGACGCGATGCGGATTCTCGACGCCGACGAAGGAACCGACTTGATCGTCGTGATCTCCAAGCCTCCGGCCACGGGCGTGGCCGAGCGCGTGCAAGCGGCGGCCGCGCAACTGCGGACGCCTTCGGTCGTGGGGTTCCTGGGTCGAGGCCGGGACGATCTCACCGCCCTGACCGGCAATGTTCTCGCGGCCGTCGGTCGAGCTCCGCTGGACAGCCCCCGCTGGCCGGCTGAGCGGAGCCGTCCGCCGCGCGCGGGAGCCCTCCGCGGGCTCTTCTCGGGCGGCACGCTGTGCGACGAGGCCATGGTGATCGCAGCCGACGCTCTCGGTCCGATCCAGTCGAACATCCCCCTCGACCCGGAATGGGCGCTGGGGCCGGATCTCGCGGCGCCGGGTCACCTGATGATCGACTTCGGGGATGACCGGCTCACCCGGGGGCGGCCCCACCCGATGATCGATTCCACGCTGCGACTGGAGCGCTTCGCCCAGGAGATCAAGGATCCGAACTGCGGCGTGGTGCTGATCGACGTCGTGCTCGGTCATGGGTCGGACCCGGCACCCGCGACAGCGCTGGTGCCGTTGATCGAGGCCGCCGCCGAGCAGAACGTGGCAGTCGTGGTTTCGCTCATCGGAACCCGGGGCGACCCCCAGGGGCTCGGGCCGACGGCTACCCAACTCCAGTCGGCCGGCGCCGATGTCTATCTCTCGAACGCAGCCGCGGCTCGTGCCGCGACCGAACTGGTCACAAGGAGGCCATGATGCGACTCGACGAAGCGCCTGCCGTGGTCACGGCCGGCCTCGGTCTCTTCACTGACTCGCTGACCGCTCAGGCGACCGACGTCACCCCGGTGCAGTGGCGACCACCGCTGCCCGGGACTGACCAGGCTCTGGCGACGGTGGCGGCCGATCCGCGGACCGCGGTCGCCAACGCCGAAGCGGTTCGCCGGCTGACCACGTCACGGCCTCGGCTGGTGGCCATCGAGCGTGCCGGCGATGCGCTTGGTCTCGAGCGGGGTGAGTTCCTGCACGCGGGCCCGCCGATCGCCTGGGCGGATGCCTCGGGGCCGGTGCGGGGCGCGCTGCTGGGAGCGATGGTCTACGAGAACCTGGCCGACTCGATTGAGGCGGCCGAAGCGCTCGCGTCCAGCGTGACGCTGGCCCCGACCCATTCCCGGCACGCCGTCGGTCCGATGGCCGGGGTCATCAGCGCGTCGATGCCGGTCTTCGTCATGCATGACGACGTCTTCGACAGCACCGGCTACTGCACGCTGAACGAGGGCCTGGGCAAAGTGCTGCGGTTCGGTGCCTACAGCGACGAGGTGATTGATCGTCTGCGGTGGATCGAGCGGGTTCTCGCTCCGGTGCTCGCGGCAACGCTGCGCCGTCATGGGCCGGTAGACCTCCCCTCGGTTCTCGCCCAGGCGCTGCAGATGGGCGACGAGGGCCACAACCGCAATCGTGCGGGAACCTCGTTGTTCATCCGCGAGATCGTCGCCGACCTGATCGAGCTCGAGTTTCCAACTGCCGAACTCGCCGCGGCGCTGCGGTTCGTCAACGGAAACGATCACTTCATGCTCAACCTGGCGATGGGCATGGGCAAGGCTGCCGCGGACTGCGCACGGGATCTCCCGGGCGCGACGATGGTGGTGGCGATGGCCCGGAACGGGACGGAATTCGGTATCCAGACCGCGGGGACCGCTGACGCTTGGTTCACCGGCCCTGCCGAGATACCCCAAGGGCTGTACTTCTCTGGATTCTCCGCGAAGGATGCGAATCCGGATCTCGGTGACTCGACCATCATGGAGACGGTCGGACTCGGCGGGTTCGCGATGGCGGCGGCTCCGGCAATCGTGCAGTTCGTTGGCGGCGACGTGTCGCACGCCCTCGAGAACACCCAGCGGATGTACGAGATCACGCTCGCCGAGCACCCGCTGTACCAGATACCCGCGCTCGGCTTCCGCGGCACGCCCACGGGCATCGACGTGACGCTCGTGGCGCGCACGGACACGCTCCCGGTCGTCAACACGGGGATCGCGGGTCGGGAACCGGGCGTCGGGCAGGTCGGTGCCGGAATCGTCGATCCGCCCCGGCAGGCCTTCGCCCGAGCCGCCATGGCGCTCGCCGCGCGGGCTGAGCCCGTGTCGGAAATGACGCTTCCCGCGGGTGACAAGAGTGAACTACGAGTTCGTGAGGAGGCAGCATGACTTCCACATTCGAGTACCTTGCTCCAGGTTCACGCGACGAGTTGCTCGGCGTGCTCGCCGACCGGGGTCCGGCGGCCAAGCTCTTGGCTGGCGGCACTGATCTCCTCGTCGACGTTCGCAACGATTTATTGCACCCCGAGTGCGTCGTGAACCTCAAGCAGGTTCCGGGCTACTCGGAGATCTCATGGAGCGAGGAAGACGGCCTGCGAATGGGTGCGGCGGTCACGATCAACGACGTCCTGCGCAGCCAGATCATCCTCGATTCATATCCGCTGCTGGTCGACTGCGCGCGTGACCTTGCCTCATACCAGATCCGCAACCGGGCGACCGTCGTCGGCAACGTCGTGAACGCATCGCCCTGCTCGGACATGGCGCCGGCGCTCCTGTGCCTCGGCGCCAGCGCCGTCATTTCCTCACGCCGAGCGGGGCGAGTGGTGCCCTTCACCGACTTCTTCCGAGGTGTCAAGCGCACGGTGCTCGAGCCCGACGAGATCCTCGAAACCATCGTCGTACCTCCTGAGAGCGCCGACGGACGTGGCGGCTACCGCAAGCTCAAGCGAATCAAGGGCCACGACCTCGGGATCGTCGGCGTTGCGCTGTTCAAGAAGAACGGCGTCCTGCGCCTCGGCATCAGCTCGTGCGCCCCGACACCGATCCTCGTCAACGGGCTCCCCTCGGACGCACCGGCCGATGACGTCGTAGCCGCGACCGGGCGGGCCGTCAGTCCGATCAGCGACCTGCGCTGCAGCAAGGAGTACCGCGAGCACATGGTCGCGGTCTTCACCCGGCGGCTGCTCCAGGAGGTGAAATGATGAAGATCTCCGTCACCATCAACGGACGTGAGTACACACGCAAGGTCGATGGCTCACTGACCCTGCTGCGGTTCCTCAGGGAGGAGCTCGGGCTGACGGGCACGAAGGAGGGCTGCGAAGCCGGCGAGTGTGGCGCGTGCACCGTTGTTCTCGACGGTCGCACCGTCAACTCGTGCCTGGTCCTGGCCGCGGAGGCCGACGGCGCCACCGTCGAGACGATCGAAGGCGAGGCCGGTGATACCGGGCTGTCGTCGATTCAGGAGGCTTTCGCGCGCCACTTCGCGGTCCAATGCGGCTACTGCACCGGGGGAATGATCATGTCCGTCCGGCGGCTGCTCCAGGACAACCCGCGACCAACTGTCGAGGAGATCCGCGAAGGAATCGAGGGGAACCTCTGCCGGTGCACGGGCTATCAACAGATCATCGAGGCGGTCCTGGATGTATCGGGCCAGCTCGACCAGGCGACCAGTGAGGAGTTGAAACATGTCTGAGATCGCGACACCCGAGCCAACGACGCAGGTCGGTGCAGGCGTGCGGCGCGTGGAAGCGGCCGGGAAGCTCACGGGTGACGCCGTGTTCACCAGCGACATGGCGCTGCCCGGCATGCTCCACGCGGCCGTCAAGCACAGCCCCCACGCGCGAGCCCGGATCATCAGCACCGACACGGCCGCCGCCGAGGCTCTGCCCGGTGTGCGGGCGGTGCTCGTCGGCGCAGATTTGGATTACAAGCTCGGGCTGTACGTCGTCGACAAGGACATTCTGGCCAAGGACATGGTCAGGCATTTCGGCGAGGGCGTCGCCGCTGTGGCGGCCGACACGCTGGAGATCGCTCGAGCGGCGGTCGATCTGATTAAGGTCGAGTATGAGCCGCTGACTCCGATCCTCGACCATCTGGACGCGCTCGACGACGACGCGCCGCTGGTGCATCCGGACCTCGGCAGCTACGGCTACGTCGAGGCCGCGTTCTCGCCCCAGCCGGGAACGAACGTCGCCAACCTGACCCGTCACCGCAAGGGTGACTGCGAAGCAGGCTTCGCCGAGGCGGAGTGGGTCGTCGAGCGGGAATACACGAATCCGTCCGTACAGCACGTTCCACTGGAGACCCACGTGGTGATCGCGGAGTGGCAGGCAGGTGACGACGTCACCATCTGGTCGAGCGCGCAATCGCCGTTCACGGTTCGCAACCTGTTCTGCCTCGCGTTCGGGCTCCCGCTCAACAACGTAAGGGTCATCGTGCCCAACGTCGGCGGCGGGTTCGGCGGCAAGGCGGGCATCCACCTCGAGCCGCTGGTCGCCTGCCTGTCGCGAAAGGCCGGCGGCAAGCCGGTCAAGCTTTGGGCATCCCGGGAGGAGGAGTTCACCCTCCTGCCCTGCCGCAGCGCCCTCACGTATCGGATCAGGACCGGGGTTAGGTCGGACGGCAGGATCACCGCCCAGGAGATGACGATGTACTGGGATGCAGGCGCTTACGCGGATTACGCTGTGAACGTCACCCGGGCCTCTGGGTACTCGGCGACCGGTCCCTACGACATCCCCAACGCCTCGGTGGATGCGTACACCATCTACACCAACAAGCCCTTCGGGACCGCGTATCGCGGTTTCGGGCACGTCGAATTCTTCTGGGGCCTCGAGCGACACATGGAGCTCGTGGCTCGGACGATCGGTATGGACCCACTGGAGTTCCGCCAGAGGAACCTCCTGCACCCCGGCTCGACCACCCTCACGGGAGAGACGATCACCGAGCACACGGGCAATCCCCGCCGATGCCTGGACGAAGCCGCCGCGGCCATCGGCTATGGCTCGCTGACACCTGACGAGGAGGCGCGTCAGGAGAGGACCGGCCGGGTGATCGGGAAGGGCCTCGCCACGCTTCACAAGGCGCCGGCGATGCCCCCGTCCACCGCGACCGCAGCGGTCGTCAAGATGAACTCGGACGGCTCGGTCGTGGTCAACATCGCGCTGACCGAGATCGGTCAGGGATCGGCAACCGCGGTCGCTCAGATCGCGGCCGAGCGCCTCGGATTCCCGCTGGCGAAGGTGAAGGTGACGATCGAGAAGGACACCGACAAGGATCCCTACGACTGGCAGACGGTCGCGTCGAAAGGGCTGATCCTGACTGGCAATGCGGTGATCCTGGCGTGTGACGATCTCCTGGCCCAGGCGTACTCCGTCGCCGCCCAGGTGCTACGTGCCAATGTCTCCGACCTGACCCACGATGCGGACAAGGTCTTCGTCAAGCATGGCGCGGGTGAGTCGGTTACGTTTGCGGCGCTATCGATCGGCTATGCGTATCCCGACGGCAACGGAATCGGGGGTCCGTTGGTTGGCGTGGGCAGATACATCGCCCAGGGCCTGTCGAACCTCGACAAGGCGACCGGCCGCGGACTGCCGGCTCTCGACTGGACCTATGGGGCCCATGGTGTGATCGTCGAGGTGGATCCTGAGACGGGAGAGTTCTCGGTCCTGAAGATCGCCTCAGTGTTCGACGTCGGCAAGGTCGTCAACCCGGGGATGGTGCGCGGACAGTGCATCGGCGGCATGGTCCAGGGCCTGGGCACGGCCGTGTGCGAGGGCTATATCTACGACGAGCAGGGTCACCTGCTGAACCCCTCTTTCACCGACAACAAGGTGCCCACCGCCAAGGACATTCCAGAAGTGATCGAGAGCCACGTCGTGGAGACGCCGCAGCTTGATGGACCGTTCGGCGCCCGCGGAGTCGGCGAGCACCCGATGATCTCGGTGGCGCCGGCGATCGGCAATGCGATCGGTGCCGCGACTGGCGCTGAGCTCACACACATGCCGATTCGCGCCGAGGACGTATGGCGCGCGATGCGAGACCACCAGCCGATCGACAACTGGATCTGCAAGACGCCGGTTGGCTCCTGCCGCTCAGAGCACTTTGCGCAGTATCACCCGTCCGAAAAGGTTCCGGCGCTCTGAGGTCGCGCGTCGGAGTCCGGACCGTTCGGGAAAACAAGCGTTCCCGCGCTCCCGGAGAGGATCGCACCGGCATCGGCGAGAGCGCCGATGGCGGCGACGCCTCCGGTGAGCTCGACGAACCGGCACACGGCGTCCACTTTAGGTCCCATCGATCCCGACGGAAACGACTGTGATCTCAGAAACGCCGGCGTCGTGCCGGTGATCGGCCGCGCGTCCGGCGTGCCGTAGCCGATCTCCACGGTTGCCACATCGGTGAGCAGCAGCAATGCATCGGCGTCGAGCGCCCCGGCGAGAAGAGCGGCCGTAGCGTCCTTGTCCACCACAGCCTCCGCTCCTTCCAGCGCGCCGTCGTCGTTGCGGATGACGGGGACACCGCCCCCACCGGCGCAAATCACCACGACCCCTGCATCGAAAAGCTGACGGATCAGCCCGATCTCGACGATGCGACAAGGAGCAGGCGATGGCACCACCCGACGCCAAAACGGTCCGTCCGGCTTGACTATCCAGCCGGCGGCGGCCGCGCGCTCCTTGGCTTCAGCCTCCTCATACACCGGTCCGACGAACTTCGTCGGCTCGGCGAATGCCGGATCGGAGATCGACACCAGGGTCTGGGTGATGAGCGCCGCGACCTCGCGGCCGGGAAGCGCGTTCTGTAGGGCTTGCAGAATCCAGTATCCGATCATTCCTTGCGTTTCGGCGCCCAGCACATCGAACGGGTACGGCACCGACAGGGATCGGTCCTCGGCGCTCTCGAGTGCCAGCAGGCCGACCTGGGGCCCGTTGCCATGAGTGATGACGAGATCGTTGCCATCCGCCAATGGGGCGAGCGCCTCGACAGCGGCGCGCACGTGGTGGAGTTGAATTCTCGAGTCGGGCGGCTCACCTCGCTCCAGGAGGGCGTTGCCGCCAAGGGCGGCCACGATGCGCATGTCAGCTCTGCACGGTGGCGATGACAGACGACATGAGGTCGATTGCCCTTGCTCAGCCCGATGCGACCGCGGCGCGGCCGGCGAAACGAGCTCGCTGGCCGAGCTGCTCCTCGATCCGCAGCAGCTGGTTGTACTTCGCCACGCGCTCGGACCGGGCCGGGGCGCCGGTCTTGATCTGGCCGGCACCGGTGGCGACGACGAAGTCGGCGATCGTCGTGTCCTCGGTCTCGCCGGAGCGGTGTGAGATCACGGTCCGGTAGCCGGCGTCGCGCGCAAGTGCGATCGTCGCGAGCGTCTCGGTGACCGTTCCGATCTGGTTGAGCTTGATCAGGATCGAGTTGGCGACGCCGGCGTCGATGCCGCGCCGGAGAATCGCCGGGTTCGTCACGAAGATGTCGTCGCCCACGAGCTGCAAACTGTCGCCGAGCCGATCGGTGAGCGCGCGCCAGCCGTTCCAGTCGTCCTCGGCCATCCCGTCCTCGAGCGACATGATCGGGTAGCGGTCGGCCAGCCGCTGCCAGTAGGCAACCATTTCCATCGTGTCGAGCGCGCGTCCTTCTCCGGACAGCTGATAGGCGCCGTCGGCGTAGAACTCACTACTGGCAGGGTCGAGCGCGATCGCGATCTCATCGCCCGGGCGATAGCCGGCGGCTTCGATCGCCGACACGAGCAACTCGAGTGGCGCCTCGTTGGACTCCAGCGCCGGGGCGAAGCCACCCTCGTCACCGACGGCTGTCCCAAGCCCCCGGCGGTGCAGCATGGCCTTCAGAGTCTGGTAGGTCTCTGCGCCCATGCGAAGGGCTTGCGCGAATGAGTCCGCCCCCCAGGGGACGATCATGAACTCCTGGAAGTCAACCGGATTATCGGCGTGGACACCGCCGTTGAGGACGTTCATCATCGGGATCGGCAGCGTCACAGCGGAGTCACCTCCGAGGTATCGCCACAGCGGCTCACCCGCGTCCGCGGCGGCGGCGCGGACCACCGCGAGTGAGACTCCGAGCATCGCATTGGCTCCGAGCCTGCGCTTCGTGCTCGTTCCGTCGAGTTCGATCAGAGTGCGATCGAGTCCCTCCTGGTCGCCGGCATCACGCCCTCGGACGGCGGACGCGATCTCCGTGTTGACATGCTCGACAGCGTGGAGCACGCCCTTGCCGCCGAACGGCTTGTCGCCGTCGCGAAGCTCGATTGCCTCGTGCTCGCCGGTCGAAGCACCTGATGGCACGGCGGCCCGCCCGAGTGCTCCTGACTCGAGCCTGACGTCGACTTCGACAGTTGGGTTACCGCGACTGTCGAGGATCTGGCGCGCGTGGGCGTAGGCGATCGAGCTCATCGGAGTGTGACGCTACGGGTCCGCAGGATCGCCGCTCATCGGGGCCTTGCCGTCTTGTGCTGCGGCGAACTACGGACGCGTGCGGCGACCGGTCCCGATAGTCGCGGGGCGATCCGCCGAGGACTCGTGCTTGTGTGCGTGTCTCGACCGTCTTCTGACGTGTCAAGGGGGCCCCATGCCCGCCCCGCCTGCTGTGCGGCGGCGTGTCCGGGGAATGCCGGGTCGCGGTGAACGTCTACGGTCGCGACTCCGTCGTTTGCGCGGATTTGTCCTGGCGACCGGTCTGATGCGATACGTGGCGATATGACCCTGACCGCCGAGCGTGAGCAGACCGAGACGGCGACGCCCTGGCGTGCGCTCGAACTGCGCTCCGCCGCGATGACGGAGACCGATGCGGTTCTGAACGAACTGGCATCGGATCCGCAGGGGTTGTCGAACGACGAGGTGGCACGGCGGCTCCAACAGGTGGGGCCGAACGCGCTGCGCAGTCATGGCGCGCGCCCACTGGTCATCTTCCTACGTCAGCTTCGTAACCCGCTGCTGATCCTGCTCGTGACGACGGCGGTCGTGTCGGCCTTTGTCGGCGAGGGAACCGACGCGATCATCATCCTGGCGATCATCGGACTCAGCGTCGGCCTGGGCTTCTTCAACGAGTACCGCTCAGCGCGAGCCGTCGAAGAGCTGCACTCACAGCTAAGGCACACCGCCCTGGCAGTCCGCGACGGCAAGCCCATCGCCGTCGACGTTACGTTGCTGGTTCCCGGGGACGTGGTGCAGCTATCGGTGGGCGATGTCGTGCCCGCGGACCTGCGGCTCTTAAGCGCCGATGGACTGGAATGCGACGAGTCGATCCTGACCGGCGAATCACTTCCGGTGGAGAAGCAGAAGGCAGCCGTCGAATCGCCCGAGTCGCCGCTGGCGTTGCCGTCCTGCGCGTTCATGGGAACGGTCGTCCGGAATGGAAGCGGTCTCGGGGTGGTGACGCAGACGGGTGCGGGAACCGAGTTCGGTCGAATCGCAACGCGGCTTGGCGAGCGCCAACCGCAGACCGCCTTCCAGCTCGGGTTGCGCGACTTCTCGTTGATGCTCGTGTCGGTGACGGCGATCCTCGCCAGCACGATCCTGGTGGTGAATCTCCTACTCGGGCACGGCACGCTGGATTCGATCCTGTTCGCGCTCGCGATTGCCGTCGGGCTGACACCGCAGCTGCTCCCGGCGATCGTGACCGTGAGCCTGTCAACCGGCGCACGCCGACTGGCGGAGCGCAAGGTAGTAGTCAAGCGGCTGGTCGCGATCGAGGACCTGGGCAACATCGACGTGTTCTTCACCGACAAGACCGGGACGCTGACCGAAGGGAAGATCACGTTCTCGTCGGCGCTCGACACCGCGGGCCAGAAGTCCGACGAGGTGCTCCGCGAAGGTCTCCTTTGTAATGAAGCCGTGCTCAATGATGGTCACGTCGCGGGCGGAAATCCACTCGATCGTGCCTTGTGGGAGTCCCCGGACTCGAGCAGGCTGGGCGCTGCCGCAGCCAAACGACTTGCCACGCTGCCATTCGACTACGAGCGCCGTCTGGTCTCCGTCCTCGTGGAGGGAGATCGAGGCGAGCGGCTCGTCATCGTCAAGGGAGCACCCGAGGCGGTCCTGGCGCGAAGTTTGAACACGTCGCCTCAGGCGCAGGCCGTTCTCGAGCAGCTGTTTGCCCAGGGAAGCCGTGTTGTCGCGGTCGCGACGCGCGCCGCCGAGGGTCAGACTGAGCTCACGCCCGACGATGAGCGCGACCTCGAGCTCGCGGGCTTCCTCACATTCCTGGATCCACCCAAGCCAGATGCCGCCGACGCGCTCGCACAGCTCGACCGCCTGGGCGTTGAGGTCAAGGTGATCACCGGCGATAACGCCATGGTGGCGAGCAAGGTCTGCCAGGACATCGGGCTCAACGTGCTCGGGACGATCACCGGCGCCGAGCTCGACGAACTCGACGACGAGCGACTCGCGCACCGGCTTCCTAAGACGACGATCTTCGCGCGCGTTACGCCGGAGCAGAAGTCACGCGTCATCAAAGCCCAGCAGCGTCTCGGCGCCGATGTCGGATTCCTCGGCGACGGCGTCAACGACGCAGTTGCGCTGCACGACGCGGATGCCGGAATCTCGGTGCAGACCGCAACCGACGTCGCCAAGGACGCGGCCGACATCGTCCTGCTCGACAAGGACCTCGGGATCCTCGCCGACGGCATCGCCCAGGGGCGGCGGATCTTCGCCAACACCATCAAGTACGTCCTGATGGGCACCTCGTCGAACTTCGGAAACATGTTCAGCGCCGGCGGCGCGTCCCTGTTCCTCAGCTTCCTGCCGATGCTGCCGACCCAGATCCTGCTCAACAACCTCCTCTACGACATCGGTGAGATGACCATCCCGACCGACAACGTCGACGAGGAGCAACTCCAGAAGCCGGCCCACTGGGACATCCGCATGATCCGCAGATTCATGCTCTTCTTCGGCCCGATCAGCTCGATCTTCGACTTCGCGACGTTCGGGATCATGATCTGGGTCTTCAACGCCCACGCTCCGCTGTTCCGCTCAGGCTGGTTCGTCGAGTCGCTGGCGACGCAGAGCCTCGTGATCTTCGCCATCCGCACCCGACGGGTTCCGTTCTTGCGCAGCCGGCCGAGCAAGCCGCTGACGATCACCACTCTCGCAGTGGTAGCCGTCGGCGTGATGCTCCCCTTCTCCCCCATCGCGCATGTGCTCGGGTTCACTCCCCTCCCGGCTGCGTTCTTTGGATTTCTCGTCGTGATGGTGCTCGCCTACCTGGTCCTGATCGAGCTCGGCAAGCAGCGCTTCTACCGAGCGCTCCCGCGAGGACGCCCGCTCGCCCGGCCGCATCTGCACAAGCGCGCTCGTCACCGGGCGTCACGCTGGAGCATCACCGGGCGTGTGCCGTCGGTAAAGCAAACGCGACGGTTGCATCGGACCGCCGGCAAGCCTCGCCGCGGCAAGCCGCGTAACCGGCAGGTTCGCGCCGCTGGCGTGTCTTAGTGGTCCGCGGAGCAGGCGACATCTCTCACCTCTCCCCCAACGTCGTCCTGCCGCTCAGATCTCGGTCGTGATCAGACGTTCTCCGGCACGGGCACGACCTCGAGCGAAGGGGTGGGTACGGGTTCCCCGCGGGTGTTCGTCGCGCGTACCGCGAGCACGGCGGCGACAAGCATGGCGATGCTGCAGGCAAGCAAGGCGCGTTGGAACCCCGAGGTCAGCGCCTCGTGGGCGGTCGCGTGGGCGGCGAGGAGGTGATGCGCGCGCGAGGTTGAGATCGCAGACGCCACCGCGATCCCGAGCGCACCGCCCAGCCAGGTTGAGGTGTTGATCAGTGCGGCGGCGAGCCCGGCCTTGTCCGGTGGCACGCCGGCCTGAGCCGCGGTGGTTACGCCGACGAACACCGCTCCCAGTCCCGCGCTCATGATCACCAAACCGGGCAAAAGGTCTTTGACGTAAGAGCCGTGGACGGGGATTCGGGAGAGCCAGAAGACGCCGGTAGCACCGAGGAGCGCGCCGGCGACGATGATCGGGCGCGTGCCTGTGCGCGCGAACAGCTTGGAAGCGATCCCGGAGGCGATCGCGACGCCGAGGGTGGTCGGAAGGTACGCGGCGCCGGCCTGGATGCGCGAGAACCCGAGAACCGTCTGCATGTAGAGGGTGAGGAAGAAGAACGTCGCGTAGAAGCCCGACATCGCAATCACCTGCGTGAGGTCGGCGGCTGCGAGTCCTTTGATTCGGAGGATCGAGAACGGGAACAGCGGATCGGGCTGACGCGCCTCATTGACGGCGAACGCCGCGAATAGGACGGCGGCACCCGTCAGCCCGCCGATCGTACGTGCCGTGCCCCAGCCGGCGTCGGGGGCCTTGATGATCGTGTAGATCAACAGCAGCATGCCGCTCGTCGCCAGGAGCGCACCGAGGGCGTCGAAGTTGGCCAGGCGCGAGCGGTGCCGTTCGCCGTCGACGAGCCGGAAGACGACAACCAGATCGAGCACACAGACGGGCAGGTTGACGAAGAACACCCAACGCCAGCCCGGCCCCTCGGCCAGCACGCCGCCGAGGAACACGCCGAGGGCCGAAGCCAGGCCGGCTGTCGTGCCCCAGGCGCCGATCGCCGTGTTGCGATCCCTGCCCTCACTGAACGACGTGGTCAGGATCGAGAGCGCGGCCGGAATCATCATCGCCGCTCCGACGCCCTGGGCCAGGCGCGCGCCGATCAGCATCCCCTCGCTTCCAGCTAGGCCGGCGGCGAGCGAGGCGAGCCCGAACAGCGAGGTACCCGCCACGAGGACTCGCCGGCGTCCGATCAGATCGGCGGCGCGGCCACCTAGGAGCATGAAGCCGCCGTAGGTGAGCAGATATCCGCTGAGCACCCACTGGAGGCTCTGGATTGAGAAGTGAAGACTCTCCCTGATCGAGGGGAGCGCGACGTTGACGATCGACGCGTCGACGAAGTCGAGGAAGGCGACGCCGCACAGGAAGGCAAGCGTTAGCTTGCCCCGGCGGGTCGCGAGGAACGAGGGTTCGGGAGACATGCGAAGGACCTCCGGCGACCAAAAATGGAATGAGTTAGTGAGCTGACTAACTTACCAGATCGTCCAGGCCTCCTCGCTAGACTGAGTGAGATGACTGACTTGATGCGAGGAGATCGTGATTCGGACCACGCAGCTCTGACGGCCGGCGGCAAGCGCGAGCGCCTGATCGACGGCGCCCGCCAGACGCTTCACGCGCAGGGGGTGGAAAGCACGACGCTCGCCGACATCGCGTCCGCCGCCGACGTACCCGTCGGCAACGTCTACTACTACTTCAAGACCAAGGACGACCTCGTCCAGGCCGTGATCGCGGCACACGCCGACGAGATCAACGACAGGCTGGTGGCGCTCGAGCGCCACCGGACGCCGAAGGCACGGCTGAAGGCGTTCGTTCGCATGCTGACCGATGAGCGAGACCTGGCAGCCCGCTACGGCTGCCCCCAGGGAAGCCTCTGCTCGGAGTTGGACAAGCGCGACGACGAGTTGAGCCGCTCCTGCGCGCAGTTGATACGGCTGCCGATCGAATGGGCAGAGCGGCAGCTCCGGGCGATGGGGCGACGCGACGCTCGCGAGCTCGCGGTCGCGCTCATCGCCTCCTACCAGGGCATAGCCCTGCTCACCAACACTTTCCGTGATCCCGAGCTCATGGCGCGCGAAGGGCGGCGACTCGAGCGCTGGATCGACTCGCTGGGCTAGAGCACCGGTGCGATCATGCTGTGGATTGCCTTATGAAGGGAACGAGGGAGTTCCATGGCGAAGCGGCGGAAGTCGTGGCCGCGCCGCAAGAGGTCTGTCTGGCCCTGGTCGCGGCGGTTGACCGTTACCCCGACTGGTGCCCTGACGTGGTCCGAGACGTCGACGTCCTCGACCGCGGCGCTGACGGTCAGCCGAGCCGCGTCCGGATGACGGTGCACGCCGCCCGGGGCGGGCTCGAGAAACAGTTCAACCTCTTTCTCGCGATCTTCGTCGAGCCGCCGGCGATGGTGAGGCTGACCCGGGTGACGGACCATCCGACCAACCAGGAGTTCAACGCCACCTGGATGCTGCGGCCGAGCGCTAACACGCAGGTCGCGCTTGAACTCGACGCGAAGCTCCGCGTGCCGTGGTACATCCGTGCCGGCGGGATCGGTGACGCGATCGCCGAAGCGTTCGTCAGCGCTGCGGGCAAGCGGCTCGCAACCCGAGGAATCCAGTAAGAACGTGTGTTCGTGAGCGGCTAGACTCGATGTCGTGCCCCTCATCGTCCAACCCTCGCTGTTTGGCTCCGCGGGCGAGCTCGGCGTCGCCCACCTCGGCGACGCCGTCGAGCGCCGGCTGCTGTCCGACGGCGCTTGGGTCGACCTGCGGCCGGGCTTCGTGACCGCTGCCGACGAGCTCTTCGATGTGCTGGCCGACGCCGTGCCCTGGCGCGAGGAGCAGATGCACATCTACGACAGCACCGTGCGAGTCCCGCGACTCCTGGCCGGCTACCCGGAGGGCGAAGCGCTGCCCCATCCGGTGCTCGACGAAGCCCGCTCGGCGCTGAGTGCTCACTACGCCGAAGAGCTCGTCGAGCCGTTCGTCAGCGTCGGACTCTGCCTGTACCGCGACGGTAGCGACAGCGTCGCCTTCCACGGAGACCGCATCGCCCGCGAGAGCCCGCGCGACACGATGGTGGCGATCGTCTCGCTCGGTGCCACGCGACCGTTCGGGCTGCGGCCGAGGTCGGGCGGCCCGGGGCTGCGGCTCCAGGTCGGCCACGGCGACCTGCTCGTGATGGGCGGAAGCTGCCAGCGGACTTGGCTCCACGGCATCCCGAAGGTCGCCAGCTGCCTGGGCGCGCGGATCAGCGTCCAATTCCGCCCGCGCTGGGGCGACAAGCTAGGCAGGCCCACCGCCGGCGGTCGCGACCAGTAGGCGGTTCGCCAGCAAACGGCTGCGGTCCGTTGTGACTGAGTTTTTGGGCAACAGCTGCCGGACGTCCAGTCACCATCGGTTCACGCCCCCCGGCTGCTGGTCCGCCCCCGCGTCCCCGACACGCGGCCGGTGGTGAGCAGGTACATGTGCGGGATGTGGATGCCGTCGTCGATGCGGAAGCTCTCGTAGCGGCGAATCCAAGCGGCGCGAGTCTCGCGGATCCGCGTCGCCGACATCTGTCGCAGCCGGGCGCGAACCGGCGGGGAGGTGCGGACGACCCAGGACCAGATCGCCTCGGCGCTCGGGCCTTGGAGCCACCAGACTCCTTCTTCGCTGGCGAGCTCGAAGTGCGGGAGCAGCCGAGCCACGCCGGCCTCGGATGACCAGAGGCGTGAAGCGGTGACCCTAGCCGTGCACCCCGCCCAAAGATCGCTGCCGGGCTCCCCGATCCATGCCGTCATGCCAAGGCGTCCCCGGCAGACGCGCGACAGCTCCGCCGCCGCCCGCCGCGGTTCGGGCGCGAAGATGACGCCGAAATTGGACACGACGACATCGAAGCTGTCGTCGTCGAACGGCAGCGCCTGGCAATCGCCGATCCGCCAGTCGACCGACTCCGGGCGACGGCTCGCGCGCTCGATCATGCTCGGCGCCAGGTCGATCGCCGTCACCTCCGCACCCGCTCGTGCCGCGTGAGCCGCGACGGAACCGAGACCGCAGGCCACATCGAGGACGCGCTCGCCCGGGCGGGGGTCGAGACGGGCGAGCAACCGGTCGTGGATCGGCGCGTAGGCGCGTTCGCGCAGCTCGTAGTCGCCCTCACCCCACCAGATCGCGGGATCGCGGAAGGGGGCATCGGTTTCGAGTTGCTGACTCATTCCCATGTCTTCTCGTCTCCAGAGAGCACGGGGCAGGTATACGGGCGGCTCCTTTGACCGGACTTAGCCGGTTCTTAGCCGCACCGGGAGGACGACGAATCGGAGAGCGAATCCGCGCGTCAATCAGCCGCGCGTCTGAGCACGTCCTGGAGCTGGCGACGCGAGGAGATGTTGAGCTTTCGAAACGCGCGGCCAAGGTGCGTTTCGACCGTCTTCTCGGTGACGAACAGCGTTTGCGCGATCTCCCGGTTCGTGCCGCCCCCGGCGGCCAGCTGAGCGACGCGCATCTCGCTGGGTGTGAGGGAATCGGCCCCCGAGTGCGAGTTGGTTCGCGGCCGGACCCCGATCGACGCGAGCTCGGCCCGAACCCGGCGCTCGAGTGCCCTGGCGCCGCACCGCGTCGAGAGCGCCAACGCCTCCAGCAAGGGCTCGCGGGCGGCGGTACGCTCGCCCGCCGCTCGGAGCGTCGCGCCGAGGTCGGCCAGCACGCGCGCGTGCTCGAGTCGGGCGCCCGAGGCTTCCAGTAGCGATTGCGCTTCCCGCAAGACATCGGCGCGCTTCTGACCGGGGCCGACCAGCGCCTGCGCGCGCAGCGCGACACCGAGCGCCCGGGGAGCCCCAAAGGCCCGTGCTCGCCGGACCTCGTCGGCGGCAAGCTCGCGCGCCTCGGCGAGACGCCCGAGCTCGGCCAGTGAAAGGGCCGCCGCGGAGCGCCAGGGAAGGACCGCGGGGTTCTCGCCGCCAAGGGCCGGGTGCCCCGTCCCGCAGCCAAGCAATTCGTCGATCGCACCCTCGTGGTTGCGGTCCGCGGCTCGCAGCACGCCGGAGGCGTAGCGCAGCTGCGAGCTCGGCGAGAACTGGTCGTCGTAGCGGATGCCCTCGGCGTCGATCAGTCGTCGCAAGGATCCGGGCGTCTCATCGCGATCGATCCCGACCAGCACCGCCGTCGACACGGCGAGCACTACAAACTCGACGCCGAGGAGGTCTCGGGCGAGCTCGATCGCCGCTTCCGCGTCCCCCTCGGCCGCGATCAGATCTCCCCGGCGCGAGCAGACGAACGCACGCAGAGCGGAGATGTTCGCGACCGTCGCTGCGGAACCCCGTTCGCGCGCCCGAGCCAGGATCTCGTCCGTGCCGCCCAATGCGGCGGCAAGCTGGTCGGTCGCCGCGAGCACGGCAAGGCCCACGATTGCCCATGCTTCGCCGCGGTGCGGCTCCGACGGGAGACCGGCGGCGAGCGAGCGGCCGGCGAGATCGGCGGCCCTCGTCGCCGAGCGCAGGTACATCAGCTCGTCCATCGCGAGCGTGGCCAGGGTTGTGGCCTCGAGCACCCCGCGCGCCGGGCCACCCGGATCGCGCAGCGACGCGATCGCGGCGTCGGCCTCGCGCCGGGCCGGCACGGACGTGTAACTGGCGCCCAGCAGCGCGGCCTCGAGCCGCTCGCGACCGGCCGCGGTAGGGGGTAAGCGCTCCGTCGCTCGCCGAAGGATCGCGGCCGCTTCGGGGGCGCGGCCGTCGAAAAACAGGATCCCGCTGAGTTCGATCGCCGCAGTGACGATGTCGGCCTCGCGGGACCCGCGCTCGACGACCTCGGCGAGCGGCGCGATCGCGTCGGGAAGTCCCGCACGCGCGCGGGCGAGACCCAGCTCCAGCACCACGGCGGGGCGCTCGTCGACGGGCGGGGGCTCGTCGACCGCGCGCGTCAACATCGTCGCCGCCCGTGTGGCGTCACCCAGAGCCAGTGCTTCGCGCGCGGCGTCGCGAAGCAGCGCCACCGCGACCGCGTCGCCGGCGGGCTCGGTGTGCATCACGTGCGCCGCGACCTGCTCGGCGGGGGCTCCGCGCTCCTCGAGTACCTTCGACGCGCTGCAATGCAGCCGCTCGCGCTCGGCTCCGGACAGGTCCTCGTAGATCGCCGCACGGAGGATCGGATGGACGAAGCGGACGCTGCCGCCCGGCTCGATCACACCGGAGGACACGAGCGACGTCAACCCCTCCTCGACCTCGGCCGGCGTCAGCTCCGCGAGTCGCCCCGCGTCGCCCACCTGGGCACCGTCACCGAGGATGCTCAGTGCCCTGGCCAGCGCCTCAGCCCCCCGGTCGAGACGCGCGAGGCGGAGCAGCACCGCGTTGGAGACGCCGCGCGGGACGATCGATCCGACGTCGGCCGCGTTCTCCGCGGTTGGCTCGAGTCGGCGGGCGGCCGCTTCGGAGAGCAACTCGCCGACTAGCAGTGGGTTGCCGCCGGTCACTCGAATGCAAGCCTCGGTGAAGCGGCGATCGGGGTCGCCGGCCAGGCGCGAGGCGATCATCGAGCAGACCGACGCCTCGGTAAGCGGTGAGAGGCGCAGCAGCGCCACATCGGGATCGGCCGCGAGCATCGCGGTGTCCGGTGACGCGGCTGGGTCTGGCGGACGGGTGCCGAGGATCACCGCCATCGCTTGCCCCTCGAGCCGCCGCGCGATGAACGCGAGCGTGCGCGCGGACGGGGCGTCACACCATTGGAGGTCGTCGACGACGAGCGCGAGCGGCAAGTCGGAGGAGATGTTGGCGGCCAGCCAGTACAACCCGTGCTGCCAGGCGTAGCTGGGGTCATCTGGGGACGCGCCGGCCGTCGAGCCGGGAATCGCCACGGGCGCACCCGTGAGCACCTCCGCTCCCAACGCCGCGGCTCCCGCCAGCCACCGCTCGCGCTCGTCCTCCTCGGCGCTCATCAGCGCGCGCTCGAACAGCTGGCGCACGACGCCGAACGGGAAGCCCTGCTCGAGCTCCGTGCCGCGCGCGCCGAGCACGCGAAAACCGAGCTCGGACGCGCGCGCACCGGCCAGCTCGAGCAGCCGGGACTTCCCTAACCCCGCGGCGCCTTCGATCACCACCGCCCTGCCGGCGCGCTTGCTCGCATCGCGGAGAGCAGCCTGGACGTGCTCGACTTCGTGCTCGCGCTCGAGCAGCCCAATCGGGGAGGCGAGCGCCGTCCGGTCCATTCCCTGGCAATGGTAAGTCCCCTACCTATCGGCGTGGAAAATGTTCGGGGGGCGGTGTCAGGGGATCTGCCCGATGTGCGGGGCGCGCCTCGGGCGCACTATCTCCTGACCCACCCATCGCGGTCGTCGAAGGGAGAACCCGAGTGCCGCTCATCCAGGTCAAGGTCGTCGCAGGCGTATTCACGACGGCACAGAAGCAGGAGATCATCGAGCGGCTCACCGACGCGCTCGTCGAGGTCCAGGGCGAGAACATGCGCCAGCACACGTGGTGCGTGATCGAGGAGATCGCCAGCGGCGCGTGGGGCATCGGCGGTCAAGGTCAGACCGCGGACGACATCAATGCGCTCGCGAGCGGGTAACGATGTCCGCGACCGCCGTGCGGACCAATTCGACTCCGGTGGCAACCCGGGACACGCCACCCGTCGTCAGCGTGACCCTGCTAGGAGGCTTCGCTGCCAGTGTCGACGGGCGCTCGGTGCCGGACACTGTCTGGCGCCTCCGAAAGGCGCGCGAGCTGGTCAAGCTGCTGGCGCTCGCTCCCGGGCATCGGCTTCACCGTGAGCAGGCGATGGATGTGCTTTGGCGAGATCGCGCTCCCGCCGCGGCCGCCAATAATCTCCACCAGGCCATCTACGTCGCCCGGCGGGCACTGGGCGCCGGCGCGATCGAGCTCCGCGAGGAGCTACTCCGGCTGAATGCCGAGGTCGACGTCGAGCGGTTCGAGAGGGCCACCGCCGATGCCCGCGACGCCTGCACCCACGCCGGGTATGAAGCCGCCCTTTCGGTGTACCGCGGCGAACTGCTGCCTGAGAACCGCTACGACGATTGGGTCATTGACCGCCGCGAGGAGCTTGCCGACCTCGCCGAGGCGCTCGCCGAGGAGCTGGCCGCACTGGGCCCGGCGGTCACCAGGAGGCCGCCCCCGCTCCCCGTGGCGACCAGTTCGTTCGTCGGGCGAGAGCGCGAGCTCGGCGAGCTGAGGACATTGCTGCGAGGCACCCGGCTCCTGACGCTGGTCGGGACCGGCGGAGTCGGCAAGACGAGGCTTGCCCTCGAGCTCGCACGGGTTGCGCAGGCATCGCACCCCGACGGGATCGCCATGGTCGAGCTTGCCCCGGTGTCCGATCCCGCGCTGGTCGCCGACGCGCTCGCGGACGCGCTCGACGTGCGCGCGCTGCCCGGTCAGACGCCGCTCGACGCCCTGCTCGACCACCTCGCGCGGTCGTCGATCCTGCTCGTGATCGATAACTGCGAGCACCTGCTGGGCGCGATCACGCGGCTCGCGGAGGACCTACGACGGTCCGCTCCGGGTTTGACGATCCTCGCCACCAGCCGCGAGCCCCTACACGCTCCCGGCGAGGTCGTGTTCCGGGTTCCATCCCTCGGAATACCAGACCCGGACCGGGTGCCTCCCGCGAACGAGCTGATCGAGTACGAGGCCGTGCGGCTGTTCGTGGAGCGTTCGCAAGCCGCCGCCCCGGGATTTCTGCTCGACGACGAGAACGCGGCCGACGTCGCCCGGATCTGCGCCCGGCTCGACGGGTTGCCGCTTGCGCTCGAGCTCGCGGCGGGCCGCCACGGCGCACTGGGCGCGGCGGCGATTGCCGATCGTCTCGACGATCGGTTCCGCGTCCTGCGCAACGACAGCGGCGCAGCGCCGACGCGGCAGCAGACGCTGAGCGCCACGCTCGACTGGAGCCACGACCTACTCGCCGAGGACGAGCGAGTACTCCTCCGGCGGCTCGGGGTGTTCGCCGGCGGATTCGCGTTGGATGCGGCGGAGACCGTCTGCGCCTGGGGCGAGCTCGACCCCGTCGGCATCGCGGATGTGCTCGCGCGCCTCATCGAGAAGTCACTCGTGCTCGCCGGAGCGGCCACCTCGCGCGAGCGGCGCTTTCGCCTGCTCGAGACCGTTCGAATCTACGCGAGTCACCGGCTGGAAGAGGCGGGCGAGACCGCAGCGCTGATCGAGCGGCACGCGCGATGGGCGCTGGCGCTGGCCGAAGCCGAGCGCGGATCCTCCCGGCTCGATCGCGACGCCGCGAACCTGCGCGCGGGCCTCAAGACGCTGGTCGAGCGCGAGCCCACCGACGGATTGCGGTTCTGTGTAGCGCTATGGCCATTCTGGATGCGGCGCATCGACCTCCATGAGGCTCAGCGGCGCCTCGAGCAGTCCCTGGCAGCGACCTCCGAGCGGACAGCACTGCGCTGCGAAGCGCTGCTGGCCGCAGCCGCGGTCGCGCTCCGCAGCGGGGAGCTCGCCAGGGCCCTCGCCCACGCATCGGACAGCTACGACGTCGCGGCCGAGGTCGGGGATGGACGCGGCGAGTGGAAGGCGCTCCAGTTCCTCGGCGAGTGCGCGATCGCGCGGGATGCGGCCGACACCGCTGTGGACTGGCTGGAGCGCGCGCTCGAGGTCGCCCGACGGCACGGCTTCGCGGCGGAAGAGGCGATCGGGGTCTATTCGATCGGCGTCGCGCATTGGGTCCGAGGCGACGCGGCGACGGCGGAGGAGCTCGTGAGACGCAGCATCGACCTGCTCCGGCCACTCGCATGGTCCTCTCACAAAGTGATGTCGCCTGTCAACGTCAGCGAGGTCCGCACGCGCCGGCCCGTGAGCGTCCCCGGACTCCGCATCGAGTTCCAGGACACGCTTCAGCCGTTCGTCGAGGTCTCCTGCGGGGAGGCGATCGGCTACGTGCTCGCGAACCAGGCCGGAATCGCGCGGGCCCGCGGGGACCTGGGTCGAGCGCGTGCGCTGCTCGACGAGAGCGCGGCTCGGTTCGAGGCCGCGGACGACGATCGCGGGATCGCCGCGGTGCTGGTCCGACGTGCGTACCTCGACCTTGCAGATGAGGATCTCGATGCCGCCCGGCTGTCACTCCGCCGTGCGCTCGAACTGCGACAAGCCGATGGTGACCGGCGCGGGCTTGGGCTCGCGCTCGTTGGGCTTGGCGTGATCGAGACCGCCGCCGGCGATCACGGCAAGGCCGAATGTCACCTGAGTGAGGCGCGGGCCATCTTCCGCAAGGCCGGGGATCGCTGGGGATTCGCCAGCAGCCTGTGGGCGAGCGCCGATCTTGCGTTTGCACGAGGCGACCTCGATGTCGCGGAAGCGTCGCTGTTGAACGCCCGCGCGGTCCTCGAACTCACCCGCCGCGAGCGCTGGATCGCGAACACCGTGACGGCGCTCGCGCAGATCGCGACGCTGCAAGGGCAGTCCGAGAAGGCCGCGGCGCTGTTCGACGACGCGCGCCACCGCTACGCCCTCGCTGACGACACGGTCGGCGTCTTCGAGGCGCAATTGGCGGCCGCGTGACACGTGCTAAGTAAGCGCTAAGTGCGGGCAAAGAGATCATGCGTACAACTCTCCTCACCTTCGAACAACGAAAGGAACTGGAGATGAGTCACACCATTTCCCCGGTACTAGGGGAAGCAACGGTGCAGGAACTGCGAGAGTCGGTCCGCGGTGAGGTGATCACGCCCGTCGATGACGGTTACGCCGAGGCAACTCAGATCTGGAACGGCGCGTATCAGGACCGGCGCCCTGCCGTCGTCGTGCAGTGCGCCGGCGCCGCGGACGTCATCGCCGCCGTCGGGTTCGCGCGGAGCCATGGCCTGCCGCTCGCCGTGCGCGGCGGCGGACACAGTGTCGCGGGGTTCTCGACGTGCGAGGACGGGGTCGTGATCGACCTCTCGCCGATGCGCAGGGTCGACGTCGATCCGGTGTCCCGGCGTGCCGTCGTCGGCGGCGGCGCCGTCTGGGCCGACGTCGACCATGAGACCCAGGCGCACGGGCTCGCGACCACCGGCGGCCTCGTCTCGACCACCGGCGTGGCCGGATTCACGCTCGGGGGTGGGATCGGCTGGACCATGCGTAAGTTCGGCCTGGCCTGCGACAACCTAGTTGCGGCCGACGTGGTCACCGCCGACGGACGCCTGGTCCGTGCCAGCGAGACCGAGAACGCGGATCTGCTCTGGGGTCTGCGCGGCGGTGGCGGCAATTTCGGGATCGTCACGCGATTCGAGTTCGATCTCCATCCGCTCGGCCCGGTGATTCACGCGGGGCCGGTGTTCTATCCGGCCGAGGACGCTTTCGACCTGCTGCGCGCGTTCCGCGAATGGTCCGCCACCGCGCCGGACGAGGTCACCGCGCTCCTCAACCTGACCAGCGCGCCGCCGCTGCCGGTGATCCCCGAGGAATGGCATGGCAGGAAGGTGGTGGCGCTGGTGGCCGCCTGCACCGGTCCTGCCGAGGAGGGGCCGGCGCTGCTTCGCGGCATCACCGAGATCGCGAAGCCGATCGCGGACGTGCTCGGACCGATGCCGTACCAAGTCCTCCAGACGTTGCTAGATCCGCTCTGGCCTCAGGGGATCCACGCCTACTTCAAGGCGACGAACCTCGCACGGCTCGACGACGACCTGATCGATCGCCTGTGCAAGCTCCATCAGAGCGCGCCGGGTCCGCAATGCGAGATTCACGTTCAGCAGATGGGCGGAGCGGTCGGACGGGTGCCGGCGGGAGCTAGTGCGTTCCCGGAGCGCTCGATGCCGTTCGTGCTGAACGCCGTGACCGGCTGGCACGACCCGGCGGCTGGTCCAGCGCACACCGAGTGGGCACGGGCGGTGATCGGCGCCGCTTCCGAGGCGTCGACCGGACGCGCGTACGTCAACTTCCTGGGCGACGCCGGCGCCGCGCGGTCGTCGTACGGCGGGGACGGATATCAGCGCCTGGTCGCGTTGAAGGACAAGTACGACCCGACCAACCTGTTCCGGCTCAACCAGAACATCGAGCCCTCGGCGACGGGGTCCTGAGAGCGGCGGTGGAGACGATGCCTCGAGAGACGGGATCGATGACCTTCTTCGAATCGGAGATCCCGTCTCTCGCCGGCGGCCGCTCCGCTCGGCCGTTGGACCCCGAGAGTCTTTGCCTGCACGTCGACCGGCTCTACCGGGCGGCTTGGGCTCTGTGCGGATCGCGTCACGACGCCGAAGACCTCGTCCAGGAAACGTTCCTCAACGTCTTGAAGCGCCCGCGAGTGCTCAGGGACGGCAACGAGATCGGCTACCTGCTTCGAGCGCTGCGGAACACCTACGCGAGCGGCTACAGGAGCAGCGCGCACCGTCGGGGCGATCGCGCGCTGTCCGAAGACGACGCCGGGCCACGCGATGAGGGCGAGTTCGAGGCTCGCGAGATCATGGAAGCGATCGCGAGCGCCCCGGCCGCATATCGGGACGCGGTCATCGCCGTGGACATGGTCGGGCTGTCGTACCGAGAGGCGGCTCGCGCGCTCCGCACGCGCGAGGCCACGATCACCACCCGCCTGCATCGCGGCCGCCAGCACGTCGCCCGCGCGCTCAAGGGCGAACCGCAGGCGGCGGCGCACCGGCGTCCTCTCGCTGTGCAGTCGCCCCCGTCACACTTGAGGTGACCTAACGCGCGGTTATGCCTGGCGCGTCGGATTCATCTGGGTCGCGGCCCGATGCGACCCAGGCTGCTCCTCATGGGATTCAACAAGCCGACGTGGCTGCCCGGACACGAGCGCGCCCCCGTCCCGGCGCGTCGCTCGAGACAGCTCGCAGCGATGCGGGAGCGGCGAGAACGACACGCGCGAGATCGAGTCGCCTGCGCGAACTCCATCGCGTCGAGGAAGGCGATCGCGTCGAGCGCCATCTTCGTCACCGTGCCCGGCGTCGTGCCGGTCGACCCGCCCACTCCGGCGTTGTCGAACGTTACGACCCGCCGACCGGACGCGAGCGCGTCGATCAGGGCCGGATCCAGTTGTCGAGATTCCCGCGAAAGTGCTGGAGCAACTCCAACGGGAGCGTGTCTCCGCCGACCTCCCGATACGCATAGTCGATCCCGTTTGCCGCCCTGACCGTTCGGTTCGGAGCTGCGAGGTACTCGCCGGTGGCCGGTGTGGTCGGGGTCATGGCGTCTCCTCACAGGGCGGCGATGTGTAGGACATCCTCCATGTAACGACCCGCCGCCTCGGATGCCTCGGCGGGCGTCTTCCCGCCCTCGCGCGCGTCCATGTAGGCGGCGTACCAGTCCCACCAGTTGTGTGGGGCATGGCTCTTCTCGTACGGGTCGTGATGCTCGGCCGTTTCGTGGAGCAGTTCTGCCAGCGAAGCGATGTCCATCGTCAGTCCTCCCACTCGCGGCCGGGAAGCCGTGACTTGATCTCCTGGAGCAGCCACTCGTTGCCATCCGGATCGGAGAACGCGGCGTAGCTCTGATAGGAGCGACCCTCGGGGTCCCGGCCCGGAACGCGCCCCCCGTCAAGGTGGAAGACACCGCTCACCTCGACGCCGCAGCGGCTGACGTCCTCACGCGCCGCGTCGACGTCGTCGACGGCGAGCACCAGGCGCTTGACGGACCCCGGCTCACCTGTGGTGACACCCTTACCGAACGCGAGCGAACACGCCGAGTGGGGCGGCGTCAGCTGAACCACCCGGAAGTTCTCGCCGCGGACGATGTCGGCGTCGAGCCGCCACCCGAGGCTCTGATAGAAGGCCTTCGCGCGATCGACGTCGGAAACGGGCAAGGTCACGACCTCGAGCTTCATGTCGCAGGTCGGGACCTCCGGGGCCGCGGTAGAGGCGTCGCTGCTCACGTCGCCCATGCTCATCTTGACCTCCGTCGGTTGATTGGCGGTTGAGGGCAGCCTGCCGGCTGGACCGACCCATCGCGCCCGTGAGTCCCCGGTCGGATCCACGGGTATCGACGCCAACCTTCCCAGCAGCAGCCGAGCTTCGCAAGGCTGGAGCTCGTCCGAGCGCACTCGGGCATCGACCGCCCGGCGCGAGTGGGAACATGGGACCGTGGCGCATGTGGGGGTTTCGAATCTGGCCTACGCTCATCCGGGCGGCGACCTGCTGTTCTCGGAGGTCTCGTTCCGCCTCTCCCCGGGGCAGCACGCGGGGCTCGTCGGGACCAACGGGGTCGGAAAGAGCACGCTGCTGAAGGTTCTCGTCGGGGAGCTGGCTCCGGACGAGGGCGAGTGTGCAGTCGGTGGCCGGGTTGCCTACATGGCGCAGGACGTCGGCGCGAGAGATGGTGAGCGGACGGTCCAGGCGCTCCTGCTGTCGCTGGCGCCGAACGCGGTGCGGCAAGCCGGCGAGAGCATGATGGTCCTCGAGGCGCAGCTCGAGGCCGGCGACTCCTGGGCGGGCATACAGCTGGGCGAGGCGATCGCCGACTGGTCCGCGCTCGGCGGCTATGAGCTCGAGGGCCAATGGGACGCGTCGTGCCGGCGCATCATTCACGCGTCGTTTGCCGACGTCGCCAATCGGCCGGCACGCACCCTCTCCGGTGGCGAGCGCAAGCAGCTCGTGCTCGACGTGCTGTTCGCCTCCGACGCCGACATTCTGCTGCTCGACGAGCCTGACAACTTCCTCGACGTGCCGGCCAAGCTCGCACTCGAGCGCCGAGTCCGCGCGTCCAAGAAGACGATCCTGATGATCTCGCACGACCGCGAGGTTCTGACTGGCGCGGTGGGCACGATCGTGACCCTGGAGGGCAACGGCGTGTGGGTGCATGGCGGCTCGTACGCCACGTACGCGCAGGCGCGTGAGGATCGTCAGCGGCGGCTCGGAGATGCCGTGAAGCGCTGGCACGAGGAGGAGCGGCGGCTGTTTCGCCTGATGAAGACGTTCAAAGAGCGCGCTCGCTATGCCCCCGACTGGGCCAAGCGAGCCGACGCGATGGAATCGCGGTGGCGCCGGTTCCGCGCGGGCGGTCCGCCGCCCTCACCGGTCGCGGACCAGGCGATCGCCGTGCGGATCCGCGGTGGCGACTCGGCGCGGGTGGTGCTCGACCTGCGGTCGGTCGGGATCTCCGGACTGGTTGCACCATTCTCGGAAGAGATCCACTTCGGCGAGCGCATCGGCGTCATCGGTCCAAATGGATCGGGCAAGAGCGCGCTGATACACGTGCTGGCCGGTGCGAGAGCCACGGACAGCGGGGAGCTTCGGACCGGCCCTCGGGTCTCGGCCGGGTTGTTCACGCAAACGCAGTCTCGGGCCGACTTCTCCGGTCGAGGCGTACTGGACATCGTGATGGCGCGCCGCGGCGAAATGCAAGCGGCCATGGGCGCGCTCGCACGTTACGGACTGGCCGATGCCGCACGCCGCCCCTACGACTTGCTCAGCGGTGGTGAGAAGGCACGACTGGAGATACTCATCCTCGAGCTCGAAGGGCACAACCTGCTGCTGCTCGACGAACCCACCGACAACCTCGACACCGATTCATCGGAATCGCTCGAGAAGGCACTGGACAGCTTCGAGGGTACGGTCGTGGCCGTCTCGCACGATCGCGCCTTCCTCCGTCGCATGGATCGGTTCCTGATGGTTCTTCACGACGGCAGCGTGCTGTCGTTCCCCTCGTATGAATCCGCGCTCGAGGCGCTGCTCGACCCCGCACACGCGGCCGATGTTCTCTTCGCCAAGCGACAGTAGATCGTCGCCGACGCCCGAGGGCGGTCAGGATCGAGCCGAGGCTTGCCGGGGCCGGCGGCGGTGGCGCCGGGTGCGGTCGTTACGTGGTCCGGTACGGGCCGGTGATTTGGCGTTCGGGGTTCGCGGACCGGTATTCCCAAGGCGGTGGTCGAGCCCGAGTTGGCCCGCGAGCTGGCTCACGTCGCGACGCTGGTCCGGCGTGAGAAGCGTGATGCCGACCCCGTTGCGGCCGGCGCGGCCGGTGCGCCCGACACGGTGGACGTAGGTTTCGCTGTCTTGGGGCGGGTCGAAGTTGATCACGTGCGAAATCCTCTCGACGTCGATCCCGCGCGCCGCGACGTCGGTCGCCACGAGCGTGTCGATGGCTCCGGACTCGAACTGAGCGAGTGCCCGCTCGCGCTGGCGCTGAGACTTGTCGCCGTGCATGGCCGCCGCCTTGACGCCGTGCGCTCCGAGCCGCTTGACGAGGCGGTCGGCTCCACGCTTGGTCCGCACGAACACGAGCGTGAGGTCGCGGTCGCGACGGAGCTCGCGGACGAGCGCATCGACTCGATGCTCATGCGCGACGTGCACGAAATTGTGCTCGATCTCCCCGCTCGCGCGTCGCGCCGCCGGTCCCTGCTGACGGATCACCGGCTCGCGAGCGTAGCGCTCGGCGATCCGCCCGGCCTCGCCGTCGAGGGTGGCGGAGAAGAACAGCGTCTGGCGCGCTCCCGGGCACGCCCCGACGATCCGGTCGATGGCCGGACGAAAGCCCATGTCGAGCATCCGATCGGCCTCGTCGAGGACCAGCATCCGGATGTTGTGCAGCGCGAATGCACCACGCGCGAGCAAATCCTCGAGCCGCCCCGGAGTCGCGACGATCAGGTGCGAGACGGCGGCGTCCTTGGCCTGCTTGACCAGGCCGACCCCGCCGTATACGGCCGTGACGCGGAGGGCACGCACATGCGCGATCGCGCGGATGTCGTCGACGATCTGGGTCGCGAGCTCGCGGGTCGGTGCGAGCACGAGTCCCGCCGGTCTCGGGTCCTCGGCGCGGATCCGCTCGACGAGCGGAATCCCGAACGCGAGGGTCTTGCCCGAACCGGTCGGCGACTTCGCGATCACGTCCCGCCCGGCGATCGCGTCGCCGATCACCGCGCGCTGTACCGCGAACGGTTCGGTGATCCCGGCTGAGGCGAGGCAGCCGACGACGGCGTCCGACACGCCGAGACCAGCGAACGATTCTGTTGACATGCACAACTCCTTGGCGACACGAGAGGGTCGCGGACGATTCGGGAGGCGATGGCTGACCCGAACCGCTCTGAGCGGAACCCAAGCGAGCTGCCTCGCGGCCGGCGGAGGCCGACCACGCAACCTAACGTAGCAGCCTTTGTGTGCCTGCTGACATCCGTTACAGGACCCAGAAGGCCACGACGGCGTATTGCAGCGCGGCGGCAACGATCACCAGCAGGTGGAACAGCTCGTGATAGCCGAACACCGTCGGCGCCGGATCGGGCCGCTTGTGCGCGTAGATCACCGCGCCCACGCTGTAGAGAATCCCGCCGAGCGCCAACGCCCCCACCGCGGCGATACCGAGGCGCTCCAGAAGCTCGGGAAGCGCGACGAGCGCGATCCAGCCGATTGAGACGTACGTGGCCGCGCCGAGCCAGCTGGGAGCATCGATCCAGACCAGCTTGAACACAGCGCCCGCGAGCGCCGCTGACCACACTGCGATCAGGACGACCGTGCCGAGCGTCCCCGGCATCACGAGCACCGCGAACGGCGTGTAGCTACCCGCGATCACGACGAAGATCATCGTGTGGTCGAGCCGGCGCACCCAGCGGCGAGCGCTCAGCGTGCGCCAGTTGACGCGGTGATACAGGGCGCTCGTGCCGAACAGGGCGGCGACGCTCAGCGCATACACCGTCACCGCGACCCGGGCGCGCGCGGACCCGGCCTCGAGCACCAAACCGACGCCGGCGAGCAGAGACACCGCAAACGCCCACTGATGGAGAACCCCGCGCAGTCGGGGCTTCAGTCGCGGATCAAGGCTCGCCGCTTGCATCATCCGCGAGATTGGCAGATCTGGCTCACTCCCGGGTGGCTGGCCCGTGTCGCTGCACAAAACCCCTCAGCCGTCGGTCTCGGCCGCCTTCGCGAGCCGCAGTCCGCCGAGGGATGGCGTACTGATATCTGCGCCCCCGCTCGTCCGAGCTGCTCGAGTCGAGAGCCACGCGAACAGCCCACCCAACCCCGGCACCCAGATCGAGATCGCGTGATACACCAGCACGGCGCCCACCGAGGCCGGCGCCGGCAGGCCATACAGGACGAGCGCACCGGCAAGACCGGCATCGAGCACCCCGAGACCGGCCGGGATCGGAACCGCCGTCGCCAGATAACCGATGCAGTAGGCGATCAGCACCGCGAGGAAGCCCAAGCGATGTCCGGTCGCGGCGCAGGTAGCCCACAGGGCACCAACGTCGAGGCAAAAGAACCCGGCCGCCCCGGCCAGCCGCCATCCCGGAGTCCTGACCGCCGCCCAAGCACCCTCCAGCCCCGCCGCGACGCCACGAACGGCCTTCGGAGTCCGTTCTCCGAAGCGGCGACTCGCCAACATCACAATCGCGGCTCCCGACAAGACGACAGCCGATACGACAATTGGAATCCCGGTGTGGCTCAGGTCGAGAGGACCGTCGGGCACGCCCGCGAGCAGCAGCGCGCCGGCCACCCCGTTCAGCGCGAACCCCAATGCGGTGAGCAGGCAGAGCAGCGCAGCGCAACGCCCGAGTAGCCGCCTGGTTCCGAGGCCGCCATCGCGAAGCAACAGCCCCGTGGCCGCCGCCGAAGTGATATTCCCGCCGGGGAGCACGGCCCCGGCGCCCATCGCCATCCACGCCACACGGCGACTGGTCGCCGCCGGGGGCTCCGGAAAGAAGTACCGGAAAACGATCACGTAACACAGGCACGACCCGACCTCCAGCGCGACCGCGACCAGCGCCCACGTGGCGTTCATCTCGCCGACCTGGTCAAGCACCTTCCCCGGCGCCGCGACCCAGACGAGCACCCCGAGCGAGATGGCGCCTACCATCGCTGTCGCCAAGCCGCGCAGACCGCGTGACCGCGTTCTTCGATTCGCCGCCCCTCGACGGTGCTCAATCGACATGAACGCCGGATCTTCCCGCATCGCTCATAAAGAAATCGTTAGCGGTCAAATATTGGGTGAGTTCGAGCCGGTGCTCGTCAGCAGGTCCGGGATCGGCGCGACCCGGTCGATCGACGGCCCGGCTAGATGCCGACGAGGAAGTCGACCAGGCCTGAGAAGTACCGCTCCTGGTCGTCGTACATCGGGAGGTGGCTTCCGTCGGGGCAGTACAGATAGCGACCGCGCGGCAGCCGAGCGGCCATCGCCTCCATGTGCGCCGGATCCATCGTGTCGTAGCGGGCTCCGATGACGAGCGTGGGCACGTCGATCGAGGCGAGCTCGTCGAACCGGCTCCACTCGGACAGCTTCGCGTCCCGGCTGATGCCAAGCTCGCTGGGTCCCTGCATCGAGACGTAGACAGCGGGGTTGATCGCCGCGAACGCTCGCTGTACCGGGTTCGGCCAGTCCTCGAGCGGAATGCGCAGGATGTGATGGACGTAGTAATGCTCGTAGAGGAGCTCCATGAAGCGCGGGTTATCGATCTCGCCCGCTGATTCGAGCGCCTGGATCTCCCTGAGCGCGTCCTGGTCCATCGCGGGCATCAGCACGTCTCGGGCATACGCGTTGTATGCGGGAACGTCAGACATCATGTTCGAGATCACGAGCCCCTTGAGCGCGTCGGGATGCGCGAGCGCGTACTCGATCGCGAGGATCCCGCCCCACGACTGCCCGTACAGCACGAAGTTGTCCCGGTCGAGGCCGAGGGCCAGCCGAACCTGCTGTACCTCGTCGACGAAGCGGTCGAGCTCCCACAACGAGTCGTCGCCGGGCCGGTCGCTGAACGCGGAGCCGAGCTGGTCGTAGTAGTAGTACTCGATGCCGGCCGCCGGGAGGTAGCTGTCACAGGCCTCGAGGTACTCATGCGTTGCGCCCGGACCGCCGTGGAGCAGGAGGACTCGGCGGTCCGGGTTGTTGCCGATCCGCTTGGTCCACACCTTGAACGCGCCGACCGGCGTCTCGATCGGCACCATCCGCACGCCGCCGCCGAGCACGTCGTCGCGTCCTGCGTAGTCGAGGTACTCGCAAACTGGCTTCATCGGAATCACGCGGGCGCTCCCGCGTACGGGATCCTATTTGCTGCCGTCGTGCAGAGGCTTGATGTTCTGGTTGTGGCGGAACAGATTGGTCGGGTCGTACTCGGTCTTGAGCGCGGCTAGACGGTCGTAATTGCATCCGTAGGCCTGTCTGACGCGATCGTCGCCTTCGTCCCCGAGGTTGTTGACGTAGACGCCGGTGGCGAGGAACGGCCCGAGCGCGTCGAACAGCTCGGCGGTCCACGCGACGTTCCGCTCGGAGTCCGCGGGGTCGGGCCACTGCGACAGGATCAGGCAGTCGTAGCGGTCGCCCCGGTGCGGGAACGCCGTCGCGGCCGGGTCCACGCGCGCCGCAGCACCGTGCAGCTGCTGAAGCCCGACGCCCGAGCTCGGCGAAGGCATCCTGGTCACGAAGTCGACCAGCACGTCGATCAATCCGTCGTCGATCTCGGTGACGTAGCCGGACTTCCAGTAGTGCTGATGCCCAGGCGGATAGCCCTCGTCGGCGGACGCCTGCAGCGTCCGATAGGTCATCGGCGAAATCGCATCGGGTTCAGCGCCGAGGCTCCGGAGCGAGCCAAGCATCTTGTCGGCACGCTCGAGCGGCCCGGCGTGGCACAGGACGATGCTCACCGCCACCTCGCCCCCGCCGGGCCGGGAAAGCGACAGCGCTGTGGTGATCTCGTCCGAACAGCCGCTGGCGAACTCGTGGTAGAGGCGGAGCGCGCGCCGCGCCTTCGCGGCCGGGTACATGACCGATCCGGCGAGCACCCGCTCGACCGGATGCAGCCGGAACGTGAACGAGGTCACCACGCCGAAATTGCCGCCTCCCCCTCGAAGTCCCCACAGCAGATCTGGATTCTCGTCCGCGCTCGCGACGACCCGGTCGCCCATCGCGGTGACGATCTCGGCAGTCACCAGGTTGTCGCAGGTGAGCCCGTACTTGCCGTTGAGCCAGCCGATTCCGCCGCCGAGCGCGAGCCCGGAAAGCCCGGTCACCGACACCACGCCGGTCGGCGTGGCGAGTCCGAACGGCTCGGTCTCGCGGTCGAGGTCACCCAGCGTCACGCCCGGGCCGACCGTCGCGGTCCGCTCGAACGGGTCGACGGCCACGCACTTCATCGCCGACAGGTCGAGCATCACGCCGCCGTCGCACACCGCCCTCCCCGCCACGCCGTGGCCTCCGCCCTTGACCGTGACCGGCAGGCCTTGGTCGCGAGCGAACCCGACTCCCTCAACCACGTCCTCGACGCTGCCACACCGGATGATCACCGCGGGATGGCGGTCGATCATCGCATTGAAGACACGCCTGGCCTCGTCGTAGCCGCCGGCGCCGGGGAGGCAGACCTGCCCGTCGAGCCTGCTGGCGAGCGTGAGTGCCGCTCCGGTGCTGGATCGGTGGTCGCGGCCGGCAAGGTGTGGAGTGGTGAACTGCATCGCCGGCTCAGCGTCGCTTCCCAGCGGGCCGCGGGCAATGGGGTCACTCCCCCATTCGGGCTCCCCCGGCGCGATCGAGCCACGCCTCGTACACGTCGATGAACGCGTCCATCGCCGCGTCTGCGCCGGCGCGGTCCCTCGTGGCCAGCAGGTCCAGCAGCAGCCCGCGCGTCACCGCGACGCCCAGCCGCGCGTGAGCGCGCGCGACCGATCGCGGCAGTCCGAGCGAGACGTTGATCTCCGTGGCCGGGTCGAGCCAGTCGTCGACGATCCCGTCGAGCAGTTCGGTGGTGTGGGGCCGCCCCTGCAGCGCCTGGCCGTAGATCTCGAAGAACAACCGCTCGTTCGGCCACAGCGACGGATCGGAGATGTGTCTCCACCACGCGCGCATCGCCTCGCCGACGGGCTGGGTCGGATCGGGGAGGACCTGGCCGAGCAGCTCCCGCTGACGCTGCTCGACCGTGCGGATGATCTCCACCCACAGGCCCTCCTTGGAGCCGAAGTGGAAGATCAGCATGCGATGACTCGTCCCGAGCGCCGCGGCCAGCGTGCGGAGGCTCACGTCGCTCATCCCATTGGCCGCGACGTATTCGATCGCCGCGTCGAGAAGCCGCTGCTTGGGCGTCACCTCTCTTACGGGCTCATCGACGGCATGGAGGTCGCGAGCTGGTCCTCGAGCCGGCGCATGGCTCGCTCGTTTCCGCGCCGCAGGATCCCTCGGACCAGCGGCGCGGCGAGCCGCTCGCTGAGCGGCGCCCGTTGCCAGGCGTACTCGAACGTGATCCGCGTCCCTCCGCCGGGCAGCTCGGCGAGCGTGTACGTGCCGTTCGCCACCCGGCGACCCCCGGCACCGACGTTCCGCTCGACGATCCTGGTGGGACGGTCGGCTTCGACCACCTCGATCTCGACGCTCTCGGTCCGCCCGCCGGCGCTGACCTTCACCTTCGCCTTGGAGCCGACTCCTCGATCGGGCCCGGCGAATTCCCAATCCCGCAGCATGTGGTTCGTGAACGGCTCGTGGTTCGACATCACGTCGAGGAAGTCGTAGACGTCCTCGGTCGGATAAGGCACTTCTGTGGTGACTGTTACTGGTCTCATGTACCACATGGTACAGTGCACCGCGCCGGGTTGCAAGGGGCTCGCCGACCCGCACAATGCGCGCTCGCCGACCCGCACAAGGCGCGCTCGCCGATCCGCACAAGGCGCCATCGGGGCGGCACCCGGAGACCGTGGCAGATCGCGCATGCCCCCGACGCTGGCCTGTGAATCCCCGTCCGCCCGACGGGGACGTCCGAGCACACGAAAACAGGCCCGCCTGAGTGAATTTGCTCGGTTTTCAGGTGCGGCCGGCGATCTTCTTGGTTGAAGCGGATGCGGGCCGCCGGGAGGAGCCTCCCCGATATGAGTCTGTCCTTCGCGCTCATGGCAGCAATCAACGGTTCCACAGGCTCCCTGGGCGACGCTGTCGCACGGGCTCTCACTACCGCACCAAGCCTCGCCGGCGCCGGCCCGGCGGCCGAGGAAGATCCTCACCCATCAGGGGTGACGGCACAAACGCCGCCCGCGACGCTGTCGCGTAACCGATCGGCGTTGTGATCGGCTCACAAGGTCGCGAGGGGCCGTGGCCGACCACCCCCGGTCAATGGCGATTTACCCCTCATTTTTGAGGGGTAAAACGCCAAACTTCGGCGAGCGCCTCCGTGACGCGCCCGGGTGCGTTATGGCCTCGACACAACCGATCCCACACTCGCCGGGTCTGTACGACAGCTCCTCCCACGTGCACGGACTGCCGCGGTTCGTCCCGCCGGCGCCGAGTGGCAGGTTATGCAGGGCCCTGCCTATGGCGGGCACTTTCCCGCGGCCGCCCAGATGCCCGCCGCTCGTAGCGCGACCGCGACGATGGTGCTCACGGTCCCTCCCGTGCCGGGACTCGGTCCAAACCCAATGCCCCGACGGGCGTCCGCTGTGAGAGGCTTCGTCTCGTGGGGGGACCCGCGTGGTCGCAGCGCATCGCGGCCGCGCACCCTGATTTCACCGGCAACCGAGGGAGATACCGATGAGTTCGAGCAACGACTACGACGTCATCGTGCTAGGGGGCGGCGCCCCCGGCGAGCACTGCGCCGCGGCGCTGGCCGCGCGCGGAATGCGCGTCGCCATCGTGGAGCGAGAGCTGGTCGGCGGCGAGTGCTCATACTGGGCGTGCATCCCCTCGAAGTCGCTGCTGCGACCCGGCGAGGCCGTGCACGGCGCGCGCGAGGCCGCCGCCACGGCCGAGGTCGACGTGCCGGCCGCACTCGCGTGGCGCGACTACATGGTGTCCAACCACACGGATACCGGCCAGGAGAAGTGGCTGGCCGATAACGGCATCGACCTGTTCCGTGGTACCGGTCGGCTCGCCGGCGCCGGCGTTGTCGAGGTCGACGGCGTCCGGCATACCGCCGCGCACGTCGTCGTGGCCACCGGCTCGGATCCGATCGTGCCCCCGGTCCCGGGACTCCGCGAGCTCGAGGGGGTGTGGGGCACGCGCGAGGCGACCAGCATGACGGCCGTCCCCCGCCGCCTGCTCGTACTCGGCGGCGGCTCCGCCGGCGTCGAGCTCGCCCAGGTCGTCCGGCGGTTCGGGGGCGAGGTGGCGCTCGTCGAGGGCGCCGACCGCGTGCTTCCTCGCGAAGCGCCGCCGCTCGGCCACGCACTCTCCGAGGCGCTGCGCCAGGACGGGATCGAGCTAACGCTGGGGATGCATGCGAGCGGCGCGCGGCGCGAGGGCGATGAGTACGTGCTCGAGTTCGAGGACGGAACCGAGCTCCGCGGCGACAAACTGCTGGTGGCCACCGGGCGGCGTCCGCGCGTGGAAGGGATCGGCCTCGAGACGGTCGGGGTCCAAGCCAACCCACACGGTATCCAGGTCGATGATCACATGCGTGCGGGCGAGCGCCTGTGGGCGATCGGCGACGTCACCGGCATCTGGCCGCTGACCCACGTCGGCGAGTACGAGGGCGACATCGTCGCGGTCAACATCGCCGGCACCCCGCGGCCCGCGAACTACGAGGCGGTTCCGCGTGTTACCTATACCGACCCGCAGGCGGCCGCGGTCGGCGCGCTCGAAGCCGGATACAGCGGCACCGCGCGTTTGTCCGAGGTGCCGAAGACCGCGACCTACACCCACGACTGGGCGAAGTCCAACGGGTTCATGACGTTGCTGAGCGACGGCAAGCGCCTCATCGGCGCCTATGGGCTCGGGCCTGAGGCAGGCGAGTGGATGCAGCAAGCGACGCTCGCGATCCGCGCGCATGTTCCCGTCGAGGTCCTGGGTGACACGATCCAGCCCTTCCCCAGCTTCTCTGGCATCTATGACACAGCTGTGATGAACCTCCTCATGCAGATCGCGGACATGCCGCGGCACGTCAGACCGTCGGACCCGCAGATGGCAAGCATGAGTACGTGAGGCGCAACACATGAGCACGGGAACGCGCGACCCCGAGCTGGCGGGCCAGACCGTCGTCCTGATCGGCGGGAGTGCGGGCATCGGGGTCGAGACCGCGAGGCGAGCCCGGGCCGAGGGCGCCGAGGTAATCCTCACCGGGCGCAACCCCGAGCATCTCGAGCGGGCCGCGCTCGACGTCGGCGCGCAGAGCACCGCCGCGTTCGACGCGACCGACTCGGGCGCGCTCGAGCGGTTCTTCAGGGGTCTCACCGGTCCGATCGATCACGTCATGGTCACGGCCGGTGGGCCCACGTACGGGCCGCTGCTCGAGATGAACGCGGACCAGGTGCGAGACGGGCTCAGCGATCACGTGGTGCTCGGGCTGGAGGTCGCGCGCCACGCCCACGGCAAGATGCGGCCCGGCGGCACGCTCGTGTTCATGGGCGGCACCGGCGGCCGCCGGATCGTTCGCGGCCTCGGCATCGCCGGCGCGGCTACCGCCGCGCTCCCTCCGTTCGTGGCGGCGCTGGCGCTCGAGCTCGCGCCGGTCCGGGCAAACCTGATCGCCGCCGGATTCGTCGACACCCCACTGTCGGCATCTTTGCTCGGGGATCAGCTCGACGCGCGCCGCAACGAACTGCGGGCGACGCTTCCGATCGGCCGCGTGGTCGGCCCCGATGACGTCGCCGCCCTGGCGGTTCACATCATGATCAACACCGCTCTCACCGGCGCGACGTTCGACATCGACGGCGGCCAACAGTTCGTCTGACACGACCGGGCTCGTGTGAGGTCGGTCACACGAGGACGCTGCTCTTCACGAGCTCTCATCTTGCGTTGGTCAAATACATGTCGCGGGCGGCAATGACGCCGTGACCCGGTGACCGAACGGCTGCCGGCACATCGCGCGGTGCCTTAGGGCGCCAACGACCTCAGGGCGGGACCACATGAAAACAAAAGCGGGGGGCTGCGAATGCCCGCGCGGTATACGACGGCTTCGAACCGTCGGCAGGAGAGACCGTGAGTGCGATCGGTGCTCGAACGCGGCCGCGTTGTGTCAGCCCCAGACGGCGCGTCATGCCGAGCCCGTCTTACGTGAGCCGGACGTCGAGTTCGCCCACGCCAAGGTCAGTGCACTGTCCCCGGTCGATCGCATGCGCTACTGGGCGGTCGCGCTGTTGTGGCTTACGGTCAACCTCGCCTTTTGGGGCTGGTGGCTGCACCAGACCGACCGCAGCAACCCATGTCTGTACTGGGCGGAGACGATCGCGCTCTTCTACCAGACGACACTGCTGCCGACGGTGTTCTGGCGGTTCGTGCGCAAGATGAAGCGGCCGGTCGAGGTCGAGCCGGCCGCGGGCATGCGCGTCGCGCTGATCACGCTGTGCGTGCCGTCGAGTGAGTCGCTCGACGTGATCGAGGGGCAACTTGTCGCACTCGGGAACGTCGACTATCCCCACGACAGCTGGGTCCTCGACGAGGGCGGATCGGACGACGTCCGCGCACTCGCCGAGAAGCACGGCGTCAGCTACTTCACGCGCCGCGGGATCGATGACTGGAACCAGCCCGCGCCGCCGTTCCAGGCCAAGACCAAGGCGGGGAACGTCAACGCGTGGCTCGATCACGTGCAAACGCTCGGAATTGACTATGAGGTGTTCGTCCAACTCGACATCGATCACCGTCCGCGCCCCGATTACCTTGACCGGGTTCTGGGTTACTTCAAGGACCGGCACATCGCCTGGGTGCAGGCCCCGAGTGTGTGCGGAAATCTCGACAACTGGACGGCCCGCGGCCTCGCCGAGCAGGACCTGATCTTCCAGGGACCGCTGCAGATGGGGTTCTACGGCGCCACCGGCACTCCGTTCATCATCGGCTCGCACACGTCTTACCGGACCGCAGCGGTTCGCGAGATCGGAGGCTTCCAGCCCACCCGCGCCGAGGATCACCTTGACACAGTCGTGCTGGCCGCGTCCGGTTACACGGGGGTGTTCGTTCCCGACCTGATCGCCACCGGCGACGGACCACACGACCTCGCGACGTACCTGCGCCAGCAGTTCGCATGGGCGTACTCGATGATCCAGATCTTCCTCGGCCACACCCCGAGGCTGATCCGCCGCTACACGCGCGGGCAGGCGCTGCAGTTCCTCTTCTGCCAGAGCTGGTACACGTTGTGGTCGGTCTCACTCGCGGTGCTTTGGGCGCTCCCTGCCGTCGCGCTGCTGGTGAACCAGCCGATCGCGTCCGTCCCCCTGGGGCGGTTTTTCGTGTACTTCGTGCCGGTGATCCTCACCTCAACGCTGATGTGGTGCGAATCGCGCAGGTGGTTCCAGCCGGGCGGGGTGAGGCTCACGTGGCGCGGGATCGTGTTGCAGACGGCGCGGTGGCCGGTGGTGCTGTGGGCGCTGATCAACGTCGTCCTCCGGATCAAGCGTCCGTACATGATCACGCCCAAGGGCAAGGCGGCCGGGGGCGGGCCGCGCGCGATGAGCATCTACGCGCCGTATATCGTGCTGGCGGCGCTCCCGCTCGCAGCGATCTGGCTGTTCGACGCGACTGCCGGCGCGAGCCTCGTCCGCAGCTACTACGGGCTCGCGCTCGCGAATGCGCTGATGGGAGCCGTGGTGCTCGCGACGACCCTCGCGATGGACATCAAGCAGAACTCGGCCGATCACAACGCGCTCCGGACCGCCGTGCGCTCACGCGCGGTGATCGTGGTCGCGCTTGCGGGCCTGGTCGCGGTCCTCGGCCTGTCGGTGGCCCAGTTCGGACACCAGGCAATCCTCGCGATGACGACGGCGTGAGCGGTGAGAGCGGCGCTGATATCACTGCTCGTGCTGGTGGCGACACTCACCTTGTTCGCCTACCAGCAGGGCATCATCGACAAGCCTGCCTCGGCACCGGCGGCTCCGCTGCCCGGTAAGCCGGCGTCGGGGTCCGCCGGGAGGCTCGACCTCGGTGTCACCACCGATCCGCTGGCTCGTAACTGGTGGAAGCCCTGGCAGTCATCGGACCTGACCGCAGTTGACACATTCGAGCGTCAGGCCGGTAACCACGCCGCGATCGTCATGTGGTACGCCGACTGGCAGCACAACGCCCTCCCGCACACATCTCAGCTGGACGCGATCGAGCGCCGCGGCAGCACGCCGGAGATCACGTGGGAACCGTGGGACGCGAGCAAGGGCCTGTACAAGAAACAGCCGCGCTACCGCCTGAGCAACATCATCGACGGCAGGTTCGACTCATACATTCAAGGTTGGGCGCGGGCGCTCGCGGCCTGGAAGCACCCGGTGCTGCTCCGGTTCGCTCAGGAGATGGACGGCAACTGGTTTCCGTGGGACGACTACGCCAACGGCAACCACGCCGGCCAGTTCGTGCAGGCGTGGCGCCACGTTCACCGAATCTTCGAGCTCGCGGGCGCGACGAACGTGAAGTGGGTGTGGAGCCCGGCGTTCGCGCGGTCGACGGCGCAGTTCCCGGGCGCCGCGTACGTCGACGTCCTCGCCACGACCTGTCAGAACGGTGGCCGACCGTTGTTCGCCCGCGGCTGGAAGAGCTTCGCCCAGGGGTGCGGCAGCGCGATCGACCGGCTGCATGCACTCGAGCCGGCGCTCCCGATCCAGCTCGCCGAGACGGCCAGCGCCGAGCAGGGCGGAAGCAAGGCTCGGTGGATCCGGGACATGTGGGCGTACCTGGCCGCGCGGCCGTACGTTCGCAGCATGGTCTGGTTCAACCTCGTCAAGGAAACGGACTGGCGGATCGACAGCTCGCCGTCGGCCAAGCGCGCGTTCGCCGCCGGGGCGCGGTCGCCGCGGGTCAATTAGACAGGCTCGCGACTAGCGCGCGGTAGGCGCCGAACGCGGGCTTCGGCGTGTAGTCGTCGCGCATCAGCCCGTACTGGCTCTCGAAGCTCGAGCTCGACGAGTCCGCGTCGCGCAGGTCGAACCAGCGGAATCCCGTGACGTTATAGGTGCCGCGAGCGTGGTACACCGCGTGGACCGCCGCTTCCATGACCGTCACCTGGGTCGCGTCGCTGCGTCCCGGCCCGGTCGGGTACCCGGTCTCCGATACTCGCAGCGGCACCGTGTGCGGGATGCCGGCGAGCGGCATGTAGGTGACGCGCAGCGCACGGAGCGCGCCGTCGACGAAGCCCGTCGTCTCGGCCGCGAGCCCGCTTACGCCGAGTGCGGGACCCCACGTCCCCGGATACGCGTCAAGGCCGACCCAGTCGAGATCATCGACGAACCGGCGACCTCCGTGGCGGCCGAGGTAGCGCCAGAACACGCGCTCGCCTCCGTCGGTCGCGTACGCCCAGTTGAACCCGACCTTCACATGACCGACGCCGTGCTTGCGGGCCTCGCTCTTGGCTCCGATGACGCCGTCGATCAGCGCGTCCTCGGCACCGTCGTAGTAACCGTCGGACGTGTTCGGCGACCCACCCTGATTGGCCTCGTTCGTGACCTGGAGAGAGACGAATCCGGGCATGGGACCAAGCGACTTGACCGCGTCGCGCACGAACTCGACGAAGCCGCCGACGTCGGCGGGCGATCCACCGTCGGCCGGGCGGTAACAGGCAACGAGCTCGGTCTGGAACCCCGCCTTGCCGTACTGCGCGATCTCCTCGCCGACCTGCTGGGCCGCGGACCATCCGTCCGCGCCCGTGTACGAGGCGTACAGGTGCAGGACGAACGGCCGCCCGGGCGGGCGCAGCTGCTCGAGCGCGGCCATCCGCAGCGCGGGATTCTCCGGGGCCACCGGGCCGCTCGGTCCGACCGTGCCGGCCGCGCCGCCCGGGTAGACGCCGAACACGAGACGGGGCGCCGTGGGGGTCTTGGACTCGAGCATGCTCAACGGCTCGCGACGAATCGCGGCCGCGAGGTCCACGCGGCCCGGCGTCGCGGCACTTTTGGATGCGCCGAGAGCGATCGTAGCCAGCGCGGCCAGCAGCGCACACGCGAACGCGAGCGCCGCTGCTCGCCTCCAGCCGCCGCCCACGAGGGGCAACGACCATCGACGGTCATGCGACACCAACACCTCGCCTTCCCAGGGTCTGACTCGGGCCATTGTCGCTCGGGTATCGTCATGCCCCCCTCCGACGTTGATTAAGCGCTGGCTCTCGTCCAGATCGGCTCGACTTCCTGCTGGACGCTTGATCGAGCGGTTGGCGGGGCCTCCTGCATCTGCGCTAGGAACGCCGCAGAAACGCGCGCCGGCTGTCTAAGCCCGCAGGTCGCGCCGGTCGATTCCGAGCATCCCCACTGCGGTCAGCACGAGGCTGACGACGCCCAGAACGACCAGGCCCGGCGTATCGAGGCCTTTTGTGAGCGGGTCGTGGCCCGCGTAGTAGTAGAACGGGGACAGGTACTTGAGCCAGTCCAGAGCACTGACCAGCGGGGCGAAGCTGTTGATCAGCCAGCCGAGGATCGCGACGGCCGCGGCGACTCCGGTCGCGAGCGATCGGCGGCCGGTGCCGGCCCCGAGCGCGATCGCGAGCGCTCCGGTCGCGAAGCCGAAGAACGCGAGCTGGACGGCGAGCGCGGTCATGTGCACGAGCGTGATCCCGCCGCCGCCGACGGACACGCCGACGACCAGCCCGATCCAGGTCCCGAACGCGATGATCAGCACGACGACCGCGATCGCCCCTGCCTTGGAAGCGACCAGCCGGTGGCGCCGGACCGGATGGGCGAGCACGAGGCCGAGAATCCGGTCCTCCTCCTCGCCGGCGGTCGTCGCCGATGCGCCGGTGATTGCGAGGGCCCCGATCACGAGCGGGCCGTAGATGGCGGCGATCTCGCTGCGAAACCAGCCCGTGATCGTTCCGTAGTCCCCGCCGCCGAGCAGGTTCGAGACGCTCCTGGGAACGTTGAGCGTCCCGATCGTGTGTCCGACCGACGGGAACAGCGCGCCGACGGCGATCATCACGGCGATCAGCCCAGCGGCGGCGGACGCCGCCGCGGGCAGTCGCAGACGCAGCGCGATCTTCGCCACCGGCAAGCTCACGCGGCGGCCTCCGACCGGTAGTAGTGGAGGAAGATGTCCTCGAGGTCCTCATCGTGAGGACGGATCGCGCGCACCTCGTGTGCGGCTGCCGCCTTCACGACTGCATCCGCGGATCCCTCGAAACCGACGGTCACGGTTCGTCCATCCACGTGCACCTCCGTGACTTCGGGCAGTGAGCGAAACTCGTCGGCGCCGACCGGCTCGGCGAACTCGATCTCGAGGCGTTGGACGGCGACCTTGCGAAGATTCTCCAGCGAATCGACGACCACAAGCCGTCCCTGGCGAAGGATCGCCAAGCGCTTCGTGACGCGCTCCACCTCCGACAGCGTGTGCGACGACAGGAACACGGTGCGGCCCTCGGCGCTCACCTCGCCGAGCAGTTCGTGGAAACTCTGCTGTACGAGCGGGTCGAGTCCCGCGATCGGTTCATCGAGAATCAACAGCTCGGGTTCGTGCATGAACGCTTGGACGAGGCCGAGCTTCTGCCGGTTGCCGGTCGACAGTTGGTGGACGGGGCGGTCGATGTCGGCGCCGAAACGCTCGACGAGCGCGTCTCGGGTGCGCGGGTCGACCCCGCCGCGGAGCTGCGCGAGGTAGTCGAGCATCGCCCGCCCGGTCAGCTTCGGATACAGCGCGAGATCACCCGGGAGAAAGCCGACCCGGCGCCGGATCTCGAGGCTGTCACTGACGGTATCCAGCCCGAGCACGCGCCCCGAGCCTGCGGTCGGCCTGATCAGGTCGAGCAGCAGCCGCATCGTCGTCGATTTGCCGGCGCCGTTCGGGCCGAGGAAGCCGAACACCTCCCCCTGCCGGACCTCCAGATCCAACCCGAACAGCCCACGACCGGACCCATAGTCCTTCGAAAGCCCGCTCGTCGCGATTACGGGCGGCGCAGTCATGGCAGTCGTCCAACACGCCGGTCGCGACTACACCGAAGCACCGAGTTCGCAGCCTACACAAAGGTCAGCTGGTGCGCCGACGGGGCCCGCTGGTGCGCCGCCGGCGCCGCGACTCGCGTCGGAAGCTGATCGCGCACGCGATCAGTACCGCGATCGCGATGAGCGACGCCACCGCCAGGCCGGGACTGATCGTCAAGACGACGATCGCGGCGAGGATCGCGATGCCGACATCGGCGAGCAGCACTCCCGGTCTCCCACCGGGAGCTTCCGGTAGATGCTCCGTGGCAGATGCCGCAGGATCGCGAAGATCAGGCGCAGGCGGCCCGGCACCCAGATCGTCCCCGGCGTGTCCGCCGAGAGCGGCCACCGTCGCCGTCGCGACGACCTCCGGCGTCGTCGCAAACGGCGCCGCCTGGGCGTCGGCGGTCATCCGTGTCTTGACGAACCCCGGCCGGACGACGAGCGCGCGCACGCCGCTGGACATAGTCGCGTCGGAGAGGCCCTGGGCGAGTGCATCGAGACCCGCCTTGGCGGCGCCGTAGATCGGATTGGAGGCAGGTACCTCACCCCCGACGACAGGGACTTCTTCGCCGTGTACGTGCGGTGAGCTTAGAAAGCTCTCATCGCCGCACCGGCGGCCAAGGAGCGGCCGAGCGCGCGTATCCGATGGGACGCCTTAGCGTTTCGGCTCAAGATCGCTGGCCCTGGCCTGCTCGCTGTGCTCATCGCTGGACGCGGTTTCGGCGCGGCATCGAGCATCGCGAGCAGCATCTCAAAGACCCTCACGCAGATCACGAGCAAGACCGCGAGCGTGAGCGTCCCGCCGTCCGGTCTCGCCTACGCCAGCTCGAGCACGCCCTTGAGCACGAGCAGCGCCCCCAGTACCGCGAGCACCGTGACCGCGAACCGGCGCGCGTGCCGGCCGATCCATGCCTTGGCCCGGTCGATGGCCTTCGGCGTCCACTCCGGGGCGACCACGAAGCAGATCAGCGGGACCTCCAGGAGCGCCAGCATGATCAGGTTGAAGACGACGATGACCACGACGGTCTTGGGCGTCGAGTAGTTCGCCTTGTTGATCCTGCTCAGCCCGGCCAGATACGAGGCGCCGGGCAGCGTCAGCAATGCCCCGACGACGAACGTCACCCGCGCCGATCCCTTGCCGAGTGCTTGTTGCCAGCGGGGCGGCCCCTTCTCCTTCTTCTTCTGTTCGCGCGCGGCCCGGCGGTCCGCGCTGCCGAGGTGGCGGCCGGTGCCGAGGACGAGCGCGCCGATGAGCGCAATGCACCCGAGCGCGATCGTCGCGGCCGGGCTCAGCGTCTTCTTTGTCGTCGAGACCGCGCCCGATCCATCGAGCTCAGCGACGATCAGCAGCCCCAGGGTGACGCTCGTCAGCAGCGCGCCCAGGAGGTATCCGAACATGAGACGCACGGGGTTCGGCAGCAGCATCATCAGCGTCGACGCCGCGACGAGTGTCGGGTTCAACGCGGCGGTGAACGCCAGCACGAAGATGTCGCCCACGATCGGCGCTCAGACTAGACCGGCGGATCGTCGACCGCGTTCACGCTCACGAGCGTGACTCCCAGCCGACGCCCGAATTGAACCTTGCGGGCAACGACGACGCGTGAGAAATCCCCAGAACTCGTGCCGGCATACCCGCGGTCAGGGTGCAGCCACCCAGTCGGCGCCGGATTTCTGACGGAACGCTTGCAACGCGCCGTCGAGGGTCGGGAAGAAATGGTCGGGGTCGAGCGGACCGATCAGCTCGTATCGCTCGAGCTTCTCCCGAACCGGGTCCTTGAGCTCGGCGAACACGAGCGACGTTCCCCTCGCGTTGAGCTCCTCGTCGAGGTCGCCGAGCATGTCCGCGGCTGTGGTGTCGACGTCGGTGATCGGCTCGGCGGCGATCACGATCCAGCTTGGTCGCGGATCGGCGCCCGCGAGCGTCCGAACCTGATCGCGGAACGTCCGCGCGTTGGCGAAGAACAGCGGCGCGTCGAACCGGAAGATCACAAGGCCGGGAAGCTCCTCCGCGTCGGGGTGGAGCTGACGGTCGTGCTGGCCGGCCAGCCCCGGGACTCGCCCGAGCGTCGTCTGGTAGGGCCGCCAGGCTCGGCGGAAGACGTTCAGGATCGACAGCCCCACCGCCACCGCGATGCCCTCGAGGACTCCCAGGAGCGCCACGCCGAGGAACGCGGCGAGCGACAGCAGGCATTCAATGCGCCGCTGCCGCCACAGCCGCACGACCCCGGGGATGTCGGCGAGCGACAACGACGCGGCGATCACCACGGCGGCCAGCGTGGGGTTCGGGAGGTTCTTGAGCAGCCCGGGAACGAGGACGAGCATCAGCACGATCAGCGCCGCACCGACAACGCCGGTGACCTGCGTCTTGGCGCCGGCCTGCTCGGCGACGGCGGTCCGTGAGCCGCTCGTGCTGACCGGGAATCCCTGGAAGAAGCCGGCTGCGATGTTCGCGGCGCCGATCCCGATCATCTCGCCGTCCCCGTCGACCTCCTGTCCGGTGCGTGCGGCGAACGCCGACGCCGTCGAGATCGTGTCCGCGAGCGCGACCAGCACGATGCCGAGCGCGCCGGCTACCAGCAGCGGAAGATCGGACACCGGGTTGGGCACGGTGAGCGGCGGAAATCCCTTGGGGAGCGTCCCCACGAGCGAGACGCCGTGGGCGCCGAGATCGAATGCCGACGCCGCCACGATCCCGACGACCACCGCCACGAGCACCCCTGGGACCCGAGGCAGCCACCGACCGAGCGCGAGGATCACCGCCAGGCTGACCAGTCCGATCGCGACTGCGGCCCCCACCGTCTCGCCCGCCGCCACACCGTGGATAAACGCGTGCGCCTCGTGGATCAGGCCGTTGGCGTCGGTCGAGAACCCGAACAGCTTCGGCAACTGGCCAATCAGGATCGTCAGCGCCAGGCCGTTCATATAGCCGATCTGCGTCGGCTTCGAGAGCAGGTCGGCGATGAAGCCGAGCTTCGCGATCCCGGCGAGGATCATGATCGCCCCGACGATCAGAGCCATCATCGACGCGAGCGCGATCGCACGCTCGGGACTGCCGCCGGAGCCGAGGATCGGCAGGATCGTGGCCGCGATCATCGGCCCGAGCGACGAGTCCGGGCCGAGCACCAGGATCCGCGACGGGCCGAACACGGCGTAGCCGATCAGGCACAGGATCGTGGTGTACAGACCGGTGATCGCCGGCAGACCCGCGAGCTCCGCATAGGCCATCCCCTGCGGCACGAGCAGCGTCGTCAGCACCACGCCCGCGACCACATCGCTGCGCAGCCACGCCGTCCGGTAGCCCGCCAGCGATCGGATCCCGGGGAGCGAGGGCGATGCCATCGAAGCGGCTACGCGCGGGTCACTGACGCCGGGCGGCGAACTTGCCGATCTCCCACAGCACGAGCAGCAGTACCGCGGAAGCCACCGACAATCCGAACTGCGGAGAGGTGAGCGGCGTCGTCTTGAGCAGACGGTTGAACAAGTCCATCTGCGTGATCATCACGGCGAGCAGAAGCTCCGCCGCGGCCGTCCAGTTCATCTTGGAGTTGTCGAACGTGTCCGTCGTCAGCACGGAGCCCGACACGCTGCGGCACTCGTACGCGGCCACAATCAGCATCAACGCGAACGCGCTCAGCCCGATCGACGATCCGACCGCGGTGCTGTGGTAGTGCTGCTTGCCGAAGTAGATCAGCAGGTCCATGACGATCGCCATATACAGCCCGACCAGTCCCGAGGTGAGCTGCACACCGCGGTTCACGATCGACTCGGTGCTGGGGCGCGGCCGGCGATCCATCAGCCCCGCGGTCGCCTGGTCGAGGCCGAGCGCGACTCCGAACGGCGCGCTGACGAAGAAGTGGATGTAGAGGACCTGAGCCGGGGAGTACGGCTGGCCCTCGGCGATGTTCAGGACCGTCGCGCCCAGGAACGTCAACACGAACGCGACCAGCGAGATCAGTACGAACCGGACGTACTTGCTGAGATTGTCGTAGAGCTTCCGGCCCTCGGAGACCGCGCGCACGATCGTCGCGAAGTTGTCATCGGTGAGGATCATCCGCGCCGCGTTCTTCGCCACCTCGGTGCCGCTCCCCATCGCGACGCCGATGTGGGCGGCCTTGATCGACGGCGCGTCGTTGACGCCGTCGCCGGTCATCGCGACCACGTGCCCTTGCTTCTTGAGCGTCTCGACGAGCAGCACCTTGTGCTCCGGCGCCACCCGGCCGACCACGCCGATGCTGTCAATCCGCTCGAGCCGCTCGTCCTCGCTGAGCTCGGCGAACTCGGCGCCGAGGATCGCATCCCCCTCTATCCCGAGCTGCTCGGCGATCGCCGCGCCGGTGATCACGTCGTCACCGGTGACCATCCGCACCCGAATGTGCGCCGACTGTGCATCCTCCACCGCCG
>DATJYY010000184.1:0-37467 GCA_035499395.1 Solirubrobacteraceae bacterium
AGCGTCCCGTCGCCGTATAGGACCCACGGGTCGTAACAGAACGCGCCCCCGCTCGAGTCGCGCCCCACGAACACGCCGCGGCCGCCCAGGCCGCCGGTGGCGACGAACGGGTAGATCGCCTGCGCGTGCCGGGTCGTGCACCGGTGGCCGGGACGTTCGGCGGTCATCGCAGTCCCCGGCACAGCGGCAGCGTGAACGCGAACGCCTCGGCCTGCTGGCCGTACATCCGGTGGAGCTCGAGACGGGCTCGGGCCGCCTGGCCGTGGATCTCCGAGCACGCGAGACGGAGATCGTCGCGGTCGCGTCCCGAGATCGTCACGAACCCCGCCAGCCGGACCTCGGCGTGGCCGGCGGCGAGCTCTGCCTCGCGCCGCGTCGCCGCCTCCTGCGCCTGACGCTGGCGGGCGGTCTCGGCCTGGCCGAAGCGGTGACGAAGCTCGCGGTCGGCGCGGTCGCGGGTGACGTCGGCCTCGGCGTCCCGGGTCGAGCGCTCGGGTGCGATCGGCTCGAAAGTGACCGCGACCGTCCGGACCACGTTGGAGCGTCCGAGGAGCGCGTCCATGAACATCGGCGAGACGTCGACGCGTGGCCATCCCCCGATCCAGAAGGTGGCGTGGGAGGCGCCGTCGGTGCAGTAGTGGTCCCAGTGCTCCCGCGCGCCGAGCGGCCACGCGTTGGCCTCGGCTAGACCATCCCTGCCGGGTTCGGCCGCCTCGACGGCCGTCAGTTCGGCGCGAGCGTACGGATCGAAGGCCGTTCGCAGGGTCCGCGCGAGCTGTCCCGCCCCGAGTGCGCCGAGCACGCTCACCTCGGCCGCCTCGAGCCCCTGCGCGACGCGCTCGGTCTGCTCGATCAGCGCCTTTGCCGCCGGTTCGGGACCCCGGTCGACGACCCGGCGGCCATCGATTTGAACGGCGATCAGGACCTCGTGCTCCTGCGTGGCCTTCGTGGTCGCGCCGATCAGCTCGAGGTACGACTCGATCATCGGTGTGCCCCGTAGCGGAACGCTCGGGTCTCGCTCGTCGTGGAGCCACCGCGCGAGCTCGTCCCCCTGGGCCGGGCCGGTCCGCTCGATCCACTGGATCCTCCGGATCGCGCCGGCTGCGGCTCCGGACAGGACAAGGCCCCAGCCCGCCAGGCGCCGCTCTTGCGCGTCGGCGTCGAGCAGAGAGAACGCGAGCACACGACACGCGAGCACCGCCGTAAGCCGGCGCCCTCGATGCTCGCCGAGGATCCCGATCGGACGGTCGCGGTAGGGCCGATCGGTGATGCCGACGCCCTTGAGCGCGGCGGGGGCATCCGGGCGGGGATGTCCCACCAACCGTCGCGTTGGCCGGCCGCGCTCGGTGGCGAGCATTCCGCACGTGGGGGCGCGCGAGCGGAAGCTGAGTCGTCCCCGCGCGCCACGGAGGCCGAACGTGACGACGACCGGGATCCACTCGTCGAGGGTGCGGCGGCCGACCGGGGCGAACGCGACGAGCAGCGAGACGGTGATCAGTAGCGTGCCCACGAACGCGCCGGCGGCTGTCGGGACGCGGTCGAGCACGACGATCGCTGCCACCGCGCCCGCCGCCACCGCGCCCGCCTGCCCGCCGCGGATCTGGCCGAGGATGCCGCGCCGTTCGAGCGGCCCGAACCGGTAGGTGAGGCGCTCGACGGTCATGAAGCGTTTTCGTTCGGCCACACCGGCGTCGTGCCCACGCCGTTCGGACCGAGCTCGAGCTCGGACATGTGTGCCCAGTCGAAGGGGGGATCGAGAGGTGGCTCGTCGCCCGGATCGCCACCCGCCGTATCGCCACCCGCCGGATCGCCACGGTCCGCGCCGCCCGCGTCACCGCCGCCAGCGTCACCGCCGCCAGCACCGCCGTCCCCCGGGCGAGCCGGACCCGGATCCGGCGCGCGGTCCTCGGCCGCGCGCCGCATTGCCGCCGTGGCGATTGCGCTCCAGTCCTCCGCGCTTGCTCCCGCCGCGTCGAGCGCTGCCCGCGCGGGCCGGAGCTCGGCCCGGAGTGCCCCTGCCGCCCCGCTCGCGAGCTCCGCGAGCGGCACCACGCGCAGCAGCGCCCACGGCGAGAACGCCGCGAGTGCTACGAGGACGGCCCCGGCCATAGTGCCCGTGAGGCTCGAGTGTCCGGTGCTGGCGCTGATCGCGGCGCCGCCGAGAGAGAGCACCGCGACGATCGCGAACTTCGAGAGGATCAGCGCCACCAGCAGCTCGACGGCGCGGACTGCCCAGATACGGCGAGCCGGCCACACCATCGCGGCGAACGCGAGCGGCAGCATCAGAACGATCACATACACCGCCGCCTCCCGCATCAGCAGCTCGACCCAGAGCGCGAATGCCGCGCCGATCATGAACAGGCCGACGAGGAAGGCGAGAAACGGTGACTGCGTGAACGCGGTCAGGCCGGCCACGACGGCGGCCGCATGCCCGAGGAAATGCGCGCTCTCGTTATCGGCGGCCGAGGAGATGAGCGCACACATTTGATCGGACGCGGCGAGCAGCAGCATCGTCAGCGGCGCGGCGATCGCGACCGCGAGCAGCGCGAGCGGCAGATAGCCGAGCGCGGCTCTGGCCAGCAGCCCGAGGTCGGAGCGGATCATCGCCTGCACCGCCGCCGCAAACAGGAATGGCAGCGTGAGCACGGCCGCGATCGCGGCCATCCGCCAGTAGGTCGAGGAGAACCAGGTCGTGTGAAGCTGGGGAGCGGTGGTATGTCCGATCGCCGCGGCGGCCTCGTTCAGCACGACTGATCCACCGAGTACCCAGGCGCCGATCGCGGCCACGCCGAGGGCGGTGCTTGCGGTCGAGGCGACCGCCTGAGCCGCGCCGCCGACCGCGGTGTTGACTGCGCCGCCGGCGTTCCCCGTGATGAGTTGCTTGCCCGCCTGGAGCAGCCGCCCTCCGTTCGAGAGGCCGCCGCATTCGGTGGCGGCCACTCCGCTCAGCGCTCCTGCTGCGCCGCACACAGGATTGTCGGGGCTGATCGCCGCCGCTGAGGGTGCGGGCGAGACCGTGAACGACCCCGTGACGATCACGACGAAGACCAGAGCGAAGCGCGAGGCGCAGATCATTTCGCCGTCGTCCCCAAGTGCTGGAAGAAGTTCACGAGTCCCGGCCCCGACCCGATCACGAGCGCCGAGGCCGCGGAGATCACGGCGGCCATCCGCCCGCGCGCGGCGTAGTGCGGGTTGTGCGCGTGCGAGGCGACCGCCCACAGGGCGGCGCCGACGAACGCCCCGAGCAACGCGATCGCCAGCGCCCATGCCTCGGCGCCGTTCACCAGCTGCTGCAACACGTTGCTCCCCGGCAGGCCGCTTGGGTCCGGTTTGGCGGTGACATCGGCCAGCAACTGCAACATGTCTATCCCCTTTCAGTCTAATTGAGCCAATTGAAGCTAATTCACCCTAGCAATACTAACTGAGCTCTGCTAGGTTCACCGGCATCAATTTAGTCTCAATTAGACTGAATATGACCTTCATAGAAGCAACGCCATCCATGGGCATCGGAGACGTCGGGGAGCTGTACGGGTCGCTCGCCAGCCGTCTGGAGCAGATCGTGCGGCTCGATGTCCGGGCGTCTGATGCCGTGATCGAAGACGCATGCCAGTTCGCCTGGTGCCGGCTCCTGGATCACAGTCACCGCGTGCATCGCGAGACCGTGATGGCCTGGCTGGCGAGAACGGCGGTGCGTGAGGCGTGCAAGCTCGTCCGCCGCCACCGGCGAGAGCTCTCGCTCGACGCCGTGCTCGAGGGCGGTGCGGAGCCGGCATGGGCCATCGCCCCCGCGGGGCCCGACCGGATACTCGACTACGCCGAGCAGATCGGAGAGCTGCGCCGGCTACCGGAACGCCAGCAACGCCTCATCTGGCTCCATGCATTCGGGCTCAACTACATCGAGATGGCCACGTACGAGGGCTGCACGCGGCGGACCGTCGACCGCCAGCTCACGCGCGCCCGGGCCGCTCTGCACGAGAGGAGCCCAGGTTGACCCCTACCGTGCCTTGCCCCGCTTTCGCCGGCGCTTCTCGGCCGGACTCAGCTTCCGGGGCCTCGGACGCGGCTTGGACCCCGCGCGCCTGCCCTCCGCGTCGATCGGAGCGGTAAGACGGTGGCCCTTCGGGGCGTGCCTGCGCGCGTCCCGCCAGATGAAGAACGAGATCCCGCCGAGCACGACGATCGCGCCGATCGCGATGAAGATCGCCGAGCTGCCGCTGAACCCGCTCCCGCCTCCGGCGGTCGCGGTCGTCTGGGCCGTGAGCGGGGCGGTCGTGGTGGTCTGGGTGGAAACAGACGGCTGCGGGAACCCCGGGGCCAGCGGATTGCTCGGGGACTGCGCGCGGGCCGCCGCCGGCAGCGCGAGCGCCGCTCCTACGAGAAGCGTCGGCACGATCCGGACTGAGGCTCTCAACGTACGCCCCCTAGGCGAGCGGCTTTTCCATCGCCGGCGTCTTGGGCGCGTCGGCGTAGGGGTGCTCGTCCGCCACGTCCTCCTCGTGATAAACGCTCTCGGCGTTGACAGCCCAGATGTCGTGGTGCGATCCGGTGAGGATGTTGTCGACCGCGCGCATCGCGGTCAGCATCGAATGGTCCGAGTTGTTGTAGCGGTGCAGGCCGTTCCGGCCGACCTGGATCAGGTTCGGGATCCGGTCGAGCCAGCCGCGGATCGCGCTCACGCGCTCGGCGTACTCGGCGTCGTACATCGGGTACGCCTTGTGGACGCGCACGACGAAGCCCATCTTGACCTTGTCGGCCCGGGCCAAGCCGAGCTGCTGGATCTCGCGCGTGGCCATCGCCACGAGTTGCTCGTCGGTTGTGCTCCAGAGCGCGTCACCCTCGAAGCAGAAGTACTCCATGCCGATCGACGCGTCGGTGTCATTGGGGACCATGAACGGGCTCCATGCTCGGAAGTTCTGGATCCGCCCGACCTTCACCGAGGGGTCGTGAATGTAGATCCAGTTGTCCGGGAACAGCTCCTCGTCCTCGATCACGAGCAGCACGGTGAGGAAGTCGCGGTAACGCAGCCCGCGGGCCGCGTCGCGGACGTCGACCGGGGCCTCGGGCTCGGCGATCCCTACCGTCGTGCGCAGCGGTAGCGAGGAGATCACGTGGCTTGGGGTGATCGTCTCTCCGCCGGCGACCAGCTCGACGACGCGCCCATTCTCGATCCGCAGGCGCGTCACCGGCGCGTTCAGACGGACCTCGCCGCCATGGGCGCGGATCTCGTCGCGCATCTTCTCCCACATCTGGCCGGGGCCGTAGCGGGGATAGTTGAACTCGGAGATGAGCGACTTGATCTGGTTGCCCTTGTTGCCGAAGAAAGCGTTCTTGGCGGCCGCGAAGAAAGACAATCCCTTGATTCGCTGCGCGGCCCACTCGGAGCGGATCTCGGACGTCGAGACTCCCCACACCTTTTCCGTGTAGGACTTGAAGAACTGGTTGAACAGCCAGCGACCAAACCGGTTGGTGACCCACTCCTCGAACGTGTCCTCCCGTCCCTTGGGCTTGACCGCCGCCCACAGGTAGGAGAACAACGCCTTGGTCAGGTCGACCGGCCCGAGCTTTTTGATCACGTCCATGCCCTGCAGCGGGTACTCCAGGAACTTGTGGTTCCAGTAGATCCGGGACTGACGCGGCCGCTTGAGAAATTCGTCGGCGAGGATCTCGTGCCAGAGATCATCGACCTCCTGTGCCTTGGTGAAGAAGCGGTGGCCGCCGAGGTCGAAGCGGTAACCCTCCCGCACGTCGGTGCGGGCGATGCCGCCGACCTGGTCGGTCGACTCGAGCACGATTACGGGCTTGTCTCGCTTGGCCAGCAGATAGCCGGCGGTGAGGCCCGCCGGCCCGCCGCCGAGCGCGACGACGGGACGCTCGGGAGTGATGTCGGAGCCCGGCGCGGCCGAGGTCGCGGGATTTGGAGTCGGATCAGTCATGAACCTTTTCGTAGAGCACCGCGCTGTAGGCAAGGATGCTGGCACCACGGTAGTTGTGGGGCGCCGTGGCAACCTGTTTGAGCACTCCGCGGTCGACGTCGTCTTGGAGGATCCGGCCCAATTGCGCCGCGCGCCGTCGGGCGAGTTGCGTCCACGATGCCTTCCAGTTCGTCGCGCCCTCGGTCAGCGGTCGCACGTACAGCAACTGCTGGCCGGGCTTGAGGCTAGCAACCAGCGGATCCAGCGTCGCCGCCGGCTGTGCGTGCTGGAACTTCGTCAGCGCGTCCACCCAGTCCATGTAGCTCGGGTCCTTGACCGAGCCGATCGAGGTCGAGTACTGCAGGCCGGAGGGGAGGTAGTACCACGCAAGCGGGGTCGAGTCCGGCTGTGCGTTCACCACGACGTCGCCCCTGTGCAGGAGTGGCGTCATCTCGCCGCTGATGTCTCGCATGTCGCTCTTGGTCCGCGGCGAGTACGACGACAGGTGGATCACGAACACGACCGTCAGCGCGATCGCCACCAATCCGACGACGCCCGACCGCGCCGCACCCCAAGCCGCCAGCAGCAGGATCCCGGCGAGGATCGGGGCCATATAGCGAGCCACGAACGCGGGCGTGATCTGCGATGCCAGCCACGCCACGATCAGCGTCCCGGCGATCAGCATGATCAGCGACCACATCACCGTGCCGTCGCGGCTGCGTCGGTAGCGCTTGGTGAACAGCGGGGCGAGCCCGATGACGATCGCCACCAGCAGACAGACCGTGATGCGGTCGGCGCCGAGCAGGTCTCGTGACAGCAGCACCGGTACGCCGAAGCGGATAGTCGGCGCCCACGGTGCGCCCGTGTGGGTGGCCTGGTAGATGAAGTTGGGCAACCAGGGGAGGAACAGGATCCCGGCCCCCACATAGGCGAGCACGGCGTCCCGAACGATTCCTCGGCGGTCGTCGCTGGCGCGCCAGATCGGGATCAGCGCGAGCACCGTACCGATGCCGAAGAAGATGCCCCAGCCGTGGGTGTACAACATCAGCGCCTGGCAGACCGCGAACAGGATCAGATAGCCCCGGCGTCTGTAGACGAACGCGTGGATGAACGCAGCCGTCTCGAGGATCCCGAGCAACGCCATCAGCTCGTACATCCGAGTCTCGGTGGCGTACGCGGTCAGGAACGTGCTGAACGCGAACAGGACCGCCGCGTACAGACCGGCGCGGCGGCCGAACAGGCTCCAGGCGGCCCAGGTGCCCGCCGGAATGCACAGCAGGCCGAACACGACCGAAAGGGAGTGGGTCGCGGTCTCGCTCGAGCCGAACACGCTCATCCAGACGTGCAGCAGCATGTAGAACAGCGGCGGCGAGCCGTCGTGGCGCAGGACCCCGGGAATCGCGCTCAGCGAGTGCGACGCGATACCGGTCGTGATCGCCTCGTCTTCCCAGAACTGCCCGGTGATGTACCTCGTGCGGAGGTACGCCGAGATCGCCGTCAGGACGATCAGGATCGCGGCCGTGCTCGCCCACGTCGGCAGGCGCTGGAGCACCTTCGGCTCACGCACGTCGATGACCCTGGGGATCCCGCGCGGAGGCGCGCTGACGGCCACTACTGAGCCTCCTTAGCCGCGCATGTCGAGAACACCCGGAACGTCCGCACGTGGGCGATGAGCTTGTACTTGGCTCCCTCCTGCTCCCAGGCGATGATCTGCTGCGGCGTCGGCAACAGCGTCGACTTCGACTGCGCGCGGGTCTGCAGAATCACTGCCGGCCACGGGTGCCCCGCAAGCTGGCTCGGCTCCGCCTCGACCTGCAGCGTGCGCACCCCGAGCGTCCACGCGACCATCGGGACCTGGAAGCCCTCGGTCATGACCGGCCCACACTTCAACAGTGCCTCTTTGCCACCGGCCTTCTGCACGGCTGCAGTCAGATCCTCACGCAGATGGGCCTGGTAGACGAGGGCGTGGTGGGTGCGCGGGAGGCTGAGGATGTTCCGGCCCAGCCATGAGGGCACCGCGAGGAACAAGGCGATCACCGCGACCGCGCCGGCGCCGACCGTGAATGCCGGGGCGGTCAGCGTCCGCGGAGCGGAGCCGACCCGTTCAGCCAGCCGGCGGATCCAGTCGGCGAGTGTGCGCGAGAACCAGCCCCAGGCGACTCCTCCAGCCAGGGCGACTGGAGCCGTGCCCAGCACCAGATAGCGGTCGTTGCCTGAGAAACCCGCCTGGGTCTCGAACGCGATCCCAAGCCACCAGATCCAACCGAACAGGCCGATTCCGAGAAGCCACGCGCGCGCCCGGATGCCCCGGTCGACGGGACCGCTGTGCCGCCACCATGAGGCGCGTGTGCGCCACAGACCGAATGCGGCCACGACCAGCGCGATGATGCCCGGGATCTTGACCCGGTCGAACACGGTCGGCCAGGCCTCCTTCCTGAACACCGTGCAGACGGGGCACTTCGCGAACGCGGCGCTGTTGGATCGGGGGTGCTGGGCGCGGGTGACGCCTCGGAGCAGGTGGCCTGAACCCCACAATTCGGGGAGGAACCAGAGCACTGGGATGAGCGCGAACAGGCCCACGACGAGCTTGCGCGCACCCGGGTCGCGCCAGAACAGGTACAGCCCATACGGCCCCCAGAAGAACCAGAGCTCCGGGCGGTCGAGCGCGGCGAAGAAGCCGAACACGAACGCCCGTTGACGCGCCCCGTCCATGTAGCTGTCGACCGCGATCAGCGCGAGTGCGGTGGCGAGGCCCTCCGAGTACCCGAGTGCGTTATCCGTCACGAACCCGCCGGAGTTGACGAGGCTGCCGGCGGCGATCAGGCCCGCGAGCAGTGGCGCGATCAGCCGCATCCAGCGCACCCCGCTGCCCGGCTCGACCGTGCCGGCGACGAGGTCGCGCGTCAGCCGCCAGGCGATCTTGAACACCATTGCCACCGCGATCAACGCGCCCGCCCGGGCGACGACCAGCCAAAGATCCGGCTGAGCCTTGCCGAACAGCGCGAACACCGTCGTGAACAGCATCGGCAGCGGCTTCCACGACGGGCCGCCGGTTGTGTGAAGGTCCAAGTGGACGATCTCGTGTCCCCACACGAGCCACGCCCACGGGTCGTAGCTCGGGGTGGAGGGGATCAGCAGCGACAGTGCGGCGATGGCGAGCGCGGCGGCCCCGAGCACGAGGTAGAACCGCCCGCCGGACATGCGACCGGCCATCGCGCGTGCGCGCGCCGTGACATCGGTCGAGGGCGCCGGCGCAGTCAGCTCAGCAGTGGGAACGGACAAAGGGACCGGGAAGATCTGGTTGATGCCGCGCTCGCCAAGTTACGCACGGCAGCGGCAGACGCGTACACAAGCCTGCGCACCGGGCGCCGGCGTCCCGCGGCATTCTAGTCTGCGCCTATCCCTGTACGCCCTGTGCCAGACAGTTCTCGATGCCCTCAAGCTCCGAGTCCGAGGCCTGGTTGGGATACAGCAGCGCGGACCCGATCACCTCGGCACCCTGCGCGGCCCCGTCGATCTGCTGCGCCTGTGCCGCCCCGGCCGTGGGCGTGAAAACGACGGTCGCGCCTGCCGGCGCCGCGCCGACCTCGAGCTTCGTTGGGCTGAGGATCTGGACCGGCAGATGATCGGCCTTGAGGCACCCGACGTGGTTGTGCATGTCGGTCAGCGGGCTGTCGACCTTGCCGCGGCTGGCGATCGTCGTGGAGCCTGCGGGCGTCGTCGGCTCGACCTTGACCGCTCCGCACCCGGCCAGCATCAGCGCGAGCGCGACGAGGGCGAACGCGGACCAGGAGCCGGCGTGGCGCAGGATTGGAAGGCTCTTAGAGGACATGCGCTCGACAAAGGTAGAGGATCATTCTGACCGTGCTCGTGTTCGGAGCCCTCGGTGGGCCGCTGCCGGAGATCGGGATCGTCGCGGCCGCGGCGCTCGCGGCCGTGGTCATGTTGCACCCAAGGGTCCGCGTCCAGGCGCTCGCGATGGTTGGCGCGCTCGTGCTCGCTCCGGTCCTGTTGCTCGCGGATATCTGGCACTCCCCGCAGCTCCACCTCGTGCACCGACATCCGCTGTGGGCGATCGCGGGCGCGGTGATCGCGTTGATCGCCGTCGTGGCGGCGGGCCTTGCGATCGTCCGGTGGCCCGAGGTGCTCGCGTGGGCGGTGATCGTCGCGCTCCCGTTCCGGATCCCGATCGAGTCCGGCGGGGTCACGTCCAATCTGCTCGTGCCGCTGTACTTCGTGGTCGCGGCCGGTTCAGTCGCGTTCATCGTTACGGCTCTGCGTAACCGCCCGCCGCCCGACCCCCGCGAGGCTCCGCTCCCCGCCCGTCACGGGCCGGTCCGATGGCTCGAAGGGCTGCTGGCGGGATACGTCGTCTTGTACGCACTGCAAGCGGCCTACTCGCCGAAGTTCACGACCGCCTTGCAGCAGGTCGTGTTCTTCTACGTGCCGTTCGCGCTCGCCTACTGCCTGCTGCGCCGGCTCGACTGGAGCCGGCGGCTCACGCGGACCTGTCTGGTGCTCGTCGCGGGGCTCGCGGTGGTGTTCGCGCTGGTCGGGTTCGTCGAGTACGAAACCAAGACGATCTTCCTGAACCCCAAGCTGATCGCCGCCAATCAGGTGCACGCCTACTTCACGGTCAACTCGGTCTTCTTCGATCCGAACATCTTCGGCCGGTTCCTCGCGCTCGTGATGATCCTGCTGGGGGCGGTCGTCGTGTACGCCCGCCGGCAACGCACGCTCGGGATCACGCTAGCCGTGCTCGCGATCCTGTGGTTGGCGCTCGTATTGACCCTGTCGCGGTCCTCGATCGGGGCATTGCTCGTCGGGCTCGGGACGCTCGCGGCATTGCGCTGGAGGGTCGGGCGAGCTGTGTTCGTGGCTGCGGGGGTGGTCGCGCTGGCGGCAGCGGTGATCGCGATCTCGCCGACGACGTTCGGCCTCAACCAGGGGCTCAACGGAGCCTCGAGCGGCCGCCCGGGGCTGGTCTCGGGCGGGATTGACCTGTTCGGCGCTCGCCCGCTGTGGGGGTACGGCTCGGGCTCGTTCGAGACGGAGTACAGCGCCCACCACCACCAGATCGGGACGCTGTCGGCCTCCCACACGATTCCGGTGACGATCGCGGCCGAGCAGGGGCTGATCGGGGAGCTCGTCTACATCGCGCTCGTGCTCGCGGCGCTGGTCGTGCTGTTGGCGCGATGCCGGGCCGAGCCCGCTCGCGTGGCGATCGCGGCGGCGTTCATCGCCCTGCTGTTCCACACGCTGCTCTACGCGGACTTCCTCGAGGATCCGATCACGTGGACGCTGCTGGCGATCGGGACCGCGCTCGCGGTGCGCCCGCGGATCGAAGTCCCCGCGGATGCCGAGCGCCTCGCTCGCGACCGCCAACTCCAGCAACAGCTCGCGTAGGCGCTTCCGGCTACTGACGCTCGTGGAGTCCGAGCGCGTAGTGCTGGATGTCGTTGTCCAGCGCCGCTTCGCTCTGGTACTGGCCGGTGTGGACGAACGCCACCTTGCCGCTTCGGTCGATGAAGATAGTCGTCGGGAACCCTTCGAGTATCGCCAGCGACGAGAGGTCGCTGGACGCGACCGGATAGCTCGGATAGCTCACGGGGTGCTTGGCGAGGAATGAGCGCGCATCGCCGGCCGAGTCGTTCGTGTCGGCGCCGAGGAACGCGACCTTGCGGCCGTACTGCGCCGACGCGGCGGCCATCAGGGGGAACTCCTCCCGGCACGGCGGGCACCACGCGGCCCACGCGTTGAGAATGATCGGATAGCCGTGGAGCGAGCTCAGGCGGTCGGATAGCTTGCCCGACGTGATGAGCTGACCGGCCTGGGTGTGGAGCGACGCGAGCGAGCCCGGCGACCCGGCGAGGACGCGCTGCGCATCGGCGGCGCTCGGCGCGGTCACCTTCGGAACCGCGTTGGCCGGGATGTTCCGGTTCATCAGGAAGTACAGGTCATCGAGCGCCTCCGAAGGCGTCCACGGGAACTGCGGATGCTCGAGGTTCTGAATGCCCTGCTCGCTCAGCAGGTTCTTGAGCGCCGGCGACAGCTGTCCGTCGACGCTCGCCATGCCCTCGTCGACGATCCGCTCCTGACCGGAGGGATCGATGAAGAAGATCGCGTCCGTGTGCTGGACGTCGAACGTCTCGGGCTTTTGGGTCAGCCAGTCGACGTCGGGCGGCTTGCCTTGGGGGACCCGCAGGTAGTAGACGCCGAAGAACTTCCACAGCTGCTTGATCTCAGACTGCGTGCCGGTCAGCATCGCGAAGTCGGCGCCGGTCAGCTTCTTGTACGCGCGCAGCCGATACGGGATGTCGCGCCACGGATCGACGGTCGCCTCCGCGATCACCACCTGCTTCGACAGGCCGGCGAGGCGGACGTCGTTGACCAGTTCCATCAGCGCCCCGGTGGTCAGCGGGCAGACCTCGTGGCAGAGGGTCATCGACGGGGCCAGGATCACCCACTTCCCACGCCATTGGCTGAACGAGAACGGCTTGCCCTGCTCGTCGATCAGCGGGACCGATGGGACCGGGCGAGGCTTCTGCAGCTCGGTGCCGATCGCGAGCGGAGCGGGCACCTCGGCGCTCGCGGTGGAGGGCGACTTGACGTCGAGTCGCGCAAGCAGCGCCAGCACCACCAACAGCGCCAGCACAGCCAGCATGCCTAGGACGGAGATCAGGCGAAGGCGGCGGCGCGACACGTCTTGGGCACAGTAATACGTCCCGTGTTTGCTCTCGGTTTGGACGGCCGCGGTAACTCGCGGACTGCGTCCAAACGAGCTCCCAGGCCGCCCGCCGGGGTCGTGTCCGTTCGTTCGGCCAGCACGCTGACGTTGCGGTTCATGGTGGCGTGACATCCCGGTCCGATCTCGGTAGGATCGGCTGCCGTGACTTGGGGACTCATCTGGCTGATGCTCGCCCTGAAGATCCCTCTCGCCGGACTGATCTACATCGTCTGGTGGGCGATCAAGCAAGAGCCCGACGAGACTTCCTCGCGCGACGACGACGGCGGGATCAAGCGGCGTCCGCACCCGCGCAAGCCGTTCCCGCGCCATCCTCGAAGGGGCCCGCACGGCGACCCCGCACCGCCGTCGCCCCCGCGGGTGCGGAGCGCTCGCGCGCGGACCCGCACGGTCGAGCGCTAGATCGTCGGGATCGGCAAGACACGCCATCCCCAGGCGGTGCCAGACTTGCCGACGATGAGCGCGATCGTCTCCGTCCTGTCCGACGCCACGATCCTCGAATTGGTGGACGGCGGCCGGATCAAGATCGACCCGTGGGAACCGAGTCTGGTCCAGCCGGCGAGCGTCGATCTGCGACTCGGCGACTCGTTCCGCGTGTTCCACAACCACCGGGCCTCGGCGATCGATCTGCGCGAACCTCCCTCGGGCCTCACCGAGGAGGTGGTTCTCGAGAACGACGAGTCGTTCGTGATCCACCCGGGCGAGTTCTGTCTCGGCCGCACGCTGGAGTGGGTCGAGCTCCCCGACGACATCGTGGCGCGGATCGAGGGCAAGAGCTCGATCGGACGCCTCGGGCTGATCGTCCACGCCACCGCCGGCTTTTGCGATCCCGGCTGGAAGGGGACGCTGACGCTCGAGCTCAACAACCTCACCCGCATCCCCATCAAGCTTTACCCTGGATTGCCGATCGCGCAGCTGTCGTTCATGGCGCTCGACCGGCCGGCACTCCGGCCCTACGGCAGCCCCGAGCTTGGCAGCCACTACCAGGGCCAGCGCGCCGCCACCGAGAGCCGCTACGAGGGCCGACGCGCCGACGCCACACCCGCGACACGCATCGAGTAGGCTCGCGGCCGTGCTCACGCTGATCGTTGCCGCCGGCGAGCCTTCGAAGGTCCCGTTCTACATCGCCGGTGGGCTACTGGTCGTCTGGGCGCTCGCCCTCGCCGGCGTCGGTTTGACCCGGCCGAACTTCCCCGGCAATCAGCGCGGCGAGCGTGGCGTCCTCGCGGTCAGCTTCGTGCTGATGATCTTCGCGATGGCGATGGCCGTCGTCACGAGCGCCTTCCCGAAGTGACCAGGCGGCTGCGTCCGCCCCGGGCCCGGGCCGAATCGCGAGACCACGCCGACCAGACGTGGTTCGTACACGGCGCGAGCTAGCGTCTCGCTTGTGCGCCGGGCGTACTAAATTGATTGGCGGTCTTCCGTTCGCCGACGGCCCGGAAGTCCCGCCCCCCGGTCCCACCGCTCGAGAGGAGCGCCATGACGACTGAGACACAACGAGACGGCGCCGGCGCAGCGACGGCGACAGAGACCCTGACCGTCACCGACAACCGAACCGGGAAGCAGTACGAGATCCCGATCGAGGACGGGACCATCCGCGCCACCGAGCTTCGGAAGATCAAGACAGACGAGGACGACTTCGGCCTGATGAGCTACGACCCCGCCTTCATGGCGACGGCGTCGTGCCGATCGGCGATCACGTACATCGACGGCGACCGCGGCATTCTCGAGTATCGCGGCTACCCGATCGAGCAGCTCGCCGAGCGCTCGAGCTACCTCGAGGTGGCCTACCTCCTCATCCACGGCGAGCTTCCGAGTCAGGCCCAGCTCGACGAGTGGACCCACCAGATCACGATCCACACGTTCGTGCACGAGAACGTCAAGGAGTTCATGCAGGGCTTCCGCTACGACGCCCACCCAATGGGGATGCTGCTGGCCTCCGTCGGCGCCCTGTCCACGTTCTACCCCGAAGCGGCCGCGATCAAGGACGCGGAGATCCGCTACATCCAGGTGATCCGGCTGCTGGCCAAGATGCCGACGCTGGCGGCGTTCTCGTTCCGCCACAACCAGGGCAAGCCTTACGTATATCCCGACAACGAGCTGTCGTACCCCGGCAACTTCCTCTCGATGATCTACAAGATGACCGAGATCCGCTACGAGCCCGACCCGCGGCTCGAGCACGCGCTCGACGTCCTGTTCATCCTCCACGCCGACCACGAGCAGAACTGCTCGACCAGCGCCGTGCGCGGAGTCGGCTCATCCCAGGTCGATCCCTACTCCGCGGTCGCCGCCGGCGTGGCCGCCCTGTACGGCCCGCTGCACGGCGGCGCGAACGAGGCGGCGCTGCGGATGCTGCGCCGAATCGGGGAAAAGGACAACATCGCCGACTTCATCAAGGGCGTGAAGGACGGCCAGGAGCGCCTGATGGGCTTCGGTCACCGGGTCTACAAGAACTACGACCCGCGCGCGAAGATCATCAAGAAGGCGGTCGACGAGGTGCTCGAGGTCACGGGGACCAACCCACTCCTCGACATCGCGCTCGAGCTCGAGAAGATCGCGCTCGAGGACCAGTACTTCATCGACCGCAAGCTCTACCCCAACGTCGACTTCTACTCGGGACTCATCTACGAGGCGCTCGGAATGCCGATGGAGATGTTCCCGGTGCTGTTCGCGATCGGCCGCACGAGCGGCTGGATCGCCCAGTGGCTCGAGATGATCGACGACAAGGAGCAGAAGATCGCGCGGCCGCGCCAGATCTACACGGGTGCCCGCGGGCGCGACTACGTCCCGATGAATCAGCGGTAGAGAACGTCAGGCACCGAGACCTGGACCCTGACCATCCGCGCCGGCGCGGGCGTTGAACGCACCCGGTTCGACGCACTCGATCCGGCGCTGCAGGCGATGAAGGCGCGGGTCACGGTCCTCGCGGACGACGCCGCGCGCCAGCCGCAGAAAACCGAGCTGAAGAGATACTCACCCGCCGAGCAGGTGGTGGCCAGGGCCGAGCTCGCCGGGCCAGAGCGCCGGCTGCCGAGCCGGCACGCCGGTATCGACGTCCATCTGGACGGCTCGTCGGAGCCCTACGTCGGACGCGTCAGGCGCCGGCAGCTCGAGCCGCAGGCCGGGGATGACGTCTTTTCAGCGATCCGTAAGGTGCTCGAACCGGTGTGAGATATCGTTTAGCCTCGATGACGAGGGTTGACCCCATGGTCCCGATCCGGTTCCTCGTCCGTCCGCTTGGCTATCTCGCGTTCGTGCTGGCGCTGGCCTCGCTGTCGGTCGCCGCCAAGCTCCTCGGCGAGAAGGATGAGCTTGGGTTTTTCTCGGGCCGCCTCGCGGACATGCTGTGGCGCTACCCGGAGGTAACCCGGAAGGGCGTTCAGATAGCGTGGGTCGTCTGGGCGCTCGCGTTCCTGATCGCCCTGCCCCCGCTCGATCCGCTGTCTACCCCGTGGGACGAGGTTGTGCTTGGGGCAGCTGCGATGGGCGTCCTCTGGCGCCGGACTGCCGGCGGGCGCCGAGCCGAGCGTTGAGGTTCTCGAGCGCCTGCTCAAGCCCGACTTCGGCCGGGTCGAGTTCGCGCATCGCCGCCGCCAGGCGGTACTCGGCGAAGTAGTCCGGATCGACGCTGCACGCCGCCGCGATCAGTTCCATCGCGCGCATCGACGGCTTGTCGTGCCCGTTCGCGAGCATGTTGATGTGGGCGTGAGTGATGCCCTTGCCATCGAGCTTGCGGGTTGCTTCTGCGAGCCCGCGATACGTGAGCGAGCGCTCATCCATCAGAGCCCGAAGCGACTCTCCAAACGGTTTCGTGCTTGGACGTGTCATCAAATGTCCTCTTCTGCTCGGGAGCGTACCGCCCTGGCCAGACCTCATCCCTCACCAGGCCGTTATTCGGCCGCCACCTTGACAGGTATGGCGATAGCTTGGTAGGTTACCTAACAATGCAGCCGCAGGCAAGCCTCACGGTCCGGCGGCGCTCCCCCTTGCGCAGGCGATAGACCGGCAGGCAGGCGCAAGGGGCTACCGGACCGAGACCTCAGACCTCGCAGGGGGTCACAGACGCAAAACGTCTGAGCGAGGTCCTCGGTCCGGCTTTTTAGGTCGATCAGCAACGTGCTCACTCGATCGCCCCGCCCGTGCGCATCGGCCCGGTCACACCCCACGTGCGCGCGTGGTCCGGACGCTGTTCCACGGCGAGGCGGCGAGCCTACCAGCGCTTGTCAGGTAGGACAACGGCTCAACATTGGCGTGTCGTTACAACACCAGTGTCGTGCCGTTAACACGCAACCACCGCTGGTGCTCGCGATAGCCCGGGTTGCGGGATGCGAGCAGTCGCCAGAACCGCGGCGAGTGATCCATCACCTCGAGGTGGCACACCTCATGCCACACGACGTAGTCGAGCACGGGCTCGGGCGCCAGCAGCAGCCGCCAGTTGAAGCTCATCGCGCCGGACCGTGAGCAGCTGGCCCAGCGCGTCCGCTGCCCGCGGATCGTGAGATGCGAGTACGAGGAGCCGGCGAGCGCGCAGGCGCGCTGCAGCCGGCCCTCGATCTCGGACCGGGCCGCGCGGCGATACCAGCGCTCGAGCGCCGGCGTCTGCGCCTCCCCGCCCGGTACGAGGAGCACGTCGCCGCGCCGCGTGACCCGCGAACGCCCCGACTCGGTCGACAGGGCCAGCGTCTGCCCCAGGTAGGGGACGGTGTCGCCTCGCGCCGCGAGGGCGGCGCGCGCCCCCTCGAGTTCGGCGACCCGCCGCTCGATCCACGGCCGGAGCTCGCGGATCGCCGCCGCCGCCTCGCGCTCGGGCGCCCGGCGCGGCAGCACGACCTCGACACCGCGAGCGAGATCGACGGTCACGCGCACCCGTCGCGCCCGATCCGAGCGCCGCACCTGATAGACGACCGGTTCCACAGCGTGACAGGGTACGGTCCGTTTCCGACGGCAGGCCGTCCCCCATAGTCCCAACATGAGCTCCCTTCCCCTCCTCGCCGAGCCGCTCGCCGACGACACCGTGGTCCTCCGCGACTACGCCGAGCGCGACATCCCGGAGATCCTGATCGCCCATCAGGACGACCCGGGAATGCACGAGCTCACCGGCGACGACCGTCCGCCCAGCGGCGCCGAGCTCGGCCGCGCGGCCGAGCGCGAGGCGGCCGACCGCGCAATCGGGGAACGGGCGACGCTGACGATCCTCGAGCCGGATGCCGACACGTGCCGCGGCCAGATCCGCGTGTACCCCGTCGACTGGGATCAGTCGCGCGCCGAGGTCGGCATCTGGCTGGCCCCGCAGGTCAGGGGTCGCGGACTCGGGCGCCGGGCGCTGAGGCTCGCCGGCGAATGGCTGCTCGGACCTTGCGGGCTCGCGCGGGTGGAGCTCTTCACCGAGCCGGACAATGCGCCGATGCTTCGCGCCGCCGACGCCGCTGGGTTCGTGCGCGAGGGCACCCTGCGCGAATATGTGCGCAAGCGTGGCGAAGGGGTCGACGTCGTCATCATGTCCCTGATCGCCGACGACATCTGACAGCTCGATGAAGTATTGGCGCGTGAAGCTTCCGCCCGGCGTCCGGTCGCCGTTCGAGGTCTACGTCAACGGCGTGCCCCAGGAGCTGGGGACCGACTACCGGATCGAGTCCGGCGAGCTGCTGTTCGAACGCGAACTCGTGCGGCAGAAGCTCAGCGGCTGGGCGTGGTTCCTCGGCTTCTGGGGGATCGGAACCTACAAGCGCAACGACGAGATCGACGTTCGCTACGAGATCGACGGCCAGCCGCGGCTGGCCCACGGGCTCGAAGTCACTCCCCCGTCCTGACGATCTCGCGCCGGACCCAGGGGCGCAGCAGTCGCAGCGCCGCCAGGATCGCGCGCGTCGCGGGCGAGCGGTTCAGCGTGTAGAAGTGGATGCCGGGGGCTCCGCGGGCGAGCAGCTCGGCGCACTGCAGCGTGGCGTAGGACACGCCGAGCTGGAGCACCTCGTTCGGGAACGGGGCGCGCTCTTCGAGCTGGCGGAGCAGCGAATCCGGGATGTGCGCGCCGCACATGCCCGTGATCGTCTTGATCTGGGCGACGTCGGTGATCGGCATGATCCCGGGGATGATCGGGACGTCGATCCCGGCCGCACGCGCCTCCTCGACGAACCGAAAGTAGAGCTCGTTATCGAAAAACAGCTGGGTGACGAGGAACGAGGCGCCCGCCTCGACCTTCTGCTTGAGGAACCGCAGGTCGCTCGCGAGGTCGGCGGCCTCCGGATGGACCTCCGGGAAGCAGGCCGCGCCGACGCTCATCGGGTACCGGTCGGCGATGAGCCCCGCGAGCTCGCTCGAGTAGCGCAGGCCACCCGGATGCGGGTGCCACTCGGTCTGGCCGCGCGGCGGGTCCCCCCGTAGCGCGAGGACGTTCTCGATACCGGCGTCGGCGAGGCTGTCGAGGATTACGCACAGCTCGTCGCGGGTCGCGCCGACGCAGCTGAGATGCGCCATCGCCTCGATCCCGAGCTCCTGCTTGATCCACTTCGTGAGCTCGAGCGTGAGGCCGCGAGTCGACCCAGCCGCGCCGTAGGTCACCGACACGAAATCGGGCTCGAGCTCGCGCAACGCGCTCAGGGCGGCGCGCAGGTTCTGCTCTCCCTCGTCGGTCTTGGGGGGGAAGAACTCGAACGAGAAGACAGGCTCGTCGGCGTTGGCGAGGATGTGATCGATGCGCATGGTGCGGGCACGATACCAACCTTGACAAGACTATGTCAAGGTTTAGTTTCGGACGACTCCCCAACGGGCCAGGTCGCCCTCGGACTCGCTGACCACGAGCCCTTCGCGTTCGAGATGGCGCAGGTAGCACAGCGTCTCCTGCAGCCGCCATCCAGTCTCCGTCGCGATCGCCTGTTCGCCGAACACGCTCGCGGCGATCTCGATCGCGGCCTTCGGCTCATGCCGCACGGCCCCCAGCGCGAGATCGAGCCGTTCGCGCACGAGCGCGCGGTTGGCCTCGACGTGACCGTGCACGTCGATGAAGGGCTTGCCGTGGCCGGACAGCGCCAGCCGAGCCCCCAGGTCGTCGGCCACGTCGAGCGATGCGAGGAACTCGCCGATCGGATCGGGCGTCCAGCCGTAGTCGAAGTAGAGCGAGATGCGTCCGAGCAGGTGATCCCCGGATATCAGTAGTCGCCGCTCGGCCTGGAACAGGCAGACGTGCGACGGGGCGTGGCCGGGGGTCTCGAACGCCGTCCACACTCCGAGGTCGGTCTCGATCTCGACGCCGGCGACCAGCGGCCGGTCGGGCTCGATCACGCGCGCGATCCCGGAGGCCATCCCGCGGGAGCGCTCGGCATAGCGCTCCAGCACCGCTTCCGGCAGCCCGCTCTGACGCCCGATCTCGATCCGGCGCGCGAGCGCGAGCTCAGGATCTGTGGCGGTGGCAAAGCCGTGCCGGTGGTTGGGGTGCAGCCAGAACTCGCATCCGACGCGGTCGCGGATCGTCGCCGCCTGTCCCCAGTGATCGATATGCGCGTGGGTGCAGACGAGCAGCCGCACCTGATCGACGCTCAACCCCACCTGCGCCATCGATCGATCGAGCTCCGCCATCGATCCGGGCTCGTGCATGCCGGTATCGACGAGCACGACGCCATCCCCGGCCGCGATCGCCCATGCGTTGCAGTGCGGCACGCCGGGCAACGGCAGCGGCAGGCGCAGTCGCCACAGTCCGGGGATCACCCGCTCGCCGCGGCCGAGTTCACCTCTGCGTGGCATGCCCCCGCACGATATTCGGCGCGGACCTCGAGGGCGACCACCTACACTCGGCTCCCGCATGTCCAGCGGAGAGGTCGCCACGCGGTACTTCGACGCGCTCGGCGCGCGCGACATCGACGCCGCGATCGCCCTGTGGGCGCCGGGCGGGGTCGAGCGCATCGTCGGCCGGCGTGAGATGACCGCGCCCGCCGACATTCGTGCGTTCCTGGGTGAGCTGTTCGGCGCGTTCCCCGACCTGCGCTACGAGCTGCTCGAGGTGACCGCCTCGGGGGAACGCGCGGCCGTCCGGTGGCGCGCCCGCGGCACGTTCGCGGGCCCGAGCGAGTTCCAGGGGTTCGTCGCCAGCGGCGCGCGGGTCGAGATGGAAGGGTGCGACATCCTGACCGTCAACGGCGCTGAGAAGATCCAGCACCTCGACGCGTATCTCGACAGCGGGGACGTGGCGCGCCAGCTGGGGGTGCTGCCCCCGGCGGGCTCGGGCGCCGAGACGAATCTGACCAAGCTGGCCAACGCGCGTACCCGGGTGCGAGCCTGGATCCGGGGCTCCGAACCCGAGCGAATCGCCGAAGGCGTCTGGCTCGTCCGCGGCGGCATTCCGAAGACCATGAACGTGTATCTGATCGAGGACGACGCCGGCGTAACCGTGTTCGACTGCGGCGTCTCCGACATGACCGCGTCGCTTGCCTCCGCGGGAGCGCGGCTCGGCGGAATCAAGCGCATCGTGCTCGGCCACGCCGACGCCGACCACCGCGGCGCGGCTCCCGGCCTGAACGCGCCCGTCTACTGCCACCCGGACGAGCGCGCAGCCGCCGAGTCGCCCGAGTCCTACCGCGGCTACTGGGATCGCTCGCGGCTCGACACCCGCGGCCGAACCGTGCTGTGGCGGCTGATCGCAACCTGGGACGGCGGCCCCGTCGAGATCGCTGGCACTCTGACCGAGGGCGACGAGGTCGCGGGCTTCAATGTCGTCCACCTGCCCGGACACGCTCCCGGGCTGATCGGCCTATTCCGCGAGTCCGACCGGCTCGCGCTGGTCTCGGACACGCTGTACACGCTCGACCCGCAGAGCGGACGCCGGCAGCCGGCCCACGTTCCCCACCCGGCCTTCAACGAGGACACCGAGCAGGCGCGAGCGTCGATTCGCAAGCTGGCGGCGCTCGACCCGTCCGCCGTCTGGGCCGGGCACGCCGCCCCCGTCACCGGCGACGTCGGCGTCCAGCTCGAACGCGCCGCCGCCTCACCGGCGCCATAAGCCGACCGTGGCCAAGCGCAGCCGCAAGCAGCCCGAGAAGCTGACCGCCCCGACGTCGGAGTACCGCGACAGCGACGGGAACGTCCTGAAGCTGCGGGGCTCGCTGACGCCGGGCTCCCGTCGCCGCTATGCCGACACGCTGGCCGGCGGCCTCGAGCGCGAGGACGCCTGGCAGCGCGCGGCCGAGTTGCTGTTCGAGTTCCTGGCGGTCTCGTGGACGATCTCGGGTCTCGAGATCACGCGCCAGAAGGAGCTGCTCGGGCGATACCGGATGGCCACCGCCGACGAGCGGCGGTTCGTCCGCGACGCGCTGCGCGAGCACGTCAACGAGCACTTCCCGGAGCTCCAGGCGCCGTGATCGACGCCGACGCATTCGCCACGCTGCTGTGTGAGTGGTGCCTGCACGTACGCGAGCGCGACTACGTCGTGCTGGCCGCGACCCCGCTGGCGACGCCGCTGATCCGAGCGTTCCACCGCGCCGCGGTCACCAGGGGTGCGTGGCCGCCGGCGCTCCGGATCGCGATCCCTGGCGTGGCGGAGGACTTCTATCGCCTGGCCTCTGATGATCTGCTCGACAGCTTCCCACCCCACGACCTCGACGAGATGGAGCGGATCGATGCCTATCTGCGCATCGACGCGCCTGAGAACACCCGCGCGCTCGCCGAGATCGACCCAGCCACGATCGCCCGCGCCGCCCGCGCTCGGGCGCCGATTCAGGAGGCACGCCTCGGTAAGCGCTGGTGCAGCACGATCTGGCCGACGCCGGCGCTCGCTCAGGAGGCGGGCATGAGCACCGACGACTACGCCGCGTTCGTCAACGGGGCGCTGTTCCTGGACCGCCCGGATCCGGTGGCCGCGTGGCGCGAGCTGAGCGACCGCCAGGCGCTCGTGGTCGAGCGGCTCAACCGTGCGCGCGAGATCCGGATCGAGGCGGACGGGACCGACCTGCGCCTGCGCGTCGACGGCCGCATCTGGATCAACTCCAACGGGCGGCGCAACATGCCCAGCGGCGAGGTGTTCACCGGCCCGCTCGAGGACTCGGCCAACGGCACGATCCGGTTCACGATCCCGTCGAGCCCGCGCGGCGTCCCTGTGGAGGGCGTTGAGCTGACGTTCGAGAACGGCGAGGTCGTCAGGGCCAGCGCCGACCGCGGTCAGGACTACCTCGACGCATCGCTCGCCACCGATGCGGGCGCGCGCTTCCTCGGCGAGCTCGGGATCGGCACGAACATCGGCATAGACCGGCCGACCGGTTCAACGCTGCTCGACGAGAAGATGGCCGGGACCGTCCATCTCGCGCTTGGTCGCTCGTATCCGGAGACCGGCGGAACCAACGTCTCGTCGCTCCATTGGGATCTGATCTGCGATCTCCGTGCGGGAGGCCAGTTGACCGCCGACGGGGAGCCAATCCGCATCTAACGGCGCGGCAACGAGCCGGGAAGCCACGTGCAGTAGCTTCCAGGCCGGAAATGCGCCGAACCAAGATTGTCGCCACGATCGGACCGTCCTCGCGCGACCTCGAGACGCTCACGCGCATGGCCGAGGCGGGAATGGACGTGGCGCGTCTGAACTTCTCTCACGGCAATCGGGAGATCCACGCCGAGAACGCCGAACTCGTCCGCCGGGCGGCGTCCGCCGCCGGCCGCCAGGTCGCGATCCTCCAGGACCTTCCCGGCCCCAAGATTCGCATCGGCAGCCTCGAGGACGACATCGCCGAGCTCAAGCCGGGGGAGAAACTCGTCCTGCTGTGCGGGACGAACTCCGTGGGCAACGGCGAGCAGATGTCAGTGTCGTGGCGAGGCCTCGCCAGCGCGGTAGACCCCGAGGACATCATCTATCTGGCCGACGGGGCGATTCGCCTGCGGGTCAAGACAGTGCGCGAGGGCGACGGCGAGGTCGAGACAGCGGTCGAGATCGGAGGGACCGTAGCCTCGCGTCAGGGCCTGAACATCCCCGGGTCGACACGCGGGCTCCCCGCCGTCCCCGAGGAGGACCTCGACATGCTGCGGTTCGGCGAGTCGATCGGCGTCGACCTGGTCGCGCTGTCGTTCGTCCGCACGGCCGAGGACGTGACCAGCGTCCGCCGGCACACGCGGTTGCCGCTGATCGCCAAGATCGAGAAGCCCCAGGCGGTCGACGCCGCCGAGGAGATCATCCGCGCCGCCGACTGCGTGATGGTGGCGCGCGGCGATCTCGGGATAGAGCTGCCGATCGAGGACGTGCCGATCGTCCAGAAGCAGCTGCTGCGGGTCGCCGGCCGGCTCGCCCGTCCCTCGATCACGGCGACGCAGATGCTCGACTCGATGGTCAATTCCTCGCGGCCCACCCGCGCCGAGGTCGCCGACGTCGCCAACGCGATCCTCGACGGCACCGACGCGGTGATGCTCTCCCAGGAGACCGCGATCGGCTCGTGGCCGGTGCAGGCGGTCGAGATGATGGCAGCGGTTGCCGAGCGGACCGAGCACACGCTCCCATACCGGACCTGGAACGAGGAGCGGGTCCGCCGCGATGCGCGCGACCCCGCGTACACGGTCGCCTACAGCGCGTGCGCGGCCGCACGGGATCTGCATCTCGCCGCGCTGGTGGTGCCGACGCTGTCGGGCCGGTCGGCTCGGCTGATCTCTGCCCATCGGCCGCAGGTTCCGATCTACGCGCTCTCGCCCGGCAAGGAGACCGTCCGCCGATGCAGCCTGATGTGGGGCGTCCAGGCCGGGTCGATGCGCCGGCACGAGGTCACCGAGGCGCTTATCGCGGATTCCGCGCGCCGCGTCGTCGAGCTCGGGTGGGTCAAGCCGGGCGCGCGCGTCGGGATTACCGCCGGCCTCCCCAGCGGCCGCCCGGGCACAACCAGCCTGATGCAGATCCAGCGGGTTTAGTAGGGGCCGCGCGCGGGTGGTGGCGGGACGCGTGGCGCCGGCGGCACGAGCGCGCGGCGTCCATGGGGCCGTTCCGCCGGGCGTCCATGCCCGGCGGTCCGACGGGTCGCATCCCCCTGTCTGGGACCAAACCCCCAACGCGGGCAACCCCAGCAATCCCCCACTCGTCGCCCCCGCGGTGCCGAATGCATATTCGTGCCGCTATGGCAACGAAACCACGACACTCGACCCCGGCGGGTCGTCGAGTGTGCGATTGCCGGGGTGGGAGGGCCGCGGTCCGAAGTTCGGTCCGGCGGCTACGCCGCGGCGCGAGCGTAGAACTCCGCCTCGAGCTCGCCCAGCTCCGTCGCCGGCGGATCGCCGTAGAACCACTCGCGCGCGATCCGGTGGAAGTTGCCGCGTGCGTGCAGCTGCGACAGCACCGCGAGCGTCAGCACCTCCATCCGCCGGCCAAAGATGTGATCCGGTGGCGCGGACTCGTGGCGGAGCTGGCCGAAGTACTCAGAGCGCGGGTCGCTCATGTCAATCAGCACCTGTGTCGCGTAGTCGGGCGTCAGCTCGGTGTAGTGGTCGACGGTGTACCACGACGTCGCCGCGCGGAAATGCGCGAGCACGCGCTGGGGTTCGAACTTGTCGGGCTCGGGGAAGAAACCGACCTCCGATCCGAGCTGCATGATCGTGTCCGTATCGCCCTCGATGATCGCGCGCGCCACCTGGATCTCGAGCTCGACCGCCCCCGGCGGCATCCGCTTGAACAGCCCGAAGTCGTAGAACGCCATTCGGCCGTCGTTGAGCAGCATCGAGTTCCCCGGGTGCGGGTCGCCCGAAAACTGGTGGTGGCGGTACAGGCAGCCGAAATAGAAGCGGAACAGGATCTCGCCGATCCGGTCGCGCTCGTCCTGGGGAAAGCTCTTGAGGTCTTCGAAGCCGGTGCCGGAGACGAACTCGGAGACCATCACGCGCTCGCGCGACAACGAGGTGACGACCTCGGGGATCACGATGAACGGGTGGCCCCGGAAGATGCGAGCGAGCGTGCGCTGGTTCTGGGCCTCGAGCTCGTAGTCGAGCTCGTCGTGGATCCGCTCGGAGATCTCGCGTCCGATCGCCTTGGGCTCCAACCCCGGGGCGATCCGCTTGGCGAGCCGCAGGATCAGCCCGATGTTCTGCAGGTCCGAGCGGACCGCCGCGGCGACGCCCGGGTACTGGACCTTGACCGCGACCTCGCGGCCGTCGTGGAGTCGTGCCCGGTAGACCTGGCCGATCGAGGCCGCCGCCACCGGCTCCTCGTCGAACTCGGTGAACACGTCCTTTATCGGCTCGTCGAGCTCTTCCTCGATCACCTTGCGCATGTCCTTGAAGGCGACGTTCGGTGCGGCGTCGCGGAGCGCGGCGAGCTTATGCTGGAACTCCTCGCGGTACTCGTCGGGGACCAGGCCGACGTCGAGGAACGACAAGACCTGCCCGACCTTCATCGCCGCGCCCTTCATCGTCCCGAGCGCGGCCACGATCTGCTCGGCGGACTCGATCTGGCGCTTCTCCAGCGCGACCTTGCGCCCCTCGTCGTTGCGGGTCACGTTGACCGCGAGCGTGCCCGCCTGACGGATCGCCTGCCCCGCGGCCAGCCCCCCGATCCTCGCGGTACGCCCCACGCGAGAGGTGGGGATCTTGTCCTTCGCCACTTACTAAATGGTAGTGCCGCGCTTAACTCGCGACCCCGGCACGATGTCGTCGGACCCGTCCGGCCACCGGACCCAGGCCTTGTGCCCGCCGTCGTAGTCGTCGCCCAGCAGGATCAGCGTGGCCGGCTCGCCAAGCGCCGTGCACGGCTCGTCGCCCTCGACGTCGAGGCCGCGCCAGATCCGCACGAACCGGTTGTGCTCGAGCTCGTCCGCGACGGTCGTCGGGTCGGTGTGACCCGGGTGGATGTGGGTCCCAGGCGGGAGCGCCAGGAGCTTGTCCATGATCGAGCTCTTGATATCGGCGAAACCGGTGCTGCCGGGCGCGTGGACCCCGCCCACCGAGCCCTTGAACAACGTATCGCCGGTGAACACGTCCGTTCCGCTCACCAGCAGCGACAGCATCCCCGCGGTATGGCCGGGCGTGTGGATCGGCTCGATCTCCAGCGCGCCACTCTCGATCGTCTCCCCGGGCGCCATCGTTCCCGTCGCGGCAGGGACCCGATCGCGCTCGAGGGAGTGAATCAACACCGGCGTCCCGGGATGGCTCGCGAGCACCTGATCGACCTGGGACACGTGGTCGTGATGGTGGTGGGTGAGCAGGACGTGCGTGAGCGTCAGCTGCCCACGACGCAGGTAGTCGAGCAGCGGAGCGACCGGACCGCCGGCGTCGATCATCACCGCGTGCCCGCCCGGCTCGTCGGCGACGAGGTACGTGTTCGACAGGAAGTCGTCGTTCATGGAGCGCTCAACGATCACCCCGGGCAGCGTACTCTTACGCGCCATGAGCCTCCTTCACACCTGCTACCGAATCACCGACATCGATCGTTCTGTCGCTTTCTACGAGGCACTCGGCTTCGAGGAGCGGCGACGGGCCCCCATCCGCGACGAAGCGATCAACGTGTTCATGAGCCTGCCCGACGACGGCCCCGAGCCCCGGCTCGAGCTGACCTACAACTTCGGCGTTGACTCATACGATCTCGGGACCGCCTACGGCCACATCGCGATCAGCACCGAGGACCTGGACGGAACGCTGGCGCGACTAGCGGAGCAGGGGATCGAGCCCGAGCGCCCGCCCTACACGATCCGTGAGGGTGGGAACCGGCTGTGCTTCGTCCGCGATCCCGACAATTACCGGATCGAAATCGTGGAGCGGTAGCCTAAACCCTCGATGTCGGATCCGAGCAAGATCGGAAAGCTGTTGCAGCAGGTCGCGATCGGCGTCGCGGCCCATGATCGCGAGAACCCCGACCACAACACGTGGGGGATCGGGATGGCTCACTTCGACATCGAGCGGCTCGACCTCGAGGAGGGCGAAGAGCTCATCCCGGGCATCGTCCTCCACGCAGACGGTGGACAGACCGGCCAGTTCCGGATCCTGTGCGACGGCGAGCACGACCAGGGCGAGGTCGAGGAAGAGGAAGAGATCGTCGACGCGGTCGCCGAGCAGGAGCTCGCCGAGCCGCTGCAGGCACCGCGCGTGCGGCCTCCCTTCTAACGGACTTGACCTACTCGATCGTCGCGCGCGACCCCGACACCGGCGAGCTGGGCGTCGCCGTGCAGTCGCACTGGTTCTCGGTCGGCTCAGTCGTCACCTGGGCACGCCCCGGCGTCGGCGCGGTCGCCACGCAGGCCAACGCGGACCCGGGATATGGCCCGCAGCTGCTCGACCTCCTCGCCGCCGGCGTCCACGCCGAGCAGGCGCTCGCGACGCTCGTCGCGAATGATCCGGCCGGCCACTCGCGCCAGGTCGCGGTCGTCGACGGCGCGGGCCACGTCGCCGCCCACACCGGCTCGACCTGCATGGCGTACGCCGGCCACGTCACGGGCGACGGCGTCTCGTGTCAGGCGAACATCATGGCGACCGAACGGGTGTGGCCGGCGATGCTCGAGGCGTTCACTACCGCCACGGGCTCGCTCACCAGCCGTCTGCTCACCGCGCTCGATGCCGCCGAGCGGGAGGGCGGCGATCTGCGCGGGCGCCAGTCGGCGGCGATTCTGGTCGTCGCTCCCGACGCCGAGCCGTGGCAGACGGTCGTCTCGCTACGCGTCGAAGACCACCCCGAGCCGTTGCCGGAGTTGCGTCGCCTGGTGGCGTTGAACGACGCGTACACGCTGGCGGCACGGGCCGACGATCTGATGGGCTCCGGGCACCACGACGAGGCGGCACGTCTGTACGTCGAGGCGAACGAGCGCGCGCCGGACAATCACGAGCTGATGTTCTGGGCCGGGCTCGGCATGGCGCAGGCCGGCGACCTCGATGGCGGCGTGGCCCAGGTTCGGGCGGCGATCGCGCTCCAGCCGACGTGGCGTGAGCTGCTGCGCCGGTTGCCGCCGGGCGTCGCGCCATCCGCGGCTCCGGTGCTCGCGCGCGTGGATAGCGGCTAGCCGCGCCGGACCGTCTCGGCCAGGAGTTCGGCCAGCGCGGACCTGGACCTCGCGTTCTCCTCGTCTGGGGCGCCGTGTACTACCGGTTCCCGTTCGCGTTGACGTGCCGCGAGCAGATCGAGCCCGACTTCATCTCGGAGCTCGTCGACGCCGTCCTCGTGAGTATCGGAGCAGGCGGCGACTAGCGCCGGCCGCCGCGCCTGGCGCCGCGCTTGACCGCCTGCTGCTCGCGCATCGCCTCGCGGGTCTCCTCGCGGATCCGCCGCCACGCGGTCCGCGCATCCCGCATCGTCTTCACGACCTGCGCACGAGCGTCATCGGCGGCCTTGGCGGCGTCGAGCACCTGTTGCCTGGTGCGCCGGCCGTGGGTCAGCAGGTTGAACGACCACAGCCCGGTGTCGAGGAGCCTCGCCGCGCGCTCGACATCCCGGAGCACCGCGTCGCGAAGTTCCGCGCCGCGCAGGCCCTGTTCGATGTAGCGCACCCGCGCGGCGAGCGCCACCCCGCCCAGTCCGCTGAGCGCGCGCGCGGCGATCAACGGTTCGGGGTCGCGAGGGTCGACCTCGGCCCGCGTCGCAAGCGCCTCCGTGGCGACGGTCACGATCCGGTCGTACATCTCGAGCCATGCCGCCCGCAGCGCCGGCGTCGACTCGATCAACTCGACGAACCTGGGCAGGAACAGCACGAGATCGTCGGGAACGTCGTCGAAGCGCTCCATGTCCTCCTTCATCGCCCGTACGACCGCCGCGGTCAGCGACTCGCTCGGCGGGCATTCCCGGATCACGCGGGCCAGGCTCTCGACCATCTCGTCGGCCCAGTCGAGGACCATCGACTCCTTGGTCGGAAAATAGTTGTAGACGGTCTTCTCGGACACGCCGACGATCTCCGCGATGGTCGACACCTTGACGTTGTCGAAACCGCGGGCGCCGAACAGGATCGTGGCCACGTCCGATATGCGCTGACGCGTCAGCCGGCGCTTGCGCTCCCGGAGCCCCTCGTCCGGATGGCGCCGTACCTCCGCTGCCTCCTGGTACCGGCGCACCCGCCGCAGCGAGTCGGCCACTTCGGGGCCGAGCTCGGCGACGAACAGCCGGTGGATCCGATCGTCGCTGAACGGATCTTCGAGGAGATCTGCGTCTTCGTCCATTACCGAGAAGCATATGACGGAAATTTCAGTTGCAGAATTTTTACAGTGACTGTAGTCTAGTCGGCATGAGTCAGATAACAGCGATTGAAACTCAGGGCCTGACCAAGCGGTTCGGCGAGTTCACCGCGGTCGCCCACCTCGACCTCCGGGTCGACACCGGAACCGTCGTGTCACTGCTCGGCCCCAACGGCGCCGGCAAGACCACGACCGTGCGCATGCTCGCGACGCTGCTACGCCCGGACGCCGGGTCCGCGCGCGTCGCCGGATACGACGTAGTCCGTGAGGCCGCCCAGGTCAGGGCGCTGATCGCGCTCACCGGACAGTTCGCAGCACTCGACAAGAACCTGACCGCGAGCGAGAACCTAGTGCTGATGGCAAGGCTGCGCGGTCGCGGGCGGCGCGACGCGGCCATCGTGGCCGACCGCCTGATCGAGCGGTTCGCGATCGACGAGTTCCGCAATCGGCTGGTCAAGAAGCTGTCGGGCGGCGAGCGCCGCCGGGTGGACCTTGCCGCCGGCCTGATCGATACCCCGCACGTGCTCGTTCTCGACGAGCCGACTACGGGTCTGGACCCCCGCAGCCGCCAGGTCGTGTGGTCGACGATTCGTTCGCTCGTCGACGACGGAGTGACGCTCTTGCTCACGACCCAGTACCTCGAGGAGGCGGATGCGCTCGCCGATCGCGTGGTCCTGATCGACCGCGGCCGGGAGGTCGCCGCCGGCACGCCGGCGCAGCTGAAGACCCAGGTCGGGGCCCAGCGGGTCGACGTGATTGCGGCCGACGCGACCGAGTTCGCGCGCGTGAGCGAGCTGCTCGACGGCCGTTTCGAGGTCTCCAGGTCGGCCGAGCAGCGGACCGTGTCCGTCGCCGCGCCCGACGAGGCGGAGGACCTCGCCGCGGTGGCTGCGGTGGTCGCACGGGCCGGCGTCCAAGTGGACGAGATCGCGCTCCGGCGTCCGACGCTCGACGACGCGTTCCTCGCCCTCACGGGTCACGTGGCACACGAGGACCCGCGAACCGAATCCCGATTCGACGAATCTCAACCGACGGAGGTGGCCGCGTGAGTGCGATCACAGCTTCCGCCCCTGCTCCCGTTCGCGTGTCCGGCGTGGCCGCGCCCGCGCGCTTCGTGCGCGACACCGCGTTGCTCACGGTCCGCAGTCTGCGGGCGATCCCGCGCGTTCCCGAGCGACTGCTCGACGTCACGATCCAGCCGATCGTGTTCATCCTGCTGTTCCTGTACGTGTTCGGCTCGGCGATCCACGTCCCGGGGGTCAGCTACAAGGACTACCTGTTCCCCGGGATCATCGGCCAGTCGCTCGCGTTCGGGATCATCGGCGCCGGCGTCGCCACTTCCCACGACATGACCGAGGGCGTGATCGACCGGTTCCGCTCGATGCCGATCAGCCGGCTGTCGATCATCAGCGCGCAGGTGATGGGTCAGTTCTGCGAGCAGGTGCTCGGGCTCACGATCGTCGTCGTGTTCGGTCTGATCCTCGGCTGGGACCCGCACCTGACCGCCCCCCATGCGATCGAACTGGTGGCGCTGATGTTCCTCGGGATGTTGGCGTTCACGTGGATGGGGGTCCTGCTCGGGATGCTCGTCCGCTCGCCGGACGCCATGCAGGGCGTCGGGTTCATCGTGATCTTCCCGCTCGCGTTCCTGGCTGGGACGTTCGTGCCGATCGCCGGCATGGACGCGGTGCCGCGCGCGATCGCGCAGTGGGATCCGATCTCGGCATTGGTCGGCACCGTCCGTGGCCTCACGGAGGGCTTTCACTCGACCGGCTCGTGGCAGCTCGTCCATCCCGAGCTGGCGATGGCTCTGTGGTGCCTGGTGATCATCGCGGTGTGCGTGCCGCTGGCGCTCCGGCGCTTCAACCGCACGCTCGCCGGCTGAGGCTTCCGAGCCCAGCCGGAGCAGTTGGCAGATAACTCGCGGTACGCGCGAGTTATCTGCCGAGCTCCGCGTGATCGGTCAGGCGGGCTGACGCGTTGGCGTGTCGACCACGCCGTCGCTCTCCCGCCACCCCCGGAGCACCATCAGCGAGGCATCCAGGATGCGGTCGATGAACATCTTGCTGTCGTTGAGCCGCGGGAACTGGGCGTCGGGCACGTCGACCTCGAGGAAGCGGCACAGCGGCTCCCACCCCTCGGTGACGCTCCAAACCAGCAGCCGCTCCTCGGGGATGCTGCGCTGGACCTGGTCCTGGTAGCGGGCGATGGCCTCCGCCAGCTGTCCGGGCCGCAACTCGCGGCCACTGAAGACGCCCTGGGCGGCCCACATCCTCCGCATGAGTTCCATGTATGAATGCCAGTCGGGATCGACTAACTCGCGCGCCATCGAAATGTGCGCCATCGAGGAGTTGCCGTAGAGCACGTCCCAGATCGTGTCGAGCATGCTCTGCTCCCACGCCTCGGGGTCGCGGACGCTCAGGACCACCTTCGCCTCGGGGTACGCATCCGCGAGCTCCCGGTAGAAGAAGGCACCCGGCCAATCGACGGTCGACTCGTGCTCGCCGAAGATCGCGTCCCAGTCTGCGTCCGCGTCCATCGCCTGAGACCACTGCTCAGCCAGCGGCAGGTTAGTGAGCACGTTGACCATGTGGTAGCAGGGCCCGAACTCGAGCATCTCGAGCGCGGCCTTCTGCGAGAGCGTGCCGGTGCGCGGAAGTCCCGCCCCGATTACCTTCATCTACTTCCTCCTGTTTTGCTTCCAAAAGTGGCCCCGGCGGCGTTTGGCGCGATGGCCGAGACGAGCCGGAACTTACTGCCCAAACACCGCGGCGGCGCCGAACGGATCGATGAGCACACCGGGGTTTAGCGCGCCGGTCGGATCGATCGCCGCCTTGGCGCCGCGCAGCGCGGCGGCGAACGGCTCCGGACGCTGGCGGTCGTACCAGGGCCTATGCGCCCGCCCGACCGCGTGGTGGTGAGTGATCGTGCCGCCGCCGGCGATCACCGCGTCCGACGCTGCGCGCTTGAGCTCGGCCCACTGCGCGAGCTCGGCGTCGCGCCGGGATCTCGCATCGCTTCGGGAGCGTGCGTCGCGCGCACCGGATCGCGGTGCTCGACGGAGGCCGGGTCGCCGAGCTCGGCACCCACCAGGTGCTCGCCGCCGGCGGCGCTTAGCTTCTCGACCGTGCGTACCGCCGACCCGATCGTCGTACTCGAGGGCGGCCAGGCGGTCGAGTCCGGCTCACACGAGCAGCTGATCACCAGAGGCTGGCAGGTAACCCGAGCTGTTCGAGCTCCAGGCGCGCGCTTACGCGTAGCCGACCACAGGTACCGTGTGTCGGGTGGCGGTGTCAGCCGGTGTCCTCGCGCGTGGCCCTTGGGTACCCGATCAGGTATCGGTTGCCTGGCGCGCCGATCCTTTCGAGCCGCCGGAGGAGGCGACCGACGCCGCCGATGTCGCGCTCGATGCGCTCCGCCGGCGTGGCTCTCCGAGCTACGACGGGCTTGCGGCGCGCCTCGTCGATTTCGATCCCACGCCCGGCCGGCTCGCGCTCGAGCTCCAGCCCGCCCGCTGGGCGCTTCGTCTGATCCCGGCCGGAGGCGCCCAGAGCCTGTCGATCATATGCGTGGTCCGCGCCGCCGACGGCCGCTGGCTCGCGGGGCGACGGGCGGATTGGGTGGCCACGTGGGCCGGACGGTGGGCGCTCGGCGCCGGCGGATCGGTCGAGGTCGACGAGAACCCAGCCGACACGATGCGCCGCGAGCTGCTCGAGGAGTGGTCGGTCGAACCCGAGCGGTTGCAAATCGAGGCGCTGCTCCAGCTGCCGAGCGAGGTCGTGCACCTCGTGGGCCAGGCGTGGCTGGCGGACGGCGCCACGGTCACGCCCGATCACGAGCACGACGAGTTCGCGTGGTGGCCGACCGACCTCGCGAGTTGGCCGGCGGAGGCGGAGGATCCTGTGCGCCGGCTGGCCGAGCTGGTCTCGGACTGATGCGCGTGATCACGTTCGGGCGGCTCGAGGTCGTCTCGTTCTGCCATTCCTGCATCTATACGGCGCTGCTGATCTGCGCGTTCGCGCTTCACAATCCGCAACCCGAGACGTTCATCTTCGGCATGGCACACGGTCTCTTGTGGATCGGGATGTCGCTTGTCTGCATCTGGGCGGCCCGCACGCGTGTCATCCCGTACTGGCTCGCCGTCGACGTTGCCGTGCTCGGCGGTCTGGGTCCGTTTTGCGGCACGATCGGGTTCGTGGTCGAGCAGCGCCGGCGTAGGCACAGGACCGTTTCGAAGCTACCCTTAGCCGTAGATGGCAGTAACTAGCGGCACTGTCCAGGTCGTCATGCCGGCGATGGGCGATTCCGTCGCCGAGGGCACCGTGCTGGAATGGCGCAAGCAGGAGGGCGACGCGGTCGACGTCGACGAGCCGCTCGTCGAGATCTCGACCGACAAGGTCGACGCCGAGGTCCCCTCGCCGGCCGCCGGCACGATTGTGAAGATCCACGCTGCCGAGGGGGAGACAGTTGCGGTCGGCGCCGTACTCGCCGAGATCGCGACCAACGGAGACGGCCCCGTGGCCGCCACAAGCGGCGGGGCGCCGGTCTCAGCGGAGTCGCCGCCCGCCACCCCGGCCGAGGCCGTGGCGGCCGCGATCACCGAGGCCGAGGGCGCCGCGGCCACCCAGGCCGCCACCGGCGAGCCGATCGACATCGTGACCCCGACCGGCGGCGAGTCCGTGACCGAGGGCACGATCATCGAGTGGAGCGTGAAGGTCGGCGACAACGTCAAGGAAGGGGACACGGTCGTCGAAATCTCGACCGACAAGGTCGACATGGAGCTCCCCGCGCCAGCCACCGGGACGATCACCGAGATCCTCGCGCAGGACGGCGAGACCGTGAGCGTGGGACAGGTGATCGCGCGGATGGCAGCCGGCGCGACGAACGGCGCCCCCTCGGCTGCTCCGGCGCCCTCTGGCCCGGCGAACATCACACCCGCGGGGGACGGCGCCAACATTTCCCCGGTCGCTCGCCGCATCGCCGCCGAGCAAGGCGTCGATCTTGCACGGCTCCAGGGCAGCGCTAGGGGCGGCCGGATCGTCAAGGCTGACGTCATCGCGGCCAAGGCCAATGGTGCAACTGCGCAAGCCCAGGCGCCGCTAGAGAAGCCGGCCGGCGCGCAACTGATCAAGGGCGGAGCGGCTGCGCTCGCCCGCTACATGGACGAGAGCCGCTCGATTCCGACAGCGACCTCGTTCCGCACGCTCACGGTGACCGCGCTGAGCCGGCGCCGCGAACAGCTGAAACAAGCGGGCCATCGCGTCTCGTTCACCCACCTGATCGCGTACGCGATCGCGCGCGTCGCCACCGACGACATGGCCGTAATGGCCCACCACTTCGCGGAGATCGACGGCAAGCCGCACCGGATCGACGACGACGCCTGCAACCTCGGCCTGGCCGTAGACGTCGAGAAGAAGGACGGCACCCGCGCGCTGATGGTCCCGGTCATCCGTGACGCCGGCCGTAAGAGCTTCAAAGACTTCCTCGACGCGTACAACGCGCTCGTCGAAAAGGCCCGGACCAACACGTTGACCGCCGACGACCTCGCCGGCGGGAACCTCACGCTCACCAATCCCGGCGGGATCGGCACGATCGCCTCCGTCCCCCGGCTGATGGTCGGCCAGGGCACGATCGTCGCCACCGGCTCGATTGCGTACCCGCCCGGGCTCGCCGCGATCGGCGAAGCGATCGGCGCCGAGAAGGTCATGACGATGACCTCGACCTACGACCACCGGATCATCCAGGGCGCCGAATCCGGAAGGTTTTTGCAGCGGGTCGAGGCGCTGCTCCAGGGCGAGGACGGCTTCTACGAGGGCGTGTTCGGCGATCTCGGCGTGTCGCTCGGACCGCTCGCGCCCGGCCCCGAGGCGCGCGCGATCACGCCGCCGGCCGGCGTCCCGGTCGTCGCGGCGACGCCGGGCATGGTCGACGAAGAGCTGATGCAGGCGGTGCAGGCGGCGACGTCACTGCTCAAGGCGCACCGGACGCATGGACACCTCGCGGCCAAGCTCGACCCGCTCGGGCGGGAGCCCGAGGGCGACCCGGCGCTCGACCCGGTGCCGCTCGGGCTCACCCCGGAGCTGATGGAGCGGATCCCGGCCCGGATCCTGCGGATGTACGTCGCCGGGCAGACGCTCGCCGAGGCGCTGCCCCACCTCCGAGAGACGTATTGCGGGCCGATCGCCTACGAGATCGAGCACATCTCTTCGCACCGCCAGCGGCTGTGGCTGCGCGAGGCGATCGAGTCGGGCAAGTTCCGGGCTCCCCTGGCGACCGAGGAGCAGAAGACACTGCTTCGCCGGCTCACCGAGGTCGACGCGCTCGAGCGGTTCATGCACAAGGCGTACCTCGGGCAGAAGCAGTTCTCGATCGAGGGGCTCGATATGACCGTCCCGATGCTCGACGAGTTGATCCAGCTCGCGGCCACGCGGGGCGCGCGCGAGGTCGTGATCGGCATGGCCCACCGCGGTCGCCTCAACGTGCTCGCGCACAACCTCGGCCGGCCGTACGACTCGATCTTCGCGGAGTTCGAGGGGTCCTCGACGCTCGAGCCGATCACCACGATCCCGCAGGGCGGCACCGGCGACGTCAAGTACCACCACGGCGCCCAGGGCTCCTACCAGCTGCCGAGCGGCGAGTCGATCATCGTCCGGCTCGAGTCGAATCCGTCGCACCTGGAATTCGTGGCGCCCGTCGCGGCCGGCGCTACGCGCGCCGCGCAGACGACGCGCCAGGGCCCGCATGCCCATCGCGAGACGAACGCCGCTGTTCCCGTAATCCTCCACGGTGATGCCGCGTTCCCGGGGCAGGGTGTGGTCGCTGAGACCCTCAACCTCCAGGCGCTCGACGGCTACACCGTCGGCGGGACGATCCACCTAATCCAAAATAATCAAGTCGGTTTCACCACCGATCCCGACGACTCGCGCTCGACCCACTGGGCCTCAGATGTCGCCAAGGGCTACGACGTGCCGATCATCCACGTCAACGCGGACGACGTGCCGGCCTGCATCAGCGCGGTCCGGCTGGCGTTCGCATTCCGCCAGGAGTTCGGCCACGACGTGCTGATCGACCTGATCGGCTACCGCCGGTTCGGTCACAACGAGGCGGACGAGCCCGCCTACACGCAGCCCGAGATGTACCAGGTGATCAAGAAGCACCCGCCCGCGCGCGAGCTGTTCGCGCGGCAGCTGATCCAGCAGGGGGTCGTGAGCGAGCAGGAATCGACCGAGTTGACCGACCAGGTCTGGGAGGTTCTGGCCGAGCAGCACCAGCTGTTGAAGGAGAAGATCGCCGCGGGGAAGGAGCGCGAGCACGCCACCGGGGAGTACGAGCTCGATAGGACTCCGTCGCCCGAGGTCAAAACCGCGGTGACGGCGGATCGCCTCCGCGTGCTCAACGACGAGCTGCTCGCGGTGCCCGACGGGTTCACGATCCACCCGAAGCTCGTCCGGCAGCTCGAACAGCGGCGGGAGGTGTTCGCATCCGAGGACGCCGGAGGGATGGTGTGGGCCCATGGCGAGGCGCTCGCGTTCGCGTCGCTGCTGACCGAGGGCATCCCGATTCGCCTCACCGGACAGGACACCGAGCGCGGCACGTTCAGCCAGCGCCACCTCGTCCTGCACGATCCGAAGACCGGTCAGGAGCACTGCCCGATCCAGCACCTGCCGGGGGCGCTCGCCCCGATGGAGCTTCACAACAGCCCTCTGTCCGAGATGG
>DATJYY010000185.1:0-2167 GCA_035499395.1 Solirubrobacteraceae bacterium
ACCGTCTTCTGAAGACAACACGCTCCCGACGGTCGAGGCAGCAAGCCCGGGTACCCGTTACGTCGCTCGACTCCTTTGCGACGTTCTTTCTTTCCTACGAGCTCCCGAGATTGCTCAGTCGTCGATCTCCTCCCAGACCGACTGCTCGTCGTGCTCCTCCCAATCGGCACCGGGCATCGCGATCGCCCAGCTTGTCCATGTCCCGATCGGCCGGGCCAGGCGGTCCTTACTCTCGCGCGAACGACCATGCCGGGCGTGAGCTCCACGGGCCAACGCAGCGGCGCCGTCGTCATCCCCCAATGCGTCGGTGGATCGCCGGGTCCCACAGAGAGCGAGATGCCGGGCGCGAGCTCGGCGCTGAACCAAAGAGCGAGCGCGTTGGCGGTGCCATGGTCGTGGACTGGCAACAGCATCTCGGCTTGGTGAGGCGCGTGCGCCTGCTCGAGCGAGATCCGGCCGGCGTGCGTCGTCCACAATCGACCGGGCTCGGAGCGCAGGTCACCCGCCGCGAGGTGACGGAAGGTGCCGGAATAGATGATCTCGTTGACGGTGTCCCCGATCAGGACCTCGAGGTGGAGGCCGAACGGCTTGTCCCGGAGGAACTCGATCATGTCCGCGAGATAGCGGTCGTGGACCAGGGCGGTCCACGCCGTGACTGAGTGGGGGATCATGACCCCGCCCGGTTTGAGCCAGCGGTCGCGGGCGGCGATGACCGGAGCGAGCATCCCTTCGTCGATCCCGAACCCACCGAGCCACTCCGAGACGATCACGTCGACCTGTTCTGGCAACTCGACGTCCATGACGTCGCCGTGCATCACGCAAACGGTTTCTGCAACCTCGTTCGCGGCGGCCAGCTGCTCCGCCAAGGCGGCGATCGGTGTCCGCTCGACCGCGTAGACGCGCGCAGCGCCGGCCCGCGCCGCGAATATGCTGAGGATGCCGCTTCCCGCTCCGACGTCGAGAACGGTGTCGCCAGGGCGCACCACCGAGTTGATCGCGCGCCGGAAGGCCTCCGTGCGGACGCGGTCGCGGATCATCGTGCGATGTACCTCGAACTCCCCGTACATCGGGTCCGGCGGATTCCTGATCGGCGTCCGCACGTGGCTAGTGTAAGTTGCGGGGCGGTGTCCGTCTCGGACGCCGTCGACCGGGGTGTGGCTGGGTGAAGCAGATCTGGAGCCGCTCGAGCTGATGGTCTTCCTCGGATTCGCGAGCGCCGCCCAGACGCGCACCGGGTCCGCGGCAACTCTTATGGTTTCAGGAGCTTGCGGTACCAGAGAACGTCGGTTCCCGATGGGAAGTTCTCGACCTTCCCCACGAGTTCGTAGCCGGTTCGCTCATAGAGGACGCGAGCCTGAAAGTCGTAGGTGAAGTGGACGGTCTGTGAGCAGCCGCGCGCTGCCGCCTCGGTTTCGGCGGCGGCGATGAGTCGCGTCGCGACGCCGCGACCTCGGAGACTCGGCTGCACCCAGAGGCTCTGCAGCTCACAGCAATCGCCCCAGGTCCATCCGCTGATCCCGGCCACGATCGCGCCGGCGTCGCGCACGAAGATCGCCAACTCCACTTCGTGACCGAGCCCCATCGCGGCGGACGCCTCACGACGGATCTGCGTTTCGAGGAACTCGAGGTCGAGCGGATCCGGATCATCCTCGACCTGGAACTCCACGGCGACCGACTCCTCAGGCGCCGGCGATCTGCTCGATCAGCGAGAGGTCGTCGAAGTAGGTCCGGTACGACCGGATCTTCCCCTCGCGGAAGTCGGCCACCGTGACACCCGGCAACATAACGTGGCGTCCCGTTGCCTCCACCACCGCATCGTCGCCGAGGACGAGCGGCCCGGTGTGATCGGCTTCGATGAGCCATTCGGCGAAAGCCTTATTGCCGACCTCGTCGAGTCCCCGCAACCCGATGACGACGTTGGAGAACGCCTCCTCACGGAGAGCGGCGAGCTCAGCGAGGGCTTGCAACCCTGACACCAACGCGTACGGCGACCACCCGACGACATCGGCGGTGAACAGGGTGCCCAGCTCAATCGATATGCCACCGACCTCAGCCTCGAGCGCCTTCAACAGCACGTCCTTACGCGATTCACTCATCCGCGGCTCCCCGCCCTCGCAGTTATCGATTTGCTGAACATCCTTCTGCCAATCCGAGCTGCGTTCAGGTC
>DATJYY010000186.1:0-2280 GCA_035499395.1 Solirubrobacteraceae bacterium
AAGTTTTGATTCGGATGATGGCTTCGAGGAGGCGTCGCATGGCTAGAGCACACGCCGGTTCCGGCCGGGACGGCCGCCGGACGTCGCGGATCGGCGTCGACGCGTCGCACAGCAGCTACCGGTGGTGGGCGCTGTCGTGCACGAGCCTCGGGATGCTGCTCGCGGCGACGAACAGCGGCACGCTGATCATCGCGCTGCCCGACCTCGAGCGCAGCCTCCACACCAGCCTGCTCGAGCTGGTCTGGGTGATCCTCGTGTACATGATCGCCTCGACCGTGCTCGTGCTGAGAGCCGGCCGGCTGTCGGACCAGTTCGGGCGAAAGCAGGCCTACATCGGCGGGTTCGTGCTGTTCGCGGTGGCGTCGCTCGGGGCCGGGTTCGCCGGCAACGGCACCCAGCTGATCCTATGGCGGATCGCGCAGGGAGTCGGCGGATCGTTCCTGTTCGCCAACGCGGCGGCGATCGTCACCGACGCCTTCCCGCGCGAGCAGCTCGGATTGGCCATGGGCACCAACACGATGGTGGCCGCGGTCGGGCTCGTCATCGGCCCGGTGCTGGGCGGCGCCCTGGTGGCGATCTCCTGGCACTGGGTGTTCTGGTTCAACGTGCCGTTCGCGCTCGGAGGAAGCCTCTGGGCGGGGCTGATCCTCCACGAGATCACCGGGCGCTCGGAGGACAGAAGCTTTGACGCGCTCGGGACGATCACGTTCCTGATCGGCCTCACCGGGCTCGTCTACGGCATCTCGAAGGGCGGTCTGTCCGGCTGGAGCGACACGGCGGTGATCGTGAGCCTCGCGGCCGCCGCGATCTTCCTCCCTGGCTTCATCCTCATCGAGAGCCGGGTGAAGTCCCCCATGCTCGACCTGTCGATCTTCAAGAACCGCCTGTTCTCGGCCGCGTCAGCCGCAGCCTTCATGAACGGCCTCGCGCGGTTTGCGCTGATGTTCGTGTTCGTCTTCTACTTCCAGGGCGTCCAGGGGAACTCGCCCATCCTCGCGGGGATCAAGCTCGCGCCGCTGGCGCTCGGGATGCTGATCGCCTCGCCGCTGGCCGGCATCTGGGCCGACCGCCGCGGGTCGCGCGGGATGGCCGTCGCCGGGATGCTCGTCCAGGCGGCCGGACTTGCCCTGATGACGACGCTCCAGCGCGACACCGCCTACCTTGCCCCGTGCACGTACATGTTCATCGTGGGGGTCGGGTCGGGGATGTTCAATTCCCCGAACACGGCCGCGATGATGGGCACCGTTCCCCCGCACCGCCGCGGCATCGCCGCCGGCGCCCGGGTGCTCGTCCAGAACACCGGCGCGGTCATCTCGATCGCGTTTGTGCTCGCGGTCGTCACCTCGAGCGTGCCGAAGACGGTTCTCATCGAGGTGTTCAGCGGCCTGGCCAAACACATCACGAACGCCCAGCTCGTCCCGTTCATGTCGAACATGCACACCGCGCTGTGGTGCCTGTCCGGGATCTCGTTGCTGGGCGCCGTGATCTCCGCGGCTCGCCCGTCGCACCTGAAGGCCGAGCAGGAGCTTCAGGCGCGTTCGGCGGCGGCCGCAGCACCTGAGAAGGTGGCGGCATGAGCACCACCGCAAGCAAGCCGCTGCGGATCGGAGAGGTGGCCGAGCTCACCGGCGTGACACCCCGGACGATCCGCTATTACGAGGAGATCGGGCTGCTCCCCGGCGCGGACGATCGTGCTCAGGGCCAGCACCGCTCCTACAGCGAGGCCGACGTCGAGCGCGTGCGCGAGATCATCCGGCTTCGCGATCTGCTCGGCCTATCGCTCGACCAGCTCGCGGTGCTGCTCGACGCCGAGACGGCACGCGCGGCGCTGAGGCGCGAGCTCGAGCACACCGAGGATCCCGCGAAGATCAAGGGACTGCTCGAGCAGGCGCTCGGACACATCGGCACCCAGCTCGAGCTGGTGCGGATGCGGCGCGAGGCGCTCGGGCAGCTCGAGGAGGAGCTCGTCGCCAAGCGGCGCCGCGTCCACAAGCGTCTGTCGGAGCTCCCCGACGAGTGAGTGGGGCGGGCGCGACCGCCGGCGTCGACCGTCGCGCGATGGCGGTCCTGTCGTCGTGCCATCTGTTCACCGACATCGCGCAGGGCTCTATTCCGGCATTGCTGCCGTTCCTCGTCGCTCGCGATCACATCACGATCGCGGCCGCCTCAGCGCTCGTGCTCGCCGCGACGATCTCCTCGTCGGTGATCCAGCCGCTGTTCGGATACGTGTCCGACCGGCTGTCGCTGCCGTGGTTGATGCCGCTCGGTCCCGCGCTCGGC
>DATJYY010000187.1:0-3829 GCA_035499395.1 Solirubrobacteraceae bacterium
CGCTGACCGCTCCCCTGCGGGCGGTCAGCGCGGGCCCGTCATAGCTTCGCTACACGCCGAGCAGCTCGAGCTCTCGAGCGGCGGGGCACGACTCGAGTTGATCGGCCAGCAGATGACGCTGCCGATCCGTGAGCGCGCCAAGCGTCTTGGTCTCGGTGATGTGATGTCGCGAGAGGAACTTCCGGCACTTCGTGCTGCCCCAGCGCCGCTGACTCATCAGCAGCTCCCCGATCGCCCAACTCAGCGCCTCGTCGGGCGGATCCAAAATAACGTCCGCAGCGGCAGCTTCTCCCTCGGCGATCCTTCGCTTCAGCTCCGCGCGGGCGAGCCTGACCGCGTTGGCCCGTTCCAGTGCTCGCAGTCGTTGCGGCGCCGGTGTCATCGTGGCGGTCTCACTCATTTGGTGCTTCGCTTCCTCCCATTCGGTCCGACGCAGCGGACACTCTTGTTTACACATGGCAGGGGTCCGCGAGGGCCCCCTCCCGTGGGTCCTGAATTGCTCAACTACTGTTCCCGCACGCACGAGCGCGCGGTTCCAACACCCCCTTACGGCCGGTCCCTACCTTTCGACCTCAGTATTGCCGGGCCATTCGGGTCGAGCAAGAAGCTACGACATCGGCACGAGTAACAGCAACGTCACAAGTACCGCCCATGCGCTTATAGCGTGTTTTTTCTGCGGCCACCGGTCTTGTGCGAGTGTGGACAAGCCGAGGCCCGCGAGTGCTCCCCTGCGGCTAGGGGTGAGGGCACACCTACGCCCGGCCGGGCAGCGGCCCGTGCTCGCCTTCGAACGCCCGCTTGGCGTCGGCGAAGATCCCGAGCGCGCGATCGAGCGTGTCGTGATCGTGCGTGGCCATCACGCTTGTTCGCAGCAGCGCGCTGCCCGGCGGGACGGCCGGGTGGAGCGCGACGTTGACGTACACGCCCCGGTCGTACAGGGCCTTCCACAGAAACGCCGCCTTCCAGTCGTCGCCCACGAACACGGGCACGATCGTCGTGACGACCTCGGTGCCGTCCGCCAGCCTGGTCGGCTCGACGACCCGGAACCCGAGCTCGTCGAGCCCACGATGTAGGTAGCGCGCGTTGTTGAGCACGCGGGCGAACAGTTCGCGCCCTTCGTCCGAGCGGCAGATCCTGACCGCGGCCAGTGCGGCGCCGACGGCGGCGGGGACGCCAGAGGCGGTGAACATGAATGGCCGCGACGACACCCGCAGGAACTCGATCACGTCGGCCGGTCCCGCGATCACGCCGCCGCAGGATGCGAGCGACTTCGAGAACGTCGCCATCCGAAGGTCGACCTGGTCCTCGACCCCGAGCAGCTCCGACGCGCCCGCACCGCGGGCCCCGAGTACGCCGAGCGCGTGCGCCTCGTCGACCATCATGCGCGCGCCGTAGCGGTGGCTGAGCTCGGCGATCTCGGGCAGCGGTGCGACGTCCCCCTCCATCGAGAACACCCCGTCGACCACGACCAGGATTCCGCCCCCGTCGGCCGCCGCCTTCTCGAGCGTCTGCTCGAGCTTGGCGATGCGGTTGTGGCGGAACGGCCGCAGTTTGGCCCGCGACAGGATGCAGCCGTCGAGGATCGACGCGTGGTCCCCGGAATCGACGACGACGGTGTCGCCGGGTCCGAGGATCGTCCCGAGCGCGCCGACGTTCGCCTGATGGCCCGTCGTGAACACAAGCGCCGCCTCGGTGCCGAACCACTCCGCGAGCTCGTTCTCGAGCTCCAGGTGCAGGTCGGTGGTCCCGTTGAGGAAGCGCGAGCCGGTCAGCCCCGTGCCATAGCGGTCCAGCGCGGCGCGTGCCGCCTGCGCGACACGCTCGTCGCCGGTGAGCCCGAGGTAGTTGTTCGACCCGAGCATGATCCGCCGCTTGCCCTCCATCTCCACGACGGGCAGTGTCGGTCCCTCCAACACGCGGAAATACGGGACGAGGTCGAGTTCCCGGGCGGCCTTGAGCTGTTCGAGCCGCTCGTGCTCCCGGGCCTTGGCGAAGACGTCGATCGAGGTGGACATATAACGTTCCGGGTCAGATGGCGCTAGACGTGACCCTGCCGGCTCGTCGGGCCCTGGAAGTACGCCCTGTCGCGAGCAAGCGCGAGCTGAATACGTTCATCAAGCTGCCGTGGCGGCTCTATCGTAACGAGCCCAACTGGGTGCCGCCCTTGCTGTTCGACCGCCAGCGGTTCTTCAACCGCCGGCGCAACCCGTTCTTCCAGCACGCCGAGGTGGAGTTCTTCCTGGCCTGGCGGGGCGATGAGCCGGTCGGACGGATCACCGCCCAGATCGACCGCCACTTCAACGAGTTCCAGCATCACGACTGGGGGATGTTCGGCTTCTTCGAGTGCGAGAACGATCCCGAGGCGGCTCATGCTCTGCTGTCGACGGCCGAGGAATGGCTGCGCGCTCGCGGCCGCGACCGGATGGTCGGCCCGATGGACTTCACCACCAACGACGAGTGCGGCGTGCTCGTCGAGGGCTACGAGCTGCTCCCCACGGTCCTCACCAACTGGCACCACCCGTACTACCCGGGTCTGATCGAAGGCGCTGGGCTGACCAAGGCGATGGACCTTTACATGTGGACGCTCGAGGTAGCCGAGAGGTCGTCGGTCAGCCCCGTGATCTGGCGGGCCGCCGCGGATGTCGAGCGCAAGTACGGCATTACGGTGCGGCCGATGCGCAAGAAGGACATGGAGGCCGAGATCGGACGCTTCCTCCAGGTCTACAACGCCGCCTGGGAACGGAACTGGGGCTTCACGCCGCTCACCGAGGAGGAGGTCCGACACTACGCCAAGGACCTCAAGCCGGTGCTCGACGAGAACTGGGCGTTCATCGCCGAGAAGGACGGCGAGCCCGTCGCCGCCGGCCTGACGCTGCCCGACTACAACCAGGTATTGATCCACCTGAACGGCCGTCTGCTCCCGTTCGGCTGGGCCAAGGCGCTGTACTACAAAGGCAAGATCGACCGAGTCCGCGTGTTCGCGCTCGGGGTCAAGCCGGAGTACCAGCACACCGGCATCGGCGCGAAGCTGTACGAGATGCACTACGACGCGGCGGAGCGCACCAACCAGAAGAAGGGCGAGACCGGCTGGATCCTCGAAACCAACAAGTCGATGAACCGAGCGATGGAGCGGATGGGGGGCAGAATCGTCCGTACGTACCGGGTCTACGAGAAGCTTCTTTGAAGTTGACCGCCGGCGCTGTCACCATGTCGCGGGCATGACTGAGCCTTTTGCGGACGAACACGCCTCCGAGCCGGTTGTCACGGAGGGCACGGATGCTGCTGGGGTCGAGCCCGAGGAGGAAGTCGTCGACGGATTGCCGGTGCTTGCCGACGTCCGGACGATCGAGCGGCCGAGTTCGGCGTCGCTGCCGGCGGTCCAGGCGGCGGCCGCCGCCGCCACCGGGTTCGTCGCGGGCGCCGCGACGATCGCGCTGATCAAACGGCGTTCTTCCCGCAAGGTGGCCCGCGCGGGAAAGAACGGCTCCCGCCGGGTAGCGGATCTGTTGCCGATCACCGCGTCGCGGTCGTTCCTGGTCGACGTGCACGTGATCGGCAAGCAAGGAGATTGAGCGCGCCCAGCGCTCCGGGGGTGGAGGTCCGCGTCGAGGTTCGGCCGCGGTGGCTGTTCTCGCTGCCGCTTCGGAACGGCCTCGACGGCCTGACGCGCGTGCGAGGCGGCGTGCTCCACCGCCTGCTCCATTTCGGCGAGCTCCCGGTGCTCGTGCGCGTCGCGCAGCCGTCGCGGGATCGCGTGGTGTTCGGCGCGCGGGCGGCGGATCGGGTGGCGGCCGAGTGGGGGATCGAACGGATGCGGCTCGCGCTCGGG
>DATJYY010000188.1:0-10907 GCA_035499395.1 Solirubrobacteraceae bacterium
AACTGACTCGCTACATCCACGGGCCTGCCGATCCGTCGCTCACACAGCACGACCAACTCATCAGGGTCGCGGCGCGGTCGCAGCACGGAGGTGCACTGGCGCCACATCCTCCTGGCCGAACGCGGTACGCGAAGGCCATGCTCGCGCCCGTCCGACAGGTGAAGCCCAATTGCCGCTGCTGTCAGAAACGCCGCGCCCCACGCAACAGCCTGCCAGCCGACACGGTTCGCGTTACCTATGACCGCAAGCACGCCCAGCGCGACAAGCATCCAAGTGCAGAGCCGCATGAACGCCCGGCGCGTCCAACCGAATCGCACCGCAATCGGCGCCAAGAGGTACGAACACATGAACGGAACCAGGAGCACAGTGAGTGCATAGCTGTTCTGTGTCATGCTGCCGCCCCTCCGACGGCCAGCGGGCGACGGGCGCCCATTCCCTCGTCGGTCTGCACGAGCTTCCACTCGGCGTCGGCGATCAGATGGCGCACCCGGAAGCCGCGTTCACCGATCCGCCAGAGCGCCTCACCTTGAGCGAGCTCAGTGATGAGCGCTCGCTCGGTGCTCGACAGCTGAAGCGCGTCAGCGGTCAGCGGCGCCTCTCTTTCGGCCTGGCGATAGATCACCCGAATCGCGGCTTCGGACGCGAGTCCTTCGGCGAGTTGCTGGGTTCGAGAGCCGGCATCCCCGGTGGCCGAGAGGTCCGAGAGCCGATGCAGTGCGATCAGATACTGCACGCCGCTGTCGCGCGACAGCTTGAGCGCGCTCGAGTAGTACTCCGCGGCGCCCGGCACGGCGAGCGCGCGCCACGCCTCGTCGTTCACACGCACTGTCTTATCGGGCTCGACGCCGGCTTCCCTGGCGCGACGGTCGCGCGCGTGCCGCTGCCCATCGAGGAACGCGGTGGCGCAGATCAGTGAGATGGCTAGAGCCGTGTTCTCGTCCCTCCCGTGCGCGTGCCGAGCGATTTGTGAGATGTCGATCGCGACGGCTGGGCGTTCCCACACTCCGCTGCCGGCGTTTGTCGGGCCGTCGAACATTCCGCGAAGCGGACCGGTGGAGAGATCGCGAAGCGCGAGCATGCACTGGCGCAGCTCATCACGGGCCTGCTCTTGGCTGACGTTCAGCTCTAGCCCAAGTTCCGCTGAGGGATCGCGCAACTCGGCGACGACGTCGGGGATCACGACCTCGCGATCGGCATTGCGCGCGTCGACGGCGGCGAGCGCGGCTGAGAGACCGACGCGTTCGGCTGGAGCGAGATCCCGATCAAGGAGTGCGCGGGTGACGGCTCGAAGCAGGCTCTCTCGGCTCTCCCTCGTCCCGATCCGCTCTAGGGGATTCAGCCTCACTCCAGGTTCAAGGCGCAGGCTGACACCGCCCATCGCCTCGACCACGGGGCCGTACTCGCCTTTGCGCTCGATGACCTCGATCCGGCGGCCGAACACCCGTTGGCGAAACACCCAGGTCTTACACAGCGCGCTCTTGCCGAATCCCTTTAGGCCGAGCACGAGCATGTTCGGGTCTTGGAGGAGACCGGCCACGTACAGCTCCCAGGGGTCGAGCGCGAATACGCCGCCGTACACGTTGCGCCCGACAATGACCCCGCGGCTTCCCAACGACGCTTGCGCGACGAACGGGTACGCGGCCTGCGCGTGGGCCGTGGACGCGAGGTGCCCGGGCCGCTCGCCTGGCCGGACAAGGCCGCCGGGTGTCATTCTGCGCCACGTCGGCGGCTGTGAGTGCTCGCGGACGAACTCTCGCTCGCGGGCGCCTCGTTGCCGGCGGTCGCGCAGCCTGGTCAACATCACGCGAGCCCTCGACACAGTGGGAGGGTGTAGGTGAGCGCCTCCTGCTGCTCCCCGGGCATGCGCTCGAGTCTCAGCCCGGATGCGAGCGCTGCGGCTTGGACGCGCCCGAACGCCGCGTTGAGTTCTCCGACGCTGTGCTCGGCGGGGACGCTCACGGTCACGTACCCGGCGAACTGCACCAGCGCGTGGCCGGCGGCAAGTTCCGTCTCGCGTTGCGCGACCGCGTGTTCACGAGCTCGGTCGCGCGCAGTGGTCCGCCGGCCGATCCGGTGCCTGAGCGACCCCTCGGCCGACGCCTCGTCCGCCGCGCGCTCAACCCGACGAGTCGCTTTACGCGGGCCAAGCACGTTCATCACAAGCGCGACGGTGCGCGTCGCGGGCGCACCCATCAGGATCCCTTGAAGAAACGTCGCGCGCACGTCCGACCGGGGCCACTCGAGCAGATGGCCGGTTGCGTGCAGCGTCCCATCGGCCAGCACGTAGCTCCATTCGGTCTCGCGCGCGCGTGGCCCGAAGCTCTCTACGGCGATGCCGCCGGCGTGGCCGCGCTCACGTTCGTGGCGGCCGAATGGATCGATCCCGTTGCGGATGATCGCCGCTAGCCCTCGCGCCGAGGGTACGACGGGGTTTCGGGCCCCGACCGGTTGCGCCGATTGAACGCCGATCCGGGTCAGTTCGTCAACAAGCTTCGAGACCTGCTCGGCCAGCAAAGCGAGCGCGCCCTGCTGGCCGCCGCCGAGGTGCGCGATCGCGCGTGCTGCGCTCGAGCGTTGCGAGTCGATCTGAAGCGACACGAGAACTTCGTGGTCTTCGGTTCCGCGACCTTGCGCGCTCAGGAGTTGCCAGGTCGCGTGGAGCCCTTGATCATCGTCGCGTAGGTCCGTTCGCCGGTGCCTGTGGAGGTACTCGACGAGCTCATCGGAACCGGGCGGCAGAGTTCGCTCGTACCAAGCGATTCGCCTCACCGGCGAATCGTCGGAGGCGAAGGTGGTCAAAAGCGCGCCGTAGGAGGCGAGCATCGTTTCGCGCTCGACCTCACCCAACAGATAGAACGCGCGTGCCTCGCACCGAACCGTCGCGGTGTACGTGTGGGCACGCTTGTCGTGCACGACACCCATCGCAACGCCGCCGAACCGCGGCAAGCGGACCTCGAGCAGCTCGAGCTCGGACAGCTCGGCGGGGAGGGACACCGGCGGCTGGGTGTCATGCGGGTCCACCTGGGCGGTGTCGGGGAGTCGTGTTACGTGTCCCATGCGCGACTGCGCTGAGCGCCAGCGGGCGTGGCCAGACGTCTGAGTCAGCGCGAACCGTACGCCTACCGGAACCCACTCGAGGACCGTGTGCCCCGCGAACCGCACCCCAATCATGAATCCAGCCAGCGCCGCCTCGGCGCCAATCAACAGCAGCGATGGGACTCCACCAATCCGCAGCAACGCGATTGCGAACACCCCGGCGACAGCGATCCCTGCAACCTGCGAGGCGCGCAGCCCCAAGATCCAACCCGCGTGCGGGTGGGGCCCGAACCGATAGCGGCGCGATTCCATTCAGGACTCCTCTTGAGGGCGCGGAGATGGCTGATGCTGAGGCGGAATCGACGGCGGGTCCGACGGTGATCCGAAGTCCGACCGGCCTTCGGTCACGGGGCCGTCGTGTAGTGAACCGCCGCCTGCATCGCGCGCGGCTCCAGCGTCCCCACGTCCTCCGCCCGGATCCCGCGCCTGACCCGGGTCCGACGCAGGCGGCGGGGGCGGTCCGTCTCCAGCCCGCGAGGAATAGTCGAAGCCGTTGTTGACGGCGGCAGTCACGACGCCGGCTGACTGCGGTTTCGCGCCGCCGTGGCCGGCGGCCGTGTGCACCCGAGCAGCACCGTGGTCCGCCAAGGCCTGCCCCTTCGCCGCAACAGTCTGTGCTGCCTGCCAGCCGGCCGGAAGCCACCCGGCAGCCGCGGCGACCGGTCCGGGAAGGATTTGCCGGCCGCCGGGTCCGCCGCCACCGTTGGAGCCGTCGGGGCCTCGCGAGACGCCCCCGCCGCGGCCCGCTCCGGGCTCGCTGCGGCCACCGGCGGCTGCGCGCGCGCCGGCAGCGCCTGCTGCTGCCGCACCCCCGCCATATGCGATCGTTCCTGCGTACAGCTCGCCGCCCACCGAGCCGCCGCCGGACGACCCACCGAACGTCTGGCCAGCTCCGCCGCCGCCTCGCCGACGACCCGCGGAAGAACCCATGACTCCGGAGTCGAGGCCGACGAGATGCATCACCGCCCAAGGCGCGAACGCCGCCATCGCGAGCACCGCCAAACCGGCGAGAATCGTGCCGGCAGACGGCGCGACGCCGGCGTAGAACGACACACCGCCGAGGAGAAGATTGGCGCCGGTCATCATCACGATCAGCGCCACCGGCTTGAAGATGATGAACATCGCGAGGATCCGGGTCAGCTTCGCGTTCGTGTCCGATAGCCGCGGCCAGATCGCGACCGCGAGCGTGAACGGGAAGAACAGAACCGCGACATAGATGGCGGCGACGCGGAATAGCAGCTCGATCCACAGCAACACGGCGACGACCACTTCGACGAGAGCGGCGATGAACGCCAGGGCGCTCGATGCCAGGCCGCCCCAGCCATGCGTTCCCCACGCCGAGGACAGCGTCCCGAAGAACTGGGCAGGCATGTGTTGCGCTACGTCACCCGAGATCCCGTCCGCGACGCTCAGTGCCAGCAGCGTCAGCGAGATCACCATCCCCGTGAGGAGCCCCGCGCGCAGAATCCCGTAGAAGATCTCCCCCAACGCGTGCGGGTCGCCTCGCGCGGACGCGGAGAACACCCCGAGCAGCGCCACGATCCCGGCGAGGCCGGCCCCAAACAACGCCAAATACCCGAACTCCTGCTGGAACCAAGGAGCTGACAGCTCTGGAGTCGACGACGACGTTGCCGCCTTCATCACATCACCGTCGACCGTCTGCGCGGCCTGGACCATCCAGCTCGCGACCTGATCCATCACGTCACCCGCCAGACCCTCCGCCGCGGATCCAGCGGCGCTCGCCGCGTCACCCGGCAGTTGCGGCAGGCCGTTTGCCACCTGAGATCCGACGTTGCAGTGAGAGAACGGATTCCCGGCGTTCAGCAGAAGGGCGCCCACCGAACAGTTCCCGTTCCCCGACGACCTCTCTGTCGATCCGGGGTGCGGGGCCGCGACAAGGCCGCCACCGACCGGGCCCGGGTTGGGTGCGTCCTGCGGTCCCGAGGCCCAAGCCGCCGGAGCGATCGCCAACACGAGGGCGGCGATCGCGAGCACACACAAGGCCGATCGCCACGGTCTCATCCCGCCGCTCCGTACAGCGGCGCAGAGAAGCCGGCCAGATCCAGGTCAAACGTCCGCTCACTGTCATTAGCAGCGTTCGCCTGGGGCGTGATTGCCGGTACCGGCCCGGCCGTCGGCAACGTAGTGGTTGTCGTGACGAGCCAACGACCATCTGCCCAACGCAGCGACGATTGAGTGAGAACCCAGGCTTGCTTCGGCGGGCGTCCTGGCCCCCAAAAGATGTCGGCGTTCCAGGTTGTGACCTGAGCCTCGTCGCCGTGGTAGTAGTCGAGCCGCCTGGCGCCGATCAGACTGAGGTTGTGGCCCCCGTGCGCCCACAAACTCATCGCTGCCGCGTTCTGGCTGCGGACCTCGGCTGCGCCGGCGATGGCGCTTGTCCGGATCGGCGGCGCGTACACAGTGTCGATCAGCTGTTCATCTCGACGTGGATTCCGCTCCACCGTTGCGTACGAGACCGCGACGTAGTTGTCAGCAGCTGCGAGCGCGCCCGCCGGCGAGTGATCAACTGCCACCGGGATCCCGCCGATCGTGATGACTGGATCCGCCGGCTGTGCCGCAGGAGCGAGCGAGCGCCCCACGAGGAACGTCGCCAGAGCCAGCGGCACGAGTGTTCCTGCTGCCGCCGCGTACAAATGACCGACGCGGCGCGCGACAGGGACATCACGGAGACCGGCGACGCTCATGGTGTCACCCCCCTGTAGTATGGGGCGGACATGCCGGCCAAACGGCTATCGAACGCCTGGCTCGTGCTGTCCTCCGGGGTGCCGCTGGTCCAGGCCGGCACCGGCGTCTCCGAGTCCGGGGCCGCTGTCCGCGATGCGATCAGCCAACGCCCGCCATCCCACACCAGCGTCACCGCGTCGAGACTCCAGCGCTGCGTCGGCACCACGCTCGCCGACCAGAGTGTGATCTCGTGCCAGACGAGCACCTGCGCGCTCTGCGGCGTGTAAGACTCAAGCTTCGCGCCAGCCACCGCCGCCGACAGCTCCAGGCCAGGGAACGTCGCCGGCCTCCCCGCCAGTGCCGCCGCCGGAAACGGCTGCGCGAGCTCGACGTCGCGCTCATCAGGAGCCCACGCCGTGTCCACGACTCGCCGAATCTCGTCCCGAGACAGCAGCGCGTCGTCCTCACTGGCCAAATAGTTCTCCGCCGCCGCGATCGCGCCGACTGGCGTGTCAACGACTCCGACCGGCAGCCCGTCCACGAGCCGGATCGGATCTGGACGTGCGACCCTGGGCGCAGTCTCGTAACCGAGCGCCAACGCCCCCACATCCACCATCAGCAACACGGCCACCACCAAGGCCGAAATCCGCATTAGGCCCTCCGCTCCCGTTGCTCTACTACCGACAGGCAGCCTGCGCAGTCGATCACGGTGTCAGCGGCTTCCTCAGCGGACCACGAAATCGCGACGGGCCGATCGCACATCGCACGCCCGGTCGCCGGGTCGAGCGCATGCAGCGTTTCGATGACGCCAAGCCGCGGCGTCCGCTCGTATCCCACCCGGTAGCCCGGTTGTGCCGGTCGCGGAGTATTCACCACACGAGCCTCGAGGACACGACGACCGCGGACGCACCCATCGTCGATATGGGGGCGGCAAGCGATATCTCGGCTTGTGCCGCGTCTGCCATGGCGGTGGCAGGACGGTGGTCCGCGACTGCATTCCACGCGAGCACCACGGCGAACACGATCAGCACAACGACGCTGGCGACGCGCGTCATCCGCAGGCCGCCACGGTCGCGCAGAGGATCATCAGTATCGAGGCGCTGACGCCGAGCGCCGTGGTCGCGCGAGCCCAGGAGCCCAGGCGCGTCCCGCGCCCACGCTCAACTCCGACGCTTCGGATCGCGTGCAGCACCGCGCTTGTGAGCGTCACCACGAGGGCGATCACGATGCACACCGACAGCGCACCGCCTCGCGGCGGGCTCAGGAGCATCGCAGTGGTCAGCAACCCGAGCACGATCAACGAGTCCCCGCCGCCCGACCGCGCCGAGATTCTCACCAACAACCGCACGTCAGGCGAGGGTGTAGGCCGCGTTCAGGAACGCTGCGATCGAGCCGACGGCGAACGCGGACATCAACGCAACGATCACCCCTTCCTTGCCGCGCGAGTGCAGGCGCTCGAGATGAAGGCCCTTCGCGGCCGCCAGCATCAAGAGTGACAACACGGCGCCTATCCCACACGCCAGCAGGGCGTACATCGCAACCTCGTTCGTAGCCTGCTGGATTCCCTGCACCCCGGGTGCGTTCTGGTCCGGGGTGATCGAGAACTTATAGGCCGCCAACGTCAATACCTTCATTGCCAGTACCTCCCATGACTTTGTTGGCTTTGTCTTCCTAGGTGCGTCGTGGCTGCCGGCGTCGAGACCTGCCCCGTGGTCGGGCTCGCCTTGGGGCCTGGGTAACGGTCTGCATCACCGTCTGCGTCACGGTCTCGGTGCCCGTCGACACGAAGGTCGGGATGTGCGTTGCCGCCCGGGGAGTGGAACCGGCCGCAGCGGCTCCGGCGAGCCAGCCGATCGCGAGCATGGCGATGACGGCAAGCGCCGCTGCGCCCGTCCGCCGAGGGCTTTCTCTGATCACGCGAGGCATCACACCCACTGCTCCGCGAGCGAGGCCACCAGCTCCTTGAGCGCAATCCGCGTGCGTTGCTTGACTCGGTCCACGTCGATTACGCCAGCGTCGAGCTGGCGTTTGAGCGCGTCGTCGTACGGCAGCTCCACGCGCGCAACGGTCCGGTCGCCGATACGCACATCCTGGGCGCAGCGCACGCCCTCGTCCGCCCGGCGCGGCATCTGGTTCAGGACGACCGTAAGCGGGACGTCTGGGTACCGGAGGGCAAGGTGCCCAAGCGTCCAGCGGGCCTGCACCGCGTCCACCCGACGCGGGAGCACGACGGCGAGCAGGTCGCTCGCGACCTGCTGAGAGAACTCCTGCGCGGAGTCGCGCAAGCCAATGCCCGGCGCACAGTCCATGATCGTGACCGGGTAGAGCACGCGGAGGGCTTGCACGAGTTCATCCATCGCCTCGACATCGATCGCGCGAAGCTCGGCCGGGTCCTGGGGCGCCGCCAACAGGTGGGCCCCGCCGGGAATGACACACACGTAGCGGAGCAGATCGGCCGGGCCGCGGATCTTCCCCGCCCGGATCGCAGCGAGCGCATCAACCAGCGTCGCGGAGGTCTGTCCGTCGGAGGGAATGTGCTCGCGGGCCGTGCCCCCCGTGAAATCTGTGTCAAGGACGAGCACCGGCCAGCGCAGCCGTGTCGAAACGAGCTGGCCCACCAGCACCGCGAGGGTCGTCTTGCCCGTACCTCCCTTCGGGGACAGCGAGGCGACCACGGCCGGGCGCCGAAGGACTCGGCGCGCCACCGCCCGGAGCCGCATGTCCACGGCGCGCTCGGCACGCTCGGGCGCCGAATCCAGGACGTCCTGCAGTCGCCGCCAGGTCTGGGCAAGCCGACCCTGCGAGATCAGCCGGCCATCGCTTACCGGGTACACCTGCTCGGCGAGCAACTCGCTGCCGACCGCAAGCGCGCGCTCGCGGTCATCCAACGGCACACTCCCAACTTGGGTCGCTGGCGCGACGTCGCGGCGATCATCTAAGGCGGGTGCAGGCAGCGGCGAGAACTCCTCGGCGTCGGCATGTGCCGCGGAGCTGTGCGTTACACCTGAATATGTCACTACGCGTCCCCTTCGCGTTACTTGAGTGCTCGGATCTGTACCAACGGGCGCGCACGGCTCACATGGGGCGCCGTAGCGGAAAATTCACATCCACGTGGTTGTCTGAGCGATCCCGAGTGCACACGCTGAAACGTGCAGGAGAGGACCGGACGGCACAACCGCATTTCGGGGACGCTTGGGGACGCTTTTGCTCTTGAGCCGTCCTCGAGCAGCGCTACCGTTTCAACGACCATGGCGCGGAATCAGCGGCTGTACGACGCGATCCGTCAGCACGGGCAACGGCCCGACGATCTCGCCTATGAGGTTGGGGCTGATCCGAAGACGGTCGAACGATGGATCGCCTCGGGTAGGCTGCCCCGACCGGCAACGCGGCAGAAAATCGCGAAGGTTCTGGCGGTGCCGGAATCGATCCTTTGGCCGGATGCACCGGGAGTTGCCTACGGCGCACCCGAACTCGTAGCGATATACACGACTCGGCGGGAGCTATCGCCGGCGACGATTGGCTCTCTTCTCGATGCCGCCCAGGAGCACGTCGACATCCTTGCCTACTCGGCTCTGTGGCTGTGGGACTCCGTCCCAGACTTCGCCGAGCGCGTGGCTCAGAAAGTCGCGAGCGGCGTCACGGTACGCCTGTGCCTGGGAGACCCAGACAGCGACGCAGTCGCGCTCAGGGGCCGAGAAGAAGGCTCCACCGACGGTATGGCGAACCGGTGCCGCATCGCCGCCGGCTATGCGTCAGTCATTCAGCGTGTCGATCCGAACGCGATCCGGCAGTCCGGAGCGACCCTGTACAACTCCGTACTCCGGTTCGACGAGGAGGTGCTCGTCAACGCGCACTTCTGGGGCAATCCCGCCGCCGACTCTCCGGTGGTGCACTTCCGCCGCCGAGGCGACCGCGGGATTGCCGCGACGGCGCTGCGGTCGTTCGAACGGGTTTGGGAAGCGGCTCAGCCCGTCCCGGTTGGGTAGACCAGGACGCTGACCCACGCCGAACACGCCGTACCCTCGCCCTCCGGGCCGAGGCCGTCGTTCGAACGCGCTTTCACGGAAACCTTCTGCAGGTCCATGTGCAGTGCTTCCGCGATGTTCTGCCTCATTGCCTCGATATGGGGACGGAGGCGGACGGTCCCGAGAACCACGAACGCATCCACGTTCTCGATCTCATAACCGGATCGGCGGACGTATTGGCCGAACTCAACGACGAAGTCGAGACTCCGCGCGTCCTCGGTCTCGGGATCGTCCTCCGGATAGTGCGTGCCGAGGTCACCGTCAGCGATGGCCCCGGCCAACGCGTCGATGAGAGCGTGCGACAACACATCACCGTCTGAGTGCGTGCCGAACCCGACCTCGGTCGACACAAGCACGCCCCCAAGAACTAGCTCGCGGCCTGGAAAAAGCCGATGCACGTCATGCCCGAGACCAGTCCGAAATGGCGTCATACGACCGCGGCCTCGAGGGCGAGTCGCGACTGGATGATGCGCACTGCGTGCCACAGCGTCGGCGCCGCGTCGGCGATCGCGCGATGTTCGATCGAGTCGGCTGGGTAGCGCCGTAAGATGTCGACGATCCGGCGGGCGACGCTCCATGGTTCGCCGCGCGGCGAGGAGGTCAGATCCGCCCATGTGAGCGCGTTCGTCGCCAACTCCGGCGGAGGCTCGAACTCGGCTGCGAGTTCTTGATCAAGACCACGTAGCGCCCCCTCGACCAGTGCGGCCGTATGCCACGCGACCAACCTGCAAATCTCGTCGGTCCAGCCTTGATCCCGCAACCATCGCGCGCCGTCAAGGGGATGAAAGCCAGTGCGTGCGATCTGTGGGTTGTATCCGACGTCGTGCAGCCAAGCAGCGTCGGATATGACGGCTTCCCATCGGCCGTCCAGCAAATGGCGTACGCGATCGACCTGACGAGCGACGCTCGCCGAATGAGCGAGGCGTGTACCAACATCGCGCAGCAACCGATCGGCAAGGCCAGCGGCGTCGGCCTTCTCGCTGCGTATGTTCGTGGCATCAAGGTCGATTGGACCGAGCAAATGGGATCCCATCAATCGAAGCTCGCGACATCACCGTACCAGCGGAGGCCGGGCCGTCCGACCTCCTCGTCCGTGCGCTC
>DATJYY010000189.1:0-7297 GCA_035499395.1 Solirubrobacteraceae bacterium
AGGCGCGCGGGACCCGTCTCGCGGGAAGCGTTTTGTGAGTGAGGTGACTTCGATCATGCCTCCCCGATCAACCCCGAGCGACCAGCCACATCGTCCCGCCGCACGCTCGTGGCTACTGCGATCGCAGTAATCGCGAGCATCCAGCAGACCGCATCGCGGCGGCTCCTCGGATCAGGCCGTCAACGCCGCGAGTGAAGGCACGGATGGCGGTGGTGAGCGTCGGCCGGGCGTGCGGGATCGCGTCCGTGCACGAAACGCGTCGTGTACTCCTCGTCTCGTTACCGTGAGTGCCGACGGGGTCTTGGCCGCTCAACTGCTGACCTGCAGCACGGCCATCTGCCCTTTCCTGCCTTTTCGCACGCTTCGCTGCGCTGGACACAAAATGGCTATTTGCAGGGATTTCGCGATGGCGAGACCCGGACTTGAACCGGGGACACCACGATTTTCAGTCGTGTGCTCTACCAACTGAGCTATCTCGCCGTGGCCGAGCGATCGTAGCGGCTCAGCCCCCGGTTTAAGGGTTTACGCCGCCCGAGGAGGGAGAATGCGAAGGGATGGTCCAAACCAGGCATTTGTTCGTCCTCCGCCACGCGAAATCAAGCTGGGACAACCCCGGGCTCGAGGACCACGAACGGCCGCTCGCGCCCCGCGGGCAGCGCGCCTGCGCGGTCATGGCCGAGCACCTCCGGACGAACGCGATCAATCCCGGGCTCGTGCTGTGCTCGAGCTCCCGGCGTACGCGCGAGACGCTCGAGGGCGTCGCCCCCACCGGTGAGCATGTGATCGAGCCGCAGCTCTACTCGGCGTCCGCCGAGGAGGTACTCGACCGGCTGCGTCGGGTGCCCGACGACCTCAGCTCGGTGATGGTGATCGGACACAATCCGACCCTCCAGATGCTGGTCCTCCGGCTCACCCGCGACGACGGCGACGGCGCTGCCCGCTCGGCGGTCGAGCGGAAGTTCCCGACCGGCGCTCTCGCAACGCTCACGTTCGAGTGCGGCTGGGAAGAGCTCGCCGCCGGCAGCGCGCACCTCGTCGAGTTCCTCACCCCGAAGGGGCTAGGCGCGACTTCTCGAGCCGGCTGAGCAGCTCCAGCGCGCCGCGCTTGGACAGGGGCTCATTGAGATTGCCGCACTTCGGCGACTGCACGCACGACGGGCAGCCTGACCGGCACGGGCACTCGCCGATCAGCCGCCTCGCGTCGCCGACGAGCCGCTCGAACTCGTCGTAGCCGCGGCGCGTGATGCCCACCCCGCCCGGGTGGCCGTCGTAGATGAAGATCGTCGGCACCCCGGTCTGAGGATGCGCGTTCGTCGAGAGGCCTCCGATGTCCCACCGATCGCACATCGCTATCAACGGAAGCACCGCGATCTGGCCGTGCTCGAGTGCGTGCAACGCTCCAAGCAGCATCTCGGGCGGGAACGCCTCCTCGGCGATCAGCGCGTCGAGCTCATACCAGAGCGCGCGCGTCGAGAACTCAACCGTGGGCAGGTCGAGCGTCTGGAAGTCGATCACCTGGTGGTCCTGCAGGCCCTTGCGCTGGTAGCCGAGCACCGTCTCCGCGTAGACGATCTCGCCGAACGACAGTGTCACCCCGCACGGCTCGCGCTGGGCGTGGGTGCGGGTGATGTAGATCATGATTTCGCGCTTGGCCTGTGTGAAGTAATCGCCATCGAACGGCTCGAGTAGCGCCCGGCGGCCGGCCAGGTCGAGCTCCAGCACGTGGTAAGAGCGCCCCAAGTGCAGGTACACGGCACCCTCGTGGACTGTCCCGTACGCACGCGCCAGCTCGACCGTCCCGAACAGCTCGCCCGAACTCGCGTCGATCAGCGCGAAGCTGTCCGCCGAGGCCGAGCGGAGCGCCGTGCGCGCCGCCGGGTAATCGTCGGCCCGTTTCGGCACGAATCCAGTGGCGCGCTCGCGGAGGAACCCGGCGCCGGCCAGCTCTTCGGCATACTCGCGCCAGCTTGGGCCCAGGATCGGTTCGTCATCATCGGCGAGCGGAGCCTCGTGCGCGGCACAAAGCAGGTGCTCGGCGAAGATCTCGGGGCTGTGGGGATCGAGGATCGCGGCCTCGACCGCCCGGCCCAGGAACTCGCCGGGGTGGCGACAGAAGAACTGATCGAGCGCGTCCTCGCCGGCGATGTACACGGCGAGCCCGCGACCGCGACGGCCGGCGCGGCCCCACATCTGCCTGAGGCTCGCGACCGTGCCCGGGAAGGTGACGCAGATCGCAGCGTCGAGCTGGCCGATGTCGATCCCCAGCTCGAGCGCATCGGTAGCTACCACCCCGAGCAGCTCGCCCGCGCTCAGCCGCCGCTGGATGTCCTGCCGCTGTTGGGGTGTGTAGCCGCCGCGGTAGGGCGCGATCCGGTCGGCCAGTTCCGGCTCGAGCCGGTCGATCGAGTGACGCAGGATCAGCTCGACACCCTTGCGCGACTTCATGAAGCAGATCGTCCGGGCGCCGCTTGAGATGAGCTCCGTGAATACCTCGGCCGCTTCGTACAGCGCCGAGGCCCGGATCCCGAGCTCCTCGTCGAGCAGCGGCGGATTCCACATCGCGACTCGCCGGCTCGCACGGGGCGCTCCGTCCTTGTCTACAAGCTTGAAGCCGCTCAGCCCGGTCAGGCGTTCGGCGAGCTCGACGGGATTGGCGATCGTCGCGCTGGCCAGCAGGAAGCGCGGCTCGGCGCCGTGAATCGCGGCGATGCGACGCAGTCGTCTGAGCACGTTGGCGACGTGTGATCCGAACACGCCCCGGTACACGTGCGCCTCGTCGACGACCACGAACGCCAGGTTCGCGAACAGCTCCCCCCAACTGGGATGATGGGGCAGGATCCCGACGTGAAGCATGTCAGGGTTCGTCAGGATCAGGTTCGAGCGCTTGCGTATTGCCGAGCGCTCCGCTCGTGGGGTGTCGCCGTCGTAGATCGCCGGCCGGATTTGCTTGTGCAGACCAAACGCATGCAGCGCGCGCGCCTGATCCTGGGCAAGGGCCTTGGTGGGGTACAGATAGAGCGCTCGCGCCGCGCGATCGGAAGTCAGCACCTGGAGCGTCGGCAGCTGGAAGCACAACGACTTGCCTGACGCCGTCCCGGTGGTGACGATCGTGGGCCCCTCGAACGCGTCGTAGAGCGCCTCGCTCTGGTGCGAGTACAGGTGGTCGATACCGACGTTCGCGAGCGCGCTTCTGACCGCCGGCCCGAGCTCGCTGGGAACGAGCACCGGACGCGCCGAGCGCGGCTCATAAAAGTTGTCGTGGACCAGACGTTTATCGGTGCGGCCCTGTTCGAGCAGGGCCGCCCAAGGTTCGGTTTCGTGCGCGATCGCCACTATCAGCCAGTATGGCGGCGGCCGTCCGGCTGCTACGGTCGCGCCCCCCGATGCGCTGCCTCTACGTCGATCTCGACGGCACGCTGCTCGGCCCGGGCGGGTCGTTGCTGCACGGCGCCGACGGCCGGTTCGCACTCGAAGGGGTGCGCGCACTCCAGGCCTGCTCGCGCGCCGACGTCGAGGTGGTCCTGTTCTCAGGCCGCCGGCAGTCGAGCGTGTTCGAGGACAGCCGGCTGATCGGCTCGAGCTCCTACATCTTCGAGCTCGGCTGCGGCCTGGTGCTCGACGGGGAACTCGAGTGGCTAACCGACGGCTTGGTCCCGTCGGCCGACCGCGGCACGATCTTCGGGCAGATCGAGCGGTCAGGGGCGCCGGCGCTGCTACTCGATCGGTTCGCCGGGAGACTCGAGTACCACACGCCGTGGTCGAACAAGCGAGACGTCTCGCACCTGTTCCGTGGAGCGATCGATCTGGACGTCGCGCGACAGGTGCTCGATGACTCGGGTCTCGGCTGGCTGCGGCTGGTCGACAACGGCGTCGTCCGGGCGGCATCCGAACAGATGGCGGGGCTGCCGGTCATCCATGCCTACCACCTGATACCCGTGGGCGCCTCGAAGGCGAGGGCGGTCGCCCGGCACATGCAGGGGCGCGGCTATGCGCGCGCCGACTGCATCGCGGTCGGTGATTCGCGCGAGGATATGGACGCCGCCTCCGTCGTCGGGGCGTTCTGGCTCGTGGCGAACGCGCTCGAGCGCGATCCGGACCTGGCGTCCGAAGTCGCCGGCCGTCCAGGCGTCCGAATCGCCTCGGACCCGTATGGCGCGGGCGTTTATGAAGCCGTCGTGACTACGCTGGCGACGGAGCGCTGATCCGGTCGACAGGGTCGATCGCCGGTTCGCCGGGGTCGGTAATCGGCTCGGCCGGCGCTTCGAGCTCACCGATGCGCTCGACCTCATCGGCGTCGCCCACCGCCCATCCGAGCCGCTCGACTAACTGAGTCGCGAAATGCTCGCTCTCGAAGTCGGCGATGGAGACGCGCTCACGAAGCGTCACGGCCCCTTCCCCAAAGGCAGCCCCGCGATCCGCGGTCACGATGATCTGAGGCACTGGATTCCTCCTTCGTCGTGTCCTGTCGCATTGTGGGATTTCAACCTTCGAGTTGAGTAAACATCTTGTATTGATCCTCTAGTCGAATGCCGGGCCCGGCTGCACAACGCGGTGGTTCGTCTTTCAGGCGGCGTCGCGGGCAGCGGCGCCGGGCGGCGACTCGTCCTCGCCCGCGACCGTCGTGGCGAGCGCTGCCGCCGCATCCGATAGCTCGCCGAACGCGTCGGCGACGTCGGCGGCGCTCGATCCGGTGATCGCTCGGTTCAGCGCCGCGACCGTCTCGTCGAAATGCGCCCACAGGTCCGCCGGCCCCCGCCGCCCGGTGCCGGGACGTAGCTCGTAGGGCGGTTCGGCGCTCTCCGCCCCGGGGATCGGACGCCACATCAAGCCCGCGGCATGAGCATGCTCCCACGCCACCTGCTCTCTCCCGGCCGCTTCGGACAGCGCCCGCAGCCTCGCCCCAAATCCGGCATCCGGCGGCGCCAGCTTGTGAGCCCGCATCGCCTCGGCCCAGTCGGTGCCGGCCTGTCGAACGGCTCGCATGATCTGGGCTCGCTGGCGGCCGAGGTCGTCCCGAAAGCTCATTCGCCGCCATCCGATGCGGGCCCGGGATCCACAACGCCGATCGGCTCGCCGCCCCAGAAGTCCTCCGCGCTCGGGCCGCCGTCCTGCGCGCCGGCGCCAGCGGCGTACGACTGAGCGATCACCCGCTCGAAGTCGGACCGCTTGATCCGTACGCGCCGGCCGACCCGCAGCGCCGGCAGCGACCCCTGGTCGATCCAGTTGCGGACCGTCTGCTGATTCAGCTTGAGGATCTTCGCGACCTCAGCGACGGTCAGATACGACTCTTCTGGCTCCCCGGTGTTCATCCAAAACTTTGCTAATTGAGTCCAATTGGCACTAAACAGGGTTATACTACCGCGCGGTCAGGACGGCACTGCCGCTGTCGACGCAGAAACGGCTGGAAAAGGGCGTCAACGGGGTGAGGGAAGATCGGCAAACCGAGACAGGAGAGCAAGAGGCTCAGCCAGGGGACAAGGTCGTTCGCCTTCCCCGCGACTGGCTCGGGCCCCGTGAAGAGCTCGTTCCATTCGGACCGCGCGCCGGTGAGCCACCCAGCCCTTCGGATTTCTGGGGCGAGCAGTCCGCCACCATCCAGAGCGCACTCCAGGCGCCGCCCGCGCGAGATGACCCTGCCACGGGCTCCCATGGCGCTGAGCCTGCCCCGCACGCGATTCGCATCGATCGTCGGACTCTGGCGGCCGCGGCTGCGGCGCTGGCGCTCGCCGCCGCCGTCATGGTGATCGCGCTCGTCTCGAGCCTTCTCGGGCCTCGCGCGGGGTCGCAGTCCACCGGCGGATCGAAACTCGGCTTCGCGGCGGTGTTGAGCGACGCCGTGTCGAGCGTCATGCGGCAGGACGTCGGGCGGATCGACCGAGCCTCGGTCGCCACTGCGGAGGCCTCGCGCACTCCACATCGCAAGTCTGTGACAAAGCCGCGTCAAAAGCCGGCTCGACCAAGGCACAAGCTCGCAGTTAGCTCGCCCCGGCCTCTGATCCGCCGCACAGAACCGCTCGCACCCGCGAGCTCCAGTTCGTACCACCCCACGACCGTTGAGACGTCCGCAAATGCCGGCGGCGCGGACACGCACTCAGAAACCTCTGCGGCCAACCGGCCGGCTCCGCCGCCGTCGCAGAGCCGGCCGGTCGCGTCCCGCGCCACGGTCCATGCGACGGGCGAATCCGGCGTGCTTGGCCCGATCTCGTCTCCGAACGGATAAGGAGCACCGATGACCACAGTCCTGGCTCACTTACGACGAAGCGCCGTCCCGTACGTGGCACTGCTGCTGGTGCTCGCGGTCGGCTTGGGCGGCGGATACGCGCTCGCCGCCGGCAAGACGAAGTCGATCACGGTTTGTGCGGACAAAAAGACCGGGATCCTGCATCTTCACAACCACGGCAAGTGCAAGCGCGGCCAGACGCGCGTCACGTGGAACCAGCAGGGTCCACAAGGTGCACCCGGCCCGACTGGTCAGCCTGGCACGCCGGCAGTCAGCGTATGGGCGCAAGTCGCGACTAACGGGTCGGTGGCCTTCGGACAGGGACTGGTCGTGCAGCACGCTGCCACTGCAGGCGCATACCAGGTGACGATCACCGCGCCGGCGTGCGCGCACGGATCGAACGCGCCGGTGATCAGCGTGTCAGACGCCGCATCCGTCGGGGGAGCGTTTCCCGTCGCGTGGTTCGGAAGCACTGGCGGTAATCAGACCTTCATGGTGTTCACGGGTGTCGTTTCAGGCGGTACGTTCACCCCGATGGATCGCACGTTCACGGTGATCGACACCTGCATGTAAGGTTCGTATGTATCGCGGGGCGCTGAAATTCAGGGGCTTGGTGGCCGCCGCGTCGATTGCGGTCGGCCTGCTTACCGCGGTTGCGACACCGGCAGCGCAAGCGGGGACGATCTGGGTGACCGACGGAAACATGAACACCGGGCAAACGGGCGGCTGTAATGCCTTTGCTTTCTACGGCGACTTGGCCGCGTTCTCCGCGCCGCAAGCCTGTCCTATGACCGTGGAGGGAGGTTACGGCGCTTCCGATGGACAGAATGGGTATTGGATGACCACCGCCCCGCCGGGGATCGTCATCAATAGTGCGTGGACCGCCAACGGCGACGTGACGTACGTCAATTTCCCTGGTACATATTTGGTCGTGGGCGATTTCTGGAGGGATGTGAATTCCGGGGCGTATGGCGGGTCGACGCTGGCATCCGGTCAGCAATGGTTCAACACGAGCCTCGAGGGAAGCTCGAACATCAACAGCCAGATCTACGGCATCCAGCTGCTTTGCGTCAATGC
>DATJYY010000190.1:0-23556 GCA_035499395.1 Solirubrobacteraceae bacterium
CAGGACGTCCACCAGGCCGTCTCGAAGCTCGTCAACGGCTAACCCTCAAGGTTTCCGGATCGCTGCCGATATGGGCAGCGTGGTCAAGACGCTGGTTCGGGACCACTGGGACCGGATCTCCTCGAACGGACGTCGACTCGCCCAGGTGATCGCAGGCGCGTTCGCGTTCGCGCTCGCGCTCGCGCTCACCGGCGCGCCGGTCGCCGGCGCCGATGCCGGCGACCCACTGTCGTATTACGGCGGTCCGGTGGTTCATGCCACGACTGGAGTCGTCGTCGCCTGGGGTACGGGCGTCAACCCGATCTACACCGATCCGACCTCCGGTGATCCCGGGCTGATCAAGTACTTCGCCGCGTCGAGTGGCTCGACCGGCGACACCGGCGGCGTGCTCGCGCAGTACATGGATCAGCAGGGCAACGCGGCGCCGGACGTGACTTACGGCGAGCAGTACCAGATCACGCCGAGCATCGACTCGAGCACGATCGATGACGATCAGATCCAGTCCGAGCTCGCGTCGCAGATCGAGAACGGCGCCCTGCCGGCCCCCACGGGCCAGGACGGGCTCGGGTCCGTGTACATCCTGCTGTTCGGACCCGGCGATACCGAGTGCATGGACAGCGCCGGCACCGAGTGCTCTGGCACGTACTTCTGCGCGTATCACGGCGACGCCCGGTTGCCCGACGGAACCGCTGCACTGTACGCGGTGATCCCCGACACCGCGAGCGGAGCCGAGGACCAGGACTGCGGCCCGTCGAGCAGCGCGCTCGCAAACCAGACCTCGCTGCTCAGCCACGAGTGGTCGGAGGCGATCACCGATCCGCTCGTTGGGGAGGCGACCTCTGGGGACGCGCCTCCGCTCGCGTGGTATGACGACAACTGCTCCTCGGTCGAACCCGTATGCGGTGAGATCGGCGACAAGTGCAACCAGATGCAGGGCCTGAACGGCGACTGGACCGTCCAGCTCGAGTGGAGCAACCTGGACTCGGCCTGCGAGCTCACCGAGCCGAGTTACAGCGCTCCCACGGCCGCGTTCACGGCCAACTCGAGCACGTACGTCGGCCAGGCGCTGGGATTCGACGCCTCGGGCTCGAGCGATCCCAGCATCGATCAGACGTGGGTGAACTACGACGGCACGCCGTACTCGATCTCCCCGGGGATCTCGAGCTACGCGTGGGACTGGGGCGACGGAACCGGGACGGATTCGGGACAGACGGTGAGCCATACGTTCGCGGCGCCCGGCCTCTATCAGGTATCGATGACCGTGGCCGACGACCTCGGGTTCACGAGCACGATCACCCAGCCCATCGTGGTCTGGAGCGACTCTCCGCCGGTGGCGCCCGACGTGACCACGACGCCGGCGAGCGCGGTCGATGACCAGAGCGCGACCCTCAACGGCTCCGTCGACCCTCAGGGTCAGCCGGTGATCTACAGCTTCGCCTACGGGACCTCGCCGGACGACCTCGGTCAGGAGACCGCGGCCACCGATCTGGCACCCGAGACCGGCCCGGAGCCGGTGAGCACGCCGCTGTCCGGCCTCAGCCCCTCGACCACGTACTACTACGAGCTCGACGCGGAGGTGGCCGGCCAGATCTACCCGGCGAGCAACGTCGAAAGCTTCACGACCGCGCCGGCGCCGCAGGACCAGAGCGGTGGCGGCGGCTCCTCGGGGGGCGGCACGCCTCCCCCGCCGACGACCGGCGCGCAGAACCCGCCGGCCCCGACGCCCGCCGCGCCGAAGCTCCCGAGCGCCGCCACCGGCGGCGTCAGCGCGCTCACGAGCGCCTCGGCGACCGTCGCGGGCGCCGTCGACCCCGACGGTCTTGCGACGAGCTACCTCGTCGAGTTCGGCAAGACGAGCTCGTACGGACACAGCTCCGCGAGCCTGTCCGCCGGCGCCGGCCAGTCGAGCGTGGCGGTGAGCGCGATGCTGACCGGCTTGCGGCCACGGACCGTCTACCACTACCGGCTCGTCGCGGTAAACGCCGCCGGGACTGCCGTCGGCGCCGACCGGACGTTCAAGACACGGGCGGCGCCGCCGCGTCCGCCACGGTTCTCGTTCGTGGCCCCTTCGCGGATCACGCTCGCGCAGGCCCTGGCGGGCAACTTGCGTGTCGCGTTCCACTGCAGCGCCGCCTGCACGGCGCGTTTCGCGGTGACCATCGCGCTGCCGGGGATCGAGCGCTTGCAGGCGATTCCGGTCACGCTGGCACGCGGGTCCGGGCGCACGCACGGGGCGGGGTCGGAACAGGTCACGCTGCGGTTCACGCGGGTGATTCGCCACGCGCTGCGGAACGCGCGCTCGCTCAGGCTCGAGATCTCGGGGTACGCGGTCCGGGGTGAGAGCGCCCCGAGTGCGGTGCGCGTCGCGCGACTGACGGTGGTCCGGTAGTCGTCAGTCCGACGACTTCGTGGCGGTCGATCCCGCCTTGGAACCGGACTTCGGATCCGAGCTCTTCGAGCTGGACGAGCCGGAGTCGGACGAGCTGGAGCTCGAGCTCGAGCTCGAGGAGCTGTCGCTCTTGTCACTCTTGTCGCTCTTGTCGCCGCCCTTGTCGTTGTTCTCGCGGGCGCGCTTGCGAGTGCCGTAGTCGGTGTTGTAGAAGCCCGACCCCTTGAAGTGCACTGCGACCGGATGGAACACGCGCGAGACCGGCGCCTCGCACGTCTCGCAGATCTCGACCGGCTCGTCGCTCATCCGCTGCATGACCTCGAACGTGTGGCCGTGCTCGCACCTGTACTCGTAGATCGGCATCGCTTCACTAAGTATAGGCGGGGTTTTTGGCACTCTCAAGGGGAGAGTGCCAAGCCGTGCCGCGTAGATACCATCTGCCGGCGTGCCCGACGATGTGGTGACGATGGAAAAGATCGTGTCGCTGTCCAAGCGGCGCGGGTTCGTGTTCCCGAGCAGCGAGATCTACGGCGGCCTCGGGTCGAGCTACGACTACGGCCACTACGGGGTCCTGCTCAAGAACAACATCAAGAACCAGTGGTGGCGGGCGATGCTGCAGGAACGCGACGATGTGGTCGCGCTCGACTCGGCGATCATCCAGCACCCGCGCACATGGGAGGCGAGCGGGCACCTGGCCGGTTTTACCGATCCGCTGATCGACTGCCGCACGTGCAAGCTGCGCTTCCGCGCCGACCATCTCGAGCAGTCGGCGTGTGGCCGCAAGCCGTCCAAGCACCCGGGCGAGACGCCCGACTGTGACCTGACCGAGTCGCGTGACTTCAACCTGATGTTCGAGACGACCGTGGGGCCGGTCAAGGAAGAGGGATCGACCGTCTATCTGCGCCCGGAGACCGCCCAGGGGATCTTCCTGAACTTCAAGAACTACCTCCAGTTCTCGCGCAAGAAGCCGCCGTTCGGGATCGCCCAGATCGGCAAGAGCTTCCGCAACGAGATCACCACCGGAAACTTCATCTTCCGCACGCGCGAGTTCGAGCAGATGGAGATGGAGTTCTTCGTGCCGCCCGAGGAGGCCCCGACCTGGCATCAGCATTGGCTCGAGGAGCGCATGAAGTGGTGGACCTCGCTCGGGCTGCGCCCCGACCACGTGCGCCTGCGCCCGCATGACGCCAACGAGCTCTCGCACTACTCGAGCGCAACGAGCGACGTGGAGTACCTGTTCCCGATCGGCTGGTCAGAGCTCGAAGGGATCGCGAACCGGGGCAACTTCGACCTCACCCAGCACGCGAAGTTCTCCGGGCAAAAGCTCGAGTACGTCGACACGGCGACCGGCGAGCGCTACGTCCCGCACGTGATCGAGCCCGCGGCAGGCGCCGACCGGGCGATGCTGGCTTTCCTCGTGGACGCGTACGACGAGGACCAGATCGAGGGCGAGCAGCGGACCGTGCTGCGCCTGCACCCGATCCTTGCGCCGGTCAAGGTCGCGGTCCTGCCGCTCGTGCGCAAGGACGGCCAGCCCGAGCTCGCCGCCGAGGTCTACCGCGAGCTCCGCGACCACGTCCAGGCCGAGTACGACGAGGGCGGCGCGATCGGCCGCCGGTACCGGCGCCAGGACGAGATCGGCACCCCGTGGGCCGTGACGATCGACCATCAGTCGCTCCAGGACCGGACGGTGACGCTGCGCGACCGCGACAGCCTCGCGCAGGTGCGGGTCGCGATCGGCGAGCTCGTCGATGTGATCCGGGGGCGGCTCGGCGAGCCGTGGCGCTCGCCGAAGCTGAACTAGGTCATAGGTCGAGCAGAAACCGCAAGGCGCGCGCAGTTTCGAACATGACCTCGTCGCTCACGGCACCGAGCCGTCCGATCAGCCGCTGTTCAGAGACGGACTTGACGTCCTCACACTTCGCGTAGCTGACCTCGTCGAGCCCTGATCCACCTGGATCGATCTCGATGTGCGACGGCAGGCCACGAGCCGTCGTCGTGGTTGGCACGACGACGGCGACGCCGGCGCGACTCTCATTCAGTGCATCGGCTGAGACGATCAGCGCCGGCCGGATGCCTGATTGCTCGCGTCCGACGGGTTCGCCGAAGTCCACGAGCCAGACCTCACCCCTGCGAGCGGTCACGACGAGCGATCACGCAGCGCGCTGCCCTCGAGCGCGCGCTCAGATTCGATCTCGCTCCATGCGGCAGGATCGGCGCGCAGCGCTTCATAGCGGCTCGAGAGCTCCTCGAAGAAAACGCGCCGTTCGAGCGCATCAGCCGCGTCATCGACGAGCTGAGACATCGGCCGACCTGTCGCCTCGGCCAACCTGGCGAAGCGATCCCTCGTCCGTTCGCTGACCCGGATAGTCGTACTCATTCCTGGATAGTCTACTAATTCAGCGCCTGATATGTCTACATGCCGTGGACACAAACGCTCCTTCGACAGCAAATCGAGCGTGGTGCCAAACTACGCGGGCGTAGGATGACCACCTCGATCGCCGCCGACCAGATCTCCTACGCCGACCTGTACGCCCGCTGGGAGCAGGGCAACTGGAGCGCGACCGGGCTCGACCTCTCGGTCGACCGCGAGCAGTGGGAGCGTGAGTTCACCGACGTCGACCGGCGCGGCGCGCTGTGGACGTACTCGCTGTTCTTCCACGGCGAGGACTCGGTCGCCGACAACCTGTCGCCGTTCATCGATGCCGCCCCGCGCGAGGAGCAGAAGTACTTCCTGGCCACTCAGCAGGTCGACGAGGCGCGCCATGCCGTGCTGTTTGCCCGGTTCATGCGCGAGGTGGCCGGCGCGGGCGCGGATATCGGCTCTTCGCTCGAGCACACGCGTCCGCGACTGACGTGGGGATTCCGGAAGGTGTTCGATCGCCTCGATCGGATGGCCGACGAGCTTCGCCGCGACCGGTCGCGGCCGAAGTTGGCGCAGGCGATCACGCTGTACCACCTCGTGATCGAGGCGTCGCTCGCGCAGCCGGGGCAGCACTTCATCGAGGAGGGTCTCGCCCAGCGCGATCTGCTCCCCGGTTTCCGCGCGGGGATCGGCAACGTCGCGCGCGACGAGCAGCGCCACATCGCGTTCGGGGTCAAGATGATCGCGGACCTCGTCCACGAGGACGCCGAGTGCGAACCCGCGATCGCCGATCTGCTGCGAGAGATCCTGCCGTTCACGGTCGCGGTGTTCGTGCCCCCGGGCTGGGACGAGCGCTACATCACGAGCTTCGGCTTCACGCTCGAGGACATCTACACGCAGGGCGCGGAGGCGATGGAAGGCAGGTTGCGCGCGGCGGGCCTCGACCCGTTGACGATGCGCTTGGGGTTGCCGTTCGACATGCCGCCGGCGGCTCGCGCGGCACGCGGCCTGACGCTGCTCCGTGCCGGGTACCTCGGCGAGCCCAATGGCGGCGTCAAGCCTGATCGCACCGCCACCGCGATGTTGTTCGACGGCCTCCGGCGCCAGATCGACGCCGCGGTCGCTCCCGGCGCGACGATCCAGTGGGACTTCAGCGACGCCGAGCCCTGGCACCTCCAGGTCGGCCGTGCTTCGGTGCCGACGTCCGTGTCTCCTGGGCGTGCCGCCGACCCCGATCTCACGTTCCACTGCCGGTTCGGCGACTGGGTCGACATCGCCGCCGGGCGGACGTCGCCGCGGAGCGCGCTGCTCCACGGCAAGGTCCGCCCGACGGGCAGCCTGCGGATGCTGCTCCGCGCGCCGAAGCTGTTCGGCTAGTCCGAGCTCAGACTGCGAGCGCCGACGTTTCGTCGATGACGCGCGCGCCCTCGACGATCGCACCGCGCAGCTGCAGCGCGGTGTTCAGGCTGCGCTCCGTGGCCTCGATCAGGCTGAACATCATGGCGAGCTGCTGGGGCGTCGTAAATCCCGGCCTGTGGATGATCAGGAACAGCTCGTCGAAGTCGTCCGACGAACCTGCGTCGCCGAACGCGTCGGCGAGCTTGCGCAGACGCGCGTCGATATCTCTTACGTGCTTGCCGTTGTCGTTGATGTGGTGGTCGCCCATGGCTGACTCCGATCCCGTCATGGCTGATGCCCGTTGCATCAGCTCCCCTACGAGCATGAGCGCGCAGTCAGCCGCTTGATACACGTTCAGATCGCGCGGGGCGTGCTACGAAACGATGACCGGAAGGGGGCCTGAGAGTCCGGCGACGTACCGGGCGCTCGCGGCCGTCTGGGCGATCACGATGTAGCGGCCGGGTCCTTTGGTCTTGAGCCGGGTATGGAACTGACCGCGGGCCGTCGGGACGCGCTTGCTCACCATCAGGCGACGGCGGCCGTGGACGAACTTGTACAGGTCGATCGTCACGCGAGGCCCGGGCGGCGACACGGTTCCGGCGACCGTGAGCGGCTGGTTTGCAACGAGCGTCAGTGTCAGCGTCGGGACCACCGAGATCGCGACGACGTCCGAGACAGCCGCCGGCGCCTCTCCATGGAGCGCGCGAACGAGAGCGTTGACGGCGGGGTTGAACGTGAAGCTCCAGGTGCCGTCCGCGTCGGTGGCGACTGTGGCGATCGTCTGCTCGGCGTGGGGAGCGATCTGCTGGATCTCGATCGGGGCGCCGGTGATCGGACCGCCGCTTGCGAGGTCGATCAGGCGGCCGGTGACGGTTACCGCAGCGCCCGGGCTGACGGGCGCGGTAGGGGCCGCGATCGTGGCCTGTGCCGGAGAGCCGACGAGCCGTGCCACGCGTGGCCGGATCGAGGGCAGCCGGGCGTACAGGGCGTTACCGGGACAGTCGGTGAGGTCGCCGTCGCGGTGGCCGGCAACACGCGGGAGCGACACGTGCGCGCCGGGCCTGAACGGCGTGTAGAAGGCGTCGTAGGGCGCCACCTCGACGGTCACGCGACCGAGCACGGGGACACCGTGGAGCGACAGCTTCCAGGCGAGAAGGCGCTCGAGAGCGCCGAGCGCCGCGGTCGAGGGGGCGGCATCCGCGTAGGTGCCCAGTACGACCATCCCGCTCGACTCCGTGTTGTAGCCACCGGCGTGGGCGCCGACGATCGGCAGGTCGACCCCGCCGGCGCGCGCCTCCCAGATCCGGCCGAACGCGTCGACCGCGAAGTTGTAGGCGATATCGAAGTAGCCGCGGACGTAGCGGTGGTAGTCGAAGATCGACGTCAAGATCGCCGGCACGTCGCCGGCGCTGTAGCCGTTCGGCGTCACGCTGTGGTGGACGAACGCGAGCTTGACCGTGCCGTACAACGGGACGCGGCTCGGCGGGGCATGTCCGTGGGCCCAGGCCGAACGCGCGATGATCGGCGGCTGCCCCGGGCCGGCGTCTAGCACCGGCTGGGCCAGCGGAAGGGCCTGGGCCGCATGGGCGCTCAGCGGGACCGGACGCGCGGCGACGAAGTGCAGGCGCAGGCCGTCGACGCGGCTTGGACTTCGCAGCTGCACATAGTCCGCCGGGCCGGTCCAGATCGCCTCGCCAAATTGGACTGCCTCGCTTTCGGATGAGGGTCGATCCGGGCCGTGCCCGAGCACTGACGCGGTCGCCCACGGGCTCCACGGCCCGCTCGGCATGCGGGTCCGGAGCTCGATCGTCGGCCGCGCCGGCGAGGCCCACTCGACGCCGACAAGCGAGAATCGCGCCTGCGCGGCGATCTGGGCGGACTCGCCCGCGAGCCTTCCGACCCATTGGCTGAAGACCGGGCCAGGCGTGAGCTTCGCTCGGCCCATCGCTCCGGTCGGACCCACGAGTGAGACCGCGCCGGCAACCGCCGCGCCGCGCAGCACGGCTCTGCGCGTGAGGGCGTTTGAGTCGTCCGCCGTCATTCCCCTTACCTGCGCCCCACGCTAGCGCACGGTTGCCCGTGCCGACACCCGGAACCCTCCGGGTACGTTCACGGCGCTGACCGACTGAACGTCCACATGGGGGTTGTCGAACAGCGTGATCGCCGCAATGCCCCCAAGTGGGACGTTGGGCGCGACGACGAGCGCGCCGTCCTTCGCGGCCACGGTAGCGTCGACTGTCGCGTTCAGCCCGAGGAAGCTCGCGGTCCCGCGGAGCGTCAGCTGCCCGTTTCCGGACGCGACGGGCTCGACATTGTCGAGGAAGAACACCACCGAGCGCAGGTCCGCTTCGGTCACACTGGCCGAGCCCGTGAGCTCGCTGCCTCGCTTGCGCAGCGTCGCGTTGCGTAGCGTCAGCGGCCCCACTTCGAGCTCCTGGACCGACGCGTCGAGCGAGCCGGCGTCGACCGCACGACCCAAGGTGTCGCCGAGGTTGCCCGCGCCCGATCGGTAGCGCCCCATCCGCACGAGGACGCTGTCGGCCTTGTGCCAGATGAGCTTGATCGCGGGGAACGCGCTGACGTTGACCTCGAGCACCGTGCCCGACTGGGCGAGATCGTCGTGGAGCTCCTGCGCCGCGATCCCGGGAAGCAGCAGCTGCGCGACGATCAGGACCAGCAGGACCAGACCGGCCGCGGTCAGAACCGCTATCCGACGCACGGCGGGCTCAGCTCAGCACGGCGCGGGCGGCGATGATCCCCTGCTCGGTGAGCGGCCCGATGTCGAGCTCCGGCTCGCTCAGGCGCCGGACGATCACACCGTCGGCGAGCGCGAACAGGAACATCGCGGCGAGCTCGGGATCGATCCGTAGCGCGAGCACGCCCGAGTCGCGCTTGCCGGCGAGCGCGTCGCTGAGATGGGCGCGGGTGCGCCGGCCGAGCTCCGCCAGCTCGGCGGCGATCTCCTCGTTGCGCTGGGCGAGCGTGAGCATCTCGTAGATCATCACGGGAGCCGGCCCGTCACCGAGCAGCTCCTCGAAGCTCCGCACCAGCGCGTCGAGCACGCTCTCCGCGTCTGTCGCGCCCTCGATCGCCTCCTCGAGCCGCTCGATCCGCACCTCGGATTCGCGTCGGACGACCTCGATCAGCAGCCGCTCCTTGGTGCCGAAGTAATAGTGCAGGAGGCCGCGCGAGACACCGGCCTCGTTCGCGACGTGATCGAACGTCGAACCGGCGATCCCACGGGCGGCGACGCTCGCGCGCATCGCCTCGACGATCCGGGTGGCCTTCTCGCCCGGCAGCTCCCGCTGGCTGCTGACGGTTGGGGGACTTGCCGCCTCCAAGACGAGCCGATTCTATTCCAGACCCCTTAACGCGCCGGAGGCGCCGATGGCGCCTCCGATCCAGGTGGTCGATCTCGACTCACGCCTTGCTAAGCGGCCCCGACTGGAGAACTCGGCGGTGTCGACGGCGTGCTCGGCGGCGGCGTGTACTGGAACTCCTCCTCCTTGCCGAAGATCGTGTCCAGCACCTTCGTGCGGAGCTTCTCGCTACCTGCCAGCGCCAGCCCGAACCCCAGCGTGAGGATCATCAGCTTGCGGCCGAACCCGCGGCTCTTCTTGACCTGCTTCTTGGGCGCCTCGGTGAGCGCTGTGGTCGCGTCGCGGAGCGCCTCGACGGCGTGCTGGAGATCGCGCTGGAGCTTCTTGTCCTCGATCAGAACCTTGGTCGCCGGCTTGCCATTTGAAAAGCGAGCATATGCGCTTCTGCTCGAGTCAAGCGCAGTCTTTACGTTCTGGCGCAGCTGAGCGTCCTGGATGATCCGCTGGATGTAGGGCGTCGCCTTCTTGATCGTCTCGATGTCCACGGCATTGAATGGAGCCGCCACGGACTTCTTGCCTCTTTTTGCCATTGGTCTCCCTCGTTGCGTGGGGTCGTAACAGCTCAGGATACGCGAATAGGGCCTGGCGTCGGACGTTTCTGCCGCATCGGTCTAGGCGGCGCGGAGCGCCTTAGCCCGTCTGCGGGCCGCCCGCCGCTGGAGCGCTGTCTCGAGTACTTCCTCGACAGTCGAGACGAATCGGAACTCGAGGTCCTTGCGGAGATGCTCGGGGATCTCGTCGACGTCCTGCTCGTTCTGGGCCGGCGCGATCACGATCTTGATCCCGTTTCGCTGGGCGGCCAGCGACTTCTCCTTGAGGCCGCCGATCGGCAGTACCTGTCCGGTGAGCGTGATCTCGCCGGTCATCGCGACATCCGCGCGGACGGGGCGGTTTGAGAGCAGCGACGCGAGCGCGGTCACCATTGCGACGCCGGCGCTCGGGCCGTCCTTGGGCGTCGCGCCGGCAGGGACGTGGATGTGAAGGTCGTGCGTGGCGAACCAATCCTCCGCGAGCTCCGGCACGAGCTCCGATGCATTGCTGCGAATGTAGGAAAGCGCCGCCTGCGCCGACTCCTGCATGACCTCGCCGAGCTGGCCGGTGATCGTCAGACGGCCGCTCCCCGGGAACGCAGTCGCCTCGATGAACAGCACCTCGCCCCCGACCGGCGTCCACGCGAGCCCGGTCGCGACGCCGGGCTTTGACGTCCGTCGGCGGGTCTCCGAGAAGAATCTTCGCTTTCCGAGCAACTCGCGAACGCGCGGCTCAGTGATGGTGACCTTGCGCTTGATCGTCCCCTCCGCGACCTGCCTCGCGACCTTACGGCAGATCGTGCCGATCTCGCGCTCGAGCTGGCGGACGCCCGCCTCCCGCGTGTAGTCGGCGATGATGACGCGCAGGGCCGGATCGGTGAACGAGATCCGGCTGGGGGTCAGCCCGTTGCGGTCGATCTGGCGTGGAACGAGATAACGCCTGGCGATCTGGAGCTTCTCGTCTGCGGTGTATCCGGCGAGCTGGATCACCTCCATGCGGTCGCGCAGTGGCCCTGGGATCGTGTCGAGCGTGTTCGCTGTGCACACGAACATCACGTCCGAGAGGTCGAACGGCAGGTCGAGGTAGTAATCGCGGAACGCGTTGTTCTGCTCGGGATCGAGCACCTCGAGCATCGCGCTCGACGGGTCGCCGCGGAAGTCCGCGCCCATCTTGTCGATCTCGTCGATCATCAGCAGTGGGTTGCGGACGCCCGCGTCGCGCAGCGCGCGGATGATCACGCCCGGCAACGCGCCGATGTACGTCCGGCGATGGCCACGGATCTCGGCCTCGTCGCGCAGGCCCCCGACGCTGATCCGCTCGAACTTGCGCCCGAGCGCGCGCGCCATCGACCGCCCCAGCGACGTCTTGCCGACGCCGGGCGGGCCGACGAAGCACAGGATCGACCCGCGCGCGTCCGGCTTCAATTGCCGCACGGCGAGGAACTCGAGGATCCGGTCCTTGACCTGCTCGATGTCGTAGTGGTCCTCATCGAGCACCTGGCGGGCGTGCCCGAGGTCGAGGTTGTCCTCTGTCTCCTTGTCCCATGGCAGCGCCGCGATCCACTCGAGATAGGCGCGCACGACGCCGTACTCGGCCATCGCCGGCTGGAGCCGCTCGAGCCTCGAGAGTTCGCGGTCCACTTGTTTGCGGACGACCTCGGGCAGGTCGAGAGCCTCAAGTTGCGCGCGCAGTTCGTTGACCTCGGCCTGGACCTCGTCGGCCTCGCCCAGCTCCTCCTGGATCGCCTTCAGCTGCTGGCGAAGGAAGTACTCGCGCTGGCCCTTGTCGAGCTCGGACTGGACCTGGGACTGGATCTTCGACCCGATCGCGACGACCTCGAGCTCGCGGGCCAGGATCTCGGAGAGCTTTCGGAGGCGCTTCGCCACGTCGGGTTCTTCGAGGAGCGCCTGCTTTTCTTCGGTTGGGATCCGCAGCGCCCCGGCGATGAGATGCGCCAGCACGCTCGGGTCGTCGACGTTGGCGACCATCACCTGGAGCTCCTCGGGCAGGTACGGAACCTGCTCGACGATGTCCGTGAACGTGTTCTGGACGTTGCGCATCAGCGCGGTGAGCTCCGGGGTGTGCTCGACGACGTCGGGTGCCTCGGCGATCTCCGCCACCAGGTAGGGCTCGGTCCGCACCCAGCGGACGATCCGGATGCGCGGCCCTCCCTGGATCAGCACGCGCAGGGTCCCGTCGGGCACGCGGATCATCCGCGCCACCATGCCGAGCACGCCGACGTCGTACAGATCGTCGGGCGAGGGAGTCTCCGCCTCTGTGTTACGGCTGGCCACCATCGCGATCGAGCGATCGCCCCGCAGCACCTCGTTGATCAACTCGACGCTTCGCGGCTGGCCGACGTTCAGCGGGATCAGCATGTCCGGGAACGTGACGGTGTCCCGCAGCGGGAGGACGCCCACCTCCTGGGGCAGCTCGCGGCCGGCGCCGACCGCCACGTCCCGTGCTGGGCGCTCAGCGGCGCCGATCTCGATCATCTTGTTCCGATCATGTGCCGGTCATGTGCCGGGATCTCGCTCGGTCAACGGGACTACCCGAGCCCCGACCGTGGCACGCGCCAGCGGCAACTCGACTCGCAGCATGCCGTCCTCGTACGTGGCCTTGGCCTCGTGCGCCCTCACGTCGGCGCCGAGTTCGATCACGCGCTGGAACTGCCCGCGCTCGATCTCGACCTGCTGGTAGACGTCGGTCTGCGACCCCGCCGGCCGGCGGATTCCGGTGAGAATCAGTTTGCGTCCCTCGATCTCGAGGCCGATCTCGCTCGGGTCGATCCCGGCCAGCTCCGCGGTTACGATCGCCCGGGGTGGATCCAGCGTGTAGGCGACGTCCACCGCGGGCAGGAACCCGACGCGCCGGCGCGTCATGCCGGCGCGCTCGAACACGTCGCCGAACAGCTGATCCATCTCCCGCCGCATCCTTTCGAAGTTGGCGAACAGGTCACGCTCTGACATGTCTGTGGAGCTTAATGGCCCGCGCCCAGCCCGCACGCGGCACTCACCGCCGCGCCGCCTTTGCGAAGGATGCGGGAGACGTGGACCTGAGACACACCGACGCTCGCAGCGATCTCCTCCTGCGTCAGGTCGCAGGCGAGCCGTAACAGAACCACCTTCTGATCCCGCGGCCCGAGCCCGTCAAGCGCCCGCAGAACCCCGACCGACACTTCCGCCTGCTCGTATCCCGGATCGGGGCCACCGATGATCTCGGAAAACGGGAGCTCACGGCCATCATCGGACGTGCGGGTCGCGTCGAGCGAGCCAGGGAAGTACGTCTCGAGGGCGCCTTGCGCCTCGGCCACCTCGTCGGGGGACATGTCGAGATATTCCGCGATCGCCTCGGGCTCGGCCGGCGACCCGGGGACGGCGCTCAGCGCCTTCTCGGCACGGAGCACACGTCCGGCGCGTTCTCGGATCGGGCGCGGCACGTGCAGCCGCCAGGTGGTGTCCCGGAAGTGGTGTCGGATCGCCCCGAGGATCATCGGCCGCGCGTACGCGGGGAATGCGTCGCCTCGGTCCGGCTCATATCGGTCCACGGCCCGGATCAGCCCCACGCTGGCTGCCTGGCAAAGATCGTCGGCCGGCTCGCCGCGGCCCTCGTACATCCCCGCGAGCCGGCGGGCCAGCGGCAGGAACCGGATGATGATCGTTTCCCGCGCACGGGCATCCCCGGCCGCGCAACGGCTGAACAGCGTCTTGAGATCGCAGGCAAGCCAGTCCCTTGGCGCCACGGCATACGCACACTGCGGCGTCATACGTCTCCCTCGCAATCGCGCCTACGGGGTTAGCTGACGGGCTCGCGACCGGGAGGGCCGCTACAGCCGGAGCACCGGCTGATTCGCCCCGACGACTCGGGTTCCCCGTCCGCCGCTTTCAGTGTCGCGGCGGTTCGGCTATGTAGGCGCGACTATAAACACGGTGGCGGAGCGGAAGCAAGGGCAAGTCACACCATTGCGACGCGTCTGCGCGCCCGATGCCCCTACTCCTCGGTCTCCGGGCCCGCGAGCGGCTCGAGGACCGGCCGGCACCCCTACCCCCCGGCCTCCGACCCCCCGAGCGGCTCGAGGACCGGCCGGCGGATGTGCTCGTAGACGACCGATGTGTTGACGTCCGCGACGTCCGAGCGTTCGGTCAGCCGGTCGATCACGAACGCGTAAAGCGCGTTGGTATCCGGGACCGCCACGTGGAGCAGAAAGTCGTAGCCGCCTGACACGACGAAGACGCCGACGATCTCTGGAAGCTGGCTGACCCAGTTGCGGAAGGACTCGATGTTCTCTCGCGTCGGAGGGCGGATCGTGACCGCGGTCATCGCCTGCACGGGACGACCGAGCGCGTCGAGGTCGATGTCGGCGTGATAGCCGCGAATCACGTTGGTCGCGCGGAGCGCGCGCACGCGCTCGAGCGACGTCGAGGGCGAGACGTGCACCGCGGCGGCGAGGTCGCGGTTGGTCTTCCGTGCATCGTTCTGCAGCTCGCGCACGATCGTCCAGTCGATCGAATCAAGTTTGGTCATATCGGTCATTTACCGCACAGTATACGGAAATTGCAGCTTTCTGGAACGTAGGTGATGGAGTAGACGTCACCATACGCGATGAACGGCCGGAGAATCACACCCTTGTTGTGCGCGTCGGTGCTGTGGGGCACGACCGGAACCGCGCAGGCGCTCGCCCACCTCCACACCGCCCCACCCGCGATCGGCGCGGCACGGCTGCTCGCCGGCGGGCTGGCGCTGTGGCTCGTGATCGCGGTTAGAGGCCGGGCCGCGCTGGCGGAACTGATCGCCCCCGGCCGGCGGCCCTGGTTCCTCGGAGCCAGCCTCGCCACCGCGATCTATCAGGCGGCGTTCTTCGCGGCGGTGGCTCGAACGGGGGTCGCGCTCGGCACGCTTGTCGCGCTGGGGAGCGCGCCGGCGTTCTGTGGCTTGCTCGCGCGCGAACTGATGGGCGAGCGGCTGCCAGCGGCGTGGACGCTCGCAACCGCATGCGCGGTCGTCGGATGCGTGCTGTTGCTCGCCCCGAGCGGCCACGCCGGCGCCGACCCGTTGGGAATCGCGCTGTCGCTGGTCGCCGGCGCGTGCTACGGCGGCTACACCGTATGCGTGAAGCGGCTGCTGAGCTCGGGAGCCGATCCGCTGTCGGTGCTGGTCGCGACCGTCAGCATCGGCGCCGCGCTCCTGGCGCCTGCGCTCGCCACCGGAGCGGGCGCGCTCCTGTCGCCCGCCGGCGCGCTGTTGGTCCTGTGGCTAGGCCCGGTCGCGACCGCCGCCGCGTACGCGCTGTTCGCGAACGGCCTGGCGCACGTGCCCGCGAGGACCGCCGGCACGCTCAGCCTGGCCGAGCCGCTGACCGCGACGGTGCTCGGCACCATCGTGCTGTCGGAGGCGTGGTCGCCGGCGCGGGCCGCCGGTGGAGCGTTGCTCGCCGCCGGCCTGGCGTTCAGCGCGCTGCGAGCGGATGAGGTCGCGGCCGGTCTCGACGAGCCGCCCGCGACCGTGCTCGGGTAGCGCTCTATCCGCCGGCGGGCAACGTGTACACGGCGCCCTCGTACGCCAGGTCGACCGCGCCACCGTAGGCGATGTCGGCTTCCGCCCGCGTCCACTCGGAATCCAGCTCGTCGGAGAAGTGCGTGATCACGAGCCGTCTCGCGCCGGCGCGCCGGCCGTGGTCGCCGGCCTCCCCCGGCGTGAGGTGGCCACGCACACCGGTCCGCTCGGGCCGGGGCAGGGTTGCCTCAATCAGCAGCAGGTCTGTTGCCCGGGCGAATTCGACCAGCTCTTCGTTCGGACTGCAATCGGCGCTATACGTCAGACGACCGCTCGGACTTCTTATCTCGACCGCGAACGTCCGCGTGAAGTGGGGAACCTCGCAGAAGCGGACGCTGATCGGACCGAGCGTAAGCTCATCGGGACCGTCGTACTCGCTCAGCCGGAACGCGCGCTCGATCAGGTCCTCGTCACCCCACGAGGACACCAGATGACGAAACCTGTCACCCGCGCCCATCGGGGCATACAGCTGCGGCCGCGCCGGCGCGTCGGTGCCGGGCCAGCCGCCGACCGCGACCGGCTGCTGGCGAGGCGCGTACGACAGCGCGTAGCTGTAAGGCACAAGGTCGAGGAAGTGGTCGGCGTGCATGTGGCTGATCAGCACTGCGTCGACGTCGACGTACTCGCAATGGTGACGCAGCTTCGAGAACACTCCGTTGCCGCAGTCGAGCAGCAACGTGTACCCGTCCTCCTCGACGAGGTACCCACTGCACGCCCCGTCGGCGTCCTGCCACGCAGGCGACTTGCCCAGCACGGTGATCCGCACTCCACTCCTCTCTTTCGACGGGCCACTCTAGTGGCTGGCGCGCACCGAGCGCGTCGGTTCTCGAGCCGGTGGGCTGCGGTCAGCTCGCGGCGTACTCGAACGGCAGCGAGTCAACGATCGCGGCCAGCGTAGGCGCGCTCGAGTCGCGCGCGGACGCTGTCAGCGGTCGGTTACCGGGCCATTCGATTCCGACCGCAGGATCGTCATAGGCGAACCCGCTCTCGAGAGCCGGGTCGTAGTAGGCGGACGTCATGTACACCACATCCGCGACCTCACTAAGCACGCAGAAGCCGTGCGCAAACCCGTTCGGGCAGTACAGCTGGTGGTGGGCGGAGTCGTCGAGCTCGAAGCCTTCCCAGTGACCGAACGTCGGCGACCCGCGACGCACATCCACGAGAACGTCGTAGATCGTCCCCCGCGCGCAGCGCACGAGCTTCGCCATCCCGGGCTGGAAGTGCATTCCGCGCACCACCCCGGCGCGGGAACGGGAGTGGTTGTCCTGCACGAACTCGTCGTCGATCCCGAGCTCGGCCAGGGAGCTCCGCCTGTACGTCTCGAGGAAGAAGCCGCGATCATCGCCGTGCACAAGCGGCTGCAGAAGCACAGGACCGGACAGCTCGGTGGGTAGGCGCTCCATCAGTGAGTGGTCAAGAAGGACATGCCGCGCGCTCTACCGACGGCGCGGAGGGCGTTCAGTGCCGGTCGGTGCCGCGCCGGCGTGGCGCGTCGACGATCCAGCCGATCAGGATCGTGACGAGCACGAAGCACACGAACCCGATGATCAGCGGCCAGTACACGGCGGCGAACACTACACGCCGGGGCCGCGCGACCTCGCCACGCCGGGAACCGATACGGCGTTACACGCCGGCGTGCATCGCGACCTGCTCACTGGCGGTCGGGAACGCCCACGCGACCTGGAGTCGGCGGTCCTGCCGGAACACGAACCGCAGCTGGCTTGGCGGCCGCAGACCATCCGGGTGGTTGGGTCGATACGTTCCACACGGGCCCGCGTCCGACACGGCACAGAGGTTGTGCTGATGGAAGAAGCAGTCCTCGCAGCTCACCTTCATGCTCCGCGCGCGTCCGTCCGTCACCCGGTCCTCCTCCGAAAAGCTCGACCTCGTCGGCACCCATGAAACCGGACTTCTCCCCCCTTCTGCAACGATGATTTCCGGAAATCGCAAGAAGTTCACACTTGGATAAATCCCTGCAAGAAGCGGGATATTTCGAAACCGGCCGGAAACGTGGCGCAATTTCCGTAGCTTTCGAGAGCCGATGGCGCCCTGCTTGAAATCGGCTGCGCACGCGACGCGATGAACGTCCTTGTAACAGGCATTACCGGGTTCGTCGGTTCCCGGCTGGCTCCCCGACTCGCGCGCGCCGGCCACGACGTCCGCGGGTTCAGCCGCCGCCCGCCCGCTACGCAATCGCGCATCCCGATCTTGGGCGGCGACGCCGTCTCCGGCGAGGGACTCGCCGAGGCCCTGCGCGAGATCGACGTCGCCTACTTCCTGATGCACTCGATGGAGCCGGTTGCCGACGCTCGGTCGCGCGACGGCGTCGCCGGCGACCTGACGTTCGGTGCTCGCGAGCGGACTGCGGCTGAGAACTTCGCGCGCGAGGCCCGCGCCGCCGGCGTCAAACGAGTCATATACCTGGGCGGTCTCGTTCCCGAGAGCGGACCCACCTCGGCCCATCTCGCCAGCCGGCTCGCAGTCGAGGAGATCCTCCTGTCAGCAACCGAGTGTTCGGTGGCATTCCGCGCATCGATCGTGATCGGCTCCCAGTCCCGCTCGTTTCGGTTTCTGGTCAGACTCGTCGAGCGGCTGCCGGTACTGGCTGTGCCCGCCTGGCGCACGCGCGCTACGAGCCCGATCGACGAACGCGACGTGATCGAAATGCTGGCGCGTGCTGCCACCAGCGACAAGGTGTGCGGTCTGTCGCTCGACCTCGGCGGACCGGACACAGTCACCTACGGCGAGTTGATCGACAGGATCGGGGAACACATGCTGGTGGCGCGTCCAACGATCGGTTTCAAGCGGCTCACGCTGACACCAATCGCGAGCCGCGTGTCGGCGCTGATCGCGGGCGAACGGCATGAGCTGATCGGTCCGTTGATGGAGAGCCTCGATCAGGACTTGCTCCCTCGCGACAACCGCGCCGCCGAGCTGCTCGATGTCAGGCTCCATTCACTCGACGCAGCGATCGAGCATGCGCTGGCCGAGTGGGAGGCAATCGAACCGCTGGCCGCGCGCTAGTGATGATCCCCGCCCCCACCACCTGCCGCGCTCGTTAGTGTCTGCGCCGTCATGAGCACCGTGCACGCGACGATTGAGATCGACGCGCCGATACAACGGGTGTGGGACACCGTCATGGATCCCGACCACCTGAAAGATTGGGTCACGATTCACCGCTCGGTGAGAAACGTCTCAGACGACCCGTTGCGCAAGGGCTCGACGATGGAGCAGGTACTCCACATACGCGGCGTCTCGTTCCACGTTCACTGGACGCTGACGGACGTCAGGTCTCCTGAGCGTGCTGAGTGGGAAGGCCAGGGCCCTGCACATTCCCTTGCACGGATCCGTTACGAGCTTTCCGGCGACGGGGACGGACCGACGCGGTTCGCGTACACGAACGAGCTCTCGCCGCCCGGTGGAAGACTGGGAAACGTCGCCAGCCGGTTCATTGTCGGGGCCACGTCAGAGCGCGAGGCGCACAATTCACTGGCTCGTCTGAAGGCACTGCTCGAGCGTCCTTGACACGCCGTCAGTAACTATGTGTATCTTGTTCGGAGCTTTTATCGTTCATCCCCTAGGAGGGAGAGGCATTTGGCTGGCTTTGTCGACAGCACCGTGAAGGAGATCGATGATCGTCTACGGGAGCTGAAAGAAGAGGTCTCGAAGCTGGAGGCAGCACGATCCGCGCTCGTCGGCACGCGGCGTGGTCCGGGTCGCCCACGGGCGACACGCGCCGCCGCCGCCACGACAACCACCCGGCGCCGGCCAGGCCGCCGTCCTGGCCGACCGCGTGGTCGCAGCCGCGGCGGCACGCGTGCCAACCAGGCGCTGGAGCTCGTGCGCAGCCAACCCGGCATCACGATTCCGCAGATCGCGGAGAAGATGGGTATCGAACCGAACTACCTGTATCGGGTCATGCCGCGGCTACTCACCGATGGTCAGGTGAAGCGCGAGGGTCAGGGCTGGCATCCGGCCGGGTAGGTCAGGTCCTAGAACGGGACCGGGAGCGCCGCCTCGCTTCTCGATGCTGGCGGGCAACGGCGAGGCGGCTCTCACACGTTGGTATGCGGCGGTTCCCGAGGTTTCTTGGTTTCCCGAAGTTTCTTGGACCGCCTCCTAGATCAGATCAGGTCGAGCTGCTTCACCGTCTCGCGCTCGTCCTTGAGTTCGTTGACAGTCACGTCGAGCCGCGACTTCGAGAAGTCGTTCAGTTCGAGTCCCTGAACGATCTGGTATGAGCCACCCGAAGTGGTGACGGGGAAGCCGAAGATCAGACCCTCGTCGATGCCGTATGAGCCGTCCGACGGAATTCCCATGGAGACCCAGTCTCCCTCGGGCGTGCCAAGCACCCAGTCGCGAACGTGATCGACCGCGGCGTTCGCGGCGGAGGCCGCACTCGACGCACCGCGGGCCTCGATCACGGCGGCTCCACGCTTCTGGACCGTTGGGATGAAGTCGTTCTCGAGCCACTGCCGGTCGTTCGCCGCCTCGGCCGCGTTCTGCCCGTTGACCTTCGCATGGAAGATGTCGGGGTACTGCGTGGGCGAGTGGTTCCCCCAAACCGTCATGTTGGTCACCCCGCCCACCGGCGCCCCCACCTTGGCAGCAAGCTGAGCGATCGCGCGGTTGTGATCGAGCCGCATCATCGAGGTGAAGCGCTCCGCCGGGATGTCCGGCGCGTGGCTCTTCGCGATCAGGCAGTTGGTGTTGGCCGGATTGCCCACCACGAGCACCTTGATATCCGATGCTGCATGCTCGTTGAGCGCCTTTCCCTGGGGCTTGAAGATGCCACCGTTCGCCTCCAGCAGGTCACTGCGCTCCATGCCCTTGGTGCGCGGCCGCGCACCGATCAGGAGCGCAACGTTGGCACCGTCGAACGCCCTGTTCGGATCATCGGCGATGTCGACTCCGGCCACCAACGGAAATGCGCAGTCGTCGATCTCCATCGCAGTGCCCTCAACCGCCTTGAGCGCGGCCGGGACCTCGAGCAGCGACAGGTGAACCGGCGTGTCGGGCCCCAGCAGCTGGCCGCTTGCGATGCGGAACAGGATCGCGTAACCGATCTGGCCGGCGGCTCCGGTGACGGCTACTCGTACGGGCGAATCAGTCACTTCGGTCATCTCCTTGTCGATTTCGTCAGCCCAAGTTATCGTGCCGCCGCCCGTTGAGCGGCGGCGGTGATGGGGACTGTCGCAAGCGGCAGTCAGCGAAGCTCAAGCTCGTACACCTGACCGAGCTTCGCCTTCAGGTATGCGACGAACGGACCCACAGCGATCGGACCACCGACGAGTCGGTCGAGCAGTTCGTCGCTCGAGAACTTCGCGCCGTGGCGATGCACGTGCTCGCGCAGCCACTCGCGCAGTCCGTGCAGGTCGCCGGCCCCGAGCTGGGTGTCGAGATCCGGCAAGTCCGCGTGCGCACGGTCGAACATCTGGCCCGCGATCAGGTTGCCGAGTGCGTACGTCGGGAAGTAACCGATGAGCCCAGCCGCCCAGTGCACATCCTGGAGCACGCCGTGGGCGTCGTCGGGGACCTCAACTCCGAGGTACTCCTTGTAGCGAGCATTCCACGCCTCGGAAAGATCGCGAATCGCCAGACGTCCGTCGACCAACTCCTGCTCGAGCTCGAACCGCACGATGATGTGCAGACCGTAGGTGACCTCGTCGGCCTCCACGCGGATCAATGAGGGGGCCACTCGGTTGACGGCCCGGTACAGAGTGTCTCCGTTCAGCGCGGATGCCGAGCCGCCGAACAGCTCCGCGATCCGCGGCGCCAGCACACCGCAGAACGGGCGCCCCCGACCCACCATGTTCTCCCAAAGCCGGCTCTGTGACTCGTGCAGCGCCAGCGACTCCGCATGGCCGAGCGGCGTGCGCTGAAGCGACTGAGCGATGCCCTCCTCATACAGACCGTGTCCGCACTCGTGCATCGCGCCGTACACCGACGTAGAGAGGAAGCTCTCGTCCCAACGTGTAGTGATTCGAACGTCGCGATTGCTGAAGCCGGTCGCAAACGGGTGGACGGCGTCGTCGATCCGCCAGGCGGAACGGTCGAAGCCCATCTGCTCGAGCAGCCACCTGACTAACTGCCGCTGTCGATCGATCGGGAAGTCACCGTAAAGCGGCGAGTCGTCGACACGGTCGTGGTGGCGCTCGACCTCCGCGATCATCGGCCGCAGCTCTCCCTTGAGCTCGTCGAACAGCCGCGCGACCTCGCTCGTACGCCCCCCGGGCTCGTAATCGTCGAGCAGCACGTCGTAGGCGCAGTCGTAGCCGTCGAAGCAGTCGACGTATTGGCGAATCAGCTCGAAGTTCTGTTCGAGGTAAGGGACGAACCCAGCGAAGTCCGAAGCCTCGCGCGCGACCACCCACGCTTGGTGACCGATGGAGGCTGCACGCGCCAGGTCCGCGGCGAGCTGAGCCGGGACGCGGCGCGCCTTGTCCCACTGGCGCCTCGTCACGCGGACCAGCGACGCCTCGTCGGAGTCAGCTGGAGATCCGTCGAGATGAGCCGCCGCGGCTTCGATCAACCGGCCGGTTTCGTCGGAGACGAACATCTCGTGGCTGATCTTCTGGACGGTCGCGACGGTCTCCGCGCGAGCTGGGGCCCCGCCCGGCGGCATCATCGTCTGCTGGTCCCAATCCAGCAGCTGGGCCACGTTCTTGAGATCCGCCAGCGCGGCCATCCGTTCGCGGAGCTGTTCAAATGGAGCTGACATCTGTGTGCCGGGGTTGGGGTCGGGCAAACGCTGCTTTGCCCCTATGCGACCATTGCAGCATGTGGCGGCGCCAATCGTCGATCAAACTCATGGATCTCTTCGGTTTTCGGATCGGAGTGGACCGAAGCTGGTTCTTCATCCTATTCCTGATGATCTTCCTGCTGTCCGGGGAGTTCCGCTCGGCCCTGCACAGCTCGGACGGCGTCGCCTATCTGACCACGGTGATTACCGTCCTGGTGCTGTTCGGGTCGTTGATCGTGCACGAGCTCGGCCACGCGCTCGTCGCCCGCAGGCTTGGAATCGCGGTACGCCGAATCGACCTGTTCCTGTTCGGCGGGCTGACCGAGATGAGCCGCGATGCCGCGACGCCGGGCGAGGACTTCAAGATCGCCGCGGCAGGGCCGCTCGCGACGTTCCTATTCGTGATCCTCTGCCTAGCCGTCGACCTCGCGATCGTCGGCCCCCACCGATTGATCCATGCGGCCGAGCTCGACAGCACGGTCAAGATCACACCGGTCCTCCTGTCGCTCAGCTGGCTGTTGTTCTGGAACGTGCTCCTGCTGGTGTTCAACCTGGTGCCCGCGTTCCCCCTCGACGGCGGGCGGATGACCAGAGCGATCGTCTGGCGGGTGACCGGCCAGAAGCAGCGCGGTACGCGGGTCGCGGCAAAGCTCGGCCAGGCATTCGGGCTGCTGGTCGCCGGCCTTGGCGTGTGGCTGTTGCTCGGCTATCGAAGCTTCACCGGGCTGTGGCTGATCGCCATCGCGTTTCTGCTCTACCAGTCGGCCAAGGCGGCGCTTGTGCAGACAGCGATGAGCGCCCGGATCGAAGGGGTCAAGGTCGCGGACATCATGGACCGCCAACCCGTGGCCATTCCCTCACGCACCGGGGTCGCTCAGGCGCTCGACGAGTTCTTCCTCCGCTACGGGTGGTCGTGGTTCCCGGTGGTAGACGACAGCCGCCGGTTCCTCGGGATCGCCCGCCAGGAGCGGCTGGCCGCAGCGCAGGACCGCGGTGAGGACTGGCTGACGGTGGAGGCGGTGCTCGAGCCCGAGCAGGACGGCGGCTGGCAGGTCAACGAGGACCGGCCGATCACCGAGGTCCTGTCCTCGGAGAACCTGGGCCGGCTCGGAGCACTGATGGCCGTCGACGGCGACGGCGTGCTCCGCGGCGTGGTCACGGTCGAGCAGGTGCGCAGGGCCCTCCAGGCCGCGTTCGC
>DATJYY010000191.1:0-3388 GCA_035499395.1 Solirubrobacteraceae bacterium
CCCGGGCGGTTATCAGCAGGCGTGGTCGAGCCATTCGAGGAGATCTTGGTCTGCCGTCCAGTCGGCCAGGGACAGGTCGGGGGTGAGCGACTGGTAGGCGTTCTCGATGGCTTTGCGTTTTGCTTCCGCGTCGGCACGGGCGTAGATCTCGGTGGTGGACACGTCGGTGTGGCCGAGCAGGTCACGGATGTAGATCAGGTTGACTCCGGCTTGGAGCAGGTGCATCGCCCGGGTCCTTCTGATCACGTGCGGGGTGACGTTCAGCCCAGGCGCGTAGGCGGGGTCGCGGCGGCGGAGGGACTGGACGTGTCTGGCGAGGAGCTTGGTGACGCCCCAGCGGGTCAATCGGGTTTGGTGGGGACCTTGGAACAGCGGGTCTGCGTCTGCGCCGACACCGGGATGGCGTGTGCGCCGGTCGAGGTAGTCCTGCAGGAGCCGGGCGGTGGGGTCCATCAGCGCGACGTGTCTGGTTTTGGAACCTTTGCCGTGCAGCGTGACCAGCATCGGCCGGGCCGCGCGAATGTCGGCGGTGTTCAGGTCGCAGATCTCTTGGACGCGGGCGGCGGTGTCGTAGAGCGTGGAGAGCAGGACGGTGTCGCGCAGCCCGCGCCGGGTGGACGGGTCTGGTTCGGCGAGGAGGGCTTTGACCTCCTCGCCGGTCAGGTAGCCCATGTCGGTGGCCGGCGTCTTCTTCTGCTTGACGGCGAGGATCTGGGTGGCTTGATCGAGGAACTCCGGCCGCTCGATCGCGGTGTACCGGGCGAACGACTTGATCACGGCGAGGCGCTGGTTGCGGGTCGCTGGCGAGTTGCCGCGCTCGGTTTGCAGCCAGTCCAGGAACGCGAGCACCCTGGTCCGGTCGAGGTCTGAGAGGCGCAGCTTCTCCGGTGGGATGGCGTGCACGTCGCGGAACCAGGTGAGCAGCAGTTTGATCGCATCCCGGTAGGACGCGATCGTCTGCGGAGACAGGTCCCGCTCGCCGGCGAGGTGATCGATAAGGAACTTCGACAACCACCTCCCGGCCAGATCCCCACGATCTGGGGTGACGCGGCTCACTGCTCGGCTCCGGCTCGCGCGGCGGGATCTGGGATGACGTACCCAAACCTGGCCTGAACGATCGCGGCGACTTGCGGGTACGCGTCGGCGGTCAGCTGGAGGTAGTACTGGGTTCCGCGCGGGTCGGCGTGGCCCATGTACGCGGAGAGGTAGGGCAGCATCACCGGCAGGTCGCTGCCGTCAGCGGCCCAGCGCCGCAGGTTCTGGACGGCGAACCCGTGACGCAGCGAATGGATGTGCGGGCCGCCCGGGAAATGGGGGATGTCCGCGTCGGCGAGGTAGCGGCGCAACCGGTTATAGATCGTGGACTTGTCGGCCGGTCTGGCCGGGTCGCCGGTGTGGAACAGATGATCGGCGGGTTCCGGGTCGGGGTGCGCGGCCGCGATATATGCCTCCAGCGTGCCGGCGAGGCGCGGGGTCACGGGCACGACGCGGTTCTCGCGGTTCTTGCCCTCGCGTACCTCGAGCGTGCCGCAGGCCGGGTCGAAGTCGCGCAGTTGCAGGTTGAGCGCTTCGGAGATGCGCAGCCCGGTGGCGTAGAGCATTCGGAATAGCACCGGGTCGACCAGCGCCCGGTTCGACAGCTCAGGCAGCGGCTGGGTATCGATCGCGTGGAACAGACGACGGATCTCCTCGTCGCTGAACACGTACGGCGGCGGCCGGTGCCGGGTCTTGAGGCGCGTCAGCGTCGGCGGCGCCCACGCCGACCAGCCGAACTGGCGAGCGTGCTCGGCCAACTCGCGCAGAAGGATCTCCTCGCGGCGGATCGTGGACGCCTTCAGGTGACGGCCGTAGAGGAACCCCTCGACGGCTTCCTGGATGATCGACCCGTCCGCGTACCCGTCCCGGTTGCAGTGCTCGGCGAACTGCGTCAGCACCCGTGCCTGCCGCTCGTAACGGAACCCGCCAGCGCGGCGAGCCGCGACGAGGATGTCGATCAACTCGCCCAGCGTCAGCGCGCTCATCGCCGCGCTCCTTCCAGGACGTCTTCGACATCGAGCGCGCAGCGACGCAGGTGCTCGGTGTCGAGCCTGAGATAGTGCGCGGCGGTCGTGGTGCCCGCCGCGTGACCGAGAACCGCGGTCACGACCGGCGGCGGCGTGTCGACCTGGAGCATCGCGACCGCAAGCGCGCCGCGCAGCGAATGCAGCCCGTGCGAACGGCCGGCGGCGAACACGATCCCGGCGCGCCGCGCGTAATAGCCGAGCCGGCAGCCCACCGAGCTCGACGAGCCGAAGGCGGTGAACGGGTAGCGGTGCTTGACGAACACCTGCCGGCAGACCGCCTCCGGCCGGCCGTGCCGGACGTAATCGATCACCGCCCAGCCGACGTCATCGGGCAGCGGCAGCGTCAACGACACGCCGGTCTTCTGCTGCCTGAACGCCAAAGCCTTGGCTCGCCAGTCAAACCATCCGAGCTCCAAGCGACGCAGGTCTCCGACCCTCACGCCGAGCCTGACGGTCAGCAAGACCATCGCATAGTCGCGTTTCCCGATCGTGGACTGCCGATCGATCTGCTCCAACACCCGCCGGACCTCGGCAGCCGTCCACGGGTGCGGAGCCGACTGCCCGCGCCTGGGATAGCGCTGCGGCGGGAGCCGAGCGGCCAGGTCGTCCCGGATCTGCCCGCCCTGGTGCAGGTGACCCAGGAAGTCAGCCAACCCGGAACGCAGCAAGCCGGCCGTTTTCGGGGCGTACCCCCGGTGCTGGCGCCGGGCCCAGAACCCGGCCAAGTCCCGGGCCTGCAGCTGGTCCAGGGTTTCCCGACCGACCTCCTCGACGTAGGCGAGGAACTGATCCGCGGCGCGTTTCTTCGTCACGACGCTCGCCTCAGCGTTCCCCCGCTGCCGGCACGCCACGAGATACCCGTCCCTGACCGCACGGAACCGCGCGGGGCAGCGCTCGACCGGCGGCGTCGTGACCTGACCCACCCGAGGGCTGCCGCCATCCAAGACCTCCATCAGGAGAACCAGGGGTCGGCGTGCGAGCTGAGCCCGCCGAGAACTGGTCGGCTCGCGCAATCCCGCGAGCCTGACCCCGGACCGCTCAGCGACGAAATCGAGACAGTCCGCCTCGGCCGGAAGCGCCCGCCCCCGCGCCCCGAGGAACCCCGCGAACGCGTTGAACTCCGCCGCGTGGCGTTTGATCGTTGTCCTCGACCGACCGGCCGCCGTCAACGCGGCGATCACCGACGCTGACGCGTCGGGGACGTTCGTAGCTGCCATGAGAATCAGCCCTCCTGATCGTGGTGAACAGAAGGCGATTCTTCGAGGTGTTCACCGCCTCAGCAGCGGGACCCCACACGGGACATTATGTGGCCGGAATCGGCGCGC
>DATJYY010000192.1:0-32205 GCA_035499395.1 Solirubrobacteraceae bacterium
CGCGCGCCCCAGCCGACTGAGCGATCTCAGCGATCGTCAGGCCCTCCTGGTCGCGATAGTGGCCCGCGAGTTGCGCGGCGCGGCGTCGCTCGCTAACGCGGTCTGTCATGAGCACCTGGGTCTTTTGTTAGCCTGAGACGGCACTGCCGAGAAGGTCGAAAGCTTCAAGACCTGGCTGACGCGCGACGAGAGCCGCATCGCGTACTGGTGCGCCCTCATCGCCGGAACTGCGCTCCTTGCGATCGGCCCCGTTCACCTCTTGCGCTGACTCGAGCGCCGCCCGTCCAGCCGAACGCCGAGGGAGGCCGCAACCAACGCCGGGCAATTTCCGCCGGCGATGAGACCACACGCCTCGCGGCTTACCCGCGATCACCAGCGTCGTCGTGCCGGGCACAGACACCACCGCGTCGGGTCAATAGCTGCGCACGGGGTTTGACCCGGCCGAAAAGCCTAGTAGTGAGAAAATCAGCCATTTAGGCCGATGACCGACCGATGCTTCAGGACGTACGGTCAGCCCACTATCCCCAGCCAGGCTGACAATGAGATCACGAAAGATTTCTCCGCACGACGGTTTTCTGCCCTCGGTCGGTGCGACACGCTCTTTGCCCGCCGCCACGGCGGGCTTGGTCGCCCCGAGGTTCCGACGAACGAGGGCTCAGCGGATGCGGCCGATGAGAGGTAATAGGGTCTCGTCCGGGATGGAGGAGACCCGCCGTCGGTTCCGCGAGGCGCTGATGGAACTTGAGGAGAAGACTCTTGACGGCCTCGAGTTGGTGATCGGGCAGCTGGACAGGGCTCTCGAATCGGTTGTCTCCCGGGACGTCGAGCTAGCCGCAGCCGTGGTCGCTGATGATGACCGAATCAACAGGCGATATCGAGAGATACACGAGGACGCGTTATCGCTGCTTGCGCGGCAGGCTCCTGTCGCCGGCGACCTGCGCCTCGTGGCGGCGCTGTTGGACATCATCCGCTGCATTGAGCGGATGGGCGATCAGTGCGCGAACATCGGCAAGCTGGTGCCGCTGGCGGGCTCCGAGGCAACGACGGACACCTCCATCCTCGCAATGATCGAGCGGATGGGGGAGCTCGTGCGCGCGCAGGTGTCGCAGGCCGAAGAGGCGTTTGACACTCGCGACGTCGCGGCGGCTCGGGATCTCGTTGGCCGTGACGGCGAGATCAACAGGCTCGACCGCGAACTCTTCGTTCGCGCGGTGGAGGTGGGGGAAGATCTTGGGGTTCGCGAGTGGGCGATGTTCATGATCCTCGTCGCGCGTTGCCTAGAGCGCATCGCCGAGAACGCGGTCAATATCGCCGAGCACACGGTGTTCGTCGCGATCGGGCTGTTCCGCGAGGTCGACAGCGGGGCGCAGCTCGCATAACTCGACCATCGCCCGGTCGGGGGGAGCGGCAGCCGATGAAGAATCTGGCTGCCCCGTTGGAACGATCTCTGCCAAGTCGGCGAGGTTCGAACGACGGAGTGGATATTCGGCGCTGAGGATTTCGACGGCGCCGAATCCTTCGAGCGGTGCGTCGAAGAATCGCCGGCGGCGCGTTCGAAGATCGCCGAGCAGCGTTGCTGCTGGTCATCGAGTCCTTCGAAGAGATGGCCTATGACGATCGGCAGGCCGCCGCCTCACCGCGCGGCCCGGTCCAAACGTGAGCGAAGGAATCGACGCGGCTCACGCAACCAACCTCGCGCAGCTCACCGGGTTGCGGTCCGTGTGTTCTCCCCGGACTCGTCTGGGGCCGGTGGCGAACCGGCGCTCGTCGACTTTCCGCGGCGTCGGCCTGCCGTGAAGATCGCGACCAACACCCCAGCCGCCACCAATCCAATGAGGACCCAAACCCACCACGCCAGACCGCCACCGGAGCCGCTTGTGCCGGGAGTCGTCTGCGTCACCTGCGCGTTGACGGACGTCGAGTTCGTGATCGATGTCGTCACGGCCGGTTTCGTCCCCGTCTGCCCCTCGGCCGTCCCGGTTGCTGACTGGGTCTTGCTCGTCAGGTCGCCGGTTGCGCTTGAGACCGCTCCTGCCGCCGCCTTCGCGGCGCTACTCACCGAGCCAGATCCACAGCCGCTGACCCCTGCAGTGGCAATGCCGAGCGCGAGCACAGGAACGACGATCGGCAGGCGGGCAGTGACTCTCACCACCATAGCTCCTTTCATCGCGGCGCGCATCCAAACTGGCTTGCGCGTCGGCCCCAGTGGACGCTGCCTAGACCGACGGACGGGGACATCCGTCGCGCAGCTGCCTTGGAAATACAACCCTGTTGGCGCTCTGAGCGCATCAGCCAATTGGGATGAGTCGCCCGGCCGCCCCGAAGCGCATGGGCCCTGCGGTCGGGCACCGTTCCTCGAGCGACAGGGCTCGATCACTCATAGATTCGCAACCTCGAAGCGCCAGTTCATACGAGAGCTAACGGTTCCCCGCGAGCCAGCTTGGGGGAACGGCACGCCACAAGGTAGGACGTCGTTGGCCCGAGCCGGCCCCACCGGCGAGCCTCGGCGACTGGCTCTGAAGCGGTCAGTTGTTGAAGCTGACGCCAGGAAACGGGCTTAGTTCAGCGGAGAGGGGTGAGGGGGGCGTGGGGGGATTCGGACCCCGGCGGGTCGGAAAGCCCATACTGGTTTTCGAGATGGCTGCGTTCTCCAAGAAGACGTCCACTGAGGATCCACTACGTTCGTCACAAGCGCTAACGGGCATCGGGAGCGTGCACGTCGAGTTCGGCGGACCCTCGGAGCTTGATAACTGCAGCGGCTCCCCGGCCCACCTGCCCAGGGGCGCTTAGATTGGTGTTCCGATCGGGGCGGTCGCGTCGACGCCCACGTCGTCGCCGCCGATCGAGACCCTGGGATCGGGTCAATCCCGGATCCTGCTGGGCGCGAACCCCGAGCTGGCCGACCACGCGGTCCCAGCGCCGGGCGTGTCGACCGGGCCGGTCAGCCGCATGACCTGCACCAGCCCCGACCCCGACATTCCGAGCTGCTTCGGGCCACGCGGTCAGGTCCATCCGCTGGTGACAGCCGTCCAGGGTGTTCGACAGCGGCTGGCCGGCGCTGATGTCGCGCTTGTAGAGGAATCGAGGGCCTTTCGTGTTTCTCGGGGGCACGCGCACCAGTTCGCCTGCGAGCCGTGTCCTGACCTCCGACCGGCCGAACCCGCGAGCATGCACGCGGATGGGAGATCACACCTCGCGATCGACGCTCGAGATGTACGCCAAGCCCGTGCCGGGCTCGGAGCGAGCCGCTGCGGCAAACTCGAGTCGTGGCTTGACGGGCAGAGCGGATGAGAGCGAGACTCGGGCCATGACCTATTCCCCCGAGGACACCATCGGCGAGTCTCTCGAAGAGACGCTGGACAAGGCAACGGAATGGTTGCACGAGCTACCCGACACGTGGGACGAGAGCACGGCCGGCGAAGCGCTAGTCGAGGTGCTCGTGTGGGTTGACGTCGTCAACGAACGATGGGCGGCCGCTGACGCTGCGCCTTCGTTTTCGCGTCGCCAGACCTCGACGCCCGGCGCTCTCACCGGTGATGTCATCAAGAGTCTGCGCAAGTGGATAGAGCGGTTGATGGCAAAGCTGCGCGATGTCGTTCGGTCCATGCCCGAGGCGCAATCGTTTTCGATTACGGGCGGAATACCGCCGCTCGCGGTGACGGTCACATTCGTCCCCGCCACCTCGGCGTAGCTGCTCCCAGTCCGCGGACCGGATGTCGCGCACCAGTCGCGCACCAGTCGGGAGCTGTCGTCGAGGCGCCGTGACTGCTCCGTCACGGATTGAGCAGAGCGTCGAGGCGGCCCGCGGACCGTCGCAACTCGTCCACTGCCGGCACCAGATCAGTCGTCCGGCTTGCTGCCGCGCGCACGCGCTGGGACCAACCGTTTCCGCGCGATTCGGGCGAGTACACCGGGCCGGCGGGGCAGGACGTGAGTAGGTCCGACGAGGTTCTGTCGTCTCTACTTTGTGCGGACGCGACGAAGCGTGCCGCCCTCGTCATACTCGCCGCCCTTGTGTGAGGTGACCGAGTCGTAGACGTTGGATCCGACTCGTTTGAGGCAGTCGATGTCTCCGCCTGCACACGTCGATCCGCGGGCGAGTTTGCGAAGGTAGTGGTGGTAGCCGCCCGAGATGCTGTCGAGCGTCAGCGGGCCACGGCACGTGTTGCTCAGCTTCCAGCTTCCGCCGTTCTGCTTGGCATTCACGCTGATCAGGATGTGCTGATGCGGAACGCCGCTACCCGCGATCAGACCGCTCCAGGTCCCGGTCAGCGGTCCACCGCGGCTCGTGCTGCCGAATGCGGTGACCGCCATCGCGAGGAAGGCTGCCGCGACAGCAACCGCGAGAAGTCTGCGCGACCACGCCAAGGCTGGAAGGATAACGGCGTCCCGTACGTGATTCGCAGCGAGGGGCCGTGAGCTGGTACTGGGCAAGGCTCAGCCGCACTTTGGGGAGGGGCTGAGGTTCCGCTCAGGCGTCTTCGGGCGGCGTCTGAGGCCCGAGCAGCTCGCTCAGGGTTTGCAGGGCTTCCGCCAGCTCAGCACCAACTCTGAAAGGGGGAGATCCGTGCCGCTTTCGCTCTCACAACTACCGCGCGCACCACACCTACGCCAGCGTGCTCTTTGCCTCTGGTGTCGACATCGGTGAGGCCGTGAGGCGAGTGGGCCACAACACCACCGCCATGACGATGCGCTACACCGGGATTCCGGCCGACTGCAGCGGATTCAGCCGTTCGCGCTCGCTGCGCAGCTAACGCCGACGGGCCCTTGCGGGCCGGCCGGACCGGTCGCTCCGATCACACCACCACCGGAGCCGCATGTCAGCGTGATCGGGCCGCGTGGGCCGGCTGGCGCCCTTGGCGCGACATGAGAGGGGGACTGTCCCGTCGCACCGACATGTTGGGGCGGTTGCTTCGCGTTCGTCGCCTGTGTCGTGGTCAGGACGAACAGGGCCACGCCAAGCACGATCACCCCGGCGAGCAGGGCACGCACACGTGCGATCGGTGAGTTCCAGAGATGCATGTCGGTCATCAGCTTTCCGCAGGAAGTGGAAACATCGGCCAACCGGGCCGGGATTATTGACGCGCTGCGGGTAAACCTGGACGGGTTGCCCAGACGCGGTGCCTACCTGACGGAGCTACTTCCCGGTTTGCGGGCGGTTCATGCGCGCCGGACGCGAAGATGCCGAAGGAATGGCCGATGTGGCGCGCAGTGCCCTAGCTGATGGGCTTTATCGCGCCAGTCTCTACGAGTTGGCGTGCCACCGGCGCCGACGGGTCGTACGTCTCGATCTGGACATCCGACCCGGAGTAAGCAAAGTACACGCTTGTCGGTCGCGCTCGGTTGTAAAACGCCACGCCACCCTTCAGCGGCAGTCTGACCGCGCCCGGCTGGGCGGCAGCCGCGGCGACGGCGGCCTCGGCGTTCGGCACGACGTATGTGCCGATGGTCAGGAAATTAGGAAGCGGCGACCCCACCTTGGCCCCGCCGGTGAGATAGCGGATATACACCCGGCCGTCAGGAGTCGTCGTCAACTCGTATGTCGTCCCGGTCTGCGGGCCGTTCCAATACACCGGATGGCCGAGCGAGCCTGGAAGCGACCTGAGGGTGCCCAGCGATGCGGCCTGAACCTTGGTGGTCGGGGTCGCCGTCGCAGGGGTTGCTGCAGGGTTCGATGTGGCCGACTTGGGCGAAGATGACCCAGAGCTCGACACGATTAGGATCCCGGCCACGATCGCTGCCCCCACGAGCGCGACAAAGACCAGCACCAGCGGCCTGCTCCGAACACGTTCAATCACGTTGGCCTGGCTACTCACCGGAACATCGTATCCGTCGGGTGTGACGACGCGGGCGGAGTCTCGAGGCGGCGCGCGAAGCGGACGCGGGGGGGAGCGTTGAATCGGCGCGAGACCATCGATCAAATCATTAGACGCCCGCCGTTGCGCGGCGTCGACTCTTTCAGCGCGATCAAGTTCGCGGCGACGTAGGGGATGCGGTGCTGCTCGTGCCACTCGGTGGGGAAGTAGGTCACGAGCCGGGAGACCTGAAAAGCGGCCTCGACCTGCGGAACGAAGTTGCGGTATTGCCGCTCGGTGTAGTACCAGAACGAGTTCTCGTTGTAGAACGCGACATGGGTCGGATCCTGGAACGCCCCTCGTCCATCGGTGCTTGGGGTTTGCGAAAGCAACAGGCCGCCCGGCGCCAACACGCGATAGAGCTCGTTGATGAGCGCGACCTTGTCGGCCACGTGCTCCAGGAAGTCGACCGCTCGGATGACGCCGACTGAGTTGTCATCGACCGGCAATCGATCAGGCAGGGTGGCAACGATGTCGACATCCTCGCCGGGATACTGGTCGACGCCGAGGTAACCGGGGGGGCGGTTGTGCGCGGCTCCGAGATCGAGTGCCATCAACCCTTTCCGCGCTGCCCACGCGAGTGCGTTCGGCTCGATGTACCTGTCATAGAGTGCAACGGTTTCCTGCTGGATGAAGGCGTTCGTGTCGGCGTCGCGCTGGGTGTTCTTCGCGTGCATCCGCTGTAGGTAGAGGCACTTGTCGACGAGGTGGAAATCCCCAAGCTGATACAGCTTGCACATCAAGTCCTGGTCGTCCAGGACGTGGCGAGACGGGTCATAACCGCCGGCCCGTTCATACGCCACTCGGTCGTACGCACGGACGTGGTTTGGGGCGAACCAGATGTATGAGACGTTGTGCGGCGTGGGGGCCATGGACTCGGCGTACTGGACGTCATGTCCGTCAACCGTGGCGTCGTGGTACACCCAGCCGTTGGAGACGTCGAACCGAGAGTCGTCGCGAGATCCGTCCTCGAGGATCTGCGCGGCGTGGCTGTAGACAAGAGACAGCGCTGGGTGCTCGTCGAAGGCGCGGGCTACCTCGGCGAGAGCATCGGAGGCGAGGACGTCGTCATGGTCGAGCTCCACGAACAGCGTTCCCTGTGCCTCGGCGCACGCGCGATGTTTCGCGGCACCAACCCCGCTGATCGAGTCATCGACGATCATCCGGAGCCGCGGTTCTTCTCGCGGTGGCCGCCAGCGGGCCCCGGAGTTGAGCAGCACAACCCATTCCCAGTCTTCGAAGGTCTGTGACACGAGGCTGTCAAAACACTCATCCAGGAATCGCGGATGATGTGTGACCGTGAACACGCTGACTCGAGGTGTGCTGTTCATCCACGTGGGCCTACCGGCCGACTTGCAGTGATGGCTTTCACCGTCTACTGACCCGGCGACGTCACTGTCGAGAGGCTTGGATCGAGCGCCAAGGCGCGAGCTCGGGCCTGCTTGGCTTTGCTCTGATCGTGGAGGCGGTCATAGACGAAGCTCTCCCGCAGATACGCGGTCGCCGCCTTCGGATTGATCGACGTGATCTGCTGGTACAAGGCCAGCGCCGAGTGAAGATTCGTGCGTTCGAGCAGGATCGCCTTGTTGTACATGGCCGGCGTGTACTTTGGGTCGATCGAAACGGCCTTCGAGTAGTCAGCCACAGCCGGCGACGACTGGTTCTGCACCTGTGCGATCAGGCCGAGGTTGTACCACGCGAACTTGTTGTTCGGGCTGATGACGAGAACGTCTCGAAACGTAGTCTCGGCCTGCCCATACTGCTTTGCGTTTGCCTGCGCAATTCCCGTGTTGATCAGCGCCGTCGCCGAGTTCGCCGCCGACTCTACAGCCGTCGTCGTCGACGACTGACTCGAAGAAGCCAGCTTCGTGCCGCCACCACATGCGCTCAGGGCCAACGAGGCGACGGCTAACGCGGCTGCTACCACCGATCGCCGGGACCGGGCCCGCCGTGTTGCTGCCCCGGTTTTCGGCACACAAGTCGCGAGCCTAGTGGGGTGGTCAGTACCTGCGATCGCGGAAGAGGTTGCCGCGCAGAACTCGTTCAGTTGGCGCATATCGCCGTGGCCGTGATCGAATTTGAGGCTACTCCCGAGCCGGAGGTGACGTAATACGTGACTTTCCACCCGTTCCCGGACGGCTGAGACGTTGACAGTGCCACCCCACTTGAAAGCGAGTCGCTCCCACCGCCGCCGGAGACGGTCCCACTCGGACAGGTGACGATAACGCTCGCCTGAGCCCCGGCTGCTGTCGGACCGGTTGCCGACGTGTTCTGCACGGTGAACGTCCGCGGCGCACCCTGAGCGCCCTGCGGTCCCTGGACACCCTGGGTACCCGTGCCGGTCGCGCCCTGAGCACCTTGAGGTCCCTGGACACCCTGGGTACCCGTGCCGGTCGCGCCCTGAGGGCCCTGAGGCCCCTGAGAACCAGTGCCCGTAGCGCCTTGCGCTCCTTGCCGCCCCTGTGTGCCCTGCGGTCCCTGCGTGCCGGCGGCACCCTGCGCGCCACTGCCGCCCTGCGCGCCCGCGGTCCCCTGCGCGCCCGTCGCGCCCGGGACGCCCTGCGGGCCTTGGAACCCTTGTGGTCCAAGTGCGCCTTGTGATCCTGTGCTGCCTTGGGGCCCTGTGCCGCCCTGCGCGCCTGTCGCCCCTTGGACGCCCGCGCCACCTTGAATGCCCGTCGCACCCTGGGTACCGGCAGCGCCCTGCGCGCCCACACTGCCCTGTGCACCCGTCGCGCCTTGGGCGCCCGCGGTGCCCTGCGGTCCTTGGGGGCCCTGCGGTCCGGCCGCGCCTTGGCTTCCCCGCGTGCCAGTGGCGCCCGTCGACCCAGTCACGCCCTGGAAGCCCTGATGCCCTTGAGTTCCCTGCGTCCCCTGCGTCCCCTGAGCGCCGGCAGCACCTTGCGACCCGGCAGCGCCCTGCGCCCCGTTGGACCCTTGGGCGCCCTGGCTGCCCTGCGCGCCCGACGAGCCTTGGGATCCCGTTGTGCCCTGAGGGCCTTGCGGCCCGGCGGCGCCTTGCGATCCGGTCGCGCCCTGCGATCCGGTCGCGCCCTGCGATCCGGTCGACCCTTGCGCGCCGGTCGCACCCTGGGATCCAGTCGACCCTTGTGCGCCGGTCGCACCTTGAAGTCCGTTCGACCCTTGTGCGCCCTGCGCACCGGGCGTCCCCTGAGTCCCCTGCGGCCCTTGGAACCCCTGCGGACCTGTCGCCCCGGCTGCTCCCTGTGATCCAGTCGAACCTTGGGATCCGGCTGACCCCTGCGAACCTTGCGCGCCCTGCGACCCGACCGTCCCCTGAGCACCGGTGGCGCCCTGCGACCCGACCGTCCCCTGAGCGCCAGTGGCGCCTTGAGCGCCTGCAGTGCCCTGCGGGCCTTGCAAGCCTTGCGGCCCCTGCGCACCTGACCCGCCCTGAGCGCCGGTCGCTCCCTGGCTGCCCGTCGCACCCTGGGATCCCGCAGTACCTTGCGACCCCTGCGCGCCCTGTGAGCCCGTCGTGCCCTGAGCACCAGTGGCACCTTGAACGCCGGCGCTGCCCTGGGCACCCGTCGCTCCCTGGGTGCCGGTGATGCCTTGCGCGCCTGTCGCGCCTTGGACGCCCGCCGTGCCTTGCGGGCCTTGGAACCCTTGCGGCCCGCCTGCTCCCGCCGCGCCCTGGGCACCCGTCGCACCCTGAGAACCGGTCGCACCTTGCGAGCCCTGGCTCCCCTGAGAACCGGTGCCGCCCTGCGCGCCAGTGCTTCCTTGTGCCCCCGTCGCGCCCTGAGCACCCGTGCTGCCCTGGACACCCGCAGCGCCCTGCACGCCCGTCGCGCCGACCGCGCCCTGAGATCCCGTTGCCCCTTGCGAACCCTGCGCGCCCGTCGTGCCCTGAGCACCAGTGCCGCCCTGGGCACCCGTCGACCCTTGCGAGCCCGTCGTGCCCTGCGGCCCTTGGAACCCCTGCGGCCCGCCTGCACCCACCGCGCCCTGCGCACCCGTCGCGCCTTGGGAACCAGTCGCGCCTTGGGAACCCTGTGTGCCTTGGCTACCGGTATCGCCTTGACTGCCTTGAGCCCCGGTCGCGCCCTGCGATCCAGTACCTCCTTGCGCCCCCGTCGAACCCTGAGCACCCGTGCTGCCCTGAACGCCCGTCGCGCCGACCGCGCCCTGAGGCCCGGTTGTCCCTTGGGAACCCTGAGTGCCCTGACTGCCTTGCGAGCCCGTCGTGCCCTGAGCGCCCTGGAATCCCTGCGGCCCGTCCGCACCCTGCGCACCGGTCGCGCCCTGGGCACCGGTGGTCCCTTGGGAACCCTGAGTGCCCTGGCTACCGATGTCGCCTTGGGATCCGGCGGTGCCTTGGAAGCCTTGGTCGCCCTGCGGGCCTTGAGCGCCAGCCGCGCCCTGGGTGCCCGCGGTTCCCTGGAAGCCTTGACTTCCCTGCGCCCCAGTGGCGCCCTGAACGCCGGCCGTGCCTTGGAACCCTTGGCTCCCCTGGGCACCCGTGTCGCCTTGCGGCCCGGTCGCGCCGAGCGCCCCGGGGACGCCCTGCGCGCCGGCCGCGCCTTGGGATCCGTTCGAACCTTGGAATCCCTGCGTGCCCTGCGCGCCGGTCGCCCCCTGTGCGCCCGCAGAACCGGCAGCGCCCTGGGGCCCCGCCGCTCCGGCGCCGCCTTGGAAACCCTGCGGCCCGGTGGCGCCCTGCGGGCCCTGGGTTCCGATGTCGCCCTCCACGCCCTGGGTGCCTTGCGCGCCGGTGGCGCCTGCCGGGCCGGTCGCCCCGGTGGCTCCACGGTCTCCAGTGGGGCCACGCGACCCAGCGGCGCCGGTCGCGCCGGCAACTCCTGCAGCACCCTGGGCGCCGGTTGCTCCAGCCGCGCCGGTCGCACCGGCGGGTCCGCTCGGACCGGCGGGGCCAGCCGCCCCGGTGGCGCCGGTTGACCCGGCGGGGCCCGCCGGACCGCGCGGACCCGTTGGGCCGGTCGACCCGAGCGAACTTGTCACCGACGAGGATGCGGTCGGGCAGTTCAAGGCGATCGGACCGCCGGTGCCGGCCGGACCGATACCGCCCATCAGGCTGGCGGTACCGGTCGTGCAGCTCAGCCCGACTGGACCGCCGGGTCCGGCGGGATTGGCGGTGGCGCCGTCGCCGGTCGGATCGCCGGCGAGATCGATCTGCGCTGATGTACCGACCGCTGGGGGCCCGGCGCTGGCGAGCAGGAGGGGTCCGGGCTGGCTGCGGAGACCGGGCGTGGCCGCCGAGCTGCCCGTGGTCGCGTCGACAACGCCCCCCATGGTGAGGAACGCGGCGAGAAAATTCGCGATGAATCGATTTCGAAGGCGCGTCCGTGGCACGCCGTCGATGAACACCTCGTCTGAAGCGTCCAACGGCGTCACAACACCAAGGCTCCTCACATCGCGCACGCGCCCTCCACCCAGCGCCCCTATTCCGCAGGTAGTGGCCGTACTGTACCGCGAAGAGTGGATCTATTCGTCCAAAGGCGCTCGCAAGCACCAGCTGGTGCCTATGCGCTGCGCGTTGCGATCCGGTAGCCGACCCCAGGAATCGTTTCGATCACGTCTGGATTCCCGAGCTTGCGACGGAGGCGGCCGATCGTCACCGCCACCGTCTTCGTGAACGGATCGGCGTTCTCGTCCCAGGCCTGTTCGAGCAGGCGCTCGGCGCTCAGCGCGCCCGGACTGGCCCTGAGGAGAGCTTCGAGCACGGCCAGCTCCTTGGCCGAGAGCTCGAGGCGCCGCCCGTCACGGGTGGCGGTGCGACCGATCTGATTGAGCTCGACCCCAGCAGCCTGCAACGTCACTCCCGAAGCGCTCGGCTTGCGACGGGCGAGCGCGCGGACTCGGAGTACAAGCTCGGGGAAGTGAAACGGCTTCGCCAGATAGTCGTCGGCCCCGAGCGCGAGCCCGGCGACTCGCTCCCCTGGCGCGTCCGCCGCGGTCAACATAAGGATCATCACCGAGTTGTGCTCGGCGACAACCATTCGGCAGATCGTGTCGCCGTGGAGGCCCGGCAGGTCGCGGTCGAGAACCAGCACGTCGTAGGCGACGAGGCTCAGCTTCTCGGCCACATCGAGGCCGTCGTAGGAGACGTCGACGGCCATGCCCTGATCGCGAAGGCCCTCGGCGATGTCGTTCGCCAGCCGCGGCACGTCCTCGGCTACCAGAACCCTCACGACCCAACGCTCGTCGGCTCGCGGATGAGACTCGCACCAGCGAGCTCGACTTCCACCCGCAGTCCCCCTTCAGCTCGAGCGTAAAGCTCGAACGATCCGCCGTGGGCGGCCGCGACGGCGGCAACGATCGACAGGCCAAGCCCGACGCCGTCGACGGATCCGGTCCGGTCGGCGTCGAGGCGCCGGAACGGTTGTCCGAGTTGCCCGACGACCGCGTCGTCGAGATGTGCGCCGCCGTTCTCGACGACCAGGCGGGCCGCGTTGCCGTGAAGCTCGCTCTCGACGGCGATGAAGCCGCAACATTCGTTGTGGCGGACCGCGTTGTCGATCACGTTCATGACCATGAGCGACAGCAGGGTGGCGTTGCCGCGCACCGTGACGGCATCGAGTGACGTCCTGACCTCGATGTCCTTGTCGGCGATCGCATCGTGGCATTCCGAAAGCGCTTCGTCGAGGATCGTGGTGAGCGAGACGGTCGTGTCGTCCTCGTGCGCTTGCTGCTGAGCGCGAGCGAGGGACAAGAAGCTCTCGAGCAAGCGGTCGGCGTGGTCGAGCCCTTCCCGTAACTTCGCGTCAAGTGCATGGACCTGGGGTGGGATCGGCTCGGGCTTGGCGACGGCGACGTCGAGCGACGTGCGCATCATCGTCAGTGGAGTACGCAGCTCGTGCGATGCATTGGCGATGAACCGTCGCTGGGCTTCGAACGTCGCCTCTAATCCCGCCAATACCCGCCCGGCCATCAGCCAGCCGAACTCGACGGAGCCGATCGTCATGATCGCGAGCGCGATTCCGGACAGCACAGCCAGGTGATTCAGCTCGATCGGGTGCGAGGTCGCAGTCATTGCCGGCGCGCCGGTCGGCGTCACTCCGCGCCCCGTTGACACCGTCACGTAGCCGCCGGCCGTGGCGACACGAACGAGCACATATGTCAGCGCCAGCAGGCCCAGGCCGGACACCAGGAACAGGCTGCCGTACACCACGGTGAGTCGCAGGCGCACGCTCCGCTCTGACAGCCGTCGCCATCCGAACACGTCACGGGGGTTGTGCAGAACCCGCATCGGGCGTCTAGAGCATGCCTGATTTCAGGTAACAGCGACATAACGGCCGCCGTTTGGCTGGTGTTACCGCTCGCCTCGTACAACATGCGCCGTGAACCAGCGCATCTACAGTCGACGACTGGCATTGACCGCGACCGCGATCGGCACTGCTCTCGCGATTGCCGCGTGCAGCCCCACACACAGCACAGGCGTGAGCCCCGCCGCCGCCGACCAAGCGCTCGACTACGTGCGCTGCCTGCGCTCGCACGGCGTGCCGGCCTTCCCCGACCCCGGTCCCGGCGGTCGCCTGCCGAACATCCCGTCGGATATCGATACGACGGCCCCCGCGTTCCGGTCCGCACAGAACGCATGCGTGCGGTTGATGCCGGGCGGCAGCGCCACCCGAGGCACCTCCGGCAACGGAAGTGACGACGCCAGGCTGCTCGCGGTCGCCCGATGCATGCGAGGGCACGGCCTCCCGAACTTCCCCGACCCGACGCCCTCGCCGCCACAACCTCCGCCCGCCGGCAGTCGTACCGGCAATGCGATCGGCGGGCCCGGGGGCTACCTCGCGTTTCCCCCGCCATCCCCGGCGTTGACACGCGCTGAGGCGGTGTGCGGGTTCCGGTTGCCCTGACCGCGAATCAGTCGCGTCCACGCGCCATGTCGATCAGGCGGCCGAGGATGCGCTCGCCGTCGACACTCAGACCGTTGTGGTCGAACTCGTTCGTGATCCATGTCCTGATGCCGCCGATCTGTGCGGCCGTCTGCTCGGAGAACGTTCGCTCGACGTACATATCCTCGACGTAGATCGCGGCTGCTGTCGGAACCTCGTTGTGTCGTAGGACGTCGTCGTCGTATAGGCGCGGCCACTGTCGCTCGGCTAGCAACTGGGCTGCGTCGCGCAGCGGCGTGAGCGCCCCGTAGTCGTCGAACATCCACGGAAACACGTGCTCTCCTGTGAATACGTCCGGAGCGTCGAACTCGGCCGGCAGAAGGCGTTCGGCGGACCAGCGCGTGGCGCCACCGTCGGCCCAGCTGGCCTCGTGCAGGACCGCGTAGATCGGATCGCGGGAGAACGCGATCGCGCCCTCGACATCGTGCAGGAACGCCGGCGAGTCGGGTGGTAGCTCGAGTACGTAATGCAGCCGCTCGGCGCCGTCACTCATCCCGAGCATCTGTCCGAGCTGACGGAACCGCCGCCAGGTCAGTCGGTCGCCGCATGGCAGCCTCACCACGTCGTCATCGAGACGCTGATGCAGCGCCCGGGCCCGCTCCCGGTCCCCGGGATAGCGCTCGTAGTAACGGCTAGTCCGCTCGAGAACGCGCGAGTAGGTGCGGGCGTAGACCTCGTCGATGCGCGGCCCGAGCGCGGGGATGCCACCGGTGATGAACGCTTCCACCAACCCCTCCGGCGCCATTGACAGGTATGTCGTCACGCACATCCCGCCGAAGCTCTGGCCGAGCACGCTCCAGCGATCGACGCCGAGTTCGCGCCGGATCCACTCGGCATCGCGGACGATCGAGTCGGCACGGAAGTGGGCGAGATAGTCGGCCTGCTCATGCGCGGTCATGCCGGTGAGCGTGCCGACCGGTGTAGAGCGGCCGGTTCCACGCTGGTCGAGCATCAGGACGCGGAAGTCCTTGAGCGCCCTGTCGAGCCAGCCCGGCCCGTTGGGCTTGCGCGTCGGACGCGTCGCTTCGAAGCCCGGACCTCCCTGGAGAAAAACCAGGAACGGGCGGTCACGGCCGTCGGGATCGGCGAGCTCGCGGGCGAACACCGTGATCCGTTCGCCGGCGGGAGCGTCGTGATCCAGCGGGACCTCGAACGCATGCTCGACCACGGCCAATCCGGGCAGCAAGACCTCCTCGGGCATCGGTGAATCATGCCCGCTAGCGCACGTTTTCGGGAAACTACGTGTAACTCCCCGACATGCGGGGGGTTTGATGGCAGGTGCTTTGCTTGCGATCCGACCTTATGTGGAAAGCTCTCCTGAGATGACTCGCGCAGAGCGTTTTGCCAACCTACTCGGCGTTATCGTCCCGTTCGCCGGCGTGCTCGCAGCGATCGTGCTTCTGTGGAACCGCGCCGTCGACGCCACCGACCTCGCGATCCTCGTCGCGATGTACCTGATCACGGGTCTGGGCATCACGGTCGGATTCCACCGGTTGCTGACCCACCGCGCGTTTCAGACGTACCCGTGGCTCGAGCGCGCGTTCGCGGTCATGGGATCGCTCGCGGTTGAGGGCTCGGTGCTCGATTGGGTCGCCGACCACCGCAAGCATCACGCGAACGCGGACAAGGAGGGCGATCCGCATAGCCCGCATGTCGGGCACGGCAGCGGCCTGAAGGGGCTGTGGCATGCGCACACCGGCTGGCTGCTCGAGACCCAGGGCCAAGCCGACTGGAAGAAATACGCGACCGATCTATACGAGGATCCGAAGATGAAGCGAATCGGCCGACGGTTCCCGTGGCTCGTGCTGGGATCGCTTGCGATTCCGACCGTCGCCGGCTTCGTGCTGGACGGCTTCACGCTGCGCGGAGCACTGCTCGGCTACATCTGGGGCGGACTTGTTCGGATCTTCCTGGTCCACCACGTCACCTGGTCGGTGAACTCGATCTGCCACTTCTTTGGGCGGCGCCGGTTCGACATCGAGGACCAGTCGACCAACGTCGCGTGGCTTGCCGTGTTCTCGTTCGGCGAGTCCTGGCACCACAACCACCACGCGTTTCCGCGCTCGGCGTATCACGGGCTGAGGTGGTGGGAGATCGACCTGTCGGGCATGTTCATCTCGATGCTGTCGAAGCTGGGTCTTGCATGGAACGTCGTCCGTATTACGCCTGAGCGCCAGCGTCAGAAGACCGCCGCGGCGAAGGCCCCGGCCTCCGTCCAGGCCAACTAGGACACGGGTCGGCCCGCGGGCCCCGGCGGTGCCAGACGCCCCTCCACGATTGCTGATCCGAGACGCGACCGCGGATGACTGGGACGCGATCTGGCCGTTCTTTCACGAGATCGTCGCGGCGGGGGAGACGTATGCATACGACCCGGACATGGATGAGGCGGAGGGCCGTCGTACGTGGATGGTCGACCCTCCGGGGCGAACGGTCGTGGCAACCGATCCCGACGGCACCGTGCTCGGGACGGCAAGCATGTACCCCAACCGGCCCGGTCCGGGCGCGCACGTCGCCTCGGCGAGCTTCATGGTCGACCCGCGCCGCGCCGGCCGCGGTACAGGGCGCGCGCTCGGCGAGCATATGCTCGAGTGGGCACGCGCAAGCGGGTTTCGGGCGGTTCAATTCAACGCCGTGGTCGAGACGAATGAGGGCGCCGTCAAGCTGTGGCGCTCGCTCGGATTCGAGGCGCTTGCGATCGTTCCCGAGGCGTTCAAGCATCCGACGAACGGGTACGTAGGGCTGCTGATCATGCACCGATTTCTCTAATGCGCGAGCATGTCCGGCCGTTGCGTAGTGCGTCGATGGTCGAACGGGCGGCGCCAAGCGACGAACAAAATTGCCCGTCCGTCCGGCGTCCAAGATTGAATCCGCCAATCCATACCCACGATTCCACCCCAGGAGGAGTGCCGTGCCGCTAACACAGGCCCAGCTGGTGACCGCTGTCGCCGACCGCGCCGAATTGAGCAAAGCCGATGCCAAGCGAGCGGTTGAAGCGCTCGAGGCGATCGTGCTCGAGCAACTCGGAAATGCCGAGAAAGTCAGGATCGGAGGCGTGGTCCAGCTGACCGTTCGCGTCAAGCCTGCCACCAAGAAGCGCACCGGGCGCAACCCCGCCACCGGTGAGGAGATCACGATCGCGGCCAAGCCGGCTAGCGTCGACGTACGCGCGCGCCCGCTGGCGAAGGCGAAGGCGGCGCTGCCGTCCGTGCAGAAGGCCCGCCGTCGGCTCGCCGCCTGAGACGGCCCACATCCGAGGTCAAGCTCTACGCCAGCGGCGGCGGTGTTCCATCGGCGCTGGCGGCCAGAGCGATGTTCCAACCGCACACCGCGCAGGCGTGGCGGAACGCTGATCGTGCGAAGTCAAGTGCGACGGCGCGCGGATCGTCACTCGACCGCGCGTCGTTCCAGTCGAGTATGTACTCACCGAGCGCCGCGTCCCAGCGAGTGGGGGCGGTCAGCGCCTCGGCCCATCCCTCACGCGCGGGGTGCGCATAGGCGTAGAACGCGGCCTTGCTGTAGCGCCCGTCGCCCGGCCACCAGCCGATGGCGACCTCCTCGGAGTCCATCGCGTTGCGGAAGAGGTAGTCGTTTGACGGCGGGTCGGCGGGCCTGCCGGAGAACAGGTTGACGGCCAGGTCGAACGAACCCCACCATGCGTTCACGGGCGTCGCCCGGCCGCGGTACGACGCTCGGAACGCGGAGAGCACGAGCGCCACTTGCGTGGCCGCGGCAAAGTACGAGCTGACCTGAGCGGTGTCGTACGTGGCGTGCTCGTCGTCCTCGTCGAGCGGAACGGTCCAAGAAACCTCCTGCGGTGTCGGGTTGATCTCGACCGGACCGCTCAGGCCGCTGACCGCTCCGAGCAACGCCCGCGTCACCTCGCCCACAGGCCGGTTCGGGGTGAGCCGCACACGCCGAGCGGCTCCGCCCGTGTGCTCGGCGACCGCCTCGTGAGTTCCGAGATCGAGCGCCACCACGAGGCCGCCCGAGCCGTCCGGCGCGGGCAGCAACCCGGTCTCCAACCCGCGTGCGGTGAGGCGCAGCGCGCTGTGCTGGAACTGGGGCTCAGGCGGAGCGAGCGCGACCGCGATCTTGCCGAGGACCTGCGTGTGCGCGTGGAGCGTGTCGCACGTCGCGCTCCAGTTCTCGTAATCGACCGCCGGCCAACTCGCGGGCATGGATTCACGCTACCTCATCTGATGACGACGGCGCCACCGTGCTCTGGCATACCCACCGATGACAGACTGTGCCGGTGCCTTTCTGGCGCAGACGAGGTGACCGCGGCGTGGACGTGGTTCAGGACACCGGCGGGCCAGGCCGGCATGTCCGCGCGCCGGGGCCGGATCGCGAGCCCGGGCCGGACCGCGCGCCGGGGCCGGACCGCGAGCCCGGGCCGGACCGCGAGCCCGGGCCCGACCCCGAGCCCGGGCCGGACCGCGAGCCGCCACTGGAGCGGGATCGCCAGCCACCGGGACCGCCGGAGTCGCTCGAGGTCGAAGAGGCGATGCGGCGGGTCGCCGGACACGACACCCCGGATCACCGCAGAGCCCTGTTCGAGTCGCTCCTGGGGGCAACGTTGTTCGCCGCCACGGCCGACCCGTCCTCGGCCGGGGGGCAGCAGCGTGCAGCAATGCTTGCCGGCGAGAACGGTCCGGTGCTCCCGGCGTTCACGCGCACCGACGCACTGCTGGCCTGGCGGCCGACCGGTTACGCGCCCATGGCTGTGACCGGCCGGGCGCTGTTCGAGATGGCCGCGCGATATGAGACCGCGAGGATCGAGGTCAACCCTGGCTCCGTTCCGCGCGGGTGGATCTCGCGCACGGAGATCGAGGCGCTCGCGCAAGGGCGCCTGCCGCTCGGACCGAAGGACGAGCTCGCGCCGGCGGGCGAGATGCTGGTTGCGCGACCGGGCGTGAGGCCGCCCGATGCTCTGATCGAGGCGACGCGCCGAGCGCTCGAGGCGCAGCCGCACGTGGTCGCCGGATGGTTGTTCGCAAGCGTGCAGGGAGCCGGGCCGCCGCGGCTGATGGTCGGCGTCCAGCTCACTCGCGGCATCGACCAGGCCACCACCGAGGAGACGATGCAGGCGATCGTGGAGGAAACGTGGGCGCGGTCAAGCGACGCGCACCAGCTGCGGTGGATGATCGTCGCCCGGCGGGCGCTGTACGACACGCTTGTGGGTGGGGCCGGCGAGCTGATCTTCAGGCGGTAACCCCGGAAACGGCTCACTCGGCTGGCTGCTGGGCTCGAGTGTGGCGAAATGGGTGCCAGGGATGAGTGAATATGCATTCGGCCCCGGCGGCGCGGCGAATGAGCAGTTGTTGGGGTCGATCGGCGACGACCCGGGTTCCGCCTGAAGCTCGCAGCCGCCGGATGACGCGACCAGCCCTGGACTCAGAGCTCGTCGGGCACGCGCTCGCGAAGCTCCGCAAGCCAAGTCGCGGCAGACCCGTCACTGGGGGCGCGCCAGTCACCACGGGGTGACAGCGACCCGCCCGAACCGACCTTCGGCGCGTTCGGCATCGCCGAGCGCTTGAACTGACTGGTGTGGAAGAACCGCTCGAGGAACACGCCAAGCCAGTGCTTGAGCTCGGCGAGGGTGTACTGGTGGCGACGCTCCAGCGGAATCAGGTCGGGCCACGAACCCTCCGAACGATCGCCCCAGGCGTGACGAGCGAGGTACGCCACCTTGCTCGGGGAGTAGCCGAAGCGCACGACGTAATACAGGAAGAAATCCTGGATTTCGTACGGCCCGACGACGCTCTCGCTGTCCGCGCCGGGCCGGTCCGAATCAGGATCGTGACGTGGCACCAACTCGGGAGATATCTCTGTTTCAAGCACCGAGGCGAGTACCTCGTCGACTTCGGGGCCGAATTGATCGGTATCGATCGCCCAGCGCAGCAGGAACTGGATCAGGGTCTTCGGCACCGAGGCGTTCACGTGGTAGTGCGACATCTGATCGCCGACCCCGTACGTCGCCCATCCGAGCGCGAGCTCTGACAGGTCGCCGGTCCCGAGTACGAGTCCGCCCTGTTGGTTGGCGAGGCGGAACAGGTGCGAGGTGCGCTCGCCCGCCTGCACGTTCTCGAACGTGATGTCGTAAACCGGCTCGCCGTCGGCGGCTGGGTGGCCGAGATCGCGGAGCATCTGCTTAGCCGCAGGGCGAATATCGATCTCAAACCCGCTCACGCCGAGCGCGGCCATCAGCCGGTGTGCATTGCGTAGCGTGTGCTCGCTGGTGGCGAAGCCCGGCATCGTGTAAGCAAGCACGTTCTCGCGGGGCAGCCCGAGCCGGTCGACCGCGCGGGCGGCAACGATCAGCGCGTGAGTCGAGTCAAGGCCGCCCGACACGCCGATCACAATCTTGCGAATGCCGGTCGCCTCGAGGCGGCTCTCGAGTCCGCGTACCTGGATGCGGTAGACCTCCTCGCACCGGGCGTTGCGGCTGGCCGGATTGGCCGGGACGTACGGAAACCGCTCGACGCGCCGGCGAAGCGGCACGACCTCGCCAGAGAACCCGAGATCGAACGGAACCCGGCGCACCCGCGACAACCGCCGGCGGTGGTCATGCATCGAGTCGCCGTAGCTCGAGGTGCTGGCGCGGTCCGAGACGAGCCGGTCCAGGTCGATGTCGGCGAAGATCAGTTGCTCTCCGGTCGCGAATCGCTCCGACTCCGCGAGCAGGTCGCCGTTTTCATAGATCAACGCCTGGCCGTCCCAGGCCAGGTCGGTGGTCGACTCGCCCATGCCGGCGGCGGTGTACAGATAGCCGGCGATTGTCCGCGCGGACTGGGAAGCGCAGAGCTCGCGCCGGAAGTCGGCCTTGCCGATCGTGATGTTGCTCGCCGAGAGGTTTGCGAGCACGGTCGCCCCCGCGAGCGCGGCGTACGTGCTCGGCGGGATCGGTACCCACAGGTCCTCGCAGATCTCGACATGCAACACGAACGCCGGCAGATCGCCGGCGGGGAACACCAGGTCAGCCCCGAACGGGACGGACGTCCCCAACAACCGCACAGAGTCACCGACCGCGTCACGAGCGGCTCGGAACTGGCGCTTCTCGTAGAACTCCCGATACTCGGGTAGGAAGCTCTTGGGCACGACTCCCAGCACCCGGCCCCGATGGATCACCACCGCGCTGTTGAATACGCCGTGCTCGAACCGCAGCGGCGCGCCCACGACGACAACCGGCGACAGCGAAGCGCTCGCACCAGCAATCCGGCCGATCGCGCCGACGACCGAATCCAACAACGCTTCCTGATGCAAAAGATCATCGATCGAGTACCCCGAAATCCCGAGTTCCGGGAAGATCACGACCGCCGCATGCTCGCCAGAAGCGTGCTCAGCGAGCGCGACCGTGCGCTCGGCGTTGAATTCGGGCTCGCCGATCCGCATGTGCGGGACGGCCGCTGCCACCCGGACGAACCCGTGGCTGTAGAGGGAGGCAAAGCTCATTGGTGTGGCGATAGTGTCCGGGCTGGGTAGCAGCAAACCATGGCTAGCGAAGGTGAGACTTCAGCAGTTCCCGACGCCGTCCAGCAACTGGTCGACCAGCTGGTGGCACGGAGCGAGGTGCGCGGCGACTCCTGCGTTGAACTCTCGGAGCTGAGCGAGCTTATCCAGGAGTCAGATCTTGGCGACGACGACGCCCAGATGCTGCACGACATGCTGCAGGAGCGCGGCCTCGACCTCCAGGACGACTGCGGCCGACACGGCGTCGAGCAGACCGCCTATCAGAACGGCGATCTGGCCCAGCGCACGACCGACGCGATGTCGCTGTTCCTCCAGGAGGTGCGCCGGTACCCGCTTCTGACCCGCGCCGAGGAGGTGGAGCTGGCCAAGCGCATCGAGCGCGGCGACCTCGAGGCCAAGAGCCGCCTGATCAACTCGAACCTCCGCCTGGTGATCTCGAACGCTCGCAAGTACCAGGGCCAAGACATGCCGCTGCTCGACCTGATCCAGGAGGGCATCCTCGGGCTGATCCGCGCCTCGGAGAAGTTCGACTGGCGCAAGGGCTACAAGTTCTCCACGTACGCGACGTTCTGGATCCGGCAGGCGATTCAGCGAGCGCTCGACAACCGCGCCCGGACGATCCGTATCCCGGTTCACCTCGGCCAGCGCGAGCGTCGGGTGGCACGCGCGACGAACGAGCTAGCCGCCAAGCTCGGGCGCGAGCCGACCGACGAGGAGGTCGCGGCGGCGGCGGAGCTCAGCCTCGACGAGCTACGCGAGGCGCGCGAGGCCACCAGGGTCGTGACGAGCCTCGACCGACCCGTGGGGGAGGGCGGGGACACCGCGTTCGGCGCGCTGCTGGCGAGCGACGAGCGCGGGCCCGAGGAGGAGGTCGACATCGTGCTGCGGGAGGATGCGCTCCGGCGCGCGCTCGAGCAGCTTCCCGAACCCGAGCGCGAGGTGGTCAAGCTGCGCTACGGCGTCGGCGGGGACGAGCCGACGGCGCTCGTCGAGACCGGCCGCCGTCTCGGGATATCTCAGGACACGGTGCGGAGGCTAGAACGCAAGGCTCTCGCCGAGCTGGCCGCCAGCCGCGAGCTCGATGCGCTCAGACCCGCCGCTTGACGCGCCGCCCATCGCGATCAATTCGTCGACGAGGGCCAGCGCCGCGGCATGTGTCTCGGAGTTGACCCTTCCGATGGCATGGACGGCATAGGTTCCCGCCGGCTCGGGATCGGCCGATCGCTCCTTGAGCACCCGGCGCAGGCGGATGCGATCGAGCACCGAGCGCGATGCCCGGCGCTCCCATTGCTGGTCGGCCCACTCGAGCAGCCGATCCGCACGGGCGTCCTCGACTGCTCCCGTGTCCGCGGTCCCCACGGCCTGGGCGGCGTAACAGTACAGGTCCTCTCGACGCCGGTCGTCGAGCAAATCGTTGTAGCCGCGCAGGAACGACGCGATCGGACGCGACACAGATCTTGGATGGTCGCTGAAGCCCTCACCGGCCAGCATCGAGGCCAGCTCCATCACGCAGGCGCCGTGCTCGGGTGACGAATGTCTCCCACGGCTGAGCTTGATCGTCTGGTGGCTCACCGGCGGCATCTTCGACCTCCTCGTCATTGAACCTCGAACTCGGCCCCCCGAGTGGTACGCGCATCATCGCGCGAGGAGGTCCTGCGATCAACTGCGAATTTTGGTCAGGCCGCGGCGAGCTCCCGTTCGGCGGATGGCCGCCGCCCCGTGTCCTCGCGGAACCGCTCGGCGGTCCGGCGGGCTGTGCCGCGCGCCCAGTCGGTCGTGGTCAGCACGCCCAGCGCCAGGCTGATCACACCGAGTCCGACGATCACCCACCAGCCGGCGTGGGTCGCAGCCGCGAAGCTCGGCTCGATCGCTCCCGACAGCGTCCCTCCGGCGATCGCGCCGATTACCGCGACCCCCAGGGTCAGGCCGACCGATCGGCTGGTCGAAGCGATCGCGGCGGCGACTCCCGCCTGCGACCCCGGCATGCCGGATACAGCTGTGTTGGTGATTGGCGGATTGACCATCCCGGAGCCGATCCCGAACACGAAATAGGCGACGAGCAGGTAGGCGGGAGCGGTGTTCGGCGTCAACTGGGTCAGCATCAGTGAGGAGACGATCAGCGCGCACGAGGCGATCAGCAGCGGGATGCGCGCGCCCCGGCGGCCAACGATCCGGCCCGATATCGGCGCGCATACGAGCACCATCCCGGCCATCGGCAGCAGGTAAAGCCCGGCGTGGAAGGGGGAGAGGTGGCGGACGCCCTGGAGGTACAGCGTGTTCAGGAACAGGAACCCGCCGAGCGAAGCGAAGGCGCAGATCGCGATCGTGCTCGCCCCCGAGAACGGCGCGCTGCGGAAGAAGCGCATCTCGACCAGCGGCTCCCGGCGGCGGAGCTCGTACATCACGAGCGCCACAAAGCTCGCGAGCGAGAACGCGAACAACACCAGGATCCCGGGCGAGGTCCACCCGGCCCGGGGAGCCTCGATGATCGCGTAGGTCAGCGAGGACAGCGCGGCGATCACGAGCAGCTGGCCGACCGGATCGAGCCTCCGAGGGTGGGGAGCGCGCGACTCGGGCACGAGCGCGGCGGTCAGGACCAGCGCCACCGCTCCGATCGGCACGTTGACGAAGAACACCGCGCGCCAGGACACCGAGTCGACCAGCGCTCCGCCCAACACCGGCCCCAGCGCGATGCTAAGTCCGAACACCGCGCCCCAAATCCCGATCGCCATCGCGCGCTCGCGCGGGTCCTCGAACACATTGCGGATGATCGACATCGCGACAGGGTTGAGCATCGATCCACCGACAGCCTGGAGCACACGGAACGCGATCAGCAGCTCGAGGGTGGGCGCGATGCCGCACAGCAACGAGCCGAGCGAGAACACCACGAGACCCGTCTGGAACACGCGCTTGCGTCCGATCCGGTCGGCGGTCGATCCCGACAGCATCAGCAGGCTGGCCAGCACCAAGGTGTAGGCGTCGATCACCCACTGCAGGCCCGACACCGACGCGTGCAGGTCCTCGCGGATCGCGGGCAGCGCGACGTTAACGATCGTCGAATCGAGGCCGACGATCAACAGGCTCATGCAGCAGATTCCGAGGATCAAGAGCCGCTGGCGGCGGGTGGGGCCCTCCTCCGAAGGCGCATGCTCGTGTTCATCCATCCGATTCGATCGTACCCACGGCCTCCGGGATGTCACAGTTACCGAGACTCTCGCCCGCCGGAGGGGCCTTGAACGACCAGGATCCAGTACTTGCCACCCCCGAGGTCTCGTCCGGGGAGAACCGCGACCGGTCTGCTCTGTTCGTCAACGGCCGGCCCAGCGCGCGGCGGCAATACCGCCGGCTCTACCGGGGCAGACCGCCGGCATCGGGCAAGCACTCCGAGCAGGGCCACGACCTCGGCGTAATCAAGGGGCTCGCCGCGCTCAGCCTCGACGCGCTCTCGAGCGTGGCGTACGGCCCCGAGGCGATGATCCTGGTGTTGGTCGCGGCCGGAACAGGCGCGGTCCACGACGTCGTGCCGCTGACCGTGGTGATCACGGCGATGCTCGTGCTGCTGGTCATCTCCTACACGCAGGTGATCGCCGCGCACCCCGAGGGCGGCGGCGCGTACGCGGTCGCGAAGGCCAATCTGGGGCGCTGGCCGAGCCTGCTCGCGGCGGCGTCAGTGGTGGTCGACTACGTGCTCACGGTGGCGGTCAGCCTCGCCGCGGGGGCGGCCAGCCTCGGCAGCGTGTTCCCGGGCCTCGCGAATCATCTGCTGCCGGTCACCCTGATCGGGCTGTTGATCCTCACCGTCGTCAACATGTTCGGGATCACCGAGTCGGCCAAGCTGCTCGTGCTCCCGACCGGCCTGTTCCTGCTGAGCATCTTCGCGACGATCATCGTCGGCGCGTTCCATTCGACGCCGGTTGCGACGATCGGCACGAAGGAGACCTTCCCGGCGACCGAGGCGCTGAGCATCCTCCTGCTGCTCAAAGCGTTCGCCGCCGGCTGCTCGGCCGTGACGGGGGTCGAGGCGATCTCCAACGGCGTGCCCGCCTTCAAGAAACCGTCCATTCGGACCGCGCAACGGACCGAGGTCACGCTCGGGATCCTGCTCGCGCTGATGTTGCTGGGCCTGTCAACGCTGATCCGGGCCCACGACGTGCTCCCGCGCGGCGGCGTGACGATCCTGGCCCAGTTGACCGCCGGCGCGTTCGGAACCGGTTGGCCGTTCTACGTCTCGAACCTGGCGGTGACCGCGGTGCTCGCGTTCGCGGCGAACACTTCGTTCGGCGGACTGCCGGTGCTGCTGAGCCTGCTGGCGAAGGACCACCGGATGCCGCACGCCTTCTATCTGCGCGCGGAGAAGCCGGTGTACCGGATCGGGATCGTCGCCCTGGCAGTCGCGGCGGCGCTGCTCCTGATTGGGGTCGACGCCAAGACGAACGATCTGATTCCGCTGTACGCGATCGGCGTGTTCATCGGCTTCACGATCAGCCAGATCGGCCTCGTGCGGCACTGGTGGAAGGCGCGCTCGGCCCACTGGCGGCTTCGGATCGCGCTCAACGGGACCGGTGCGGTGATGACCGCGGTCGCGGTCGTCGTGTTCCTGGGCACGAAGTTCCTCGCCGGCGCTTGGGTGGTGGTGATCGCGATCCCGGCGCTGATGATGCTGTTCAACGTCACCGAGCACTACTACGCCGCCGTCGCGAAGGAGTTGAAGCTCGGCAAGACGCCCCCGCGTCCGCGCAAGCGCGAGAGCATCGTGATCGTCCCTACCTCGACCGTGAACCTGCTGACCCAGAAGGCGGTCAGCGCAGCGCTGTCGCTCGGGGACACCGTGGTCGCGGTCGCGGTCGCGGGCAACGAGGACGAGTGCGATCAGATCAGGCGCGAGTGGGACGATTGGGCGTGCGGCATACCGATCGAGGTGATCATGGACCCGCAGCGCTCGCTCGTGCGGAGCGTCCTCAAGTACGTCAAGTCAGTCGAGGATGAGGACGCCACGATCGTCGTCCTGATCCCTGAGGTCCTGCCTCGCAAGCGCCGGCACGAGATCCTCCACAATCAGCGCGCCCGCCTACTGTCGGCTGTGCTCAAGGCCCGCACCAAGGTCGTCATCGCGACGCTGCCGTTTCACCTGCACGACTGACCGGGTGGGCGCCGCGACGGGCCCGTCTGGGTCGAAAGGGGCTCTCCTTCCGGCCCAGGACTGCTCCGGCCGAATCTGCGGGCTGGTCCTTGGCGCTCGGCCGGAGGACCACGATCTCGCCCGGGGCGTTCTCGAGCAGCCATGCAACGTCATCGGGATCGAACCCTGGGCTTCCCTGAGCCGACGCCGCGATCACGATCCGGTCGAAGTTCTCCTCGGCAATCGCCTGACGGAGCGCGTGACGGCGGTTACGTCCGCGCACGATCCGCGAGTCGACGGGAATTCCCGCCTCGGTGGCGCGCTGTTCCACGGCCTCCAGCAGCGGCATCGCCATGGAGCACTGACGCGGGAGCGCGCTATCGAGCGGGAGGTCGAGCGACACCCGCGCGAGGAACACAGGTACGAGCGTCGCGCCCTCGACGCGGGCCAGCCGAAGCGCCGCGTCAAGCGCGCGCTGCGACAGGGCGCCGGCGACGAACGGGAACAGGATGCGGCGGCTGCTCGTCGCCTGCGGGGCTGGGCGTTTGCCCCGATCATGTGCGCCCGCCCATACGAGCCCGACCACAGCAACGGCCAGAATCACGATCACCGATATCAGCACGACGTTCATGTCGAGTCTCCTTTCACTCGCTTGGTCCGGTCCGCCACGATCCGCAGGTCGACGCCGGGCAGCATCGCCAGCAGGCGGTCCGGAAGCGCGGGCTTCGTGAGGCGACGTAGCGCTCCGCGAGGCTCGGGCGTTCCGATCAATACGTAAGTGGTGCCGCGGTCCTGGGCGACGCGTTGGGCGACGTGCGCCACATCGTCGCCGTGCTCGATCAGCAGGTGCGCGCCGAGCACGCTCGCGAGTTGCCGGAGCGCGCCAAGCTGTTCCTGCTCCTCAGCGTTGGGGTCGTGGTCGGCGACCCACAGCACATCGAGCTCGGCGCCGAGGCGCTGAGCCGAGCGCCACGCGCGGCGGACGACGCGCTGGGACCTGGGATTGGGCTCGACGAGCGCGAGCAGCCGCTCGCCGACGGCAGCGGGAGCGGCGGTGTCGATCAGGCGTTCGTCGCCCGGGCGCCCGCCGTCGACGTTTGCCGGGATCCGCTTGGACTCGACCTCCTCGGCGACCTGCCGAAGCGCGACCTCGCGCAGCGCGGCGAGGTTCTCGACCTTGAAGAAGTTGTTGAGGGCGGCGGGCACGCGCTCGGCTGCATAGACCTTGCCGGCGACGAGCCGTTCGATCAGCGACTGGGGGGTGATGTCGATTAGGACGACCTCGTCGGCCGCCCCGATGACGGCATCGGGCACGGTCTCGCGGACCCGGATCCCGGTCAGCTCCGCGACCTGGTCGTTGAGGGTCTCGAGGTGCTGGACGTTGACCGTCGAGAACACGTCGATCCCCGCGGCGAGCACGTCGTCGACGTCCTCGTAGCGCTTGGGGTGCTCGAGCCCGGGAGCGTTTGTGTGCGCGAGCTCGTCGATCAGCGCGAGCTCGGGTTGGCGCCGGATGATCGCCGGGAGGTCCATTTCCTCGAGCACGGAGTCCCGGTAGGTGACGCGCCGCCGCGGGACCGTCTCAAGTCCTTCGGCCTGGGCAAGGGTCTCCAAGCGTCCGTGCGGTTCCAGGTAGCCGATCACGACGTCACGCCCGTTCTCGGCCTCAGCCTGACCTTCGCGCAACATCTGGTATGTCTTGCCGACGCCGGCAGCCATCCCCAGGAAGATCTTGTGGTGCCCGTGATTGGTCACGCCCCTAGGAGATTGTGGATGATCAGGTCGATCAGCTTGATCCCGATGAACGGGGCGATCAGTCCGCCGAGGCCGTAGATCCACAGGTTCCTCCTGAGCAGCGCACTCGCGCCGATCGGCCGGTAGCGGACGCCCCTGAGCGCGATCGGGACCAGCAAGGGGATCACGATCGCGTTGAAGATGATCGCGGAGATCACCGCGGACTGGGGGGTGCCGAGGTTCATGATGTTGAGGACGTGCAGCGGGCTCTGGCCGCCCGGCCTCGTCGCCCATGTCGTGGCGAAGATCGCCGGAAGGATCGCGAAGTACTTGGCGACGTCGTTGGCGATCGAGAACGTGGTGAGCGAGCCGCGGGTGATCAGCAGCTGCTTGCCCACCTCGACGATCTCGATGAGCTTCGTCGGGTTGGAGTCGAGGTCGACCATGTTGCCCGCCTCGCGCGCGGCCTGCGTGCCGGTGTTCATCGCGACGCCGACGTCGGCCTGGGCGAGCGCCGGCGCGTCGTTGGTGCCGTCGCCGGTCATCGCGACCATGCGCCCGGTGGCCTGCTGCTCCTTGATCAGCTCGAGCTTGGCCTCGGGAGTGGCTTCGGCGAGAAAGTCGTCGACGCCCGATTCCTCGGCGATCTTGGCGGCCGTGAGCCGGTTGTCCCCGGTGATCATGATCGTGCGGATGCCCATCGCGCGAAGGTGGTCGAACCGCTCGCGCATGCCCTCTTTGATCGTGTCTTTGAGGTAGATGACGCCCATGACCTGGGAGTCGCGCGCTACCGCGAGCGGCGTGCCGCCCTCACGGCCGATGCGGTCGAGGACCGGCTGGAGCTCTGCCGGCGGCCGCCCGCCCTCATCGGTGACGAACTTGACCACGGCGTCGCCGGCGCCCTTGCGCAGGTGCTGGCCGTTCAGGTTGACGCCGCTCATCCGGGTCTGCGCGGTGAACGGTACGAACTCGGCATGCAGGTCGGCCATGTTGTGCCCGCGAATCCCGTACTGCTTGGCGAGCACCACGATCGACCGGCCTTCGGGCGTTTCGTCCGCCAGCGAGGACAGCTGCGCGACCTCCGCGAGCTCCTTCTCAGAGACGCCCGGCATCGGGATGAACTCGCTCGCGAGCCGGTTGCCGATCGTGATCGTGCCGGTCTTGTCGAGCAGCAGCACGTCGACGTCTCCGGATGCCTCGACGGCCCGGCCGGACAACGCGAGTACGTTGCGGCGCACGAGCCGGTCGATGCCGGCGATGCCGATCGCCGACAGCAGCGCGCCGATCGTGGTCGGGATCAGCGCCACCAGCAGCGAGATCAGCGTGGTCTCCGAGATCGGCGTGTGGGCAAACAGACCGAACGGGCGGAGCGTCGCAACCACGATCATGAAGATCAGCGTCAAGCCGGCGAGCAGGATGTTTAGCGCGATCTCGTTCGGCGTCTTGCGTCGCTCGGCGCCTTCGACCAGGTTGATCATCCGGTCGAGGAACGACTGCCCGGCCTCCTGGGTTATCTCAACCACGATCTTGTCCGAAAGCACGCGCGTGCCCCCGGTGACCGCGCTGCGGTCACCGCCGGATTCGCGGATGACCGGCGCTGACTCACCCGTGATCGCGGATTCGTCGACCGAGGCGATGCCCTCGATCACGGTGCCATCGCCCGGGATCAGCTCGCCGGCCTCGACGACCACCACGTCGCCCTTGCTCAGCTCGGATGCCTGCTTGATCGTCCCGTCCTGGAGCTTGGCCACAGTCTCCTTCCGCATCGAGCGAAGCGTGTCCGCCTGGGCGCGCCCGCGCCCCTCGGCAAACGCCTCGGCGCTGTTGGCGAACACGACCGTCAGCCACAGCCAGAACGAGATCACGAACGTGTACCAGGCCGGGTCGTTGCCGCCGAGCGCCTTGCCGCCGAACACCTGGATCAACCAGGTGACGGTGGTGATCACGGCGCCGATCTCGACGACGAACATCACCGGGTTGCGGATCTGGACCCGCGGGTCGAGCTTCAGGAAGCTGTCAATCAGCGCGCGCTTGAGAATGTCGCCACGGAACAGCGAGATCGCGCGCCGCTCGTGCGGCTGCTGAGACTGCGGCTCCGGCTGCGGGCGCTCTTCGGGCGGGGCCGTGACGCTCACGCGTGCACTCCTCCCATCCGGTCGAGGGCGAGGTTCAGGTCGAGCACGTCGACTCCGGGCTCGCCGGAGAAGCCGAGTCCGCGTCCGCCGGTGTACTTCGAGACGAGATTCATCACGGCGGCCAGCGACACGTGACGGACGGCCGCCACTCGATGTGCCTGGATGTCGGCGTTCCGCACCGAGATGTCGGGGTCGATGCCCGATGCCGAGCTGTTGGCGGCATCGACCGGGACATTGGCCGCAGTCAACTTGCCGGGGTAGTACCGGCCGTTCAGCGCGATGTAGGACTGGACGTTGGAAGAGATCTCCTGCTCGGTCGCGGTGTTGTTCGGCCCGAGATTCGAGAACGTCGTGGCGGCCGCGTTGTTCGGCGGGACCGTCGCCGACGGCCGGGTCTGGAAGTACCGCGGGTCGGGATTGGTGACCGGCACACCGTCCTTCATCACAGGCTTCCCGTTCTTGAAGACCTGCGTGGAGAAGTTCTGGCCGATCTCCTGCGAGCCGACGAGCTTGCCGTCGACCTTGACCTGCTGGCCGTTGGCGTTGCCGGGGAAGGCGACCTGGCTGATGCCGGTGATGACGAGCGGATACAGGATGCCGCAGAACAGTGTCAACACGACGATTCCGATTGCGGCGGTTATGACGTCACGTTTCATGTCAGTAGAGATGATTGGTTAGCCCCTGCACGATCGGACCGAGCAGCAGGGCGGGGAAGAAGGTGAGTGCGCCTACGAGCACGATCACGCCGATCAGGAGCACCACAAAGGTGGGGTTGTCCGTGCGCATCGTCCCGAGACCCGCCGGGCTGACGCGCTTGCCGGCAAGCGCGCCGGCGACGGCGAGCGCGAACAAGATCGGCGCATAGCGGGCGAACAGCATCGTGAAACCACCCAGCAGGTCAGCGAACGTGATGCCGTGGGAGCCGAGGCTGCCGGCGTTGGGCTGGACGAAGCCGCCATAGCCCGCGAAAGCGGATCCGTTGTTGTTGGCCTGGCTCAAATACGCGTAGAACGTTTCGGAGAAACCCTGCGGGGAACCGGCGGCCGCGGTCGAGATCGACGCTCGACCAGCGGCGCTCGCGGTCGCGAGCGAGGTCGAGAACAGCGCGGCCAGCGGCGTGATCAGCAGCCCGACCGCAACGAGCTTTATCTCCCTGGATTCGATCTTCTTGCCGAGGTACTCCGGGGTGCGCCCAACCATCAGCCCCCCGATGAACACCGCCAGGAGTACGTACAGGAGGATCGAGTACAGGCCCGTGCCGACGCCGCCGAAGATCACCTCGCTGGCCGACAGGTTCGCCATCGGCACCGCGCCGCCTATGCCCGTGAACGACTCGATCGCGCTGTTGACGGCACCGCACGATGTCACAGTCGTCACCACGTCGAACAGTGCGGAGCCGGCGATCCCGAACCGCTGGTCCTTGCCCTCCATGTTCCCGCCGACCGACCCGTGGATCACGCCCGTATGAAGACCAGCTGCGTGCTGCGCCGGCGAGCCGTGCGCCTCGGCGATGTACGCCACGACGCACGCGCCGAGGAACATGATCATCATCGTCGCGTAGATCGCATACCCCTGCCGGCGCTTGCCCGCCATCCGCCCGTACGCGAACACGATCGCCGCGGGAATGATCAACACCAGCAGCATCTCGACGAGGTTCGTGAACCCGGACGGGTTCTCGAACGGATGCGACGAGTTCGTGTTAAAGAAGCCGCCGCCGTTCGTCCCGAGCTCCTTGATCACCTCCTGCGAGGCGACCGGACCCTGCGCGATCGACTGCGACCCACCCGTCACCGTGTGCGCCACCAAGTAGTGGCTGAAGTTCTGAATCGAGCCCTGGAAGACGAGCACGAGCGCGAACACCAACGAGATCGGCAACAGCACGTACAGGACCGTCCGCACCAGGTCCTGCCAGAAGTTGCCGATGCTCTTCCCCGAGCGCGAGACAATCCCCCGGATCACCGCCACCGCGACCGAGACGCCCACCGCAGCCGAGACGAAGTTCT
>DATJYY010000193.1:0-26703 GCA_035499395.1 Solirubrobacteraceae bacterium
CCAGCAGCTCGCGCATCCGCTCGGCGACTGCGGCCTGGCCGCGGGCACCCCGGGCCGCCTGCACGCGCGCGTCGAGCACGCGCGGATCGGCGTCGAGCGCCTCGAACGACAGCGCCGCGACCTCGAGCCAATGTCCGAGCAGCGCCCGCGCGTCGACGGCCAGCAGCGCGGCACGCCCGCCGGTCATCGCGTTCGAGCTGATGAAACCGATCGCGTCGCGCTGGCCGAGCGTGATCGGCTCGGCGGGCGCCGGCGCGGCGACGAGCTCGCCGTCCTCCCACACCCGGCCGTCGCCGAGCAGCGCCAGCGCGATCTCGCACAGCCCGGGCAGATCGCCCGTGCCGAGCGATCCGAACTCGCGCGTGAGCGGCGTCACGTGGGCGTTCAGCGCCGCGATCAGCGCGTCGAGCAGGGCGGGCACGACGCCCGCGCCGCCGGCACCGAGCTGGTTGGCGCGCACGACCATGCCGGCGCGCACCAGCTCTTCAGGCAGCGGCCGTCCCGCGCTCACGGCGTGGCTGCGGAGCAGGTTCCACTGGAACCGCTCGCGGTCGGCGTCGCCGATCACGCGGTCGCGGAGCGCCCCGACGCCGGTGGTGGCTCCGTACAGGGATCCGCCGCGCTCGAGCAGCGCGGCGATCGCCCGGTGCGCGTCCTCGTTGCGCGCGCGAGCGGCCGGCGCGAGCTCGACCCGCTCACCGCGGCGGGCCACGGCGACGACGCCCTCGGGCGTCAGCGTCGCGCCGTCCAGCACGAGCGGCGACACGGTTAGCATCGGCTCCCATGGCCGCCGGCGACACCGCGACGATCGCGCCCCGCCCGGGGTTGCTCACCCGTGCGCCATCCGGCGCTCTCGTGCTCAGCGCGATCGCCTCGGTCCAGTTCGGGTCGGCGATCGCGGCCAGGCTGTTCAAGGAGATCGGGCCGGGCGGCGCCGTGTGGCTGCGCCTGGTCTTCGGCACGGTCATCCTGCTCGCGCTGTGGCGCCCCCGGATGCGGGGCTATACGCGCCATCAGATGGCGCTCGCGTGCCTGTTCGGCCTGGTGCTCGGGTTCATGAACCTGAGCTTCTACAGCGCGCTGCACCGGATCCCGCTGGGGATCGCGGTCACGCTCGAGTTCGTCGGGCCACTGACCGTCGCGGTCGCCGGTTCGCGGCGGCCAATCGACCTCCTGTGGGTGGCGATCGCAGCGGCCGGGATCATCGCGCTCACCCAGGGCGATACCAGTCACCTGAACGCGCTCGGCGTGTTCTTTGCGCTGCTTGCCGGCGCCCTGTGGGGGACGTACATCATTGTCAACGCCCGGGTGGGTCGCGCGTTCGAAGGCGGGAGCGGGCTCGCGCTCGCGATGTGCGTCGCGTCGGTCGTGATCCTCCCGTTCGGCATCGCCCAGGGCGGCTCGCATCTGCTTGAGCCGCGCTCGCTGGCCCTCGGGGCGGCGATCGGCCTGCTGTCCTCGGCGATCCCGTACTCGTTCGAGGTCGAGGCGCTCCGGCGCATCCGCCCGTCGGTGTTCGGAGTGCTGATGAGCATCGAGCCGGCGATGGCCGCGCTCGCCGGGTTCATCGTGCTGGACCAGGGCCTGAGCGCCAGGACCCTCTTCGGCATGGCACTGGTGGTGATCGCTTCGGTGGGAGCGGCGCGCCGCACCCGCGAGGCGCCGATTGCCGTCTAATGACAAGGGATTTCATTCTACGGTAAAGTTTCTTCCGATGGCTGATTCCGGAACTCGCACCGTCGAACGGGCGCTGACGCTTCTGACCGCCGTCGCCGAGGACGGCGGCACGCTCAGCCAGCTCGCACGCGCCGCGGAGCTCTCGCCGAGCACCGCGTCGCGTCTGCTGGCGACGCTGGCCGCTCAGGAGCTTGTCCGCCGCGACGAGTACGGGCGCTACGGCCCGGGCACTCGGCTGCGGCAGCTGGCGGCTGTGGCGTTGCGGTCGGATCCGGTGTACGAGCTGGCCGGGCCGCATCTGGCGGCGCTCGCGAGCGAGACGGGCGAGAGCGCGAACCTAGCGGTCGCCGCCGACGGCCGGCGCGTCGTGTACCTCCGCCAGGTGGCGAGCCCGAAGCTCGTTCAGACCGCGAGCTGGGCCGGGCGCACGATCCCCCGACGCGGGACCGCGCTCGGCGCGGCCCTGCGGGGCGCGGTCGGCGCCGACGGGTACGTGGCACGCGCCGGCGCGGTGGAGCCCGACGTGACCTCGATCGCCGCTCCGGTGTACGGTGCGGACGGCCAGATCGCCGGGGCGCTCAGCGTCCTCGCGCCGAACTACCGGACCTCGGCGGGGCGGATCGACGCGTGCGGCCGGGCCGTCGCTCGGCACGCCGCCGAGCTGTCGAGGAGCCTCGGCGCCCGGGTGGCGGTGGCGGCATGAGCACATCCACGCTTCGTTGCAAGGGGTGGCAGCAGGAGGCGGCGCTCCGCATGCTCGAGAACAACCTGCACCCCGACGTCGCCGAGAAGCCCTCCGAGCTCGTCGTCTACGGTGGGATCGGAAAGGCGGCCCGCAATTGGCCGAGCTACCACGCGATCGTGCGCGAGCTCCAGCGCCTCGGCGACGATGAGACGCTGCTGGTGCAGTCCGGCAAGCCGGTCGCGGTGTTCGAGACCCACGAGGGCGCGCCCCGCGTGCTGCTCGCGAACTCGAACCTCGTCCCGGACTGGGCCAACTGGGACGAGTTCCGCAAGCTCGACGCTGCCGGGCTGATGATGTACGGGCAGATGACCGCCGGGTCCTGGATCTACATCGGCTCGCAGGGGATCCTTCAGGGGACATACGAGACGTTCGCGGCCGCGGCGCGCAAGCGGTTCGACGGCACCCTGGAGGGGCGGCTCGTCGTGACCGCGGGGTTGGGCGGCATGGGCGGCGCGCAGCCGCTGGCGATAACGATGCTCGGCGGTACGGCGCTGTGCGTCGAGGTCGACCTGCAGCGAATCGAGCGCCGGATCCAGACCGGTTACCTGGATGAGCGTGCGGCGGATTTGGATGACGCGCTGGCCCGCTTGGACGCCGCCCGGCGCGAGCGGCGAGCGCTGTCGATCGGCCTCGCCGGCAACGCCGCCGAGATCCTGCCCGAACTCGTCCGCCGCGGTGTCGACGTCGACGTCGTCACCGACCAGACCTCCGCCCACGATCCGCTGAATGGCTACATCCCGGCCGGCCTTACCCTCGAACAGGCAGAGGCGCTCCGCCGGGCCGATCCTGACGAATATCTCAGACGGGTCGGCGAGAGCGCGGTGACGCACGTTGGGGCGATCCGGGCGCTGGGCGCGGCGGGCGCCGAGGCGTTCGACTACGGCAACGCGCTGCGCGGTCTGGCGTTCGAGTACGGGGATGCCGATGCGTTTTCGTATCCGGGGTTCGTCCCCGCGTACGTGCGGCCGCTGTTCTGCGAGGGCAAGGGCCCGTTCCGGTGGGTGGCGCTATCGGGCGATCCGGCCGACATCCACGCCACCGATCGCGCGATCCTCGACCTGTTCGGGGACCAGGAGCACATCGCACGGTGGATAAAGCTCGCCTCCGAGCGCGTCCATTTCCAGGGCCTGCCGGCGCGGATCTGCTGGCTCGGCTACGGCGAGCGACACCTGGCGGGGCTGCGATTCAACGAAATGGTCGCGTCCGGAGAGGTGAAGGCTCCGATCGTGATCGGGCGCGACCACCTCGACGCCGGGTCGGTCGCCTCGCCCCAGCGCGAGACCGAGGCGATGGCCGATGGTTCGGACGCGGTGGCCGACTGGCCGCTCTTGAATGCGCTGATCAACACCGCCTGCGGCGCGAGCTGGGTCTCGATCCACCACGGCGGTGGAGTAGGCATGGGCAAGTCGATCCATGCCGGGCAGGTGTGCGTAGCCGACGGCACAGAGCTGGCGGGCCGCCGGATCGAACGCGTGCTCAAGGCCGACCCCGGCATGGGTATCGTCCGCCACGTCGACGCCGGTTACGACCTCGCGGTGTCCGCCGCCCGCTCGAGCGGCCTGCGGATCCCGATGCTCGAGTCGGAGTGAGGCACCGGCGCCCGCCTCGCCCATGCATAAGGCCCGAAAGCTCCCCGCCCACGCCCGCCCACAGGACATGAGCAGCCCCCACGTGCTTATGTCCCGACAGCGGGGCGGAGGTGGGTCGATTTCGGGCGTTGTACACGGCGGCCGCGGACGCCCGTGACCACCTCATTCGACAACGCGGCCCAGGTCCTGACGCCCCCAGAGCCGGGCCTCACCTACCTGCGAACCGCCCGCGCCGGCGAGATGAGCCTCGAGCCCGGCGGAATCACGGTCGAACACGGCCGGATCGCGGCACTGGGACCCACGAGGGACGCGAACATCCACGTCGACGCGAGCGGCTGCGCGCTGCTGCCGGGCCTCGTCGACTGCCACACCCACCTTCCGTTCGCGGGCTGGCGGGCCGAGGAGTACGAGCAGAAGGTAACCGGCGTCCCCTACGAGCAGATCGCGCGCGCCGGCGGAGGCATCAGGTCGTCCGCGAAAGCCCTCAGGGAGACCCCGGACGAAACCGTCCTCGCCCAGGCGCAGGAGCTCGCAGGCGAGATGCTCCGCGCCGGCACGACCACATTCGAGTGCAAGTCCGGGTACGGGCTGTCGACCGCCGGCGAGTTGCGCGCCCTGCAACTCGCCACCGAGCTGAACGAGATCGTCTCCCAGGTCACGACCCGGACCGGGCTGCTGGCGCACGCCGTCCCCGACGGGTACACCACCACGACCTGGATGGACGAGGTGGAAGGGATGCTGCCCGAGGCGCTCGAGCACGTCAGCGCGCTCGACATCTTCGTCGAGTCGATCGCGTTCGGCCTCGACGACCTCGACCGCATGGGCCGACTCGCGAAAGCCAACGGCGTAAGACTCCGTGCCCACGTCGAGCAATTCACGACTATGCGGAGCGTCCCGGTGGCGCTCAGGCACAGCGCGCGCTCACTCGACCACCTGTCCGCCATCCACCCCGACGACATCGGGCCCCTCGGAGCCTCGGACACCGCCGCGGTTCTCCTCCCCGGAGCCGAGTTCATGGGCGCCGAGGCGACCGCGCCGGCGCGCGACCTGATCGACGCCGGCGCGATCATGGTGCTCGCCACCGACGGCAACCCGGGTACGTCGCCGATCTTCTCGCTGCCGCTGATCGTCGGCCTCGGCGTCCGCCGCTACGGCCTGAGCACGCGCGAGGCGCTGCTCGCGGTCACCCTCAACGCGGCGTATGTCCTCGATCTACAGCGCGAGCTGGGATCGATCGAGCTCGACAAGCGCGCCGACCTCGTGCTGCTCGACTGCCCGGCCGAGCACGTCGCCTACCGCCTCGGCCGCAACCCGGTGGCGGCGACGTTCGTCGGTGGCGAGCCCGCCTACGTCCGCGCCGACGCCGCCTGGCGCATCGCGGAAAAGTGAGCCGCCCCTTCCCGCTGGGTGCCGCCGTAACGCTGGAAGAACTCGAGCACGACCCGCATCCAACTCTGGCGCGCCTGCGCAACGAGGAACCGGTCTCATGGCTGCCGGCGCTCGACTGCTGGCTCGTAACCCGCCACGACCTCGCCGTCACGGTGATGCGAGCCGCGGCGACGTACACCGTCGACGATCCGCGATTCTCGACCGCGCAGGTAGTCGGTCCGAGCATGCTCAGTCTCGACGGCGACGTCCATGCCCGCCACCGCGCGCCGTTCGCGGCTCCGTTCCGGCCGCGCGCAGTCCGCGAGCGGTTCGCCGACGCCGCGGCAAACGAGGCTGACCGGCTCATCGACGGCTTCATCACCCGCGGTGCGGCGGAGCTGCGACGCGAGTTCGCAGGCCCACTAGCGGCATCGATCATGGCCCGCGCCCTCGGGCTCGAGCAGGCCGAGGTCGCGACGATGCTCGGCTGGTACGACGCGATCGTGTCCGCCGTCACCGACGTCACCGCCGGGCGAGAGATTCCCACGCGCGCGCGCGAGGCGTTCGGCGCGCTACGCACACGGCTGAACGCGGTGATCGGCGGCGGCGAGCCCGAGTCCTCGCTGCTCGCGGCTGCAGCAGCTCAGTCTGGCCTCAGCGAAGAGCAGGTCGTGTCCAATGCCGCCGTGCTCCTGTTCGGCGGCATCGAGACGACCGAGGGGATGATCGGCAATGCCCTGCTCCACCTGCTGGAGCAACCGGACGCGCTCGCGACGGTCCGGCAAGATTCCGGCGCGCTCGATGCCGCCATCGAGGAGTCGCTCCGCCTCGAGCCCGCCGCCGCCGTCGTCGACCGCTACGCGACCACTGAGGCCGGGCTCGCCGAGGCGACGATCGCCGCCGGCGACCTCGTCCGCGTCTCGATCAGCGCCGCCAACCGCGACCCGGCGGTGTTCGACGACCCCGACCGGCTTGACCTTGATCGCAAAGCGACGCGCGGCCATCTCGCGTTCGCCCACGGCCCGCATGTGTGCCTCGGCGTGCACCTCGCACGCCTCGAGGCACGTACCGGCCTCGACACGATCCTGCGCCGGCTGCCGACGTTGCGGCTCGACCCGGCCCGGCCCTCAAAAGTCCAGGGACTTGTCTTCCGCAAACCGCCGACGCTGTGGGCGCTCTGGGACGGCCGCGGATAGGCGTGACCGGCGCCGATTGCCGCATGCCCTGACATAGTTCCCGGCCGGGTGCGCGTCCTGCGGAGAGCCCTCTTGGTGGTAGCAACGAGCGGGGCTCTCGTTGCGCTGCTCGCTGCTCCCGTGCGCGCAGCGCGCGTGACGGTGAAGGTCAGCGACACCCGGATCAGCGGGCCGATGCCGTCGGGTTTCATCGGGTTCTCGTTCGAATTCCAGGCGGTCCGCGACTACACCGGACCTGACCCGCGCGCGATCAACCCGGTGCTCGTTCAGCTGATCCGCGAGGTGGCGCCCGACCAGACGCCGGTGCTGCGAATCGGAGGGAACAGCACCGACCAGTCGTGGTGGCCCATCCCGAACGCAACACCATCCCCGGGAGTCATCTACACGCTCGACAAGAGCTGGCTCGCCACCACGCGCGCGCTCGCGGTTGCCACCGGCGCGAAGCTGATCCTGGGCGTCAACCTGAAGCTCGACAGCCCGGCCGAGGCTGCGGCTGAGGCGCACGCGTACCGCGCCGGCATCGGCCTGCGCAACATCGATGAGCTCGAGATCGGCAACGAGCCCGAGCTGTACAACGTGTTCCCGTACTACGAAGAGGGCGGCGTGCCGTTCTACGCGCGGCCGCCGACGTATGACTTCGCCGGCTACGCGCAGGACGTCGCGCAGATCGCCAACCGACTCCGCCGCTTCGCCCTCGCCGGGCCTGCCACCGGGGAGGCGTCGTGGCTGGCTGGCGTGCCGCAGCTGTTCGCGGCCGTCCCGCGATTGAAGGTCGTCACCTACCACCGGTATCCGCTGCTCGCCTGCTTCACACAGCCCGGGGATCCGCATTACCCCTCGATCCCGAACTTGCTCAGCTCGGACTCGGCCCGCGACCTCCTGCAAGGCGTCGGCGACGTGATCTCGTTCGCACACCGCCACGGCGCCATCGTCCGAATCGACGAGCTCAACTCGGTCGCATGCGCCGGTCAGCCCGGGGTCAGCGACACGTTCGCCTCCGCGCTGTGGATGCTCGACACACTGTTCGCGATGGCCAGGGCGGGCGTCGACGGCGTCAACATACACACTCTCCCCGGTGTCTCATACGAGCCGTTCGTGTTCCGGCGCATCCGCGGGCGATGGCTGGCGACGGTCCGCCCCGATTACTACAGCCTGCTGATGTTCGAGCGGGCCGCTTCGCCCGGCGCGCGCATGCTCGCTCTCGAGCAGACCGCCAGCACCGACGTCCGCACACGGGCGACGATCACGCGCGATGGCGAGGTTCACGTCGTACTGATCAACGACAGCCTCACGTCCGGCCACATCGCGCTGATCAAGCCGCCGGCCAAGGCCCGCGAGGCCGTACTCGAACGGCTCGTGGCTCCGAGTGCGGCCGCCACCAACGACGTCACGCTCGCCGGGCAGACATTCGGCAACGAGACCGGCACCGGCACGCTCAAGGGCAAGCTGAAAACGGTCCGGGTCACTCCGAATCGCCGTGGCCGCTACCTGATCAGGCTCCCAGCCTCGAGCGCCGCGATGCTCACGTTCGTCCCAGCCGCAACGTCACCCCCGCCAGGTCCTCGTACAGGCGGATCGCGCTGATCTCGCCCGCGTCGTCGCCGTACTGCGCGCGCGCCCGCCGGTGGATCTGCTCGACCAGCGCCGTCAGCTCGACCGGTACGCCGACGTCGCGGGCGAGGTCGACGGCCAGGCCCAGGTCCTTGGTCACGAGTCGCATTGGGAACGCATCGTCGTACTCGCCGTCGTCGAGCACCATCCGGACGTCGCGCTCGAGGAATACCGAGTTCGCGGGGGACCCGACCAGCGCGGCGTGCAATCGATCGAGCGACACCCCGGCGCGGACGCCCACGCTCAGCACCTCGCCGACCGCCACCGACTCGATGAACCACAGCAGGTTGAGCAGCAGCTTGACGGTGTAGCCGGCACCGTTGCCACCGAGGTGGAAGACCCGATCCGGGTCCCCCATCACCTCGAACAGCGGCAGAGCCCGGGCGAACGCCGCCTCGGAGCCGCCCACGTAGATCGCAAGCGTGCCGGCCTTCGCCCCGATCGACTGCCCCGCCACCGGCGCGTCGAGCACGTCGACGCCTCGAGAACGCGCGGCTTCGACCACTCGCGCCCCCACGGCGGTCGAGCTCGTGCTCATATCGATCGCGAGCGAACCGGGGGCGAGCGCAGCCATGGCACCGCCGCCGCCCAGCCACACCGCTTCGACCTGTGGCGGCGCCGGCAGCATCGTGATCAGCACCTCGGCACCCAGCGCGCAGTCGGCCACGGAACCAGCGGCCCGCGCCCCCGCCTCAACAAGCCGGCCGAGCGCGACATCGGAAAGATCAAACGCGGTTACGTCGTACCCCGCCGCCACCAGATGGCCGCACATCGGGCCGCCCATGTTTCCGAGGCCGATGAAGCCGACCCGCGTCACAGCGCCACCCACGTGGTCTTGAGGTGCGTGTAAGCGCCGAGCGCGCGCAGCGAGCGGTCGCGACCGTCCGTAGCCGCCACGAACCGCCCGTCGATGAACGCATCGCGCCTCAGGCCCGCACCGCTTCCCGGTCCACGGCGTAGAACGCGAGCGCCTCCTCGTCGAGCGCAGCGCCCAATCCGGGAGCGTTTGGGACGCGGAGCAATCCGTCCGCGCCGACCGTCAGCGGCGACTCGAGCATGAAGTCCCGCCGGGCCGGAGTCCACCCCGGCGGGTCATAGGGAAACTCGAGGAACGGGCCCCCGCCGACCCCCGCGCACACGTGCAGGTTCGCGAGCACGCCGATTCCGTTGGTCCAGGTGTGGGGCGTGAACCACCGGTTCCGCCGCAGCGCGAGATCGGCGAGCGTCCGCGCGCGCGAGATCCCGAGCGCCAGCACCACGTCGGGTTGATAGACGTCCAGAGCGTCGGCCTCAAAAACGCGCAGCAGCTCATCGAACGTGCGGGCCATCTCACCGCCGCCGATTCGCACCCCGGTGTGTTCCCGCAACGCCCGCATCCCCCGCAGGTCCTCACCCGGCAAAGGCTCCTCGACCCAAAAGACCCCATACGAGCGCAGTCGCTCGACGATCCGGCGCGCGCCGGCCGGATCGAGCCGCGGCCCGATGTCCCCGGCCATCCGCCACCACTGGTTGAGGTCGACCATGATGTCGAGGCGGTCCCCGACGGCGTCGCGGACGGCCGCGACAACGCCGACTCCCTCGTCTGAACGGGAAGGCGCGATCCGGATCTTGACCGCGCGGAAGCCCTCCTCGATCAGGGCGAGGGCGTCCTGCACCCGCTGTCCGGGATCCCGCAGCGAACCCCACGAGGCGTACACGGGAATCTCGGTGAGCGATCCGCCGAGCAGCGTCGCCACCGGCTGGCCGCACGCCTGGCCGAACAGATCCCACAGAGCCGCCTCGAGCGGCCAGTAGCGGCCCGCGTGAAAAGACACCGTCTCGAGCACCCGGGCATGACGCTCGATGGCGAGCGGGTTCCGCCCGACGAACAGTGAAACAAAATCATCAATCCCCGCCATCGTGTCGCCGCTGCCGACACCGACGAGCCCCTCGTCGGTCTCCACCCGGACGATCGTCGCGTCAAACGAGCGCCGGGGATCCGGGTCCCAGGCCGCGTAGAACGGCGGATCGAGCGGCAGCCGCAGCCGATCCACGCGGATCGCCGTGATTTTCACGACCTACGACCCCCCGTAGAACGGGCTCGTCACGTCGTCGCGGCGCGCCACCAGGTCCAAAGCAGCATCGCGATCGCGACCGTCGACCGCCATGCCGATCGCCCGCCGCACCGCCACCCGAGCCGCCTTCCGGACCGCGGTCTCGTCGGACGCGCCCGGGTCGATCCAGATGCACACGAACACGATCACGTCGCCGGTCGGCTCGAGCAGCCCGTCCGCGACCGCATCGAGCACGGCCTGCGCGATCCCGAGTTGCCCCGCGCCCCAGGTGATCGTCTGGTGGAGATCCTCGGTGGCGGTCGCCTTGTTGATCATGATCGTGGGCGGCCACACCACCTCGTAGCGGTCCTGGGCCTCGCCGACGACGACCAGGATCGGGGTGTGCCCGGGCGACGGCGTCGTGAATGTGCCGAGCAAAGAAGCAGCAGTCGCCGATCCGCGAGCGCCCAGGACCACGTTCACGTGGCAGCCGTTCGGCCCGGGGTCGCCGCCCCAGCCCTCGCCGATCCGCCCGTCGAGATCATGCGGCGAAGCCGTCACAGGCCCACCCCGGCCAGCTCCTCGTCGATCACGATCACCGAGCGCGCCCCCTGGCCGCGGCGCAGCCGCTCGAGCGCCGCCTCGACGTCGTCGAGTCCGATCAGATACGAGACGACGTCGCCGAGGTCGAGTCGGCCGTCGACCACGAGCTGCACGAGCCGGCCGAGCGAGGCGTGCACATCGGACGAGCCGTAGTAGCTCCCGGTGATGGTCTTCTCGGACAGGAACTCGATCGCGGGCAGCGAGACCTCGACCCCGACCGGCGCGACCCCGACCACGGTCGCGGTGCCGCCGGGGGCGAGCATGTCCCAGGCCTGCCGGATCGTCGACGCCCTCCCGACCACCTCGAACGCGTGCTCGACGCCCCCACCGGAAATCCCGAGAACCTGGTCGACCACATGACCGTCCCCGGCCGCCACCGCATGGGTCGCGCCGCGCCGGACCGCGAGCTCGAGCTTGTCCCGGTCGGTGTCGACCGCGACGATCATCCCGGCGCCGGCCAGCCGCGCGCCCGCGATCACCTGTAGGCCGACGCCGCCGCACCCGATCACGCACACGCTCGCGCCGACGCGGAGGCCGGCACGGTTGACGGCGCCGATCCCGGTGACGACGCCGCAGCCGAGCAGCGCCGCCTGCCAGAGGGGGATCGAAGGCGGTAGCCTGACAGCGCCGGCCACGGGCACGACCGCGTACTCGGCGAAGCACGCCACCATCAGGCCGTGCTGGAGCACGGCCCCGTCGAGGCCCCGAAGCCGTGAGCTGCCGTCCATCAGCATCCCGGCAACGCCGTTGCGCCCGGCCGTCTCGCACAGCGTGCGCCGCCCGGACCGGCACGCCGGGCACGACCCGCACGACGGGACGAAGCAGAAAGCCACGTGGTCGCCGACGGAGACGTCGATCACGTCCTCGCCGACGGCCGCGACCACACCGGCACCCTCGTGTCCGAGCACCATCGGCCATCGCCCCGCACCGAGCTGCCCGTCGGCGAGGTGCACGTCGGAATGGCACACGCCCGCGGCGACGACCCGCACCAGCACCTCGCCACGACGAGGCGGGGCCAGCATCACGGTCTCCGTCGACACCGGCCGGCCCGGCTCGCGCAGGACCGCGGCGCGCATCTCGATCGGGGCCGGCGACGACATCGCCGGTCGTGGCTGACTTACCGGAGCGAGCCCGGGACCGCCGGTCGTCTCAGTCCGCATGAGCCGTCGGCAGCGACTTCGCCGGAGGCGGGCTGACCTGAATCCGCCGGAGTTCCTCGATCGGGATGTGACAGCGGATCGCATGTCCAGGCTCCGCCTCGAGCAGCTCCGGCTCGGTGGTCTCGCAGATCTCGCCGATCTTCCGCGGGCATCGCGTGTGGAACACGCAACCGCTGGGCGGATTGGCGGCGCTGGGGATCTCACCATCGAGTCGGATCCGCTCGCTGTCGACGTCATCGACGGTGGGCACCGCCGACAGCAGAGCCTCGGTGTACGGATGGTGTGGGAACGAGAAGACCTTGTTGGCCGGCCCGAGCTCCATCAGCCGGCCCAGGTACAGGACGGCAATCCGATCGGACAGGTAGCGCACCACGCCGAGGTCGTGACTGATGAACAGGTACGCGACGTCCTCGCGGGTCTGAAGGTCGTTGAGCAGGTTCAGGATCGCGGCCTGCACCGAGACGTCGAGCGCCGAGGTGGGCTCGTCGCACACAACGACCCGGGGATCGCCGGCGAAGGCCCGAGCGATCGCGACACGCTGTTTGAGTCCCCCTGAAAGCTGGCTGGGTCGCATTGGCAGGTAGCGGTCGGTAAGCCGGACCGATTGGACGAGCGCCAGCAGCCGGGTCTGCAGCGCCGCGCCGGTGTAGTGGCCGAGTTTCGACAGCGAACGGCCGATCAGACGACGGACCGAATGGCGACGGTTCAGCGCCGAGTCCGGGTTCTGGAACACGATCTGGAGGGACTTCTGGTCCTCGGCGGTACGCTGCTTGGTCAGGTACGCCAGCGCGCGGCCGTCGAGCTCGACCGACGAGCCGGCGTCCGGGGCTGTCAGACCCATCAACACGCGGGCGAGGGTGGTCTTGCCGCTTCCCGACTCGCCGACGAGGCCCAACGTCTCGCCGGCCAGAATGTCGAGGCTGACGCCGGTCAGGCCGTGGATCTCCTGGCCAGACAGCCGAAAAGTCTTGCCCACGTCGCGCGCGCTGATCAGCGGCTTGCCGTCGCCCGGCCTGGGCTTGGCCGCCTCGGTCTGCGCCGGCTCGGCACGCGGCAGCGTCTGCGCGCGCCCGTGGAAGTGGCAGCGTGAGCGCCGCGCCGGGCCGATCTCGTACAACGGTGGCGCCTCGGTCCGGCAGCGTTCCTCGACGAGCCCGCAACGGTCGGCGAAGATGCAGCCGGCCGGTGTATCCCCCGGCCGCGGGAGAAAGCCCGGAATCGTGTCCAACGCGTGCCGGCGCTTATCGGCATCCCGCCGCGGGATGCAGCGCAGCAGTCCGACCGTGTACGGATGGCGCGCGTCGTGCAGCACCTCGAGCGCCGGTCCCTCCTCGACGAGCTCGCCGGCGTACAGGACCCCGACGCGATCGCACATCCTGGCGATCACCCCAAGGTTGTGGCTGATGAATAGCAGCGAGGTGCCGAGCTCCTGGCGCAATGCCTTGACGAGGTCGAGCACCTCGGCCTCGACGGTGGCATCGAGCGCCGTGGTCGGCTCGTCGAGGATCAGCAGCGACGGCTCAGATGCCAGCGCCATCGCGATCACGGTGCGTTGGAGCATTCCGCCTGACAGCTGATGGGGATAGCGCCGCATGACGACGGCCGGATCGGAGATGCGCACCGTCCGCAGCATCTCTTCGCTGAGCTCGAGCGACTCCTGGTCGGACTTGCCGGCGATCTGGAAGACCTCGGCCACCTGTGGCCCGACGCGGATCGAGGGGTTGAGCGCGCGGCCCGGCTCCTGGTAGACCATCGACACCTTCGTGGCTCGCAGCCGCCGGAGCGCTCCCTCGTTCATCGCGAGCACGTCCTCCCCGTCGATGGCGATCGAGCCGGCGCTGACGCGGCCGTTGCGGGCCAGGTAGCGAACGATCGCGAGCGCCATCGTCGACTTGCCACAGCCCGACTCCCCGACCAGACCGAACGACTCGCCCCGGCCGACGCGGAACGACACGTCGCGCAGCACCGCCTGGTCGCGTCTGCGGACGGTGTAGCTCACGTCGACGTGGTCGACGGTGAGGGCGTCGGTCGACACCGGTGTGACCACGGGTGCCTCGGCGGCGGCGCTCACTGGTCGATCGCCCCCTCGACGGCATCGGCGATCAGGTTGATGCCGATCACCAGCGAGGCGAGCGCGAGCGCGGCGAACAGGACCTCCCACCAGTAGCCGGCGGCGACCAGCGGGTAGTTCGCCGCGATGTCCGCCGCCCAGTCGGGTGTGGGCGGCTGGACGCCGAAGCCAAGGAACGAGAGGGCGGCGACCGCGAACACCGCGTAGCCGATGCGCACAGTGAACTCGACCACGATCGGCGCCATCACGTTCGGGAGGATCTCGACGAACATGATGTACGGCGACTTCTCACCGCGAAGGCGCGCCGCGGCCACGTAGTCGAGCTCGCGCTCGAGCAGCACCGAGGTGCGTACCGTTCGCGCGATCAGCGGCGTGAACACAACGGCGATCACGAGGATGACCACCAGGTTGCTGGCCCCGATGGCGGCGATCGCGGTCAAGGCGATGACGATCAGCGGCAGCGCCAGGAAGGCCTCGAGCACCCGGGCGATCGACTCGTCGAGGAGCCCGCGGAAGTAACCCATGACGAGGCCGAGCGCCGTCCCGAGCACGGTGCTGAGGATCACCGCCAGGGGCACGATGATGAGGATGTTGCGCGCGCCCGTAATAACTCGCGAGAAGACGTCGCGGCCGAGCTGATCGGTACCGAACCAGTGCGCGCTCGAGGGCGCCTTGTTGATCGCCTCCAGGTTCTCCGCGGTCGGATTGTGCGGGGCGATCGCGTAGCCGAAGATCGCGCAGATGATCCAGAAACCGACGATCACCGCGCCGACGATGAACGTCTTCGAGCGCACGATGTCGTGCAGCAGTTCGCCCCTGGGACTCGGCCCGGTGCGTTCGGCGGCGACGGCTCCCGCGGACTCGACCGGTATGACGTCAATGCTCATTCGAGGCCCTGGTATCGAATCCGCGGATTCAGGTACGAGTAGAGGAGGTCGGCGACGAGCGTCGCCACCATGTACACGATGCCGATCGTGAGGATTCCGGCCTCGAGCATCGGATAATCCTTCTGTGTGGCGGCCTGGAGGAGAAGCGTCCCGACCCCGTTGTAGTGAAACAACGTCTCGACCACGAACAGCCCGCCGATCAGGTATCCGGTCTGGCTGGCGATCACCGTGATCGTGGGCAACAGCGAGTTGCGGAGCACGTGGCGGCGGATCACCGTGCGGCGCGGCAGTCCCTTGAGCACCGCCGTGCGCACGTAGTCCGAGCCGAGCGCCTCGATGGTTCCCGCTCGGGCCATGCGCGCGATGTAGCCGAACAGGACGATCACGAGCGGGATCGCCGGCAGGATCAGGTGGTAGAGCTGGGTGCCGATACTCGCCCCGGGCGGCGGCGTGGCGGAGTACGGCAGCACGTTCAGCCAGAGCCCGAACACGAGGATCAGGAAGATCCCAGAGACGAGCTCGGGCGTCACGGTTGACGACCCGCCCGCGACCACGATCAAACGGTCGGAGGCCTTGCCGGCATGCAACGCTGCGAACACCCCGGCGAAGATGCCGAGCGGCACGACGATGATGAACGCCAGTATCGCCAGCTTGAGCGAGTGCCCGATCGCAGTGAACAGGAGCGGCCGGACGGCCGAGTGGTACACGTTGGACATACCCATGTCTCCGCGCACGAAATGGCTGATGAACACCCAGTACTGGGTCAGCAGGGGCTTATCGGTGCCGTACTGGTGATCCAGTGCCTTGACTGCGCTCTCCGGGGCCAGCGGGCCCAGGGTCGAGCGGCCCGGGTCGCCCGGAAGCAGGCTGCCGAGGATGAACACGATCGCGCTGAGGATCAGCAGCGTGACCAGGGCGAGCCCGACGCGCTTGGAGATGAACTTGGTCATGTTCCCGGGGGTTCTCGGCCGGGCCAGGCCACACTAGCCCTCCCGGCCGCTGCGTTCACGAGATGTATGCCTTGTCGAGGTAGATCTGCGAGATCGAGGTCGGATTGAGGCCGTGCACATTGGTCTTGCTGGCCGTCAGCCCGTCGACGAAGTACGGGATCACGAGCGGCGTCTCCTGCAACAGGAGCGTCTGGATCTTGCCGGCGATTTGCCTCTGGGTCTGCAGGTCCACGGACGCGACGAACTGCTTGACCAGACTGTCGTACGTGGGATTCGAGAACCGCGCCGCGTTCCAGGTGCCCTTCGAGGTCAGCGTGCTGGTGAGGAACACGTTCGGCACGCCGCGGCTGCCGTAGTCGACGAGGCTCATCGTGCCGTCGAGCCAGTCCGAGTTCCCGATCGTCGACTTGCCGTAGTACTGAGTCTGGGTTTCGACCTTCAGATTGGCGTTGATGCCGGCCTTGGCCATGTTGGCCTTCATGACCTGGGCGAGCGCCGGGACCTCCTGGTAGATCTCGGTGACGAGCGGGACGCTGAAGCCGTTCGGATGCCCGGCCGCGGTCAGCAGCTGCTTGGCCTTGGCGATGTCCTGGGTGCGCTGGGGGACCGATGTGTTCGTCGACGGGAACACGGGCGAGAAGGCGCTGTCATTGCCGAGCAGGCCCTTGCCGGCCAGCAGGGCGGCGACCATCCCGGGCCGGTCCATCGTGAGCGCGACGGCCTGGCGCACACGCGCATCGGTGAACGGCGCTTGATCGTTGCGCATCGACAGCTCGCGATGGTTGGAGGACTTCAGCGTGATGATCGTGAAGCTCGAGTTGTTGAGCAGGCCCTGCGCCCCTTGCACGACGAACTGGGTGATGACGTCGACCTGACCGCCCTGAAGGGCGAGGATCTGGGGCGGCTGGCTCGTGTAGAACGTGAAGTCGGTGCCATCGAGGTACGGCGCGCCGCCCCAGTGGGACGGGTTGGCGACGAACTGGGCGCCGACGTTCTGCGTGTAGCTCTTGAGCTTGAACGCACCGGTGCCCATGAAGGTGCTCTGCCACTTGCTGAAGTCGGTGCCCTTCGGGACGATGATCGCGTTGTAGTTGTCCGAGGAGACGAGGTACGGGAAGCTCCCGACGGGAGCCTCCAGATGGAACGCGACCGTCATCGAATCCACCTTCTGGACGCCGCTCGGGAGCAGCACGCCCCCCAACGCCGACAGCGCATTGGACGCGTTCTTCGGGTCGGAGTACTGCTGGAGGCTGTAGACGACGTCGTCGGCGGTCATCGCCTGACCGTTGTGGAACGTCACGCCCGGGCGGAGCTTGAACGTCCACACGGAGCCGTCGCTGTTGGGGCTCCAGCTCAACGCGAGCATCGGCTCGAGCATGAGCTTGAGGTTGTTGTCGAAGGCGAGGAACTCGCCGGTCTGGTTCAGCATCGCCAGACCGCCGGAGTCGGACACGGTCAACGGGTTGACCTGGGCCGAGGGCGCCTGGGTCGCCACCTTCAGCGTGCCGCCCTTCTTCGGCGCGCCGGCCGCGGGCGCGGTGCCCGTGCCGGACGTCGTCGCCGAGGGCGAGTTGTTATTGGCGCCGCCGCAGGCCGCCAGGATCGCGCCGAGCAGCGGTGCCGACATGCCGATCATGCTTCCGCGGCGCAGGAAGTCACGGCGGCTCACGTTCCCCGAGACAAGCTCGTCGATGTAATGGTTCTCGAGTTCAGTGCGTCCTTCGCGGAGCCGGTCCAGCTCACTCATGGAGCCACCTTTCTGTTGGAGTTGAGCCGGCGCCGTCCCCGATAGCCCGGAGCGGACGTCGCCATGATGTCTAACTTACTTGATTGATTTGGTGAAGTATTCGCAGACGAGGCGTGATCACCATCGCCCGGGAGCGAGGGCGCGCTGCCGTTGCGCGGGGCGGAGACGATGTCGCGCGCGGCGTGCATCAGCTCGGTGAGCATCTCGCGCCTGCGGGCCGCGCTCATCCGGCCGGTGGGCACGCACAGGGTGACTGCCGCGGCCACCCTGCCCGGCGGGCCGACGGGAACGGCCAGGCAATGCAGGCCGAGCGCGGTCTCATCGATGTTCTCGCCGTAACCGCGGCGCCGCGCCTCGCGGAGGATCGCGAACAGCTCGTCGAGTCCGGCCAGCTTGCGACCCGTCGGCGTTTCGAGCTCGCAGCCGTCGTAGAGAGCTGCGACCTCGTGCTCTGGGCGATCGGCGAGCAGTACTCGTCCGGAGGCCGCCGCGAACGCCGGCAGACGGCTGCCGACCGCGGTGACGAGACGGACGGGATGCGTTGTTTCCTCCTTGGCGATGAACACACTCTCCCGCCCGTCGAGGACAGTAAGGCAGGTCGTCTCGTTGTAGCGGGCCACGAGCCGACGCGCGACGCCGTGGAACCCGGCGGCCAGCGGCGAGACCGGCGCCGTGTGCGCAAGCCACGCGACCCTCGGCCCGAGCTCGATGTGGCCGGTGCCCGAGTCGCGGGCCGCCCAGCCGCGCTCGAACATGATCGAGCAGACCCGGTGGAGCGTGCTCTTGGCGATCCCCGTCTCGCGGGCCAGGTCGGCGAGGGTCGTCGGCCCCTGGCGGTCGAGAACCTCGAGGACATCGAGGACCGCGGAGATGCCCGGCGATCCGGCGCCCGGGCGGCGCGCGGGTTGGTACCCAATAGCGGCTTCCATCTCTCCTCTGATCCGCAGGTAGAACGGCGTTCAGCCGATGGATCAGGAGGTTTCTTTCACACCCGGACCGCGCCTGTCAAGTTAACGAAGCTTTAGCCGCGCCGGCGCCTTGATGTACGGTGGGGCGACCGATGCTGCTCACGAACGCCCGCGTGATCGACGGAACCGGCCGCGCACCGTTCGAGCGCGCGGCGGTGCGGATCGCCGACGGGCGGATCGCCGAAGTCGGCGAGCTCCCGCCGGAGGACTCCGCGCTCGACGTCGAAGGGCGCACGGTCATGCCGGGGCTGATCGACGCACACGCCCACCTCTCGAGCGACGTGTTCCGAAGTCCCGGCTTCGGTCCGCGGCCGGAGCTCCACGGCGAGCTCCCGCGCCCGCGCGAGCTCGGCTATTTCATCCTCGCCAAGACCGCCCGCGTGCTGCTGGCCGCCGGCATCACCACGGTCCGGGACGTCGGCAGCTACGACGACGAGGCGATTGCCCTGCGCGACGCCGTCCGGCTCGAAATCGTTCCCGGCCCGCGGATCCTGTCGTGCGGGCGGATCATCTCGGCCACCGCGCCCGGCGGCGCGATCTTCGGGACTATGTACCGCGAGGCTGACGGGGCGGACGACATGCGGCGCGCCGTCCGCGAGCAGCTTCGGCGCGGCGCGGATTACGTGAAGCTGATGGCGACGGGCGCGCGCTCGGTCCTGGCCGAGGACCCGGAGCCGGCCCAGATGACGCGTGACGAGCTCGCGGCGATCGTCGACGAGGCCCACCGGCTCGGAGTGCGCGTCGCGGCCCACGTCGAGGGGTTGGCCGGGGCCAGGCTGGCGGTGGCCGAGGGCGTCGACACCATCGAGCACGGCCTTTCCCTCCATCGCGAACCGGTGCTGCTCGAGGAGATGGCCGAGCGGGGGATCGTACTCGTCCCGACCCTGAGCACGTTCCACGACCTCGCCGATCGCTTCACCGAGGACTTCCCGCCGGCGCTCGTCGAGCAGGCCAAGCGCCAGCGCGAGGAGGCATACACGACCTTGGCGGCGGCCCGCAAAGCGGGGGTCACGATCGCGATGGGCCACGACAGCGGGCCGCCCGGCGACAACGCGATCGAGCTCGTGCGGATGGTCGACGGCGGGCTGTCGGCGCTCGAGGGCATCTCCGCGGCCACCTTCGGCTCGGCCACGGCGCTCGGCCTGTCCTCAGAGGTCGGCACGGTCACCCCCGGAGCGGTCGCCGACCTGCTCGTGGTCGACGGCGATCCGCTAGACGATGTGCGGATGTTGTGCGACCCCGAGCGGATCTGGATGGTCGCCCAGGGCGGCAAGGTCGTCGCGAGCCGCGTCGAGGCGCCTACCCTGACCGCGGCGTGACGACCCTCACACGCGCACCAGAGTTCTCGCTGCCGTCCACGACCGGCGATGCCGTGCGCCTGGCCGGCCTCCACGAGCGCGGGCCCGCGCTTCTCCTGTTCGTGTCCGAGGAGTGCCCGACGTGCTCGCTGACCCTTCGTCGGCTGGCCCCGGTCGTTCCCGAACTGACGGCCGCCGGCGTGCGCGTCGCCTCGGTGTTCGAAGATCCGCTCGAGGTGGCCGCACGCGTCGCGCGGCGGACGGCATTCGCCGGCGTCGTCCTGTCCGAGCCCTCGCCATACGAGACGTCGCGCGCCTACGGGCTCGAGAGCCTGCCGACGTCGGTCCTGATCGATCGGGACGGACGCGAGGCCGGGCGTGTGGTCGGCTGGGATGCCGCCGGCCTCCGGACGCTGCTGTCCGTCCCGGTCACGGACGAGCCGCCACTGCGCAAACCGGGGTGTGCGGCCAAGAACACCTACGACCCCGACGAGCTGCGGCTGCTCGACGGCGCCGGGTACGACGAGCTCGAGGAGATGTTCGAGCGTGGGTGGACCGACGGGCTGCCGGTGATCCCGCCGACGGTTCAACGCGTGGAGGCGATGCTCGGCGGCCGCGATCCGTCTCGGCTGCTCGGCGAGATGGCGCCCGCGATGGCCCGGGTCACGTTGGAGCGAGTCGCGGCGTGCGCGGTGCTGGCGGGGTGCCGCCCCGAGTACTTGCCGGTCGTGGTTGCGGCGGTGGAGGCGGTTCTCGAGCCGGCGTTCAACGTCGGCGGCCAGGCGGTGACCACGCAGCCCTGCGGTCAGGTGCTCGTGGTCAACGGACCCGTGCGCGATGCGATCGGGCTGAACGGCTCCGTCGGCGCGCTCGGCCCGGGGTGGAGGGCGAACATGACGATCGGGCGTGCGCTCCGGCTCGTGGTCAGCCTCACCGGCGGCGGGTACCCGGGCCGGCTCGACCGCTCGACGCTCGGTAATCCCGGCAAGGTCGCAATGTGCTTCGCCGAGGACGAGGAGGTGAGCCCATGGGAGCCGCTCCACGCCTCGCGCGGGTTTTCCGAGTCGTCGTCGGTCGTCACGGTGATCGGCGCGGATTCGCCGCTGTCGATCTCGGACCACCGGAGCACCGGCCCGGAGGAGCTCGCGCGGGTGTTGGGAGAGGCGGCGGCCGCGACCTGGAGCCCGAACTGGTGGCCGCTCGGCGGGGTCTCGCTGTTCGTCATCTGCCCTGAGCACGCCCGTTCGTTCTCCGAGTGGGGCTGGAGCAAGGAGCGCGTGCGTGAGGAGATGTTCTCAACCGTCGTTCGTTCGGCGGGTTCGTTGCGCTGGGGCGAGGCGACGCCGCTCGTGAACGCGGCGCCCGACGATCAACACGTCCGTAAGTGGGACAGCCCGGACGACATCGTGATCGTCGTCGCCGGCGGCGAGGCCGGCCGCTACTCGGCGGTCTTCGGCCCGTGCCTCGGGATGAACACCGAGCCGATCTCAAAGGAGGTCCAGTGGAATACGTGAGTCCATTCGACGAGCGCCGGCGGTCAACCGAGCCGCTCGCCCCCCGGCCGGTGGATCTGATCGGAGCGCGGGTGGCGCTGCTCGACATCACCAAGCGCCGCGGCGACGAATTTCTCGATCGGATCGAGGAGCTGCTCCACGCCCGAGGAGCCGAGACGTTCCGCGTCGTCAAGGAGATCTTCTCCAAGCCCGCCAGCCCGGAGATCGTGCGGCGGATCGCCGACCGCGGCGACCTCGCGGTGGAGGGCCTCGCCGATTGAGGCTCGTGCACGTCGTGCAGTGTGCGCGACATGGTTGAGCTCGAACGGCTGGGTATAGCCACCGCGGCCGTTGCGACCGAGCCGTTCGTCGACGAGGCATTGGAACAGGCGCGCGTGCTGGGGATGCCCGACTACCGGATGGTGTTCGTCCCCCATCCGGTCCAGCTGCTGACGCTTTCCGAGTTGCAGGCGCTGGCGGATCGCGCGTTCGGCGAGATCGTGGCCCGGCTTACGCGGCCAGGCTCCCCTCGAGCGGACGAAGCTCGTCCGCGTAGCTAACCGACGCGCGGCGCATCACCCCGTCGTCGTCGATCGAGTATTGCCCGAGCCGCCACAGCGGCGGCGAATAGGCGTGGATCGAGATCGCCAGCTCGTCCTCGCCTGCGAGGCGGTGGATGTGCTCGGGCCCGAATGAGAACGAGCCGCCTTCGGTGACGACCCGGACCGCCGGATCGCCCCCGATCCGGGGGTTCGACTCGCGCACCGCGCCCCGCACGACCCGAACCGCGCCCGAGGAGATGTCGTGGTCGTGCCAGCCCGTGTCGTCGCCGGGCACCCAGCACAGCAGCCATATGTCCACGTACTCATCCCGGTGCAGCGAGACGTAATGCCGCTGACCGCCTTCGAATGCGACGTGCTCTCGCCACCGATCGGGCTCGTTCGCGAGCTCATCGACGAGCGCCTGTAGCTCTGTGCGGTCGAGGTTACGCGCGGGAAGCGATTGCCAGATCATCGAACACCTCCTTGGGATAGAGCAGACGCATGGCGTTGGCGCTGCGAATCGCGTGCAGCGCTGCCGGCCCGAGCTCGAGCGACACCGGATCGGCATACGGCCGGTCCGACCCGTTCACGAGCGCGTCGATACCGAGCACCCGCACGGTCGCGTCGGCCGCGCGTGTGCCGTAAGTGGACACGTCAAGGAACACGTCGTGGTCGACCACGCTCCGGTCGCCCGCGCGGGCGGCGACCCGCTCACTGTGGAGCGGGGCGAGTCCGGCCAGCATCGCGAAGCAGACGCGAAGCCGGGGGTGGCGCGGCCTGCCGTGCACGCGGAACGCGAACCAGGCCGCGTGCATCTGCTGGGCGTAGATCACGATCGCCGGCCACCACGGTGGTTGGTCGGTCGTCGTCGCGCCGGCGAGCGTCGCGGGTCCCGGGTGGACCATCAGCGGCAGGCCCGCCTCCTCGAGCACCTCGAGCAGCGGGCCGGCGTTCTCATAACCGGCGGCGTCGAGCAGCGCGGTCGCAGGCAACTGAAGTCCGATGAACCCGCGTTCGAGCTCCTTCGCGAGCCCGGCGGCATCCACGTCGGTCAGGCATGCGGCCGCCCACGCGCCGAACGGGTCGGGCAGCGCCAGGGCTCCCTCGTGGTACGCGTCGATCAGTTCGCCCGCCTCCTCCGGAGACAGGAACTCGATGCCGAGGGGACTCGACAGCGACACCAGCGCGAGGTCGAGCCCGTCGCGTCGTGCGAGCTCGGCCCGCTCGGCGGGGTCGTGGTCGCGAGGATCCACCTCGTAGTCGCGCTCGCCGGCGAGCTCGAGGGTCCAGCGGCGCACTCGCGGTGGCGTTCGGCGACCCCGCAGTGCGTCGATCAAGGGCTCCGGCCACACGTGCTGGTGCACGTCGATAACGGGCGTATCCATGCTTAACCGGTTCATGAACCGGTTAAGTGAAGCGGTTAAGGAGTTGCTTGTCAACCATGCGCCCCGAGCCGCCACCAGATATCTGCAAATCTCGTGCCAGAGCCACGGTCCAACCCGTCTACCCTTGCTGCGTGAGCCCGCCCGCCAAGCGCGTGACGATCCGGGAGGTTGCCGACGCCGCGGGGGTCTCGCCAGCCGCTGTCTCGTATGCGCTTCGCGGCATCCAGGTCTCCGAGGAGACCCAGGAGCGCGTCCGGAAAGTCGCCGACGACATGGGGTACGAGGCGAACCCGATCGCGCGGGCCCTCGCCAGCGGCCGTACCGGCATGGTTGGAATCCTCGGCCCGTCGCTCGAGGACCTGTGGCAGCAGCGCCTGGTCGCCGAGGCGGGCCGCGCGCTGCTCGAGCACGACCGCTACGCGCTGATCCTCGATGCCGGCGGCGACCCGGCCCGACAGCGGGCCCTCGCCAACCAGCTCCGCGACCAGCACGTCGACGGGTTGATCGTCACGCCGGTTGACCCGTCCGACGAGTTCTGGACCGAGATCGCCGATGCCCTGGCGGTCGTATCGATCGGCGACGCGCTCCCGGGGCGCGGCGCCGCCGGAGAGGTCTTGTTCGACAACCGATCCGGGGTGCGGTGCGCGCTCCAGCATCTGCACGCGCTAGGCCATCGGCGGATCGCCGTGCTCCGCCCGCCGGGCTCCCCGACGAACGATCGCCCCGCGGAGGTGTACGTCGGCTCCGAAGCCGAACGCCTCGACCTCGACGTCAGCGTCGTGAGCTCGCCATACGAGCTGGACGAGGCCACCGACGTCGCCCGCTCGGTCCTGACCTCCAACCACCGCCCTACCGCGGCGTTCTGCTTCTCGGACTCGATCGCCTACGGCGTCTACGCCGCCGCCCGGCAGCTCGGGCTGCGGATCCCGAACGACCTGTCCGTAATCGGCTATGACGACCATCCGGTCTCGATTCTGCTCGCGCCGCCGTTGACCAGCTTCTCGTGGGATACCGAGCGGCTCGTCGAGGTGGCGGTCGGGATGGTGCTCGGCGCGATCGAAGGGCACCCACGCCGGCGCCGGCGCGTGGTCATCGAGCCCGACCTGCGCGAGCGGGCCTCGACCGCGCGCCGCCGTCGCTGACGCGCCACGCGCGGAGTCGCCGCCGCTCGCGCGTGCCGTCCGTAAGACGCCCGAAATCACCCGGGCGGTGATTTCGGGCCTTGACCATCGGGCCCACCCGCGCGACCGCGCCTCACCCGAAGAACGAGATGAGCTCGCGCGCAACCCCGACCGAATCGTCGTACGCCATCAGGAAGCCGGTCCCCGGCAGCGTGCGCAGCTGACAGTTCGGCAGCAGGTCGAGCGCCTGGTAGGCGCCAATCAGCGGGTGCGCCGGATCCTGGTCTGCCCACAGCAGCAACACCGGGACGTCGATTCGCGGATACGCATCGAGCAGCTGGCGCTGTGGCTCCACCGGCCAGCGCCGGGCGAACTTCGCCCAGGAGCGGGCGCGGTTGCCGTTGCCCGCCACGTCGGCGAAGGCGTGCCGAACGAGGTCCCGCGCCGCGGGGTTGTGCTGGGCGGACAGGCGCTCGCCGATCGAGGGCCGGAACACAAGCGTTGCCCCGCGGGCGAGCGTGCGGTCCAGCCCCGGGAGCGCCGCGGTGCGGCATACGGCCCGCCATGCCGCGCGCTTGCCGGCGAACTCGTCACGCCGGTGCAGGCGGTTCGGCATCAGCGCCAGCCGCGCCGGATGCAGGCGGCCCGTGGTCACCGCCTTGAGCGCGAGCTCGGCCCCGATGTCGTGTCCGGCAAGCAGCGGCCGCGGACCTCCGACCTCACGGCAGAAGCCGGCGATCACCTCGGCGAGCCAATCCGCGGTGTACGGGTGGCGCGGTCGATCCTCGGAATCTCCGTGCAGGGGAAGGTCGGGCAACACGACGCGAAACCGCGAAGACAGCTCGCCGACGACCGGCTCCCACTCCCGGTGCGACAGGCCCAGAGAATGAAGTAGTGCAAGGGCTGGACCCGTGCCCGTTTCGCGGTACGCTATGCGTGCTCCATCATGATGGTGGTAGAGCCTGAGTCGCATGTGTCTGGTAGGGACACATCGTCGCAGCCGCAAGACTCCTGACGGATCGGCTGCTTTCCTCTCGCTTCGAAGCAAAGGTTGTGCAATTGCTGCACAACCTGCGGCAATCCTTGCAAATGCGTCTGAAATGCAGGCATGGACCAAATGAGGAACAGTCCGCTCGGTTTGTCCACTTCGCAAGCCGCCAATGCGCTCGGGGTCTCCCTTGGCACGATTCGCCGGTGGGCCGATATGGGCTACCTCGAGTCGTACCGGACGCCCGGAGGGCAGCGCCGGTTCAGCGTCGAGCAGATCGAGCAGTTCCTGGAGACGCTCCAGCAGCGTCGCGCAGGACAGGGCCAGCACCAGGAACGCCTGGTCAGCTAACTGAGTGACCTAGCGCCGCGTCGCGCGCCGGCCGGGCTGCACCGGCGTAGCGACTGCGGGGCGGTCGCGCCGTTCCCGGAAGACGCCAGACGACCCGTCCGCCCCGACCGTCTTACCCTGCCCGGGCCTGCTTGATCCGGCGCTCCATGTCGAGCTCGGAGTCGAAGTTCGCGGCGTCGGCATGCCGGTACTCCACGCCCTCTCCGCTCAGCAGCCCGGCCAGAACCTCGACGTACTCGGCATCGAGCTGGCTGCCGGCGACGCGCCGCAGTTCCCGCAGCGCCTCGAATGAGCTCATCCGCGTCCGGTACGTGTCGGCGGCGGTGAGCGTGTCGTACACCTCCGCGACCGAGATGATCTTGGCGATCTGCGGAATCTCATCGCCGGTCAGACCGTTCGGGTATCCCCGGCCGTCGATTCGCTCGTGGTGCGCAAGCACGATCTCGGCGATCGGACCGTACATCCCGAGGTCGCGAAGAATGTCGGCGCCGAGTTCCGGATGCTGCTGGATCGCGATCCAGTCCTCTTCGGTCAGCGTCCTGCCGCGCTCGGCGACGCGGTCCGACAGCGCGAAGTGCCCGATGTCGTGCAGCAGCCCGGCGGTGTGGGCAAGCTCCTGGTCGTGCTCGCTCATCCCGACGGCCTCGGCCATGTCGCTGGCGAAACGGGCCACCGCGGCGGCGTGGCGGGCGGCGCGCTGATCGCGGATGTCGAGCGCACGCAACAGCCCGGCGAGCACTCCCCATGACAGAGAGACGTACTGCTCCGCTCGCTGCCGGGACCGCTGGAGGAGATGGCCCATGTACGAGAAGGCGAGCACGGCGGCGAGTGCGAATGCGATACCGGCAAGGCCTAGCTCGACGTAGATCGCGGCGCCGGCGACCGCGAGCGCGACATTGATCGCCGCGCTGGGCAGGTAG
>DATJYY010000194.1:0-4408 GCA_035499395.1 Solirubrobacteraceae bacterium
CGACAGCGATGCGTTCGTAGTGATCAGCGCCTGCCCGTCGGACAGCATCGATCCCCACGCGGCGCTTCCGGCTGGGATGCCGAGGCCCAGGAACGCAAGCCCCGAGAAGCTGATCAGCGCTGCCACCAGGTCGAGCAGAAAAGAGGTGAGGACTACGACAAGGATGTTCGGGAGGATGTGGCTGCGCATGATCCGCAAATCCGAGAGGTCGAGGGTTCGGGCGGCGTCCACATACGGAAGTCGCGCCTGCACCAGGGCGGCACCGCGGACCACACGGATCTGCCAGGCAATCGAAAGGAAGATCAGGATCGCGACCGCAAGCAGGTAGCCGCCACCGAGCACGCCGATCACGACCACCGCGACAAGCAGTCCGGGCAGCGCGAAGATCAGGTCTGCTAGGCGGCTGACGACGGCGTCGACGGGCCCGCCGCGATAACCAGCGAGAAGCCCGAGCGAGGATCCGATCAGCGTGGCCCCAACCGCCACGCAAATCGGACCGATCAGCGTCGGGCGTGTCCCGACGATGAGCCGCGAGAGGACGTCACGGCCCAGTTGGTCGGTGCCGAGCAGGTGGGCCGAGCTCGGCGGAACGGCGCCGAGCAGCAAGTTCTGCTTGTCGGGGTCCTGCGGGGCGATCAACGGTCCCGCGATCAGGCAAAGGACCACGAGCGCGAGGAACGCAAGTGCGCCGGTTGTCAGCGCCGGCGGACGCCGGCGTCGCCGCAGGCCGGGGCTGGCTGCCGATTCATTCCGCTCGAAGGTTGCGCTCACCGGTCGGACCTCGCCGGATAACGCGTGCGCGCGTCGACCGCCAAAGTGAGCGCATCGACCCCCAGATTTACCATGACCACGAGCACCGCGACGAGGATTGCGAGCCCCTGGACAACCGGGATGTCGCGCGAGGTCACCGACTGGTACATGAGGTAGCCGTCCCCCTGTAGGGAGAACACCTCCTCGATGAAGAGAGCGCCCGATACGGCCACGATCACCACCACCCCGATGGCGTTAACCACCGGAACCGCGACATTGCGCAGCGCATAGCGGGTCAGGATCCGGTGTTCGCTCAGCCCGCGGGCGCGCGCAAACGCGATGTAGTCGCGCTGCATCACGTCGAGCGTTGCGGCTCGGGTCTGACGCCCGACGATCGCCGTCAGAAAGATCGAGAACGCGACGGCCGGAAGCGTCAAGTGGTAGATGCGCCCCAGGAATCCGTTGCCGGCTCCATAGACGGGGAACCAGCCGAGCCCCACTCCGAATACGTAGAGCAGGACAATCCCGACGGCGAACCCGGGGGCTGCGAAGCCGACCACGAGCAGGCCCGACACGCTGCGGTCGATCGCGCTGTCGCGACGAATCCCGGCCAGCATGCCAGCGGGCACCCCCACCAGCACGGTCAGTACGAGCGTGTAGGCCCCCAGCTCGAGGGTGACCGGGGCGTGCGCGGCGATGACGCTGGTGACAGAGGCGCCGGACTGAATCGAGCGTCCGAAGTCGAGGTGGATCGCCCCGGCGAGCCAATGCAGGTACTGCGCGACAAACCCCTCGTGCAGGTGGTACTCCGCGGTGATCGCCGCGATCGTCTGGGGCGTCGCCGGCCTGGTCCCGATCAGCGTGGCCAGCGTGGAGCCCGGGCTCAGCCACAGGAGGCTGAAGACCAGCAAGCTCACCAGCAGTAGCAGTGCAGTCAGGGCGGCGAGCCGCCGGACGATGAACAGCCCGATCGTCATCGCGGCACGAGTCGTCCGATCCTATTACCGGTCCCCGGTCACAAAGTGCTGGCCTTCAGGATCAAGCCTCGACCACCGTACACACCGGCCGGATTGATTGAGGATCTCCGCGCGGCCGCGAGTTGCCCGGCGCCTCACCGCGCGCCAAACTGCTCCCAGCGAATGCGGCACTTCCTGATGCCAAGCCGGTGTAGGCCGGTCGAGAAGGCCTTCATCATCGGCGGCGGTCCGCACATGTACACCCATGGGTTGGTGCCGGTGGGCACGGCGCGGATCACCTGGTCAGGGGTCAGCATGCCGTCGGTGTCGGCGCAAACGAGATGGACGCGCAGCGACGGCTGTCGGTCGCCTACAGCGCGGATCTCCTCGAGATAGACCGCGTCGTCGGCGCGGGCGACCGAGTAATAGAAGTCGACCGCCCAGTCGAACTGCCCGTCGATCGAGCGAATCCAGCTCAGAAACGGCGTGACCCCGATCCCACCCGCGATCCAGATCTGGTCGTGGCCGCCCTGCCGGTAGTCAAACCCGCCGAACGGGCCGGCCAGCTTGGCGGGGACGCCGGGCTGGAGCTTGTCGTACAGCTCGCGCGTATAGTCGCCCGACGCCTTGATCGTCACCTCGAGCCGAGAATCGCTGGGCGCGCTCGACACGGAGAAGGGATGGCGCTCCCAGCCTCCCGAGCCGCCCACGGCGAGGAAGACGAACTGACCGGGGGTGAATGAGAGCGACCGGCGTATCGGGGAGAGGGTCACGCTCAGCGTGGTCTTGTTCAAGCGCTGGACGTCGAGCACGTTGTAGTCGTAGATCGGGACGAAGTACCGGGCGAACAGCTCGCGGTACAGGTACGCAACCGTTCCGATCCCTCCCACGATGAGGAAGACCACGAGCAGGAGTGTCGAGCGGTGGAGAACCGGGTCGACGATCGCTGCATGGGCGACAGCCACCATGACGAACAGACCAGTGAGTCGATGCGCTGTCAGCCAGCGCTCGTACGACGCTCGGGCCAGCCGCCGGATCACCCCCGGCCAGCGAGCCGCCCGCAGGCCGGGCGCGAGCGCCCACAGAGCGAGGGCCAAGAGCCCAATCAGCGCGATATCGCCGAGGCCGTGCCCAAGCGAGGTCGCGTATGGGTCGGCCGTAGAACCGACCAATGCCACGTGTGGGATCAGCAACAGGACGCCGCCGACCGCGGCACGACGATGCCACCGCGCGACCCGGTCGAGCCCACCGAAGGCCCGCTCGATCGGGGGGAGCAACGTCGCCAGGACCAGCGAAATGGAGAACAGCAGGACTGCCTCGGCGCCGCACAGCTCACCGACAAACCGGCCGGCCGGCTGGCCAGCGGGCCGCGCCAGCACCCAGAGCACGAGGTTCGCGACTGCGACGGCTACCAACGCCGTCACGCCAGCCCGGCCCGGGCCCGACACCGTGGAGTGGTTCACCTTGGAATCATCATCCCGCCGCTCAGAGGCGTCTTGGTCAGGTTGCTCAAGGCCGACGGGCTCGCTAGACACGGGCAGATCCTTCAGTCGCTGGTCGGTGCCAAGCTAAGGACGGCCGAGAAGTGGGCGAGACGAATCGCCTCGCTCCATCATCACTCTCGCTGATCGCTACGGCCGTTCGACGTGGATATCCAGTCGATCCGCAATCGGTATGCGGCCGGCGCCCCGGCGGCCGAATGCTTACACCGATGAGCGATAGGAACTCCACTCGCGCCACGCTGGCCGCCCGCGAGGTCGCAGCACGTACGGCCCTGGGGCGTCTGCGCGACTGCAGCCGGGACATCGAACGGCTGGCTGCAGTTATGCGCGCGGCCGAGCGCGACTCGCTCGCCGAACACCTCCGGCTGCGCGTTCGAGCGTTCACGATCGAGGCGGCGAGGATTCGGGTCGAGCTGCGCCGGTGGGACGTCGGCTCGTCGCTGTGGATCGCGTTGCTCCAGGCCAGGCTCGACCGGCTGGCGGGGGAGGTCGGACTGATCGCCGAGGTGATCTGATCAGGCAGCTGACCGGAGCAGGAGTTCCGGCTCTGCTTCGTCGCCGGACTGAGCGCAAAGCGCGTGCGCTAGCTGTGCACGACTCGTGATGTTGAGCTTGACGAACACCTTCCGCAGGTGGTACGCGACCGTGCTTGAGCTGATGAACAGCTCCTCGGCAATCTCCTGGTTCGACGCGCCTTGGCTGGCGAGCAGAGCGACGTTGCTCTCGTGAGCGGTGAGCGCGTCGCGCCGACGGGGTGCGTGTGCCCCCGCCTGTTCGCCGCTGGCGAGCAGCCCTATCCGCGCACGCTCGGCGAACGTCTCCGCGCCCATCGCATCGAACATCCCGTGGGCGGTGCGGAGGTGCTCGCGAGCGTGGCGCCGGCGTCGCCGGGCGCGGAGCCACTCGCCGTAGAGCAGGTGCGTCCTGGCCAGCTCGCCGGCCGCCTGGCATTGCCCGAGACGCTCGATCGCCTCGTCGTAGAGGCGCTCGGCGTCGCAGTCCGGCGCCAGCAGCGCACGCGAGCGGGCAAGCAGTCCCATTGCGAGTGGGGTCCCGCTCGCCGTGGCTCGCGCCGTCAGTCGCGCAAGCGCTGCGGCCGCCGTCTTCCGCTTGCCGGAGTCTGTCGCGGCCTCGATCAGGTCCGGGAGAATCAGCGTGCCGTGGAAGAACGAGTCCGTCTCGAATACGGGCTGCGCGTGA
>DATJYY010000195.1:0-45768 GCA_035499395.1 Solirubrobacteraceae bacterium
TCTGCAGTGTTCGCCGGTGTAGCCGTCGTCGGCTTCGATGACGTCGCCGAGGACGAGGGCGGTGCCGCGGTATGCGCTTGAGAGTTCGAGCATGCTTTGCAGGCGTCGGTGGCGCTCGTGGGCGAACGTCGCGAGCAAGCCAAGCAGAGGCACCACCGCCAGGGCGGCTATCGGTGCCGAGTGGATGTCCTCGGCGACGACCAGGCCGACGCACGCCAGCGCGGCGTCGATCCCATGTACCCAGCTGGCCCGGACGAGTGAAGAGAAGTTCCCTTCTCGAGCGATGGCGACATGCAGCGAGGAGACGGAGAAGTCGACGACGAACTGCGCGGCGAGCGCCGCGATGAGCAGCGCCGCCCCGGCATGCTCAGGCTGGACGTGAGCAATCGCCAGGACGGCGACCGGGCCGATCGAGAAACACGAGTTGGACAGGTTCATGAGCAGCCTGCTGGGCGGCACCTCGCCCCTGATCAGCTCAGGCCCGCCAGCCAGCATGAACGCCGCCGTCACGGCGATCGGGACGATCGCCCCCGGTATCGCGAAAACTAGCGGGACAAATGCCAGCTGAGTAGGGACTGTGTATCCGAGCGGAGTGTCGAATCGAACCCTTGTCGACAACACGAGCACGAGGAAGCACGCCAGTGCCGGCCCGACCGCGAACGCTCCCGGCGGCCGCAGCAACCACAAGCCGCCAGTCGCCGCGGCGAGCCCGAGCGCGGAAAGTGCGCCCGCGAGGACCTCGCGGCGGGTCATCCGGGAGGCCGCCCGGTGCAGGGTCTCCTCCAGCAAGCGCTGGTCTTCGAGGGTGAGCTCGGACGACATCTCAGGGAGTGATCGGCTTCGGGTGATCGTGGCTTGACGGGGGCGACGGCGCTCGGACGCATGTGTTTGCTCAAACAGTCGTCGAGCCGCGAGCCCGACCGCTCAACGGCGCGACGGAAGCGCCGATGCTTCGCGCAGTTCAGTTAGCTGCAGGGGCAAACCCGGCGCGAGCCGGGGACGCAAAGCCAGAGGTCTCACACCCGGGTGAGATAGCTCGGCCGCCAGCACCACCACGGAAGGTGAGTGCCAAGAAATGAATATGGGAGTCCTTGCTCGACGCGCGATCGGACTCGCGCTCGGCATAGTCGCGGTCGCGGGCGGCACGGCCCAGGCCGCAACCACCACGCCGGTGGATACCTCAATGTGCTCGGACCCGCTGCTCTCGCAGCCGTTCGCGTCCGCGCACGACAACAGCTGGTACACGCTCGCGCCCGGCGAGAGCGCCGACAACTTCGATGCCGCCGGCTGGCAGCTCACGGGCGGCGCGCGGATCATCACCACGACACTCGCCGATGGATCGGTCGGCTCGGTTCTCGATCTGCCGAGCGGCGCGACGGCAGTCAGCCCGACGATGTGCGTGACCTCCCAGTACCCGGTAGCCCGCGCGATGGTGCAGGATGTTGTCGGGGCGGAAGGGGTGTTCTTCTACGTGTCCTATGAAGGAACGAAAACGTGGAACACGCCAAAGAACACCGGCCAGGTCCATGGGAACAAGACGAACTGGACGCTGGCCGCCCCGGTCAACGTTCAGCCGGCAGGGGCGCCGGGGTGGCAGCCGGTCCGGTTCACGTTCGTCGCCGGCGGAAAGAACAGCGATTTCCGCCTGTACGACTTCTACGTTGACCCGCACTGCAGGTCTTAGGGGCGGGGGAGCACGCCGTCGAATCCGCCGCGGTCACGTTTCGGGGCTGCACGGTTTTTGGTGGCGGATTCCCGTAAGGGAATCCGGCACGGTCACGTTTGGAGCTACACACGTCTCGGCGGCGGATCTCCCAGCTTGCGGAATCCGGCTCTCAGGTTTCGGACCTGCACGCTTCTTGCTGCCGGATTCCCTAAGGGAATCCGGCACGGTCACGTTTGGAGCTGCACACGTCTCGGCGGCGGATTTCCCAGCTTCTTGCCGGGGTTCAGCAGGCCCTTCGGATCGAATGCGCGCTTGATCGCCTCGTGCATCGCAACCGCCACGGGAGCCCATTGGTGCGCGAGCTGACCGTTCTTGACGAGGCCGATCCCATGCTCGCCCGACACTGATCCGCCTAGCTCCACCGCGAGCGCAAACAGATCCTCGGCCGCATGCTCTGCTCGCTCGAGCTCGGCGGGGTCGTCGAGGTCGATCATGAACGTCGAGTGGAGGTTGCCATCGCCGGCGTGGCCCCAGCTGCAGGCGGGCAGGTCGTGTCGGCGGCCGATCTCGATCGTGCGGTCGATCGCTTCTTGGAGGCGGTCGACCGGGACAACGATGTCCTCGGAGACCTTGCCGCCGCGTTGGGCGGTCACCGCGATCGAAGCCCCGTCGCGCCAGCGCCACAGCGCGTTGATCTCCTTGAGGTCGGTCGGGGCGTGAACGAGCAGGGCGTCCTCGGTGAGGACCTCGTTCAGCTCTGCGTGGATATGGGCCGCCTCTGTCTCGGTCCCGTCGGCATCGACGATCACCATGAACCTCGCGTCGCCGGGCAGCTCGGCCGGAAACGCGCCCCGGGTCGCCTCGATCGAGCCCTCGTCGAGGTATTCGATCGCGGCGGGGACCACGCCGCTCGCGAACACCGCCTCGATCGCAGCGCATCCGGTCTCGGTATCCGGGTAGAGCGCGGCCAGCGGCAGTGCGGCCTCGGGCGCGGGGATCATCTTGACCCACGCGGCGGTGACGACGCCGAGTGTGCCCTCCGAGCCGATCATCAGCGACTTGAGGTCGTAGCCGGCGACATCCTTGCGGATCGGCCCGCCGACCCGGACCAGCTCACCCGGGGCGAGCACGAACTCGAGTCCGGTGACCCAGGCGCCCGTCACCCCGTACTTGAACGCGTGCGGGCCGCCGGCGTTGGTGGCGATGTTGCCGCCGATCTGGGACTGCTCGTGCGAGCCGGGGTCGGGCGGGTAGAGCAGCCCGTTCTCGCGGGCTCGGCGGCGCAGGTCGGCGGTGACCATGCCCGCCTCGACCGCGGCGCGCCATAGACCCGGGTCGAGGTGCCTGACCTTCGTCAGTCGCTCGAGGCTCAGGACGACCCCTCCGTCTAGCGGGACGGCTCCGCCGGTGAACCCGGTGCCGCCGCCGCGCGGAATGATCGCGACATCGTGGTCGTAGCACCAGGCGACGGCTTTTGCGACCGCTTCGGCATCTGGGGGAATGACGATCGCGTCGGCCCTGCCGCGGAGGTTGCGGCTCTCGGTGGCGTCGGCGAGGTACGCGCGCGTGTTGCCAGGCAGGACAGCGCCGTCTCCCAGGAGCGCGGTCAGATCACGCTCGAGTGAGGTGGACGCGGTCGTCGCCACGGACCGATCGTAGTGGGATCCGTAACCTAGAAAGCGATGGGCAAGATCTTCGACGCGATCGACGACAGGCTCGAGAGCTGGATCGCGAGCCAGCCGATGTTCTTCGTGGGCACCGCCCCGCTCGACGCGGACGGCCACGTGAATGTCTCGCCGAAGGGCCCGATCGACACCCTGCGCGTGCTGACGCCGACGAGCGTGGCGTATCTCGACTTTGTCGGGAGCGGCGCCGAGACGATCGCCCACGTGCGCGAGAACGGCCGGATCGTGATCATGCTGTGTGCATTCGACGGGCCGCCGCGGATTTTGCGGCTGCACGGGCGGGGAGACCTGGTAGCTGCGTCGGATCCGCGGTTCGAGGAGCTGATGGAGCTATGCGGGTTCGCCGAGCCGCCGACGCCCGAGGCCCGCCGCGCGATTGTGCTCGTCGAAGTCGAACGAATCGCCGATTCGTGCGGCTACGGCGTCTCGCTGATGAAGCAGGAGGGGCGCCGGCCGCACATGGATCTGTGGGCGGCGAAGAAGGTCCGCGTCGGCGGCCCCGAAGCGTTGCTCGACTACCAGCGTGACAAGAACGCCAGCAGCATCGACGGCCTCCCGGCGGTCGATCTGCCGGCGCGGGTGCCCGAGTGACAGCCGTGCGCGCGGTGTTCGACGGGCACAACGATGCCCTCACGAGGGATGACCACGCTGGAATCGCGGACGGCCGCTCCGGCGGCCATCTCGACCTGCCCCGCATGCGCGCCGGCGGGGTGCGCGGGGCGATCTTCGCGGTGTTCACGCCCTCGGACGGCGGCGCGCGGGACATCCCGGTGCCGCGCGAGGACGGGGTGCTCGAGTTCGAGCTCGCACCGCCGGTGGCTCATGGCGTGGCGGCCGCCGACGCGAGCGCGGCCGCCGGCCGGCTGCACGCGCTCGAGCAGGCCGGGAAGGTGCGGATCGCACGCAGGGCCGCCGATCTCGATCGTGCCGTGGACGACGACGGGGAGCCGCCCGTGGCGGTGCTTCACCTCGAAGGTGCCGAGGCCATCGACCCCGGGCTCGAGGCGCTCGACCTCTGGTACGGGGCGGGGCTGCGCTCGATCGGGCCGGTGTGGAGCCGGCCGAACGCGTTCGCCCATGGAGTCCCGTTCATCTCGCCGAGCTCACCGGACACGGGACCGGGGCTCACCGAGGCCGGCCGGGCACTCGTCCGGCGGTGCGGCGAGCTTGGGATCGTGGTCGACGTCAGCCACCTGAACGAAGCGGGCTTCTGGGATCTGGCTCGTCTGGACGTGGGTCCGATCGTGGCGAGCCATTCGGGTGTGCACCGGCTGTGCGCAACTTCGCGCAATCTGTTGGACTCGCAACTCGATGCGATCGGTTCCTCCGGGGGCCTGGTCGGGATCGTGTTCGCTTGTCCGTTCCTGCGGGCGGATTTCGAGGATGACGCGGACACGCCCATATCGCTGATCGCGGACCATGCGCGCTACGTCGCGGACCGGATCGGAGTGGCGCACGTCGCGCTCGGCTCCGACTACGACGGCGCCACGATCCCGGCGCCGCTTGGGGATGTGGCAGGCACACCGAAGCTGCTCGCGGCGCTTGCCGACGCCGGGTTCAACGAGGCCGAGGTGGCGCAGGTCGCCTGGGACAACTGGCGCCGCGTACTTGGGGCGTGGTGGCGGGAGAATCCGGCCCCGAAAGGAGCGGGCCCGGACGCGTGAGGCGCGTCAGGTCTCGGCAGCCGCTCCGCCGCTGCTGATCGGCAACGCGTAGAACACGGCTAGCGCGGCGCAGATCCCGAGCGTCACGTAGGACGAGACGACAGCCAGCACGGTGGCGATCGCATACGGGATCACGCCGGAGATGCTCCTGGCGAGGATTTGGCGCCGGCGCTCGACCGGGATCTCCTCGCGGAGACTTTGTGGCTTGACCAGCAGGAGGTGGCGGTTGAGCGTCGCGAAGAACAGCGCCATCACCAGAAACGCGCCGCTGTAGACCGCGGCGGCGAGGTGCTGGCCACGGCTCTGCTTGAGGTAAGCGGCCATCAGGCTCGTCGCGAACGGAAGCACCGCGATGCTCATCAACAGCAGCAGGTTTAGGAACAGGATCATGTGATCGGGCTCGCGCAGGCGCCGGATCATCACGTGGTGGTTGATCCAGATGATCCCGATGGTCAGGAACGACGTGACATAGGCGGCGTAAACGGGCCAGTTCGCGCCAAGCTCGTGGGCCAGCGTGCGGCCCGGCAGTAATGGCGGAGTCGGCACATGAATGTTCAGGACGAGCAGCGTGATCGCCACCGCGATGACCCCGTCGGAGAACGCCTCGAGGCGGCCCGTGCTCACGCCCGACAGGTTCGCCGTGCGCCCGGTGGCTCCTGTAGCCCGACGCTCGAGGTGGAAATCGCCGCGCAGAGCACCCTAAAACAGCCGCGCAGAGCACCCTAAACCTGACCATTGCTGCTCAAGTTTCTGCCGGGCGCGCCGATGCGAGTACTGAATGGGATCCAGATCATTGCGTCCGCACGGCAGGTTGCGTCTGATCGTGTTCGCTGTCGTGTGCAACGTCCTGCCTGTGACGATCGCGGCCGCGACCGATCGAACAGCACATCATCCGGTGTTCTTCGCCGGGGCGGTTGCCGCATGCCTGGCGTCGTTGATCGTGGCCGTCGTCCCGCGCCGGCGATGGCTGGTCTTCTGGGCGGCCACCTTCGGCCTGATCCCCTCGCTCACGCTCATGCAGGCCTACAGCGGCGGCGCGGCGTCCGGCTACTCGGTGCTGGTGATCATGGCGATGGTGTGGTTCGGGCTCGAGGGGACCGACGTCGAGCTGGCTGCGGGGATGGTCGTGCTCGCGGCGTGCTGCGCGCTCCCGATGGTCTTGATCGGGGCCCCCGCGTACCCGAAGAGCTGGGGTCACGCCGCGCTGCTGACGCTGGTCGGCGTCGCGGTGGCGGGATCGCTGCGCGCGGTGACGAGGGAGCTGGCGACGCTCGCCGAGCGGTTCGCCCACGAGGCCGTGGTCGACGACCTCACCGGACTGCTCAATCGCCGCGGCTGGCGGTACAACGCGCCCCGTGAGCTGTCGCGGGCGGCGCGCAGCGGCAATCCGATCACGCTGGTCACGCTCGATCTCGACAACTTCAAGGAGCTCAACGACGAGCTCGGCCACGACCACGGCGATCGTGCCCTGCGCGACACGGCCGAGCGGATCAGGGCGACGCTCCGCGCCGGCGATGTCGTGGCGCGGCTCGGCGGCGATGAGTTCGTGGCGCTGCTGACGAACTCGACGCTGACGGGGTCGCTGACCGCGATCGACCGGCTTCGCGACTCGACTCCGGAGGCCGAGGCCTTCTCGGCCGGCGTCGCCGTCTGGGACCGCCGGGAGGAGCTACCGCATCTGCTGCGTCGCTCCGACCTCGCGCTATACGCCGCCAAGGGCCAGGGTGGCGGCGTGACCGCCGTCGCCACGCCGCAGCTGGAGCCGCTGCCCGCGCTCGACGACGATGACGACGATTTCGAGTTCGGGGAACGCGCGCGGGCGAGCTGATCCGCCGGCCGGGCTCATATCGGGCTCTTCCCAAGTCCATAAGGAGCTCTTCGTGAGCTCGTCAGCCGCTCTTACTCGCGGTGTCGAGAGTGGGGCGCATGAAATTACGCATGGCTTTGACAACACTCACTGCGGGCGCCGCGCTCTTGGGCGTGTCGGCCGGTTCCGCGAGCGCCGCGACGAGCGCCTCGGATGCTCAGGTGAGCCAGAACTGGGCTGGGTACGTGGCGGGGAGCTCTGACGGGAGCACACAGTTCTCGAAGGTCTCCGGAAGCTGGGTCCAGCCTGCGTCGAAATGCGGGACCGGGCAGGACGACGCCGCCTTCTGGGTCGGCATCGGCGGCTCCGGCTCCGGCGGCTCGTCGTACGGGTCGGGTCTCGGAGACGGGTCGTCGACGTCGCTCGAGCAGATCGGTACCGAGGGGAACTGCACCGGCGACGGGACGCAGTACTACGCGTGGTACGAACTCGTGCCCGCGGCCCCGGTTCAACTGAACGTCACGATCCATCCGGGCGACAAGGTCTCGGCGAGCGTCGAGGTGAACGGCGACAGCACGGCCTTCTCGCTGACCGACGAGACCACCGGACAGTCGTTCACGAAGACGGTCGCGTCGCCCAACCCAGACACCTCGAGTGCCGAGTGGATCGCCGAGGCACCGTCAGAATGCGACGGTTCTGGTGGCTGCACGCCGCTGGCACTGTCTGACTTCGGCACGGTCGACTTCACGAACGCGACGGCGACCGCCGGCGGACACACCGGCACGATCTCGGACCCGAACTGGTCCGCGACCCCGGTCGCGCTCGGCTCGGGCGGAACGTATGACATCGGCTACGGCTCGAGCCAGAACACGGCCGGCGCTACGCCCTCGTCGCTTTCCTCCGACGGGTCGTCGTTCTCGGTGGCCTGGCAGCAGAGCGGCGCGGGATCCTCATCGTCACAGACGAGTGGATCGTCCGGTGGCTACGGCGACGGCGGCTATGGCGACGGCGGCTATGGCGACGGCGGTTACGGCGACGGCGGCTACCCGGGCGGCTATGGCGGCTACGGTGACGGCGGCTACGGCACCGGTGGCTATGGCGGCTACGGCCAGGGCGGCTACGGCGGCTATGGTGACGGCGGCGTATATGTCTACGGCTGGTCGTATTGACCCGTTGAGGGACGCCTATGCGACGCCACGCGCGAGCTGCTGATTGCCATGCGCGGAGAGCGCGATGCGATAGGCGGCGGCGAGCCGGTCAAGCGCAGCTTCCCAGCTGCGTCCCCGCACCGCCGCCACCGCGCCGCGACTTATGCGCTCGGATAGAAGTGGAGTACCTGTCACTGACACCACGGCGTCTGCGAGACCATTGACGTCGGGGGCAGCGAGCAGCCCCGTCTCACCATGCTCGATCAGGCATGCGGGCCCGCCGCGGTCGACCGCGACCACCGGGAGCCCGCTTGCCTGCGCTTCCAGCACCACCTGTCCGAACGTCTCGGTCGAGCTCGCGAACATGAACGCGTCGGCGCTCGCGTAGACGCGAGCGAGCGCGTCTCCGGAGAGCCAGCCGAGGAACGTCGCGTGCTCGCCCAGGCGGGCGCGAAGCAGCTCCTCCTCAGGACCGCCCCCCGCCAGCGAGAGATGCAGGCGCGGATCGCGCCTGCGGGCCTCGAGGAACGCATCGGCGAGGAGGTCGACTCCCTTCTCCTTGCTGAGGCGTCCCGCGTACAGCACGCTGATCTCGCCCGGCAGCAGATCGACGTCGCGGTGGGCGGGATCGAATCGCTTCAGGTCAACGCCTCGATCCCATCGCCGGATCCGCTCGCCGGGGATTCCCAGCTCATTCAGACGCAGATCGCTGGCGCGACTCGGCGACAACACGACGTCGCAGGCCCCGTAGAACATGCCCAGCGCCATGTTTCCGAGCATCTCGAACTCGGCGTGTCCGGTTCGGAGCGCCGCATAGGCGGCGAGCTCGGTGTGGTAGCTGCCGACTCGCGGCAGCTCGAGGACACGGGCCACGAGCCAGGCGCCGATGCCGGCCGGGCCCGGGGAGCACACGTGGACGATGTCGTAGCGACCCTCGGCGAGCGCGTCGACCACCGCCGGGACGGTCGGGACGCCGATCTCGAGCCCCGGGTAGAAGGGGACGTCAATCTCGGCGACTGCGCTAAGCCGGCGGTCGACGTCCGCGTCGGTGCCGATCACCTCGACGTCGAACCCACGGACGCCGTGAGCCCGGATCTGCTGGAGCGTGTGCGTGACGCCGTGCATCGAGCCGATGCCGTCGGCCACCAGCGCGACCCGCGGGCGATCCCCGTCGCTGCGCGTCAGCTTGGCCTTCTCGCGGCCGAGGAAGGCCGATGCCGCGGCGTAAGGTATCGCCGGGATACACGCGTCGAACAGGGCGAGCGCGCTACCCGCGCCGTCGAGCTTGCCCTGCTCGAGGCTGGCCACGGTGTCGTGCACGACCGCCGCGAGCTTCTTCTCGTGGACGCGACGCGCGCGGCGGTCGAGGTCGGCGTGACCGAGCCCTCCGTCTTGGAGTGCGGTCAGGAGCCCGTGCTCGTCGACGTCGAGGGCCATCGAGAGCAGCCACGCGCGCAGCAGCGCGAGCGGATCTTCCGCGTCAAGGTCCTTGCTGCTGCTTCCGCGGCGGACATCCCCTTCGCAGAGGACCCGCTCGACGATCTTGAGCACGCTCGCGGGATCGGGTCGGGAGGGCGCATCGGCGTCCTCGCCACCTAGCGAGCGAATCGCGAGCGCCATCGCCGCATGTGCCCACTTGGCGGCGCTGCCCTGCTGGCCGTGCGCGGACGCGCGTCCGGAGCGGACGTTCGCGAGGAACTCCCCGGGGTTGCCGGCCCGAGGGGTCTCGGTAAACGTTCGGCCGATATCGATTCCGGCGTGGTCATCGGACCCTCCGATGGCGGTTCCCCCGTGGGTCTCGATGTACACAAACGCCGGCAGATTGAGTTCCTTGGCGCGCGAGCCGTTGCGCGTCTCCCAGATCGGGAACAGCTGGGCCAGGCGCCGCCGGTGGCGCGCGGTGAGCGGCGCGGCGACCGCGTAGAAGGGATGCGCGAGCGCTGCCGTGATCTCGCGGTCGTGCAGGTATTCGGCGCAGGCCTCGACGTCGTCACGGTTGGCTTGGAGCCATTCGTGGTCGTCCGGAGTGATGCCGTAACACAGGACGTGCACGGCCTGAGGCTCGCCCTTGAACGATGCGGTCAGCTCCTCGGAGATGAACGCGTCGGGCAGGTGACCGAGCGACAGGATCCCGTCGATCGTGTCGTGATCGGTGATCGTCACGAAGTCCATCTCGCGACGCTTGGCGAGCTCGTACACCTCGATTGGCTCGGTGGCACATTCCGGAATCCGGAGCGACCGCTGGACGCCGAGCTTCGAGATCTGCGAGGCCGAGGAGTGGACGTGCAGGTCGGCGCGACTCATATCGTTCATGTGGATCAGGATCACCCTGCAAAGCAGGGGGTTAGTGAAGAAGGCGGTCACGTCCTGTGACGTTTTGGTTAACGGGGCATGGGATCGCCCGGGGATCGGAGAACCTTCCCGGGATGGCGAGGTCGAGCCCACGGGCCGTCGGTCAGACGGACACGGTCGTGTTGCGGCGTGGCTCGTTGCAGGTCGAGGTCGCGCTGCGTCCGCTCGAGATGACGATCCGCCGCGGGGGCCGTCGGGTGGTCCGGTCGATGGGGGCATGGGTCGCCGAGGGAACCGTCCGCGACCGCTTCATCCACTTCACCGAGGGCGTTGTCGCGGCCGAGGAGTTGTCACCGGTCGAGCGGGCACGCTGGGCGATCGTGCGGCGCGTCGCCGCCGATCGCGCGGTCCTGGCGCTCGAGCTGAGCGGCGGCCGGCATGCGCGCCTCGAGGCGCGGGTCCTGCCCGACGATCGGGTCTCGGTCGTGCTGGAGCCCGAAGGAGATCCGCTCCGGGTGGCGTTCGACTGGCGTCGCCGCGCCGACGAGCGGTTCGTCGGGTTCGGGGCCCGGCACTACACGCAGTTCGACCAGGCCGGAAGGCTGATCCAGCTCGGCGCCGACCGCCGCTACACCGGACCGGACTGCCCGGCCGAGCTGCTCGCCGGCGGCGGCATCCCGCAAGGCGATTGCGCGCCGGTCCCGTGGTTCGTCTCGAGCCGTGGCTACGCGGTCTGGGTCGAGTCGGAGGCGAACGGCACCCAGTTCGACCTGAGTGGCGATCGGGTGAGTGCATCGACCCGCTGGAGTGCCGGGCCGCTCCGGATGCAGTTCCTGTGTGATCCCACGCCGGCTTCGCGGCTGCGCTCGTTCTGTCGGCTGACCGGCTTCCCGGCGCTGCTGCCGGAATGGGGCTACGGGTTCTGGAAGAGCCGCGACGTGTACGCCCACCAGGACGACGTGGTGGACGACTACGAGGGACTGCGGCGCCACGACATCCCGGTGGATGCGATCGTGCTCGACTCGCCGTGGGCGACCCAGTACAACACCTGGGAGTTCAACCCGCACCAGTTCCCGGATGCTGTTGGTCTCGTTCGGCGGATGCGGGCGGACGGCGTCCGGACGGTGGTATGGGTGACACCGTGGGTGAACACGGATTCGCGCGACGGGCAGATCCCTCCGCAGCCCGAGTCAGAGCGGCTGCACCACGCCCCCGCGTCGAACTACGCGCCCGGAGCGGCCGCCGGCGCGTTCGTCAGTTTCGGGTCGGGCTCGGAGGCCGAGCCGTTTGTCACGCAGTGGTGGATGGGAACCGGGTCGCCCGTAGACTTCACCAGCGTCGACGGCGAGCGGTGGTGGCGTGAGCAGGCGTCGCGTCTGCTCGCGTTTGGCGTCGAGGGGATCAAGGCCGACGACGGCGAGGGCTACTACATGCCCGAGGAAGTGCAGCTCGCCGACGGGCGGACGGGCGCCGAGGCCGCATGGACGATGGGGGGACTGCATCGCGTATGCCTTCAGCGCGCTCTGGACGAGGTTCATCCGGGGCGGGGCGTGCTGTTCGGCCGGAGCGGCTGGACCGGTCAGCACGCGGTCGGCCACACCTGGGCCGGTGATCAGGCGTCGGACTTCTGGTCGCTCCGCGTGCTCGTGGTCGCGACGCTGTCCGCCGCGGCGAGCGGCTTCTCGAACTGGTCCCACGACGTGGGCGGGTATCTCGGCCACCGGCTCGTCGAGCGCTGCCCGCCCGAGCTGCTCGTGCGGTGGCTCCAGTTCGGCTGCTTCACGCCGCTGATGCACGCCCACGGCCGGATGCCCCAGGAGCCGTGGAACTACTCCGAGCACGTCCTCGATCTGTACAGGGCGTACGTGCGGCTTCACGAGCAGCTCGTGCCCTACATCAGGGCCGCCGCCGCCACCGCCGCGTGGACGGGGCTGCCGATCATCCGGCCGTTGTGCCTGACCGATCCGTCGGATTCGCGCGGTTGGGAGATCAGCGACGCCTACGGATTCGGACCGGCGTTGTGGGTCGCGCCGGTGCTCGACGACGAGACGCGCGAGCGGGAGGTGGCGCTACCGCGGGGCGAGTGGATCGAGACGTGGTCGGCGCTCCGCGTGCGTGGGGGCGGCGAGACGGTGGTGCAGGCGCCGCTCGAGCGGATCCCGGTGTGGGTGCGCGCGGGGGCGATCGTGGTCACGTATCCGGCGTCGCACGTGGCGCGGGGGTTGGGGGACGTTCCGGAGGGCGAGCGTCCGCTGGTCGCGACGTTGTGGGGGTCGCCGCGGACCGGCCGATCGGTCGCGCGGCTCGCCGACGGAACACGGATCATCTGGCACCGGGGACGGTGGTCGGTGTCCTCGCCATTCGAGCGCGACGTCGCTTGCCGCGAGGTCGGGATGTAAGGTCGGTCCGTCTGCGGTGACAGGCACGATTACTTATCGGTGGAGGATTGGGCCACTTTTACCACGGTCGCCGGAGCGGCTGCGGCCAGCTTGACCGGGCTCCTGTTCGTCGCGGTCTCGATCCGGATCGACGTGATCGCACGGTCGCCCGAGCTCAGGAACCGCGCGGCGCAGATCCTGTTGTTGTTCGGCACGGTCGTGTTCATCTCGATCGCGCTCGCGATTCCGGGCCAGGCGTACGGGTCGCTTGGGGCTGAGGTGATCGCGCTTGGCGCGATGGCCGGCGCCGGCATGCTCGCGCTGGATCGCCGGGCTCGGTCGGGCACGGGCGCGACCGGTGGGCAGACGATCGGGCGCATACTCGACGTGATCGCGCCGAACGCGGTCACGTCGGTCCTCGTCCTCATCGCGGGCGGGGTCATCGCCGCCGGCGTGCACGCCGGGCTCTACATCCTCGTGCTCCCCGTCGTCACAGCGCTCGCCGGCGGCGTCGCGAGCGCGTGGTTGCTGTTGACGAGGATCGACGCGTAGGCAGTGAGGCTATGGCGCGCCGACGATGGTCAGGGCGCGGGCGCCGGCCTCGGCTCCGAGCTTCGCCGCGTCCGCGATCGAGTTGCCGCGCCCGAGCCCGAGCGTGAACGCGGCCGCGAACGAGTCTCCGGCACCGTAGGCGTCCCGGGGCGTCCCGGGCGGCGGTGCCGCCTCCCAGCGGCCCTCCGACGCGCCCCACCAGTGTCCGCCGCGCGCGCCCTCGGTGGCGACCAGCAGGTGCGCGTGCGACGCAACCCGGTTGGCCCATGCGCTCTCGTCCTCGTCGCCTTCGCTGAAGACAAGCGCGTAGACGTGCGCGCCCTCGGCCTCGAGCACGCCCCTGGCGCGCGGCGACGCGACGACGAACCTCGACGCGTTTGCGCGTTCCAGCGCTCTGCGGTCACCGGCGGTGAAGTACACGCTGTCGGCGGCGGCGAGGCGCTCCCAGTCGAGCTCATCCGACCCGCACGGCTCGAGACGTTCGCCGAGCGTGATGATCGTGCGCTCGCCGCCCGGTTCGAGGAACGTGACCGCCCGCCGGGTCGGCTGGTCGCGCCAGGCCACGTGGAGGCGAACGCCGCGGTCTTCGAACTGGGCCACGGCCGCCTCACCGTCCGTGTCTCGCCCAAGTGCGCAGTAAAAGTCGACCTCGGCGCCGAGCTCGGCGAGGACCGATGCCGCCACGCCCCCGCCCCCGCCCGCGCGCGCGAACGCGCTATTCGCGTGCAGGATCTTCCCGTGCACCGGGAGGTGCGGCACCGATACGAAGTCGACCCATTCGACGTGGCCGACCACACCGACGTGCGTCATGGCTGTAGTGTGATCGGTCGTGGACGAGGGCTTGCCGATCGCCTATGAGGTGCTCGACCGCGGGGTGCCCGTGTACGCGTCCGGTGGCGAGCAGGTCGGGACGGTCGACCACGTGGTCGCGGCGCCTGAAGAGGACATCTTCCACGGTCTCGTGATCAGCGCGGGCGGCACCCAGCGGTTCGTCCCGGCGGACGAGGTCGCGTCTTTGCACGAGCATGGCGTGGACCTCCGCATCGACGCCGCCGCGGCCGCCGCGCTCGAGCCGCCGCATGGCGGGGCGCCCGCGTGGCGCGAGCGCGAACCCGGCGTCACGCCGAGTCACTGGAAGCACTTCGTCGACCTGTTGACCGGCAAGGATCCGCGGTCTGAGAACTGGGAGCAAGAGGAGTGACGCCGGCGAGCAGTCCCGCGCGCCGGAGCCAGCGCCGGAGCTGATCCGGCGAGCTGAACTCCACCGCCTGTATGCCGGCTTTTTCGGCGGCCCGAACGTTGGCCGCCGAATCGTCAACGAACGCGGTCGTCGCCGGGTCGAGCTCGAAACGGTCCAGCAGCAACTCGAACACCGCGACGTCGGGTTTCGCCACGCCCTCGAACCCGGACACGACCGTGCCGTCGAACCACTTGAGGAACTCGAACCGCTCGCGCCGGAGCGGGTATGTCTCGCGCTCCATGTTCGTGAGCGCGTAGCACGGCACGCCCGCCGCTTTGAGCTCGGACAGGATCTCGACGGTCCCGTCGATCGGGCCGGCGATCATCTCCTCGCTGCGCTGCGACCAGGCCCAGATCTGGTGTTCGTGCTCGGGGTGCGCCTGTACCAGCGGTGGGGAGGTGCGCTCGGGGGGGACGCCAAGGTCGTGCGCATGGTGCCACTCCATCGTGCACACCTCGGCGAGGAAGCGCTCCATCGCGGCGTCGTCGCCGTCGAACAGCTTCCGGTAGAGGTAGCGCGGGTTCCAGTCGAGCAGCACGCCGCCGAGGTCGAACACGACCGCACGGATGCGCCCGGCCGCGTCCGGGTCCGCCATCTCGGCTAGTGAAGCACCCCTCTAGCCGTGGCTGGTCGCCGGTCGCGAGATCGGCGGTCCGCCTTCTTCGCGCAGACCGATCCGGTCGTACAGCCGGCGGAGCGGCTTCGGCGCCCACCAGTTGAGCGGGCCGAGCAGCATCATCAGCGATGGCACAAGGAACGCACGGATGATCGAGGCGTCGATCAGGACCGCCAGCACCGCGCCCAGTCCAAGCTCCTTGACGAACACGATCTCCGAGGTCGAGAACGCGCCGAGCGCCACCGCGAACAGCAGTGCGGCGGCCGTCACAACGCGACCGGTGCGCTCGAGGCCGATCGCGACTGCGTCGCGATCCGACGCGCCGGCGTCGCGCGCTTCCTTGATCCGTGAGAGCAGGAACACGCCGTAGTCGGTGGCGAGCCCGAAGCCGACGGCGAACAGCAGAATCGGCTGTGTGGCGTCGAGCGCGCCCCGGCTCTGGTAGGAGAGGAGTCCCTCGAGGTTGCCGTCCTGAAAGACCAGGACGAGGATCCCGAACATCGCGCATAACCCCAGCGCGTTCATGATCACGGCCTTGATCGGCAGTATCACCGAGCCCGTCATCAGGAACAGGATGATCACGGTGGTCGCGACCACGACCGCCAGGACCGCGGGCAGGTGCACGGCGAGGCTGTGCTCGAGGTCGAGATAGGCGGCGGTCTCGCCCGCGACACCAACGTAGAAGGGGGCCTTGATGGCGCGAACGTCGCGGACGAGGTTCTGGCTTGCGGTGGACAGCGGCGCGTTCAGCGGGGCGACGGCGATCAGCGACATGTTCGATCCCGCAGGCTGCACGGGCGCGACGCCTGAGACATCTGGAAGGGTCTGGATACGGCTTTCGAGCGCATTGACCGCGGAGGAAGTTGCGGGTGCGCCGACGACGACGTCGAGCGGGGCGCCGCGGTTTGGCGGGAACTGGGTGTTGAGGGCATCGCTCACCTGCCGGGCGGATGCGCTTGCCGGCAGCACGCTTGCGTCGACCGAGGTGAACTTGACCTGGGTGAAGAACGGAATGCCGAGCGCGATCAGGAATGAGGCGCTGGTTAGCGCGATCAGCGCGGGGCGCCGCATGACGAACCGCGACAGCCTGTACCAGGCGCCCGAGCTCGCCGGCCTGGCGTCGCGGTCGGCGGCGCGGGCCAGCCAGTTCGGCGCGAGCGCATTGACGCGGGGACCAAGGAGCGCGAGCAGCGCCGGCAGCACCGTGAGCGCGAGGGTCGCGGCGAGCAGCGCCACGAGCGCGCCGGCGATTCCCATCGAGTACAGGAAACGCTGCGGGAAGATCACCAGTGAGGCGACGGCGGCGGCGATCGTGAGCGAGCTGAACATGATCGTGCGGCCGGCGGTCTGGACCGTGCGCCGGAGCGCGTCGAGGCCGAACCCGGACTTGGCCGACTCCTCCCGGTAGCGGGACACCATGAACAGGCTGTAGTCGATCGCGAGCCCGAGGCCGAGCCCCGTCGTCAGGTTCAGCGCGAACACCGACAGGTCAACGAAGCTCGCGATGATCCGCAGCGCGAAGAACGTCGCGACGATCGCGAGTCCGCCCAGCAACGGCGGCAGCAGCGCGGCGACCAGCGAGCGGAAGAACAGCAGCGAGAGCAGGAACACGAGTGGAAACGCGAGCAGCTCGGCGTGCTCGAGGTCGTGGCTGACCTGAGTGTTCACCTGGGCGTTCGCGACCTCCTGCCCGCCGAGCTTGACGTCATGGTTGCCGGCGAAGTCCTTCACGATCTGTTGCGCGTCGTCCTTGAGCGTCGTGTCCGACTTCGGTTTGAAGTACGCGAGCACGTAAGTCGCGCGGCCGTCGCGCGAGACCATCGCCGGGTTGTGGGAGTCGTAGTACGTGACGACGGTGGCGACGTCGGGACCTTTGCGGAGCTGGTTCGCGATCTGGTCGACGCGGTCTTCGGCGGGTTTGGTGTCGACGCTCGCTCGTGTTTGGACGAGCGCCACCACGCCGGCATCGATCTGGCGACCGGTGGCGTTCTCGAAGCGGTTCGTGGCCTGGACGCTCTGCGTGGCCGGGTCGCTGGCGCCGTACGGGCTCAGGTGATTCGCCACCGAGCTGCCGAACACGCCGGCGATGACCGCGCCGAGGACGGTGACGTACAGCACCGCGCGCCGGTGCGAGTAGATGAAGCCGGCGAGCCTAGTCAGCACGGTTTGTCTCCTCGGCGAGCCGGCGTTCGGTCGCGGCGCACCATTCGACGATGCCACGGTGCAGGCCGATCCCGAGCTCGAGCGTGAGTCGCGGGCCGGCCGGCATCTCGGCCGCCTGCTCCTCGTGGGAGCACAGCTGCGCGAGCGTCCGCTCGTGGGATTCGCGCATCGCGCGGATGTTCGCGATCCGCTGTTCCGGCGTGCCGATGTCCGAGAAGAAAAGCTTCAGCATGCTTTCGTCGCGGACCTCGAACATCGGGTCGGCCTCCGGTTCGAGCCAGTCCTGCAGCGCGGTCCGCCCCGCCGGAGTGAGCTCATACACCGTCCGGGCGCGGCCGCCGGTCGGCTCGGATTGGCCGGTGATCAGCCCGGCGTCCTCGAGACGGCGCAGCTCCGGATAGATCTGGCCGTAGCTCGCGGCCCAGAAGTGGCGCGTCGACTTGTCGACGAACTGCTTGATGTCGTAGCCGCTTTGTCTACCGAGCGCGATCATCCCGAGGATCACCCGGCCTGTCGGTGTCAACGGTGGCGGTGGCATTCAGCGAGGGAATATATCCGTCCGGCATATGACGGCAAGATATATCGAGCCGCTACATATGTCAAGGCGCCGCCCCCGATCGCGACCCGCTCGCCATAAGGGGCTCGAGAAAGCGTCCTGTGAGGACGTTTTTTCGAGCCGGCTCCCGGTTAAGTCGCCGACGGCTAGCTCCGGGACAGGCGTGCCGGAGCCTTGCGCTCCCACGCGTCGGCGAGCAGGTCGGCGAGCAGGGCCTCGTCCGCGGCGCGCAGGTCGACCCGGACCGCGGCGAGCCGCTTCCCCCACATCACCTCGGCGCAGATCCCCGAATGGGTTTCGACGGCGGTGAGGATGCCCGGCTCGTCGACCATCACGTTCATGTGTTGCTCGTCCCAGAGCGTGGCGAAGATCTTGCCGGCGACGCGGAACGAAGGGCGGCCATGATGATCCTGCTCGACCGCCTCGGGCAAGGACAGCGCCACCCGGCGGGCGTCGTCGGCGGTCATGGCTCAGGCCGGGCGCAGTCGCAACGCCGACCAGACGTCGTCGAGCGCGACCTGTCGCACGGGGCGCACCGCTTCGCGCTTGACCAGCTCCGCGAGCACGTCGCGATTCAGGTCGGTCCCCAGGTTGCCGCTCTTCGGATAGGCGATCCAGGTGAGCGCGTCGCGGGCGGCCGGCGGGACGAACTGGTCGCGAAGCTCGCCGAGTTCGGCGCGATCGGTGCAGAACACGATCACGGCATCGGCCTCGCCCGGGTCATCGACGGCGCGGTGCGCGCTACCGAGATGGAGGGCGACGTCGGCGGGCGCGTTGACGATCGAGACCGACTGGCCGGGCTTGAGTTGGAGCTTGCCTGCGAGATCCATCGCGCGCCCCTCAGCGGTCCGGGTCGCCGTTATGCTCGGCCCAATGCATCTGGCCGAGCTTACCCCGCCCGAACAGCGGGTGTTGGGGTGCCTGATCGAGAAGCGCTGGACGACGCCGGACCAGTATCCGCTGTCGCTGAACGCGCTCCGGCTGGCTTGCAACCAATCGACCAACCGGGATCCGGTGACCGCCTACGACGAGGCAGCCGTGCGGGAGGCCGCCCAGAGGCTGTGCCTGTACGGGCTCGCGCGGCTGGCGAGCGGCCACGGAAGCCGCGCGACCAAGTACCGCCACCTCGCCGAGGAGGCGCTCGGACTCGATCGCGAGGAGCTGGCGGTACTCGCCGTGCTCCTGCTCCGCGGTCCGCAGACGCCCGGCGAGCTCAAGGCCCGGACCGAGCGGATGGCGCCGCTCGACTCGCTTGCCGATGTGGAGCGGGTGCTGACCGCGCTGGGCGAGCGCGACTACGCGCGCCGGCTCGAGCGCCGCCCGGGACAGAAGGAGGATCGCTTCGAGCACCTGCTCGGGGCGCGGGGCGAGTCAGACGGGACCGGGGCCATGCGGGACCGGCCTCCGTCACAGCAGTACGCAGCCACGGTCCCGGCCCAGGCCGCGTCCATGGTCCCGGCTCAGGCCGCGAGCACGGTCCCGGCTCAGGCCGCGAGCACGGTCCAGGCCGCCGCCGCGCCACGGACCACGACGCCGGTACCGATGCCGGCAGACGACGACGGCGCACCCGCGCCTTCCGCCGTGAACGGCAGCCTCGCTGAGCGCGTCGCCGCGCTCGAGGCCGAGGTCGCGGCGCTCCGCGCCGACCTCGACGAATTCCTCGATCGCTAGCTGCTAGCGGGCCTCGGCTAGCGCTGAACGGCGGCGCGCCACTGCCAATCACGCACCAAAGCTACTCACCGCTGAGGATCGACCCCATCGATGGAACCGGTTCCTTCTCAAGTCCACGGTCAGTATGCCGACAAAGGGAGGGACCTCGATGAACCTGACGTGAGTTTGCGTTGGGGGCACGCAACCGGAACCGAAAGGGACCTGAATGAAACTGCGCACCATGCTGCCCGCGGCAGCGGTGACGATCGGCACCCTGCTGCTTGTGGCAGCACCGGCCGGCGCCACCACCGCCTCGGAGACCCTGACCGCGGGCTCGCTGGGCTTTGCCAGCACCCCGGGAAACGTTACCTTCCCGGGTACGACACTTGACGGCGCGAACAAGACCGTGACGGCCTCGCAGGCGCTCGACATCGGCGACGCCACCGGCTCGGGCGCGGGCTGGAACATCACTGCGACCTCGACGCAGTTCAAGACCAGCACCGGCAACACCCTCCCGGTGGGGGCCACGACGGTCGCGTCGTCCCCCGGTGCCCCGACATGTGACACGAACGTGACCTGCACTGTGGGCGGCACGACGACCGTGTCGTATCCCTACAGCCTGCCCGCCGGGACGACCGCTCCAACCCCCACGAAGCTGTTCAACGCTCCCGCCGGTACCGGCATGGGCAACCAGACGGTGACGCCGACATGGACGCTCGCGATTCCCGCCAACGCATATGCGGGTAATTACAACTCCACGTGGACGCTGTCGCTCGTCAGCGGCCCGTAATAAGCGTGAAAACCAAAACCCTCCTGCTGCTGGCCACCGCTCTTGCGGTGGCCTTCGGCGCGCTCGCGTCCGGTGCTGAGGCCGCCACGATCGGCGGCTTCGGCGCCCGACCGGCGCATTTCAACCCCAGCAATCCCGCCACGCGCGCGTACTTCATCCGCACCGTCCCGCGCGGTGGATCCTTCACCGACCAGGTGGTCGTCACGAACACGGCAGCGAAGCCGGTGACGCTGCGGGTCTACCCGGTCGACGGACTGACCGGGGCGACATCTGGAGTGGTGTACGGCAACCGCGGCGCCCGCCTTCACGGTGCCGGTCTGTGGGTCACCCCGGCGGTGCCGACCGTGACGGTTCCTGCCAACTCGCAGACCACCGTCGCGCTCACCGTCAAGGTCCCGGCCACGGCGAGCGTCGGTCAGCATCTCGGCGGCCTCGCGCTCGAAGACGTCAACGCCGGTAGGTCAAGCGGTCGCTTCTCGGTCACCGAGGTATTGCGCACCGTCGTTGGAATCGAAGTTGTGGTCCCCGGGCCGTCGCTGACACATCTCGCACTCGAGAGTTTTTCGATCGCGCCGATCCAAGGCACGACGTATCCGTCGGTGGTGGTAAACCTTGCCAACACCGGAACAATTCTGTGCAAGCCACGGCTAGCGATCGCACTAACCGGGCCGGGCGGTGTTCAGCGCGCGAGCCGGAAACTCGACACGGTGCTACCGGGTGACTCGATCCCGTACCCGTTCGTGTGGCCGCATGGGCTCGCCGCTGGCAACTACAGCGCGAACATCACTGCGACGGGCTGCGGCCCGCGCCAGGTCCTGCACGGCAGCGCGTCGCTGGGAGCCAAGCTGGTCAACAGCACGGTTCCGGTTGCCGAAACCCGGTCGTCCGGCGGCAGCAGCACGATCCCGTGGTGGCCGATCGCACTGGTCGGCTTCGGTGGGATCGTCGTGGGCACGCTGTTCGGGCGGCGGCGGCGCGGTCCGGCCTCCAGCTGAGAACGGGTCCGCCGCGTGGTGACGCGACGCCGAGTGACACGAATCAGGATCCTGGTGGCGGCGGCGATCGGCACGCTCGTGCTGATCGCCGCGCCGGGCGCCTCCGCCATCACGTGGGCGGGCCCGGAGACATCGCCGACGACGAGCACGCTCTACGGCGTGTCGTGTCCGGACGGGAGCCACTGCTTCGCGGTCGGCGGTTCGACGTCCGCCGGCAAGATCATCCATACCGCGAACGCCGCAGCGGTGGGCCCAACGTGGAGCACGCAGACGCCGCCGAGCAACGCTACGGGGCAGTACAACGCGATCAGCTGCGCGGATGACAACGACTGCATCGCGGTGGGAAACACCTCGAGCGGGGCTCCGCTGATCGTAGCGACGGCCAACGGCGGCTCGACTTGGTCCAAGCAGACGCCGCCGTCGTCGGCGACGGCGACGCTTCAGGGTATTTCGTGCGCGAGCAGCACGCATTGCGTTGCGGTGGGGAATGTCGTCGGGAGCTCCCCGGTGGTGATCGCCACGATCAACGGCGGGTCCACCTGGACCGCGCAGACTGCCCCGGGGACGCACGCCCTGCTAAACGACGTCAACTGTCCGAGCACGTCGGTCTGCTACGCCGTCGGGGGCAACAGCCGCGTCGCCACCCTTCTGGTCACGATCAACGGCGGCTCGACGTGGACCACCCAGACGCCGCCGAGCGGAGACAACCAGGCGCTGAACGCCGTCACATGCACGAACACGACAGTGTGCTTTGCGGTCGGGAACGCCGTCAGCGGGACGGGCGAGATCGTCGCGACGACCAACGGCGGCGCCAACTGGTCATATCAGTCCGACGGCAGCGAGCTGAGCCTGTACGGGGTGTCGTGCTGGGATGCCAACGACTGCGTCACGGTCGGCGCATCGGGCCGGATCGCGTGGACTACGAACGGCACGGGCTGGAGCTGGCTGAACTCTCCTACGAGCAACACCCTGTACAGCGTCGACGTCAGCAACGAAACCTCCGGCACGGCCGTCGGCAGCTCGGGCACGATCCTCGGCTACGGCAGCGGTAGCGCTGGTTGTAACTCGGGCGGGCTCACCTTCACCCCGCCGTCCACGCTGTCGTGGCCGAGTACCACGCTGACCGGACGCGACCAATCGATCACCACGCCGCTGTCGCTGTCGCCGAGCGACGAGACAGGATCGGGCGCGGGTTGGAACCTGACCGCGACGTCGACGACTTTTACCTCGAGCACTCACACGCTGCCCACCACCGCCGCGTCAATCACGGCGGCGTCGGTCACCGCGGATACCGGCAACTGCTCGCTGCCGTCCAACCAAATCTCGTATCCGGTGACCGTTCCCGCGGCGACGACGGCTCCGATGGGGGCCAAGGTCTTCGACGCCGCTCCGGGGACAGGCTCCGGGCCGGTCAACGTCTCTCTGACCGCGGCCTTGAACATTCCGGGCAACGCGAGGACCGGGACATACACCTCCACCTGGACGCTTACGCTCTCGAGCGGACCGTAAGCCGGTTTCAGGCCACGTTCCCCGGGAAATGGGAGGAGCGAGGTCTTCCAGGAGGTAGAGCATGCGCAGGAACGCCGGGCTTTTGGCCACCGCCGGGGCCCTTCTCTTCGTGTCCACAGCCCAGGCGGCACCATCGGCGAGCGCGGGCTCGTTCGTACTGACCGCGAACAGTCCCGGGGGCACGTACGCCCCGACCTTCACCGGCAACGGCATGCTCGGCGTCAGGGTGCCGGCCGCGGGCCAGGGCTACGCCGGCGGCACGGTCCCCGCGCAGTCCGAACTCGCGGGCTTCTACGGGCAGGTCTCGAACGACCCGAAGCCCGCGAACGACGTACAGCAGCGCGCAAACATCCCGACCTGGTCGACGCTGACATTCGGCGAGAACGGCAACACGTTCGCGGTCCCCGGCGCGGGAGTGTCGGGCTGGCGCCAGTCGATCGACCTGCACACCGGAATTGTCACCACGGCTGCGCACTGGACCGCTCCGGACGGACACGCCACCGACCTGACCTACCAGGTACTGACCGACCGGGCGAACCCGAATCTCGGTCTTGTCCAGCTGCAGTTCACCCCACACTGGTCGGGAGTGGCGACCGTCGGCGACGCAATCGACGGCACCGCCGACACGACCGCCACCCCGGAGCTCACCACTCAGGTGACGAAAGGGTGGAACGTCGCGGCGCGTCGGGACTGGGTGACGATCGCGACGGAGGGCACCGGGATCCAGGCGACGCTCGCGAGCCAGCTGCAAGTCAGCCACAACGTTCTTGCGACAACGACACAAACCGACCAGACCACCGACCAGAGCGTCGGCCAGCAGCTCGGGTTCCCGGTGCAGGCGAACCAGACTTACACGATCACGAAGTACGTCGGCGTCGTGAGCTCGCAGGCCGCGGCGAACACCACGACGGCCGCCCAGGGGCAGGCGGCATCCGCCGCAGCCACCGGCTGGGACTCGTTGCTAGCCGCGAACAAGGCGGCCTGGGCGTCGCTCTGGCGCGGGTGGATCGAGGTGCGGGGTAACCGCACGCTCGCGACCGACGTCAACGCGAGTGAGTTCTACCTGTGGTCGAGCACGCGAGCTGGGGTCGACTGGAGCGTCTCCCCCGCCGGGCTGTCGTCCAACGGCTACGACGGCCACATCTTCTGGGACGCCGAGACGTGGATGTATCCGTCGCTGCTCGCGCAGCACCCTGACCTTGCGGCCGGCATGAACGCATATCGCTTCCAGCGCCTCAGCCAGGCCGAGCAGCATGCCACCGCCACCGGCTACGCCGGCGCGCGGTTCCCGTGGGAAAGTGCACTGGACGGGACCGAGCAAATCCCGCCGCCGGTATCAGTCAACAGCGAGGGCTTGTACGAGCAGCACATCACCGCGGACATCGCCCTCGCTCAGTGGCAGTACTACCTCGCGACTTCTGACAGGTCGTGGCTGGCCGGGCAGGGCTGGCCGGTGCTGTCCGGGGCGGCGGCGTTCTGGGCTTCGCGAGCGACGCTCGGCAGCGACGGCAAGTACCACATCACGGGAGTCACCGGCCCCGACGAGGAGAACCCGGACGTCAACGACGAGGCGTACACGAACGTCGGGGCGATGCGTACGCTCCAGGACGCCGTCCAGGCGGCGCATGTGCTCGGGATCGCGCCGCCGACGAACTGGTCGACGATCGCGGCCAACCTCGCGGTACCGGTGAGCAGGGGCATCCACCCCGAGTTCTCGGGCTACCGCGGCCAGCTGGTCAAGCAGGCGGACATCACGCTGCTCCAGTACCCGTGGGGCCACACGATGCCGTCCAGGCTCGCGCTCGGCGACATCAACTTCTACGTCCCGCGCACGGATCCCGGCGGCCCGTCGATGAGCGACGCGGTGAACCTGATCGACAACGCCGCGCTCGGCACGCCCGGATGCGCGAGCTACGTGTACACCGAGCGGAGCTACCAGCCGTTTCTCCGCGACGTGTTCCATCAGTTCTCCGAGACTCGAACCGGTGGCGCATTCACGTTCATGACCGGGATCGGCGGGTTCCTCCAGGAGTTCCTGTACGGGTATTCGGGGATGCGCTGGGACCCGAGCAACGTCGGCCTGAACCCGAGCCTGAACGGCCAGATCGGAGCGATCGTGCTCCACAGCCTGAAGTGGCGCGGCCGGACGTTCACGGTCGCGATCGGCCAGCAGCACACGATCGTGACGCTGCAGAGCGGTGCGCCGCTGCCGATCCAAACCCCCGCCGGGACGCGACGGCTCGCCGCGGGACGGAAGCTCACGCTTCGCACGCGCAGGCCTGATCTGACCCCCTCGAGCGACCTGGTCCGGTGCGGTCGCGTCGCCGCGAGCTCCTCGCAGCCGGGAGCCCCGGCGCTCGCCGCGGTCGACGGCAGCCCGGCGACCGACTGGGAGCCGGCCGCGGTCCACTCGACGCTGACCGCTCGGACCTCGGGTCTTGCCGCCCCGATCGGGACGGCGACGGTGCGGTGGGGTCGACAGTGGCCGGCCGCGCCCGCGCCGAACGTGCCGCCGCCCCCCGGGCCTGTGGTCGTGCTGCGGCCCGCGAGCTACGCGGTGCTGGTGTCGGCCAACGGTCGAAACTGGCGCCGGGTCGCAGTCGTGAGCGGCCATAGCGGGCGGGTGCTCGACACGCTGCATCTGAACGTCCTGAAGGCTCGATTCGTGCGGATCCGCGTGACCGCGGCGAGCGCGAAAAAGCTCCCGATGCTCCAGGAGCTCACGGTAACCGGCTAGAGAATCGAGAGCTCTGAGTTGTCGCCGACCAGGAACCGGTAGGCCCTGGGCTGGCGGTTGTCTCGGCCGATCTTGACGTTGCGTCCGAGTAGCGAGGACTCCATCCGGCCGTCAAGGTCGCGGACGACCGAGCCGGCCAGCAGGATCGAGTGCTCGACCTCGGCGCCCGAGATCTCACAGGCCTCGCCGATCGCCGTGTACGGACCGACGTAACAGTCGGTCAGCCTCGCGCCCGCGCCGATGATCGCGGGACCGCGCACGGATGAGCGCTCGAGCCGCGCGCCGGCCTCGATCACCACGCGTCCGTCGACTCGTGAATCGATCAGCTCGCCCTCGAGCCGGGTCTGGATCGTGTCGAGCACGAGCCGGTTCGCGGCGAGCATGTCGTCGAGGCGGCCGGTGTCCTTCCACCAGCCCTTGACGATATGCGGCTGCACTCGCAGGCCGTCGTCGACGAGGCGCTGGATCGCATCGGTGATTTCGAGCTCGCCGCGTCCCGAGGGCTCGATCGCCTTCGCCGCCGCGTGCACCGCCGGCGTGAACATGTACACACCGACCAGCGCCAGGTCGGTCCGCGGCTTGGGCGGCTTCTCGACCAGCTGCACGACTTTGCCCTCGCTGAGCTCGGCAACGCCGTAGTTCTCGGGATCCGGGACCTGGGTGAGCAGGATCAGCGCATCGGGCTGGTCGGATTGAAAGGCGGCCACCAGATCCCCGATACCGCCCTGGAGCAGGTTGTCGCCGAGGTACATCACGAACGGCGAGTCGCCGAGGAAGGGCTCGGCGGTGAGGACCGCGTGCGCGAGGCCGAGCGGCGCGTCCTGGGGAATGTACGTGATGCGGATGCCGAACTTCGAGCCATCGCCCGCGGTGGCGCGGATCTCGTCACCGGTCTCGGGCGCGATGATGATTCCGACCTCGTCGATGCCGGCCTGGGCCATCGCCTCGATCCCGTAGAACAACACGGGCTTGTTGGCGACCGGCACGAGCTGCTTCGCGCTGGTGTGCGTGATCGGGCGCAGGCGCGTGCCCTTGCCTCCGGACAGGATCAGTCCCTTGAGGGGCTGCATCGCGGTGGAGCGTATCGGTCTTAGTCAGCGCGCCGCGACGGCGGCCGTCGCGCCGCGGAGCGCTTCGGCGGCGTCGCGGACGGCGGCGCGGGCATCGGCCGGCTCGAGCACGACCGCATCGCCGGCCTCCTTGAGCACGTCGCGGATGAGGTAGCGCACGCTGGCGAAGCTGCGCTCAACCACCACCGAGCCGTCCTCGAGCTCGGCGGTGATCCGTCGCTCCTCGCGAGCCCAGCGTGCCCGCTCCGGCGAGATCCAGACGCGGGCGCGGTGCGAGGCTGGAACCTCGCCGGTCCGGGGCCAGCCGTCGACATCGGCGGCGGGGTCGACGTCGGGGCGCGGCTCGAACGACTCGTCGGTCACGGTGGCCGACTTGAACCGGTCCAGGCGGAAGTGCCGGACATCGTCGCGCGAGGGGTCGAACGTGGCGACATACCAGCCCTCGCGGCCGTTGATCAGCGCGTACGGCTCGACCTTGCGCGTGGAGAACTCGTCCTCGTTCGCCTTGTAGTACTCGAACGAGAGCATGTGGCGCTGGGCGATCGCGCTCGAAACGACCGCCGCGATCTCGGCGTCGTCGCCGCCCGGGGTGGCGATCTGGAGTCCCTCGTGGACGGGATCCTCGCCGAGCGCGGCCACCACCTTCTCGCGCACCGAGGTCAACGAGCCCTCGGGGATGTGCTCGCCGATCAGGTCGATCGCGGCCACCAGGGCCTTCGCCTCGACCGGCAGCAGCCGCGCCGGCCGGGCGAACGAGTCACCGTAGGGTTCCGGCTCGACCTCGATCATCCCATCGGCGCCGAGCTCGGCGTACAGCACGTAGGTGCCCGCGCCGAAGTTGACGAGGTTGAGCACGGAGATGTCCTCGCGCAGCTCCTGCTCGGAGATCTTGAGCGTGGTGCAGAGCTCGCGGGCGTCGATGCGCCGGCCCGCGCGGCCGGCGTCGATCAGAATGCTCGCGAGCGTCACGAGTCGCGCGAACCGCTCGGGGCGGATCGCGCCGTCGGGGTGATGGCCATTGCCGGCATCGGGGACTCCATTGTCCGCTGTGCCGGCCGCGGTCCCGTCCACCTCCGGGGCGGTCTGCGGCTCTCCGCTATGGCGCTCGACGAGCAGGTCCAGCCGGTCGCGGAGCTCGGCGGCCAGCTCGGGCGGGCCGACGATGCGCGCGTTTTCGCCGAGGCCGAGGACCCAGGCGATCAGCTGGCGTGCGTTCGCGTACTCGGTGAGGAATGTGCGATCGCCGTCGCCCTCGTCCGCGCGCATCTCGCCGTACCGGCCGAAGTGACGCTCGATCTGCCAGGCGATCCGCCGCCCGATCCACACCTCCGCGGTCCCGACCGGGTCACCGAACTGCCAGTCGATCCGGTTCGCGTAGGCGCGCGGGTCGAACCCGGTAGGGCGCTGGAAGTCGTGCTCGGCTTTGGTCGCGTAGCCGACCTTGCCGCGGATCCGGGAGAGGCGAAACACGCGGATCGCGCCACGCTCGTGCGCGTGCCCGACGAGATAGAACTGGCCGCCCTGGAACAGCAGCTGGTAGGGGTCGACCTTGCGCGTGCCGAGCTCGCCGCGCTCCATCGTGTAATAGTCGAACACGATCGTCTTGCGGCGGAAGATCGCGGTCTCGACCTTCGCGAGGCGCCCAGATAGCTCGTGGCCGCCGGCCGAGCCGGTGATCCCAAGCGCCACCGTGTGCTGCTCGGGCGAGGTGAGCGGGCTCGGGCGGCCCCAGGAGATCTGCTGGAGCGCGAGCCGCAATGGCTCGGCGTACGCGAACTCGCCGTCGAGCAGGTGCAGGGCGGTGTTGAGCCCGGCGAGCTCGCGATCGGTGAACTCGATCGCCGGGAGGTGGAAGTTCTCGGGCGCGAGCGAGTAGGTCTCCTGCTCGACAAGCCCGTCGACCGGCTTTTCGACCGACAGGAAGATCCGGAGCGCCTCGAGTTCTGAGCGGTCCGCGTAGAAGCGGCGCGCGAACGCGTCTTCGTTCATCGCGCTGTAGCCCTCGACGTCGCGACGGATCTCCTGAGCGGTGACCGGACGCCGTTCCGCCATCAGGTATGAGATGAGCGACAGCTGACGGATCAGCTTTTCGGTGTCCTTGGCCATGCCCCCTCCAACTGTAGTTGGGTCCGCCGGGAGGCGTCCCCGCCTCCCGGGGGCCGGGCGCAATTTGCGGCGAAGTTGTGGCGCTGCGTGGCAGAGGTGGTACAGCCGCCTAGGCGGCCTCGCGCTCGGCGTCCGGCGATGGCGCGAAGTACGCCCCGCCACCGAGCGCCTTGTCCCACGCCGACCACTGCTCGCCGGCGCGTAGCTGCCGTTCGAGCCGGTCGAAGCTGCCGAGGCGGCCCCCGAGGTTGTCGATCATGTGCACGAGCGTCGCCTCGCGCGTGCACGGGACGACGGGGCTCCCGTGCTCGAGCGAGCCGTGGTGGCTGAGGATGATGTGGAGGAGCGCCTGCTCCAGGTCGGGCGGGAAGCCATCGAGGCGCTCAATCGCGCGGCGGACGCGGTAATAGCCGAGCGGGATCTCGCCGTGGAGGCGTCCCTGGTCGGACATCGAGATCGAGCCGCTGTGGAGTTCGTAGGCCTCGAGCTTGCCGATGTCGTGGAGCAGCGCCCCGGCGACGGCGACGTCCCGGTCGATGCCCGAGAACATCGCCGAGATTGCGCTGACCGACTGAGCGACGGTCAGCGAGTGCTCGAGCAGGCCATGGCGGTAGGCGTGGTGAAAGCGCTTGCCCGCCGGCGCTTCGCGGTAGCCCGACCACGCCTCGGCGAACACCGCGGTGAGCAGTTGACGCAGATGCGGGTTCTGGATCGTCGCGAGCAGCTCACGCAGGTCGCGCTCCATCTGATCGAGGTCGCGCGCGGGGCCGTCGTGGAGGTCGGTGTGGGCGTATTCGCCGTCACGGGCCTTCCGCAGGCTGCGCACCTTCAGATGCGCCTCGGTGAAAGTACCGGTCACGAACACGACCTCGCCGGGTCGGCAGTGGTCGCTGGCGGCGTGGGCTGCGACGGCCTGCACGGTCCCGCTCCGGTCCCCGAGGACGAGCTTCAGCTGGTCGGTTTGGCGGTCGACCTCGCGCACGAGAAGGGCCTGCGAGACGTCAGTTCCTTCCGCAAATTCCCGAACTCTCATCCCCGGCGAAGATAAAGTGGCGCGCGGACGGCAAGCGGATGAGCGAAACAGCGATCATCACGGGAGGAACGGGCGGGCTCGGCACGGCGGTGGTCGAGCGCCTGCTCGGCGACGGCTGGCGCGTGGTCGTGCCGTGGATAGTCGAGGACGAGCTTTCGCGGGTTCCGGAGCATGACCGGCTCGAGACGGTGCGAGCAGACCTGTTCGACCCGGATGCGGCGGCGTCCGTGGTGGCGACAGCCGCCGGCTCCGGCGAGGCCCCGCTCCGCGGCGTCGTGAATCTCGTCGGCGGGTTCGCCGCCGGCGGCCGAGTGCACGAAACCCCGATCGAGGAGTTCGAGCAGCAGTTCCGGCTGAACCTGCGGCCGACGTTTCTGATGGTCCAGGCCGCGGTTCCACGTCTGCTGTCCGCGGGCGGCGGGTCGATCGTGTGCGTGGGGACGCGCGCGGCGCTCCAGCCGTTTCCCGGTGCCGCGGGCTATATCTCCTCGAAGGCCGGTGTGATCGCGTTCGCGCACGCCGTCGCGATTGAGTACAAGAACGACGGGATCCGCTGCAACACGATCCTCCCGAGCGTGATTGACACGCCGGGCAACCGCGCGTCGATGCCGAAGGCCGATTTCGACAAGTGGGTCAAGCCGGCTGAGATCGCCGGCGTGGTCGCGTGGCTGCTGTCCGACGACAGTTCGCCGACGAGCGGTGCCACGATCCCGGTGTACGGCCGCGCCTAGCCGCGGCGCTGTGCAGGGTGTTCAGAGGCCGATCGGGTGGCGGACCGAGAACGTGTTCAGGTCAGGTTCGTCGGCGGGGCGGCTGGACCAGCGCGAGCCGGTCTGGGCCAGCGCCACGGTGTCGAAGCGCAACCCGGCGACGTACATGAACGTGTGGCCGGCGTTGGCGAACACCGTGACCCACTTGCCGGGGCCGGCGGCGCCCCAGTCCATCAGCGCGCCCGACGCGACCGTCGACTTGAGCAGGCCAGCGGCGGCGAACACGAAGCTGATCGACCCCGAACAGTCGTAAGCCGTGTCCTCGTACGTGGCGTGGCCGCCGCCGTAGCGGTAGGGCAGATGGGCGATCTCGTTCCCGGCCGCGATGATCGCCTGGACCGCGGGCGGCGCGTTGATCGGCGGGATCGCGAGGCCGGCGGGCGTCAGCGTCGCCTGGTTCGGGTTGGCCGACAGCCCGCTGGCGGCAAGCTGCCGGCGGACGGTGGCGAGCGATGCCGGTTGCGCCAGGGCGCCGCCCGGCGCCCCCACGCTGACCGCGGCCGGTGCGGTCGTCGTCGACTGCGACTGGGCACCCGCGCCGGCGACGGGCTCGACCGCCTGCGGGTGGGCGTGCAGGGTCGGCGCGACGGTCGCGGCCGCGGGGGTGGCGGTCTGCGTCCGCGTCGTCTGCGATCCACACCCTGCGCAGATCATGGCGGCCAGAACCGCCAGCGCTGAACCAGCCCGGCGCATATAACGAGTATGTCGGCCGGTCAGCGCCGGCGCGTTAGCTGCTGAGCGGACTCAGTCGTCGAAATTGCCGGCGAACAGCGCGAACACGGCTCCCTGGGGATCCTGCAAGACCGCGATCTTGCCCATCCCGATGTCCATCGAGCCCACGAGCGTGGTACCTCCGAGCTCATCTGACTTCGCCAGCGAAGCGTCGATGTCGTCCGTGCCGAAGTACACGAGCCAGTACGTCGGCTCGTTCTCTTGCGAGGGACGCATTCCGCCGTTGCTGCTCTCGCCGTTCTGGATGACCCGATACGGGAACGCCATGCCCTCGATCGGGTTGGCGTCCCACCCGAACAACTCGCGGTAGAACTCGGCCGAGCCATCGAGATCCGTGGTGGCGAGCTCGTTCCAGGACAGCGCTCCGTGCTGGTTGACGATCCCTGCGCCGATGTGAAGCTTCGGCTCCCAGACCATGAAGAACGCGCCCTGCGGATCCTGGATCACGGCCATCCGCCCGACGTCCATCACGTCGAACGGTGGCGCGATCACGTTCGCGCTGAGCTTGCCGGCCCGATTCGCTGCGTCGTCCGCGCTCTCCACCGTCACGTACGAGTTCCACGCGGGGGGCGCACCGAACTGACGCTGCATCTCGTTCTGGAGGGAGATGCCGGCGACAGGCTTGCCGCCGATGCTCATCATCGAGTACGTCATACCGTCGCCGACCGGTTGGTCGTCGGCATCCCAACCGAAGAGCCCGCCATAAAAGCTCTTGGCCCCCTCCTGATCGGTGGTCGAGAGGTCGGTCCAGGAGAAGGTGCCTGGTGTGTATTTGGTTCGTTCAGCCATGCCGCGACCCTATCTGGACGGCACGCGCTCAGTGTGAGGAAACTGCTACCCGCGGACCCGAACTGACCGCATTGGCGAGCCGCTAACGGGCGTCGAACGGCGCGAGTGCCTGCGCGATGCCGGCGTGGTCCAGGCCGGCGCCGAGACAGCTGAGCAGCGCCATCCGAGCCGCCGCCGGGGACAGGAACGGCGCGCAGATCGCACCGCTCGCGCGGAGGTCCCGCTCGGCGCCCTCGAAACCGTAGGTCGCGAACAGCATCGACGAGCGATCGGGGCGGCACGTGATAACGACCGGCAAGCGCTCGGCAGCCCGGCGGAGCTCGGCCAGGACCTCCTTGGACAGGTGGCCCGCGCCGAGCGCGACCAGCACGACGCCATCGCCGATCTCGGCGGCGTGGCGAAGCATCGCGCCGTCGTCGCCGAGCCCGGTGGTGACCGTGGTGACGCGATGGTCGAGGCGTTCCACAGGCAGCGGTGTCGGCCGGCGCGGGGTGGCGTGCAACCACACCCGGCCCTCGACGATCCGCCCGAGCGGACCAGCGGTCGGCGAGCCGAACGCCACCGGTCCGGTGCTGTCGATCTTGCGGACGGTCATCGCGGCGTGGACCTCGCCGCCGAACGCGACCACCACGCCGAGCCCGGCGGCGGCGGGAGCGCGGGCGAGAATGATCGCGTCGAGCAAGTTCGCCGGTCCGTCGGCGCCGGGCGCGCTGCCGGGTCGGTTCGCCCCGGTGATCACGATCGGAGCGTCGCCGCCGTACATCAGGCCGCACACCACGGCCACCTCCTCCATCGTGTCCGTGCCGGTCGTGAGCACGACGCCCTCGCCGCTGTCGGCGGCCGCGCAGGCGCGGCGCGCGAGACCGAGCGCGTCGGAAAGCGTCAGGTGGGTGCTCGGCAGCGACAGAACGCTCTCGGCCTCGAGGCGGAAGCCCGCCACCTGGGGAAGCTGCTCGACGAGCTCGGCGGCGTCAAGGGCCGGGACTGCACGCTGGCCGCGCATCGCGATCGTGCCGCCGGCGGCGACCACGCGGACGGGACGGGCGGTCGATTCCGATGCGGAGGGGCCTTCCGTCACGCGCGCATCATGCCGCATCCTTCTACCCTTCCACCCGATGCGGTTCGTGATCACCGGCGCCGCCGGGATGCTCGGGCAGGACGTGGCAGCCGCCGCCAAGGGCGCCGGGCACGACGTCGTGACCCTCACGCGAGGCGAGCTGGACATCGTCGATCGCGCCGCGGCCGAGGCGACCCTGCGCGACGCGCGCCCCGACGTGGTCGTCAACTGCGCGGCCTGGACCAACGTCGACGGCGCGGAGAGCTCGCCGGCGGACGCGCTGTCCGTCAACGGCACGGGTGCCGGCAATGTCGCACGGGCCGCCGCGGCGGCCGGTGCGTGGACGGTCCACGTGTCGACGGACTACGTATTCGACGGAACCAAGCGCGAGCCGTACGTCGAGTCCGACCCCATCGGCCCAGTGTCGGAGTACGGCCGTTCGAAGCTCGCCGGGGAGCACGAGGTCGCGGACTCGGCGCCCGGGCGCCACACGACCGTGCGCTCGTCGTGGCTGTTCGGGGCCGGCGGTCCCTGCTTTCCGGCGACGATCATCCGGCTCGCGGGCGAGCGGGACGAGCTGAAGGTGGTCGACGACCAGATCGGGTGTCCAACGTTCACCGGACACCTGGCGCAGGCACTCGTTGAACTGGCGGCGCGGGAGTCGCCACCGGTCGGAGTCCTCCACGTCGCCGGGGGAGGGACGTGCTCGTGGTACGAGTTCGCGCGTGAAATCGTGGCCGCTGCCGGCGTTAGCTGTGAAGTGCAAACGTGCAGCACAGCCGAGATGCCGCGGCTCGCGACGCGACCGGCGTATAGCGTCCTGCGCAGCGAACGGGATGCTCCGGAGCTACCGGACTGGCGACGTGGACTGGCCCAGTACATGGCATTGACCAGGGCGGTGAGCGCCATATGAAGCTGCTCGTCTGCGGGGGTGCCGGGTTCATCGGGTCGACGTTCGTGCGCGACCGCGTGCGCGAGCACGGAGATCAGGTGACGGTGCTCGACAAGCTGACGTACGCCGGCCGGCGCGAGAACCTGCGGGAGGTGGAGTCCGACATCCGGTTCTTGCAGGGCGCGATCGAGGATCCGGCCGCGGTGGCGGAGGCAGTCGCTGGATGTGAGGCGACGGTGAACTTCGCGGCGGAGACGCATGTCGACCGGTCGATCTCCGGGCCCGAGGAATTCATCGTGACCAACATGCAGGGCACGCACGTGCTGTTGGAGGCGGCGCGCGAGCGGGGGATCCGCTACCTGCAGGTGTCGACCGATGAGGTGTACGGGTCGATCGAGACGGGGTCGTTCACCGAGGAGTCGCCGCTGGCGCCGTCGAGTCCCTATAGCGCGACCAAGACCGGCGGGGATCTGCTCGTCTCGAGCTACTTCCACACGTACGGGCTCGAGACGCTCATCTGCCGGGGCTCGAACAACTACGGGCCGCATCAGTACCCGGAGAAGCTGATCCCTCTGATGATCCTGAACGCGCTGGCGGGCGATCACCTGCCGGTATATGGGGACGGGAAGAACGTCCGGAACTGGCTGTTCGTCGAAGACTTCGCTCGCGGAATCGGACACGCGCTGGCGCACGGAGCGCCGGGTGAGGTGTACAACTGCGGCGGCCCGGACGAGTGCGACAACCTGACGGTGGTGCGGAAGATCCTCGAGTTGACCGGCCGGGATGAGTCGCTGATCGAGTTCGTGACCGACCGCCCCGGGCACGACCGGCGTTACTCGCTGTCTTCGGCCAAGCTCGGGGCGCTCGGGTGGCGGGCGCAGGTGCGGTTCGAGGCAGGGCTGGCGCGGACCGTCGAGTGGTATCGCGACAACGAGTGGTGGTGGGAGCCGATCCGGTCGGGCGCGTACCGCGAGTACTACGAACGGCATTACGGGCGGGCGCTGAAGGCTTGAGCACCGCGGGCCTCCGCGAGCTCGAGCGGGAGGTGATCGCCTGCCGGCGCTGCCCGCGCCTCGTGGCCTGGCGAGAAGAGGTGGCGCGGGTCAAGCGGGCGTCGTTCGCGTCCGAGGAATACTGGGGGAAGCCGTTGCCCGGCTTCGGCGATCCGGAGGGCGCCGTGCTCGTGATCGGGCTAGCCCCCGCGGCGCACGGGGGGAACCGCACGGGGCGGATCTTCACCGGGGACCGGTCGGGCGACTGGCTGTTCGGTTCGATGTACCGGACCGGATTCGCCAACCAGCCGACCTCGGTGGCGCGCGACGACGGGTTACGGTTGACCGGTGCGTACGTCGCCGCCGCGGTTCGGTGCGCGCCGCCGGCCAACAAGCCGACGCCCGCCGAGCGCGACAACTGTCTGCCGTACCTGGTGCGAGAGCTCGGTCTGCTCGAATCGGTCCGTGTGATCGTGACGCTCGGGTCGTTCGCATGGGACGCCGCGCTGCGGGTGCTGGCGGCGTCCGGGGTCATGGCCCCGCGGCCGCGGCCCCGGTTCGGGCACGGCGCCGAGGTCGAGATCGGCCGCTACACGCTGGTCGGCTGCTTTCACCCGAGCCAGCAGAACACGTTCACGGGCAAGCTGACCGAGCCGATGATCGACGCCGTGTTCACGCGTGCGAAGGAGCTCTCTCGGTAGCCACGCGCTGAGGCTGGGAATGTGGTGGCTAGATCGCCAAGGTCCGGTCTGGGCCGCGGTCAGAAACGGTCCTAGATCCCCGAAACCGAGCAGCCCGGCTCGCTACGCTCGGCTGAGGGTGTCTCTCGAGCAATTCAGTCCACGTACGCGCGATTGGTTCGCCGGCGCGTTCAGCGGTCCGACGCCGGCACAGGCGCAGGCGTGGCCGGCGATCGCCTCGGGCGAGCACGTGCTGATCTCTGCCCCGACCGGGTCGGGGAAGACGCTGGCCGCGTTCCTGTGGGCGATCGACAAGCTGGCCAGCCAGCCAGGCCCAAAGGAGAGAGGCGCCAGGCGGATCGGTCTCGTCTACGTCTCGCCCCTCAAGGCGCTGTCGTACGACATCGACCGCAACCTTCGCGTGCCGCTGCGCGGGATCGGCGCCGACCTGAAAGTGGCGGTCCGCACCGGCGACACGCCGCAGCGCGAGCGCCAGGCGATGCTGCGCGAGCCGCCCGACATCCTGATCACCACGCCCGAGTCGCTGTACCTGATGCTGACCGGTCGCGCGCAGGAGCTGTTCGCGGGGACCGAGTCTTGCATCGTCGACGAGATCCACGCGGTCGCGTCGACCAAGCGCGGCGCCCACCTTGCGCTCACGCTCGAGCGCCTCACCGCGGTGGCGGGACGAGAGGTCCAGCGGATCGGGCTGTCGGCGACGCAGAAGCCGCTCGAGGAGATCGGCCGGTTTATGGTCGGCCCCTCGAGAACGTGCCGGATCGTCGATACCGGGATCCGCAAGGAGCTCGACCTCGAGATCAGGGTCCCGGTCGAGTCGATGGTCGAACCGGACGCCACGCCCGCGCCCGACCTCGACCCGCTCGCCGGCGGCGCAGAGGCGACCCGGCGGTCGATCTGGCCGGCGATCTACCCGGAGCTGGTCGAGCTCGTCAACGCTCACCGGTCGACGATCCTATTCGTCAACAACCGCCGCGCCGCCGAGCGCCTGGCGCTACGTCTGAACGAGCTGGCCGAGCACGAGATCGCGCGCGCCCACCACGGGTCTCTAGCGCGCGAGGAGCGGCTCGTCGTCGAGGAGATGCTGAAAGCGGGCGAACTTCCGTGCCTGGTGGCGACTTCGAGCCTGGAACTCGGGATCGATATGGGCGCGGTGGATCTCGTGATACAGGTCGAGTCGCCCAAGTCGGTGGCGCGCGGGTTGCAGCGGATCGGCCGGGCCGGCCACTCGGTCGGCGACGTCAGCCGCGGCCGGATCTTCCCGAAGTTTCGCGCCGACCTGCTCGAGTGCACGGTCGTGGCGCGGCGGATGCGCGAAGGCGAGATCGAGACCACCGTCGTTCCAAAAAACGCCCTCGACGTGCTCGCGCAGCAGATCGTGGCGATCGCCGCGGCCGCACCCGATGACCAGCCGTTCCCGGTCGACGACCTCCATGCGCTGGTCACCCGGACCCACAGCTACGCCGAGCTCAGCCGCACCCAGCTCGAGAACGTGCTCGACATGCTCGACGGCCGCTACCCATCAAGCGCGTTCTCCGAGTTGCGACCGCGGATCGTCTGGGATCGCGTTAAGGGCACGATCCGGGCCCGCCCGGGCGCCCGGCAGCTCGCGGTCACGAACGCCGGGACGATCCCCGACCGTGGCCTCTACTCGGTCACGCTGCCCGACGGCCGGCGCGTCGGCGAGCTCGACGAGGAGATGGTGTACGAGGCCCGCCCCGGCCAGACATTCCTGCTCGGCGCGAGCACGTGGCGGATCGAGGAGATCGGGCGCGACCGCGTGATCGTCACGCCCGCGCCCGGCTTGCCTGGTGCAGTGCCGTTCTGGAAGGGCGACGGGATCGGGCGCCCGAAGGAGCTCGGCGAGGCGATCGGCGCGTTCTCGCGCTGGGCGGTCGAGCAGCCGGCCGAGGTTCTCGAGCGTAAATACGACCTGGACGGGCGCGCCGCGAACAACCTGGTCGAGTTCCTGCGCGAGCAGCAGGGAGCCACGCGGGTCGTGCCGTCCGATCGGGCGATCGTGGTCGAGCGCTTCCGCGACGAGATCGGCGACTGGCGACTGTGCGTGCTGAGCCCGTTCGGCGGCCGGGTCCATGCCGCCTGGGGGCTCGCGCTCAGCGCGCGCATCCGCGACCAGCTGGGGCTCGAGTCCGACGCGATCTGGTCAGACGATGGGATCATCGTTCATCTGCCCGACGCCGAGGAGCCGCCGGGGGCCGACCTCGTGATGCTTGAGCCCGACGAGGTAGAGGACCAGGTCGTGGCGGAGCTGTCGGCGTCAGCGCTGTTCGGGGCACGCTTCCGCGAGAACGCCGCCCGCGCGCTGCTGATCCCGCGCGCCCGGCCGGGCAAGCGGACGCCTCTGTGGCAGCAGCGGCTGAAGTCTCAGTCGCTGCTGGAGGTCGCGAAGAAGTACGGAGAGTTCCCGATCATCCTCGAGACCTACCGCGAGTGCCTGCGCGACGTGCTCGACGTGCCCGGGCTGGTCGAGCTGCTGACCGCGCTGCACCGCCGCGAGCTGTCGCTGGTCGAGGTCGAGACCGCGACCGCGTCGCCGTTCGCCTCCTCGCTGCTGTTCGACTACGTCGCGACGTACATGTACGAGGGCGACACGCCGAACGCGGAGCGCCGGGCCGCGGCGCTGTCGCTCGACCGCGAACTGTTGCGCGAGCTGCTCGGGCAGGAGGAGCTGCGCGATCTGATCGATCCCGGGGCGCTCGACCAGGTCGAGGACGACCTCCAGTCCCGTTCCTCGATTCGGCGCGCCACGAGTCGCGACGGTCTGCACGACGTGCTCCGCGGCGTCGGTGACCTGACCGCCGGCGAGGCGCAGCTGCGAGTCGTAGAGGGGCTGGACGCGCCCCGGATGCTGGAGGAGCTGAAACGGGAGCGCCGGGCTATTACGGTCCGGATCGCCGGCGAGGAGCGATGGATCGACGCCGCCGACGCCGGCCTGTACCGGGACGCGATCGGGGCTGCGCCTCCAGGCGGGCTGCCGGCGGCGTTCCTCGAGGACGTGCCCGACGCCCTGTCGCGGCTGGTCCGGCGGTACGCGGCGACGCACGGACCGTTCACCGCCGACGACGCGCGGGCACGCTACGGCGTCGACTGCAGCGCGGTGCTCACCGGGCTCGAGCGCGCCGGCGAGCTTGTCAGAGGAGAGCTCCGGCCCGGCGGGACCGACCGCGAGTGGTGTGACCCCGAGGTCCTGCGACGACTGCGCCGCGCGTCGCTGGCGGTCCTGCGCAAGGAGGTCGAGCCGGTCGACTCGCGCGCGCTCGCTCGCTTCCTGCCGGCCTGGCAGGGAGTCGATCGCCACCCGCCGGCCGGCGCGGGCGTCGATCGGCTTCGCGAGGTGCTGGTCCCGTTGCAGGGATTAGCGTTGCCGGCGGACGTCTGGGAGCGCGATGTGCTGCCGCGTCGCGCGGGCGCGTACTCGCCGGCATGGATCGATCAGCTATGCGCGAGCGGCGAGCTCCTATGGATCGGCGCCGGGGCGCTCGGGCGTTCGTCCGGGCGGGTCGCGCTGTACTTCCGTGAAGACCTGTCCGTGCTTGGCCCGCCGTCGCAACGAGGGGCCACCGCGCCTCAGGAGTCGCCCGCGCACGACGCGGTCCGGGCAAGGCTTGCTGCCGGGGCGTGCTTCTTCACCGATCTCCTCGTTGACGTCGACCTCGCGCCGGAGGAGCTCCAGGAGGCGTTGTGGGATCTGGCCTGGGCGGGCGAGGCGACGAACGACGCGTTCGCCCCGCTGCGAGCGCCACGGCTGACACTGGCCCGGGCCCAGCGCGAGCGTGTCCGCACCGCGGCACGGCCGGGGCGGTTCGCCTCACGCCGGCGTGGCGCGGGCTCCTCAGCACAGGTCCAGGGGCGCTGGTCGCTGACCGAGTCGCTGTTCCGCGCATCGGTCGACCCGGCGGCGCGGCGCCGGGCGCTGGCGGAGTTGATGCTCGAGCGGTATGGGATCCTGACCCGCGAGCAGGTCCGGGCCGAGGGAGTGCCGGGCGGATTCTCGGCGATCTACCCCGAGCTCTCGCAGCTGGAGACGCTGGGAGTGGCCCGGCGCGGATATTTCGTCGAGGGACTCGGCGGCGCGCAGTTCGCACTGCCGGGGGCGGTCGAGCGTCTGCGCGCCCCGTCAGGAGACGACGAGTCCCCGGTGGTGCTCGCCGCCGTGGATCCGGCCCAGCCGTATGGCGCGGCGCTGGCGTGGCCGGCAAGAGACGAGGCGCGGCGCCCGGCCCGCGTGCCGGGCGCGCACGTGGTCCTGGCGGCCGGCGAGCCGATCGTCTACATCGAACGAGGAGGTCGTGCCCTGCAGACGCTCGTCGACCATGACGATCCGCGGCTCGAGCCCGCGCTGGTGGCGCTCGTCGAGCAGGTGCGCGCCGGTGCCATCAAGCGGATCGCGCTCGAGAAGGTCGACGGCGCCTCGGCGCTCGATTCGCCGCTGGGCGAAGCGCTCGTGAGGCTTGGCTTCCAGGAAGGGCCCCGGCGCCTGACCCTCAGTGCGTAATGCCTGAGGGCGACACGATTGCCTACGCGGCCAACCGCATGCGGCCGGTGCTCGAGGGCCGGGTACCGGATGAGATCCTGACCCCGCAGCCGCGGCACGCGCTGGATCGGTGGCCGGTGCGCCTCGAGGGCCGCGCGGTTCGCAGAGTCGATACCCACGGCAAGCACCTGTTCCTTCGGTTCGAGGGCGATCTCGTGCTGCACTCGCATCTCGGGATGGTCGGGGTATGGGGCGTGTACGGCCCGGGTCGACGATGGGGCCGCTCGGCGCGGCGCGCCTGGATCGTTCTAAAGGCGGGCGACCACGAGGTCGTAGAGTTCGACGGCCCGACGCTCGAACTGGTCACCGAGGGACGGTCACGGTTCGATCAGCGACTCGCGGCGCTCGGCCCCGACGTGCTCGCGCCCGAGTTCGACCGCGAGCGGTTTCTCGCGCGACTGCGCTCCGACGACCCCACGCGGCCGCTCGGGGACGCGCTGCTCGACCAGCGAAACGTCGCCGGCCTCGGCAATATCTGGAAGGCCGAGGGGTGCTGGGAGGCCGGCATCGACCCGTGGCGGACGGTCGCAACGACCGACGACCGCGAGGCGCTCGCGATCATCGATGCGGTCAGGCCGCGGATGCTGCGCTCGGCGCTCGAGGGCCCGCGCTCGATCGAGGCCCGCGTGTACAGGTTGTCCGGGCGTCCGTGTCCCCGTTGCGGCACGCGGATCGTGCGGCGCGGTCAGGGCGACGCGAACCGGACGACATACTGGTGCCCGGGATGTCAGAAGTGAGCCGCCTCCGCCGCGTCGGTCACAAGGGCGCCGATCTGATCGCGCCCGGCAACACATACGAGAGCTTCGATGCCGCGCTCCAGGCCGGCGTCGACATGATCGAGTTCGACGTCCTGCCAGAGGAGCACGGCGACAGGTTGATCCTCGCCCACGACTACAAAGACGCGGTAACACGGTTGCCGCACACGCTCGAGGAAGGCCTCGTGCACCTCGCATCAGCGGCGTTCGCCGACGTGGAGATCGACGTCGATCTCAAGCTGCCCGGGTACGAGTTGCGCGTGCTCGATGCGCTGCGGGACGCGGGCATGCTCGACCGGGCGCTGATCTCGAGCCAGTACCGCGAGAGCCTCGAGTTGATACGAACCGCAGAGCCCGCGGTGAGGCTCGGATGGTCGGTGCCGAAGGTCACCAAGGACCCGTTCCGGTCGCGCTCGACCGCGCTGGTGGCGATCGTCGGGGTGCAAGCGCTGCGGTTGGTGCTGCCCGCACGGGCCGCCCGCGCGATCCGGACGCGGCGATGCGACGCGCTGATGGTGCACTGGCGGCTGGTGACGCCGCGGCTCGTCCGCCGCGTGCGTGGCGCGGGCGGAGAGGTGTACGTGTGGACAGTCGATGAGCTGCCGCGTATCCGGGCGCTGCACGCCCTCGGCGTCACCGGGGTGATCACGAACGACCCACGGTTGTTCGGGGCGCTGGCCGGCGGGTAGCGGGTTCAGCTCGGAATCGGAGCGTTCGGTGACGACGCCTCGTGCTTGATTCCCCACTGGGCGGCGACGATGTCGAACCAGCCGGGAGACTTGATCGCCCCTATCTCATGATCGCGGTGAAAGCCGAGTTGGCCGGAATCCACGTCAGCGTTCCCGCACGGTTCCGCTCTTGGGGACGGCCGGGCCGCACGCTGCAAGTGTGCATGCGCCCGCCACCATGATCGCCCGTACGCCCCCCACGGTCGGGGAAGATTAAAGCCAGCGTGACGGATGGCCGTTGTGTTCGTAGTGAGGGTGTGAGCGAGGCCTTGACGGCGCCGGCCAGGGACACTTCGTGGGAGCGGTTCGAGTCGTTGTACCGCTCGAGCCGCGACGACGTGTACGCATATGTGGCCACGCTGCTGCGGGATCCGGCCGCCGCTGAGGACGTGACCGCGCTCGCGTTCGAGCGCGCCTACCGGCGCCGGCGGACGTTCGACCGACGGCGCGGTGAGGAGCGGGCATGGCTGTTCGGTATCGCTCGGAACGCGGCGCTCGACGAGCTTCGCCGGCGCCGACGGGTCGCCGCGCTCGTGACCGACCCGGAGGACATGGCGCGGGAGGATGCGGACGACGCCGAGGTGGCACTGCGACGGACCGCCGTGCAGAACGCGCTCGCGAAACTGCCCGCACGCGAACGCGAGATCGTCGCGCTGAAGTTCCACGCCGGCATGTCGAACGCCGAGCTCGCCCGCGTGCTCGGCGTCAGCGAATCGAACGCGGGCACCCTGCTGTATCGCACGATGGAAAAGCTCCGGAAGGCCTGTAATGCCACTGCTTGACCAAGACCCGATCGACCCCGAAGTCGCCGCGACGCTGGACGCGATCGACGCGACGCTCGCGGGGGAGCCGGTCGACGCCCGCTACGCGGACGTCGCCGAGATTGCGCTGCTGCTGGCGTCCGACAAGCCGCAAGTCCCGCCGGCGTTTGCGCACTCGCTGGATCAGAAGGTCGAGCGCCGGTTCGCCACGGTCGCCTCAGAACGCCCCCGGCGCCGTCGCCTCGGCTCCGGCTTCTGGCAGGCCGCCGGAGGCCTTGCCACCGGGCTCGCGCTGCTCGCGGCGATCGTGGTCGTCGCGAATGGCTGGCACGGGGCGTCTTCGGCGTCTTCGTCGGCGGCGTCCGAGGCCGCGACCACGGCTTCTTCGGGCAGTTCCCGGTCGCCGGCCGCGAGCGGGGCGCCGGCGTCACCGGGGTCGGCACACGCCCCGGGCGCGAACGCGTCGAAGTCGTCCGCCGCCGTTCCTCCCACGACTTACGGCGCCGCGTCATCTTCGTCCGGATCGGTGGCGACTCCGCCTCCGCTCCAGCCGCCTACGACCGGCCGCAAGGTCGTCCAGGGTGCTCAACTCAACCTGAATGCCTCAGCGAGCCGGATAGATGCCGTCGCCCAGGAGGTCTACAACGTCATCGGTCAGGAGAACGGCATCGTCGAGAGCTCGTCGGTAACGCAGGGCGGACCCGGCGGGTACGCAAGCTTCCAGCTGAGCGTCCCGAGTGGGTCGCTCGGACAGACCATGACGCTCCTGTCCACGCTCAACTACGCCCAGGTCGCCTCGCGCACCGACTCGAGCCAGGACATCACCGGTCAGGTCGGGGGAGCGGGTCGTGCCCTGGCCGACGCGCGGGCGCTCCGGACCTCGCTGCTCAAGCAGCTGGCGGCCGCCACCACCGCCGACCAGGTCGCCAGCCTCAAGGCCCAGATTCGCGATGCGGAGGCCTCGATTGATAGCGATCAGGCGACGCTGAACAAGCTCAACCATCAGGTCAACTACAGCCAGGTGTCGGTCCAGATCAACGCCCACACCGTGCCGGCGCCCGCTTCGCACAACGGCGGCGGCTTCACGCTCGGCCGCGCCGCGCGCGACGCGGGGCATGTCCTGACCGTGGTGGCGGGCGTGGCTCTGATCGCGCTCGCGGCGCTAACGCCGATCGCGCTCGTCGTAGCGCTGGTGTGGTGGGTTGGATCGACGCTGAAGCGCCGGCGCCGCGAACAGGCGCTCGACTCGGTCTGACCTGGGCGCAAACCCCTCGTCCGATCGGGCGTGTGGTATGCATGCGCAGGATGTCTTCGAGCCGCGAGGACACAGCCGCGTTGCTCCACCGCGTCCCGGTCTTCTCGACGCTTCTGCCCGAGGAGCTCGAACGCGTCGCACAGGTGGCCGTGCCGCGACGGTTCGAGGCGGGTGAGATCGTGTTCAAGGAGGGCGACGAGGGGAGCACTTGCTACGTCGTCCGTTCCGGCCGGGCCCGCGCCGTGGTCGAGCATGCGGACGGCCGCTCGATCACGCTGGCTCACTTCGGGCCCGGTGACATCTTCGGCGAGATGGCGATGCTCGATGGAGAGCGACGCTCGGCCACGGTCGAGTCGATCGAGGCGACCGATGCGATCGCGATTCTCAGCGCGGACATGCACCGGCTGCTGCGTCAGTACCCGGACATCTCGGTGAAGCTGATCGCGGCGCTCGGGCAACGTCTGCGTGAGACGAACGAGCGGCTCGCTCGGCAGTCGTTCCAGACCGTGCAGAGCCGGGTGGCCGCGGTGCTCGCCGAGCTGGTTTCGACGGCCCGCGTCGAAGGTCAAACGGAGGGCGACGTGGTGATCACGTCGACCCAGGCCGAGCTTGCCCAGTTGGCGGGTTCGTCGCGCGAATCCGCAAGTCGATTCCTGGCGGTGCTCGAACGTGCGGGAATAATTAGTCAGGGACGGGGAAAGCTCACCGTTCATGACCCCGACGCACTCGGGCGATACGTCTACTAGCCCGGAACCTGAGATCGAACTGTCGGCCGGGGGAGCCGTGGTTCGCGACAACGAGGTGATCGTGATCGTGCCGGTAAAGCGCGATGCGAATCGCCGGCGAGTGCTGGGGTTGCCCAAGGGCCATCTCGACGAAGGCGAGACGCCCGAGGCAGCGGCCACGCGCGAGGTGAGCGAGGAGACCGGCGTAACCGCGGAACTGATCGACAAGCTCGGTGACGTGGAGTACAGCTATGAGCGTCGCGGCCGACGCCGCGCCAAACGGGTTGCGTTCTTCCTGTTCGAATACCGATCAGGGAGCCTCGAGGACCACGATCACGAGATCGAGGAGGCACGATGGATGCCACTCGAGGAGGCCGCCGAGGCGCTCACTTACCCCGCCGAGCGCGAAATCGTGCGCCGGGCGTTGTCGCGTCTGTCCTCGGATCGGTAGGCTGGCGCCGTGCGCGTCCTCAACTTCTACTCGTCGGTCTTCGCCGACCAGCTTCGCCGTGGCCGCAAGACCGCGACCATCCGTCTCGGCGACAAGTCGCACAAGTACCGCAAGAACGACTGCGTGCTCGTGACGATCGGCTATCAGCACTCTCCGCGAGAGAAAATCTTCAACGCCGTAATCGACCAGGTCGAGGTCAAAAGGGTTCGTGACCTGTCCCCTCGGGACATCGAGCACGACAACCCCGAGTTCCGGCGCGTGGACGAGATGATCCACTTCCTCGAGCAGATCTACGGCCGAAAGGTTTCGATGGACGACACGGTGACGGTCGTTCGCTTCTCTCAGATCATCGAGAACCCACCGGAGCTGCGCGACCGGATGCACGGCCTCGGCGCCGCGCGCAACTGAGGGTCTTCCCGGGAGCTCGGAGCCGGCGAGGCCCGCATCGCTCGGTTCGCGGCGCGTCGTGCCGGATTCCCCGGGCCCAATTGGCACTCTCGGGCATCGAGTGCCAAGAAAAACCTTGAAACGCTGCGGGGACAAGCTATATTGCGCGTTGGCACTCTCGTGGGAGGAGTGCCAAAGGCTAAACACGGCTCATTCCCTTCCAACCGGAGGTTGCATCACATGAAGCTCAAGCCCCTCGGCGATCGGTTGATCGTGCGGGCGATCGAGGAGGAGGAGACGACCGCCAGTGGCATCGTTCTGCCCGATACGGCCAAGGAGAAGCCCCAGAAGGGCAAGGTTCTCGCGGTCGGCGACGGCAAGGTCAACGAGGACACCGGCAAGCGGACTCCGCTCGACGTCGCAGAAGGCGACGAGGTCCTCTACAGCAAGTACGGCGGTACCGAGATCAAGGTGGACGGCGAGGAGCTCCTCGTCCTCCGCGAGTCCGACGTGCTGGCCAAGGTCCAGTCGTAACACCCCCCAGGAGAACCGAAACAGATATGG
>DATJYY010000196.1:0-16751 GCA_035499395.1 Solirubrobacteraceae bacterium
AACGCCGAGCCGCGCGAATAGCTAGTGCCCGTGCGCCGGGCTCTTCGGCTCCGGCGCGAGCGACGGCACCCACGCGAGCCGCCGCGGCAGGTACCAGTTCCACTCGCCGAGCAGCTTCATCGTCGCCGGCAGCAGCACGCCCCGCACCACGGTGGCGTCGAGCAGGACCGCGACGGCCAGCCCGACGCCGGCCTCCTTGAGATCGAGCGCGCTCGCGGTACCGAACAGCGAGAACACGCCAACCATCACGAGCGCCGCGGCGCTGACGACGCCCGCCGTCCTGGAGATCCCGTGACGGAGGGCGTCGTCGGTGCTCATCCCGTGATCCACACCCTCCCGCACCCGGCTGAGGATGAACACGTGGTAGTCCATCGAGAGGCCGAACAGGACCACGAATAGGAACAGCGGAAGCCACGAGATGATTGCGCCGTCCGAGCGGAAGTCGAGCACGCCCTGAGCCCAGTGGTGCTGGAACACGAGCACCAGGACCCCATAGGACGCGCCGACCGACAGCAGGTTGAGCACGATCGCCTTGATCGGCACGACGATCGAGCGGAACGCGACCAGCAGGATGATGAACGCGAGCGCCAGCACGAACGCGACCACGTACGGGACCCCATGCTGCATCTGGTTGGTGAAGTCGATGTCCTCGGCGGTGTCGCCGGTGACCGCGGTCTGGACGCCTGGTACGCGGCCAAGCGTCTCGGGAATCAGCGTCTGTCGCAGGTCGCGAACGGCGCTTCGACTCACCGTGTTGTCACCGAATCCGGTGAGCGGGAGCCCGAGTGCGAGCGAGCGGCCGTCGAGACCTGGCCCGATTGAGAACGGTGGGTGGGCGATGCCCGTCTGGGCGGCGAGGCCTTCCAGGCGCATGACCGCGGCGCGGATGCTCTGGGTATCGCTGGCCGGCCAGGTCGCGACCACGATCGCCGGCGAGGACGTGCTCGGAAACTCGCCCGTGATCTGTGCCGCCAGGTCAGACTGACTCGCCGAGGAGAGCGCCTGCGAGCTCGGCTTGGCCACCTGCAGCCCGAACGCGGGCACGGCCAGCGCCAGGAGGAGCCCGCCGGAGGCGCATGCAGCCAGCACCGGTCGGCGCATCACGCGGTCCACTACCCCGGCCCAGAACCGCGATTCGCCCGCGGTCGCCAGCTGCGGCAGGAACCGGATCCGTCCCCGGTCGACGCGCGGACCGAGCAGCTGGAGCAGCGCCGGGAGCACCGTCAGCGACCCGGCGACCGCGCACGCCACGACGACGATCGTGCCCGCTGCGATGCCGTTGAAGATGTCAGAGCCGACGACGAACTGACCCGCCATCGCGATCGCAACGGTCGTCCCTGCGATCAGCACTGATCGCCCGGAAGTGCGGGAGGTGCGCGCCAGGGCTTCGCGGGTGGACACGCCTCTGCGACGCTCCTCCCGCGAGCGAACGACGTAGAACAGCGCGTAGTCGACCCCGACCGCCATCCCGATCAGCAGCACCACGGTCTTGACGCTGTCGTCGAGCGGGAACAACTGGCTGATCGGGCCGAGCAGCCCGAACGCCGCGATCACCGCCGTTGCCGCCAGCAGCACCGGCACGAGGGCCGCCACGAGCGCGCCGAACGAGATCAACAGCACAAGCAGCGTGACCGGAATCGACAGCTCCTCGGCGCGATGCAGGTCGTTGCCGCCCCCGGAAGTCGGATCCACCACCATCGCGCTCACGCCCGTGTGCGATTTCGTCACGGACGCGACGGCCGCATCGACCACGGCCTCGTCGAACGGCCGGGTAACCGTGGCGCTCACAAGCACCGAGTGCTGGTCGCGCGCGGAGGCCACGCGCACGCCGCTCCCAATCGCGGTGCGCATGGCGCGGTCGATGGCATCGGTCGCGGTCCGGAACGCCGGCGAGCCCGTCTTCAGCGAGTCGCTGTGCAGGTAGACGTACTCGTTCGGTGCAAGCCCGAGCCGGCGTGAGTCCATCAGCGCGTAGCCGCGCGCCGATTGGCCAACCGCTCCGTTCTCGAGCGGCTTGGAACCGGTCAGCGAAAGGGACAGCACGGCCGCTACGACGAACGTCATCCAGGCGGCGATCGCGAGCACGGGCCGTCGCGTACTCCAGCGACCGATGGCCGTGGGTGAGAAACGCTTGATCATGTAGAGCAGCCTGAACTCATCGGTCCCCCCTGAACAGCCGGAGGGCCGGAGTCTTGACAGGTAGGGCTAGCCGGTAGTCGCCGCGGTGCTCATTCGACGATCGACGATCGCGGTCACTTCGCCTGTGCGCCGCCGATGCGGGCAAGCTTCAGCCCGAGCTCGCTGGCACGCGCCCTCACCATCCGGAGCCGATTGAGCCGTGCGGTCTTGATATTCCAGCGTGGATCCGAATCGAAGACGATCGGCGTCCCGCGTCCCAGGTCGCGCGAGTTGAAGTCCAGGCCCTGACCTGGACGGCCGGATGGGCGAGCGCTTGCCGGTAGGATCAAGACGCAACTCGGGAGACTGGCTGTTGAGGTATGAGAGCGAGCGCCGCTCTGCTTTTGCGTGGGATGCGGTGGCGTCTGGGGACGTCATTGCTGACCGTGCTGACGTCAACGATCGCCGTCGGAGCGGCTGTGCTCGGGCCGCTCTACCTCCACACTGCCGACGACTCGGTCGTGCGCTCCACGGTCAAAGCGGTGCCCGTCGAGGCTCGGGGAGCGACCGTGGGCGCGCCGTCTGGTCAGGTCGCGACGCTCGATCAGGTGCAGCGCGCCGAGCGGACAGTGGAGGGCATTGGCGGCGTCCGCCACTTCTATGGGCCGCCCATCACGACGGTGATCAGCGGCGTCTCGCTCGCCGGCCCCGGGGGCTCGCCACTCCGTTCCCAGTTGCTCTCACGGACCGGCATTTGCGGCGTACTCCGGTTCCTCCAAGGCAGTTGCGGCACGGCGCAAGGCGACGTGGCGCTCAGCCAGCGAAGCGCTCGAGAGCTCGGCGTCTCGCTCGGCAGCGCGGTTCAAGCCGGACTCCGGGGGACGCGAACACCGCTCCGACTCACGGTCACCGGGATCTATGCCGTGCCCGACCCGAGCCTCCCGTATTGGTGGGGCGGCGCCGCGGGCTACTTCCCTTACGGCCACGTTGAGGAGCATGCCCCGGAGCTCGACTCGTTCGTCACTTCGATTGGAACCGCGCGTTCGGTTCCGGTGCAGGACGCGCCCGCCCTGGTCGGCCAGGTCCCGCTCAAGGCGTCCGACGTCGGCCTGAGCGACCAGAGCTACCTCGAGCACGCGGTCGCGTCCACTGGTACGAACCTTGGCGCGCAAGGGGTCGTGCTGGGCACGCAGCTGCCGCGGATCCTCGCCGGCGCGTCCCAGCAGCAAAACGGGATGGCCACGATTGTCGCGATCGCGTCGGTCCAGCTGGTACTGCTCTCGGTGTGGATCCTCGGCAACCTGCTGGTGCGAAGCAGCGAAGCGCGGGAAGCCGAGATGCGGGTGGCTCGCCTGCGTGGGTTTCCGACTCCCAGCCTGCTGGCGGTGAGCACCGCCGAGCCCGTGATCCTCTGCGTGCTCGGCTTCGTCCTCGGCGTGGCGGTCGCGTGGGGCGCGGTGGTCGGGGCGCGGGACCGGGTTCTGGATCCGGCCGCGGCGATCTCCCCCGACGTCTGGGTGTTCGCGGCCCTCGCGTTGACCGTATTGGCCATCGCCGGTGCCCTGTTGGTCGCGACGCTGCGGTTCCTGCGCTCATCTGGGCCTTCCGCGGACCGGTCCGCAGGTCCGGCGATGGCGCGCCGGTGGGGCATCGTCGCCGATGTCGTGTTGCTGGTCTTGGCGGTCGTGGCTCTGGTCGCTCTGGCCACGAGCGGAAACCTCGGCGGCCGCGCCAACCCGATCGCCTCGGCCGCTCCGGGCCTTATCGCGCTGGGGACCGCCGTCGTGGCCGTCCAGTTCGTGAATCTCGCCTGTCGTGTCGGGGTCTCGGCGAGCGCTGATTCCAAACGGGTGGCCGTGTTTCTCGCCCTACGCCAAGTCGTCCGGCGGCCGGCGGCCCTCCGCGTGGCGCGCGTGCTGATCATCGCGCTTTGCCTGGCCTGCTTCGCTTCGGCCGCGTGGTCGGTCGCGCGCAGCAACCGCGCGGCCGCGGCCCGGTTCGGGGTCGGATCCACCACGGTCGTGACGGTGACGCCTCAGGGTCCGGGGCTCGAGCATGCGGTCGACCGGGTCGACCCGCGCGGACGGTTCGCAATGGCCGCCATCGAGGTGGCGACGCCGAGCTCGACGCTGCTCGCGGTGGACGCATCGAGGCTGCCGGCCGTTGCTTCGTGGCCGCCGGGCATCTCAGCGTCGACGATCTCGGCAACCAGCCGCGCGCTCGATCCGCCGACCGCCCCGGAGGTGATCTTGCCTGACGCGGCGATCCAGGTGAGCGCGACGGCCACCGGGACCTCTCCCGCGGCCGCCGGTCTGGGCAAACTCGACCTGAGCTTGTGGGTGTTCAGCCCGCAGGGCGGGACCACGACGCTCGATCTCGGGCCCCTCCACGCCGGCGCGTGGACCTACCGAGCGTCCCCCGGCAACGTGTGTCCGACCGGATGCCGCCTGGCCGGACTCGGCTTCGTACCGGGTCGGCGGCGCACGCCACCATCGGCGGGCGTGATCCACGTGGACGTGACGCGAGTCGCGACTCGCTTGCCCTCCGGGGCATGGGCGACGGTGGCGGCCGACCTTCTCCCCCACGGTTGGCAACCTGCCGCATCCGGCGTCCAGGCCGCCGTCGTCCCAGGCGCCGGTCTAAGTCTGACGATCCCCGCATCGATCATCGGCTCATTCGTCGGGCCCGCGGCCTCGCCCGACGACCGGCCCGCGGTGCTGCCGGGCGCCGCGACCGACACCGTCGAGTCGCTCAACGGCGGCACGACGTCACATGCCCCCGTCCCCAGCCAGGGTCTTGACGGCAACACCCTGAACGTCGACCCGGTTGTCACGACGTCGGCGCTGCCGAGGGTGGGAACCAACGCCGTGATGGTCGACCTCGGTCTCCTCGGTCGTTCCCAGACGAGCCCCACCAGCCCGTACGCCACCGACGAGGTCTGGCTCGGTCCAGCCGCTCCGAGCGATGCGCTCGCCCGATTGCAGGCCGGAGGCCTCCATGTGGACAGCGTGGAAACCGCGTCGGCGGCGAACCGTCAACTCGACCGCAGCGGACCCGCGCTCGCTGACGACTTCCTGCTTGTGGCCACGATCGTGGCCCTGGTCGCCGCCGCCGCGAGCATCCTGGGGGCGCTCGGAGCAACCACCCGCCAGCGCGCGACCGAACTGACGGCTCTGGAGGTTGGGGGCATCCACCGACGCGTGCTGGCTCGATCGCTGGCCATCGAGTCGCTCGTGCTCGTGGCGACCGCGTTGTTCGGCATCGCGGCCGGCGTCCTGGCCGCCGTCATGGCGATTCCGTCCCTGCCCGAACTGGGATCGCCGGCGGTGATCCCGCTTCAGTACGGGCTCCCGGGAGGCCTGCTCGCCGCCGTGTCGGCGGCGGCGGTGATCGCAGTCCTCCTCGCCACCGCCATCGTGACCCTGATCCTGATCCGGCGCATGTCACCGTCACTCCTCCGAACGGCACCGAATGACACCAGCGGCTGAAACTGCCCTAGCCGACGCTCGCGGCGATGTTATCTGCGCCGGCGTCGTCCACGTGTATCCCGGCGAGGACGGACCGATCGTCGCCTTGCGCAACGTCGAGTTCGAGGCGCGCTCGGGAGAGATGCTGGCCGTACTCGGCCCATCCGGCTCGGGCAAGACGACACTGCTGTCCGTGCTAACCGGGCTCCTCCGACCAACGGCGGGCAAGGTCCTCCTCGCCGGCCATGACCTCGCCCGACTCGACGATCAAGGGCTGAGCCGGCTTCGATCCACCGAGCTGGCGCTGCTCCTCCAGGACCCGCTCCAGAACCTCATTCCCTACGCCACCCCGCTCGAGAACCTGGCATTCGTGCAGCGGGGCGCACGCCGTCGCGGGTGGCCGCTGCAATGGGATCCGGACGAGCTAACGGACACGTTCGGGCTCGGACCGGTCGCGCGCCGCCCGGTGCACCAGCTATCCGGCGGCGAGCAGCAGCGGGTCGCGATGGCCAGCGCGGTTGCCACGTCGCCGCGCGTGCTCCTGGCCGACGAGCCGACCTGCCAGCTCGACGCCGCCGCGCGTGACTCCGTGATCGACGCGCTGCGCCACGCACACGATGTGAGCGGGGCCACGATCATCGTCGTCACCCACGATTCCGCCGTGGCCGAGGCGCTGCCGCGGACGCTCACGATCTCCCACGGCGTGATCGGCTCCGAGGGGCGCGGCGGCGAGCGCTTCTCGATCGTCGGCCGAGACGGCACCGTGCAGCTCCCGGCCGAGATCGTGGCTCGCTACCCGCCTGGCACCCTGTTCCGGGTTGCGGTCGAGGGAACGGTGATCGAGCTGCGCCCCGAGAGCGAGACCTCGGGAGACACGAAGTGAGCGTTGAGGATATGCGGGCCGAGGGGATAACTGTCCTTGGTGGCGAGACCGTCGTCGTCCGCGATCTTGACCTTCACGCTCGCGCCGGGCAGGTGTTCGGAGTGACTGGACCGTCGGGGTCGGGCAAGACGACGCTTCTGTATGCGCTCGGCGGCCTGATTCCGGCGACCGTCGGTCGGCTGCTCGTCGATGACCGCCCGGTCGTCCCGTGGCGCGACGCATCGCTCGGGCTGATCCTTCAGAACCTCTGTCTCGTGCCGCTGCTCAGCGCTCAGGAGACGGTCGCATTGCCCCTGCAGGCGAGTGGGATCCCGAAAGCCGAGGTGGCCGAGAGGTCGCTCGCCGCGCTCGACGCGCTGGGTCTCGCCGACCACACGGCACAGCTCGTCGGCGACCTGTCCGGCGGTCAGCGCCAGCGAGTCGCGGTCGCCAGGGCGCTCGCCGGCCGCAATGACGTGGTTCTCGCCGACGAGCCTACCTCGGCGCTCGATCCTCACTGGCGAGGGGTCGTCCTCGACCTGCTCACGGCCGAAGCGCACCGCGGGGCGATCGTCGTCGTGGCGTCGAGCGACGCCGAGGTCACCTCGATCTGCGACGAGATCGTCAGCCTGCGCTGACGATCTCGATTGACCACTACCTTTGGCCGGCGAACGCCGAGCCCAGCTGCGTGAAGTCCGGGATGCCGAGACCCGCGCCTGGGTTGTACACGGTGCCCGGAGTACCGGTGAAGAACAGATTGTCGTTGTTCGTGCCCGGTGCGTTTAGCGGATCGAACGGCGAATTGCGCTGCGTCGCGAACTTGTAGATCGACGGGTCCCAGAAGCCGACGCGGTGGCCGACGAACGAGTCGATCACCGCTGCTGATCCGTTGAGCTGAGGCGCCACGAAGCTGGTGCCGCCCCAGTCGGGCTGGAGCACCGGCTCCCCGATCCCAGCGAACGACGGCTCGTACAGCAGATAGCCGCTCATCGGGTCAGCGTTGGTGGACACGTCCGGGACCGCGCGTCCCGAGCCGAAGCCGTGGATCGTCGGCGGGTTGGGGTTGAAGCCAAACGCGGTCGGCTCGAACACGCCGCCACCGATGTCCGTGACGTCGGTACCGGTGAAGTACGGCACCGCCGTGAACGACGTGGTCCCCGGCACTCCGCGCTGGTACGACGGCTCTGACTCGAAGCCGCTGAAGCCGCCGCCGCTGCCGGTGACGCCGAGGAACGGGTCTTCGGCGATCGTCTGAAGCGGTTCACCGTTGACCTGTGCGACCGGCGCCCACGAGTAATCCCAGCCCCAGATTCGCTCGGCGTTGCCCGAGCTGAGGGTCGCGGTGCCGTCGGGGCCCGATACCGTGCCGGTGAACGGAAGCGTCGTTCCGCCCGACGCAGTTATGTATGGGCTGTCGGCGGGATTGTCGACCGATAGTCCGGTCGTGCCGAACTCGTCGTAGTCGTCATAGGCTGCCTCGTCGCCGCTGGCGTCGAAGGCCGATTGGCCTTGGGCCGCCATCTCCAGGAACAGCTCGTCGAAAGCCGCGATATATGCGGGCGTTTCGGCACCGGTGGCGACCAGCTCCTTGATCACGACTTCGGACTCGCCCCAGCTCGCCGAAACCGAGCCGGCGACATTCTGGCTGGCCGCGTCGGCGAACGCGTCGAAGAAGCCCGGATCCGTGTTGGCCGCCTGGTAGACGATCACGTTGGCGTCCGGGGCCAGCGCGCCGGACTGCTCTGCATCGAGATCGGTCTCGCCGGAGCCGCTTGCGTCACTCGGAGCGCCGGGACCGCCGTCGACGTTGGTCACGGTCACCGTGCGTCCGGTGGGCTTCATCCCAAGGACGTTCCTCCAGAAGAACTGGGGCGCGCCGGGATCGAGCGCGGCGAGTGTGACGATCGCGACCGTCTGCCCCTGTCCGAGCGCGCCGCGGCGGTAGAGCCCGTTGAGGTTGTAGTGCTGGGCGAATTCGGCCGGCGTGTTGCACGCCTTCGGCAATCCGGTTTCCGCGATGCACTGCGAACGGCTGCTCGACTGCGGGTGCAGGATCTTCTGGTCGGCGTGGACCGCGTTCGAGACGAAGGACTGGTAGTTGGACAGGCCGAGGATCGCGAGGACGGATTTCGCGATCGACGCCGGCAGCTGCGGCGCCTGCGACGTCCCATGGACGGTCTGCGCCGGTACGCCGGTGTGGCCGCCTCGGCCTGGGAAGGCCGGCACGTGGTACTGGTGCTGCTGGACCGACAACGCCTTGTCAAATTCGCCCGCGGTTCCGTTCGCGACGACAGCGAGGCCGTTCGGGTACGCACTCGTCTTGATTCCGAACCCGCCGAGGTAGCTCTCGAGTGCGGCAATCGTCGCGTGGCTCTGGCCGTACGTCGAAGCGAACTGGCCGACGGCGAGGAAGTGGCTGACGCCACCCGTGACGCTTGCCTCGAGCTGGCTCAGGTTCTGCGCCCGCAGGACGAAGGAGACCGTCTCCGGCGTGTTGGCCGGAGTGTCGCCGAACACGGTAGACCCCGGCAGCGAGGCAGGGTCGACGCCCTGGGCCACCTGGGTCATCTGGTTCGATCCGGCCGCGACGGCCGTGGCACTCCCGACCGTGAGTAGAGCGAAGACGGCCACCGCCGCGATGCCCAATGAGACGTACGAACGCGTCCGAGCAAGCCTGTAGACCATCAACGCACCTCCGCGCGACTTCGTGCAACTCCTAACCCGGCGCGGGAATATACCCGCTTCCCGCGTTCGCACCTGCGCCGGAGAACCGACGGGCGGCACGAGGACTTGGTGAGACTGTCGTACGCGGACTTCGTGGTGGCCAGGGCCGAGCCCGCGACCCCAACCGTCGTGCGGTAACTCCAAGCGCGTTCCGGTCCGCGGCATCAGGACCGACGTCGCCGGCAGTTTCGGCATCGACGTGTTGGCCGCGCCGTGGAACAGCGTCGAGGTGAGATCACCCACTGTCGCCCGCCGCCACGCGGTCAGGTGCGGGCGATCAGATGCTCGCCGACCGAAGGGATCACGACGTCGCCGTATGCGGCCATCGTCGCGTCCTGAGAATCGTGCTGCAGATACAGGCCGAAGTGCCCGACGCCGAGGCCCGCCAGTTCCGTCAGCCGCGCGATGTGCGTCTCGGGCGGCCCGATGATGCAGAACCGCTCGATGATCTCGTCGGGCACGAACTCGGTGTCGGGGTTGCCGGCGCGTCCGTGCTCGTTGTAGTCGTAACCCTGACGGCCCGCGATGTAGTCGGTCAGGCTCGTTGGGACCGCGGCGCCGTTGCTCCCATACCTGGCCACGAGATCGGCAACGTGGTTCCCGACCATCCCGCCGAACCAGCGGCACTGATCGAGCGCGCGTGCGCGTGCCGCCTCGCTGCCGTCGGTCACATACGCCGGCGCCGCGACGCACATCGTCACCGTGTCCGGGTCGCGGCCGGCCGCCACGGCGGCCTGGCGGACCGCTTGGATGCTCCACGCGGCGATGTCGGGATCCGCGAGCTGCAGGATGTAACCGTCCCCTAGCTCCCCCGCGACCTTGAGCGCCTTGGGCCCGTACGCCGCCACCCAGATCGGCAGGCGGCTGTTCGGATTCCACGGGAAGCGGAACCTGCTGCCCCTGTATTCGACCTCTCCCCCGTTGGCGAGGCCACGAATCACCTCGATGCAGGCGCGGAAGTCAGCCAGGTTCACCGGCTTGCCGTTGATCACCCGCACCGCGGAATCACCGCGCCCGATGCCGCACACGGTGCGGTTGCCGTACATCTCGTTCAACGTCGCGAACAGCGAGGCGGTCACCGTCCAGTCGCGGGTTGCCGGGTTCGTCACCATCGGCCCGACAGTCAGCTTGTGCGTCGTGTCGAGGATCCGGCTGAAGATCACGTACGGCTCCTCCCACAGCAGGTGAGAGTCGAATGTCCACACGTTGGTGAAACCGTAGGCCTCGGCCCTCCGAGCGAGCTCGATCACCCGAGCGGCCGGTGGGTTGGTTTGGAGGACGACTCCGAAGTTCATGATCTACGCCGCTCCCTTTGACGTCTGTTCGGCAATTCTCGCGAGCACCGCGTTCACGGTCCTGCCGTAGGCATCGATCGCGACGCTCAGCGCCCGCTCGGACGAATCCTCGATCGACGCGTGTGAGATGGGGGGATCGGACTGCGCGAAGATCATCGCCGTGGGCACCGCCCGGCCGATCTCGGTCGCGTCGTGCAATGGCCCGCTCGGGATCGGCTCGCCCGCGTCGCTGCCCGCTTCCTCGACGCTCCTCTGCGCGAGCTCGACCAGCCTCGCGTCAAACGGAGTCGGAGCCGCACGGAACACGTCACGCTGTTCCACGGTGCAGTTGAACTCGTCGGCCGCCTCGCGGCACGCCTGCTGGGCCTCGGCGAACATCGCTGCGAGCTCGTCCGGGTCGAGATGGCGCTGGTCGAGCTGCATCTCGGTGCTGCCGGCGACAGCGGTGATGACGCCGGGGGTAGCGTCCATCCGCCCGACCGTTGCGACGCCACCGTGGTCGATCGCGCTTTCGCGGATCGCGAGCGCCGCACGCGCCGCCGCCGCAAGCGAGTCCCTGCGCAACCGCATCGGCGTCGATCCGGCATGGGCCGCCTGGCCGGTGAAAGTCATGAGGTGCCGCTCGACCCCGAACGTCCCGCTGACAGCCGAGGCCAGCCGACCGCCGTCGAGCAGTACGGGCCCCTGTTCGATGTGGAGCTCGAGATACGCGAGCGCACCTTTGAGGCGTTCCGCGGCGGCTGGCGCCTCGTCGAGATCGACGCCGCACGTCCTGAGCGCGTCGGCCAATGCGACCCCCTCGGCATCGCGGAGGTCTCGCACCTCGTCGGGGTCGAGCGTGCCGGCGCACGCCGAGGAGCCGACGAGACTGCGGCTGAACCGAGCGCCCTCCTCGTCGGCCCAGTCGACGAACCGCACCCCGATCGGGGGCCGGGTCCCGGCGCGGGCGAGTTGCCGGATCGTCTCGAGCGCGGTCATAAGCCCGAGTACGCCGTCCAGCCAGCCGCCGCCCGGCACGGCGTCGATGTGCGACCCGACGATCATGAAGCCCTCGTCGACGCCGTCAATACCCGCCCACAGGTTGCCGGCCTCGTCCCGCTGCGGCTCGAGCCCGAGGTCCACGAGCTTCGTGGTGAGCCACGACCGTGCCTCCATCCACTGCGGCGACCAGGCAAGGCGCTTCGCTCCCGCGAAACGCCCGCCGCTCTTGTCCGCGATCTCGTCGAGGTCGGCGACGACCGCCTGAGGGTCGAGCCGGATCTCGGTCACGCGGCGACCTGTACGGAGGCGCCGAGCGTCCGCGGGACGAAGCGACCGTGGCCGGGCTCGGTCTTGATCTCACCCCGGTCGTACACCAGCGTCCCGCGCGAGAACGTGTGCCGCACGCTCGCGCTCGCCGTTTCGCCTTCGTAGAGGTCGTAATTGACGTTCATGAACGACGTGGCCTTGCCGTACGGGCGAGGCGCCGCCGGGTCGAGCACGACCAGGTCGGCGTCCTTCCCGGGCGCCAGAGCGCCCTTTTCGTGCAGACCGAACCGCCGGGCGATCGTCGTGCTGGTCCGGTCGACCAGCTGCGAGCGCGTGATCCGCCCCGGAACGACGCCTTCGTCCCACAGCTTCGTCAGGCGGTGCTGGATCAACGCGAGGCCGTTCGGCACGAGGCTGAAGTCGTCCAGCCCGCGCGACTTCTGCTCGTCGTTGAACGGACAGTGGTCGGTCGAGACGCTCTCGAGGACGCCTCGCTTTATGTAGCCCCACAACGGTTCATGATTCGACGCGTCGCGGAGGGGAGGCGAGCAGATGTAGCGGCAGCCCTCGACGCCCGGACGGCGGAGATCGTCGATGTCGTTGGTCAGGTACTGGAAGCAGGTCTCGCCGGTGACCGCCGCGCCCCGCTGCTGCGCGGCCTCGATCTCCGCGGCCGCGGCGGCGCACGTGACGTGGACGACGAACAGGGAGGCGCCCATGTGCTCGGCGATCGTGGCCGCGCGTCCGGTGGCCTCCGCCTCGACATACTCCGGCCGGGTGAGCGCGTGGTTGATCGCCGAAGTATCGCCCCGCGTGAGCGCGCGCTTGACCAGCAGGTCGACGATGTCGCCGTTCTCTGCATGAACCATCGTCAGCGCATCGAGATCGCGGGCCCGCTCCATGCACGCCGCGAGCTCGTCGTCGCGAACCATCAGCGCGCCCTTGTAGGCCATGAACAGCTTGAACGAGCAGACGCCCGCCTCCGACATCGCGGCCATGTCCTCGAGCACCGGCTCGCTCGCGTTCGTAATCGCCATGTGGAAGCCGTAGTCCACGTGGGCGGCGCCGTCGGCGCGCCCGCGCCACTCGTCGAGCGTCGACTGGAGGTTGTCCGGCTGCTGCTGGATCGCGAAGTCGACGAGGCAGGTGACCCCGCCGGCGGCCGCAGCTTGCGTGCCGGTGTTGTAGTCGTCGGACGACATCGTGCCCATGAACGGCATCGACAGGTGCGTGTGGTTGTCGATCAGGCCCGGAAGGACGAAGCAGCCGGTGGCATCGATGACGTCGGTTCCCTCGGGGGCGACGACCCGGCCGACGGCGGTGATCTTGTCCCCATCGATCAGTACGTCGCCGTCGAATTCGCCGTCCGCGGTAACGACGGTTCCGTTGGCGATCAGGGTGGTCTGGGTCATGCGGTCGGGATTCCCATGTGTTCGGAGAGCATTACGAGCACGTCGCCGAGACGCCCGACCAGATCGTCCAAGATCGGCCGGTCGCAGATCAGCGGTGGCGCGATCTGGATCACCGTGTCGCCACGGTCGTCGCCCCGGGCGATCAGCTGGGCCCGGATCAGCGCGCCCGGCAGGCACTTTCGGAGCAACTCCTCTCGCTGCTCGGCGTCGAAACGGCTGTCCGGACCGTCCGGGACGAGCTCGGCCGCCCAGAAGTATCCGCTGCCCCGCACGTCGGCGACGATCGGCAACCGCCGGAGCGACTCGAGCCGGTCGGCGAGGTACGCCTCGTGCTCGCGCACGTTTTCGAGCGCCTGCTCTCGCTCGAACAGCTCGAGGTTCTTCAGCGCGATCGCGGCCGACACCGGATGACCGCCGAAAGTGATCCCGTGGAGCAGCGTCCGGCCGGCGTCGTAAAGCGGCGCGGCGACGCGGTCCGAGGCCAGCACGGCTCCCATCGCCGCGTACGCCGATGTCAGCCCCTTCGCGGTCGTGATCAGATCCGGCACGGCCCCGAACCGGCTCACCCCGAACCACTCACCCAGCCGGCCGAAACCCGTGATCACCTCGTCGGCCACGAGCAGGATGCCGTGGCGGTCGCAGATCTCGCGCAGGCCGGCCCAGTACCCGAACGGTGGCTGTAGGCAGCCGCCGGCGTTCTGCACGGGCTCCGCGATGATCATCGCGATCGTCTCCGGCCCCTCGAGGTCGATAACCGCCTCGATCTCGTCGAGGAGCAGCGAGGCGAGCTCTGGCCCGGATTCGGACCTGCGGAATTCGTTCGTGTTCGAGACATGAAAGGTCTCGACCGCCGGCGGCCCAAACATCTCCTTGAAACCGGGGACGCCCGTGAACGCCAGCGCGCCCAGCGTCACGCCGTGATACGCACGATCGCGCGCGATCGCCTTGGTTCTCTGCGGCTCGCCGTTCGCGACGTGGTACTGGCGGACGAGCTTCCAGGCCGCCTCCACGGACTCCGAGCCACCGCTCGTGAAGAACACGTGGTTCAGCGAGCCGGGAGCGATCGCCGCGAGCCTTTCCGCCAGCTCGACCGCCGCGGGATGCGCCACGCCCCAGTTCGTTGCGAACGGAAGCTCGATCAGCTGCCGGCTCGCGACCTCGGCCATCTCGGCGCCGAACGCGTAGCCGAGCTGAGCGCAGAACAGATTCGACAGGCCGTCGAGGTGGCGCCTTCCGAGGCTGTCGACCACGAACACGCCGTCACCTCGCTCGAGCACGAGCAGCTCGACATCGCCGTCACGGACCCCACCGTTGCGTGCGAAATGGAGAAGCAGATGGTCGGTGGCGGTGGCCGTCGCGCCCATTTCTCGCGACGATAAGTCACCGGAGGCGCTCTAGACTAGGGCTCGATTGCCTTTAGCAGCCATAGGCTAGGGCTATACATCGAGACGACGTGACCCTCCAGCAACTCGCGTGCTTCTGCCTCACCGCTCAGGAGGGCTCGTTCAGCGCCGCCGCCCGGCGCATGCGGCTGTCCCAACCATCGGTGTCCGATCAGGTGCGCCGCCTCGAGGCCGAGCTCGGCGCGACGCTCGTAGTGAGCACCGGCCGCGGGGTGAGGCTGACCGCCGACGGGCAGACCTTTCTGGTCCATGCCGAGCGCGTGATCGCGGACGCCGACGAGGCGTCGAACTGCATCGGCCATCGAACCGAGCGGGGCTCGCGCGTCGTCGGCCTCGGGCTCACGCGCAACGCGCCCTATTACCCGATCGACGAATTCGTCTCGCGCGCGGTCGCCCAGATCCCCGACCTCCAGCTTCGGCTTCCGGGGCAGAACTCGGCGCTCGTAGCGGCCGCCGTCCGCGACGGCGATCTGGAAGCCGCCCTCGTGATCCTGCCCGTCGACCCCGAGGGGCTCGACGTCCGTCCCCTGTTCAGCGACGAGGTCCTCCTTGTGAGCGCGGATCTCGGTCGCACCCGGCGGCGCGCCCGGATCGACGATCTCGCCAAAGTGCCGCTGATCCTCTACGACACCACCGCCGGCTTCGCCGACCCAACGCGCCGGCAGCTCGCCGCGCGCGCCCAGGCCGCCGGAGTGTCGCTGATCCCGAGGTTCGAGGTCGAGCATCCTGAGACGGCCTTTCAGCTTGCCGCCAAGGGATTCGGCGACACGATCGCCGCCCGAGCCGTGACCCGCAGCCCCGGCTTTCCCGCGGGCCTGTCGACCGTCGGGTTCGCCGAGCCGCTGTTCGACAGCTTCGCCTTGATCACCCGGCCGGGCGCGGTTCCACCGGTCGTTCAGGCGCTCACCGACATCCTCGAGGAGTGGGGTGCGGACCTGGCGGAGAAGCTCAACCCGTAGAGCGCGCGCCTCCGCTCGCCGACCCCACCGTCTTCGAGCACGGCATCGGCGAGCATCACGGTCGAGTACCGATCGGGCAGCGAGCCGAAGGCCCGGCTCACGGTGCCGGTCTTGCGGCGTCGGCCTTGTGCTGGCGGCCATGCCGGTCACGCCCCGGCGGGCGAATCGGCGGCGCTGACCAGCCGCCCGCGGACGGTGAGCTCGCAGGGGGTGCGGATCATGCCGAGCATGCCGTGGCTCATGCCGAGCTCGAACTGATCGGCGGACGCGGTGGCCTCAACTTCGAGCTCACCGTCAACCGGTCGCAGCCTGGCGTCAACGTCAAGCGGGACACTCGTTCCCGCCGCGTAGAGCCGGCCGCTGACCGCCAGTCGCTCGCCGTCAAGCGTGGCGCTGCTGGAGACGAAGCGGACCTGTGGATGGTTTTCGGCGTCGAAGAAGTCACTCGAGCGCAGGTGCTCGTCGCGCATGTTGTTGTTCGTGTTGAGACTCGCTGCCTCGATTGTGAGTTCGATCGCCGGCTCCTGTCGCAGATCGAGCGTGCCTTCGTAGCGTTCGAAGTGACCTTTCACGGTCATCATCCCCCAGAACGTGGGGGTACGGAACTCGACCTGCGAACGCGCTGGATCAATTCGCCACCGGGTCTTCTCGAGGGCGGGCTTATCGGTTGTCTGAGGTGTCGTTGTACTCATTGTCATCCCTTCAACTAGTCAGTTTCCATGTCCAGGCGTATTGCGAAAGCGCGTCACGGACCGCGTCGTCTTGGGCCGAGCGCGGGACGTGGATCTCGAGCGAGGCGTCGATCAGGACGGCTTGCACCTGATCGCTCAGGCCTGTCTCGGCGAGCGCGGCTCGCGCCGCCTGTTCGGCAGCGCGCCGACGCAGTTCCGGCTTGTACGGCTTGCCCACCGCAGTGACCGGGATCTCGTCGATGATCTCGACGTGCCTAGGCGCCGCGGCGCGCTCAGGCGCGTGATCGGCGGCCCACGCCCCGAGCGCGTCGGCCGTGACCCGACTACCGGCGGTGACGGTGACGAACGCCATCGGGACCTCGCCCGCGTGCGGATCGGGACGGCCCACGGCAGCCACCGCGGTGACCTCGGGGTGCTCCATGAGCGCGTCCTCGATGGTGGCCGGATCGATGTTGTGGCCGCCGCGGATGATCAGGTCCTTGGCGCGGCCGGCGAGCCGGATGAACCCGCCCGAGTCGACCGAGGCGAGGTCGCCGGTATCCAGCCAGCCGTCCTTGAGCTTCCCGTCGCC
>DATJYY010000197.1:0-250397 GCA_035499395.1 Solirubrobacteraceae bacterium
TCCCGACCAACGGGCTGCTCGCATCCTGGGGCCGCGACGTCCGCGAGCTGCAGCTCGTGCTCGCGGCCGCCGGTGAGACCGTCGAGCACCACCGCTCGCTGCCGCCGACGACCGCGGGCACTCTGCTCGCGCGGATCCAGGCCGACGTTCGCGAGGATCGCCGTCCGCCTGGCGCGCCCCTGCCGGGTGAGCCCGACCCCCGACCCCGACTGGACCCGGACGACCGCACCGTCCAGATTCACGCGTGCCACGGCCGCGCCCGCCAGGTCGAGGTGCTGCGCGACGCGGTCCTGCACCTGCTCGAGGACGATCCGACGCTCGAGCCGCGCGACGTGATCGTCATGTGCCCGGACATCGAGACGTTCGCGCCGCTGATCGAGGCCACGTTCGGGTCGGGTCGGGTCAAAGACGAAGACGAGGGCGAGGACGAGGACGAACGGCAGTACGACGGAAAACGCCTGCCCGACCTCCGCGTCAGGCTCGCCGACCGCTCGCTGCGGCAGACCAACCCGGTGCTCGGCGTCGTCAGCCAGTTGCTCGCGCTCGCCGACCAGCGGGCGACGGCGTCGCAGCTGCTCGACCTGGCCGGGCGCGAGCCCGTGCGCCGCCGGTTCGGGTTCGACGACGACGAGCTCGCGCGGGCGCAGGAGTGGGTTGCGGACAGCGGGATCCGGTGGGGGTTCGACGCCCAGCACCGAGAGCCGTTCAAGCTCTCCTCGCTCCATGCCAACACATGGAGGCGCGGCCTCGACCGGATGCTGGTCGGTGTCGCGATGACCGAGGACGAGAGCCGGCTCGTCGAAGGCGTGCTGCCGCTCGATGATGTCGACAGCGGCGCGATCGACCTCGCCGGCCGGTTCGCCGAGTTCGTCGACCGCGCGAAAGCGGCGGCAGACTCCCTCACCGAGCCGAAACCGATCGGGGCCTGGATCGACGCGATCGCCTACGCCGCCGACTCGCTCACCGCCACCAGCGAACGGGAGTCCTGGCAGCGGCGCGAGCTCCAGCGCCTGCTCGGCGACGTCGTCGCCGAATCCGGCGACAGCACGTCGAGCGGCGGCCCCGAGCTCGGGCTCGCCGACGTGCGGGTCCTGCTCGCCGACCGGCTCCGCGGGCGCCCGACCCGCGCGAACTTCCGCACCGGCCATCTGACCGTCTGCACGCTCGTCCCGATGCGCTCGGTTCCACATCGAGTCGTGTGCGTCCTCGGGCTCGACGACGGCGAGTTCCCGCGCCGCGCCCGGCGCGACGGCGACGACCTGCTGCTGGCGGAGCCACACGTCGGCGACCGCGATCCGCGCACGGAGGACCGCCAGATGTTGCTCGACGCGCTGATGGCCGCGACCGAGCGGGTGATCATTACCTACACGGGCGCCGACGAGCGCACGAACCTGCCCCGTCCGCCCGCCGTCCCGGTGGGCGAGCTCCTCGACGCGATCGAACGCACGGTGAGGTGCGAACGCGGGTCGCCTCGCGACCAGGTCGTGATCCACCACCCGCTGCAGCCGTTCGATCCCCGGAACTTCGTCCCCGGCAAGCTCGTCCCCGGCGGGCCGTGGAGCTTCGACCCGCAGGCGCTCGCCGGCGCTCGAGCGCTCGCAAGCGTTCGTAGCGAGCGCTGCCGCTTCCTGTCCGCGCCGCTGGCACCTCCAACCGGGAGCGTCGTCGAGCTCACCAATCTCATCCGCTTCGTCGAGCATCCGGTGAGGGCGCTCCTACGCGACCGCCTCGGGATCAGCGTCAGCGAGTTCTACGACGAAGTGCAGGATGCGATGCCCGTCGAGCTCGACGCGCTCGAACAGTGGGAGGTGGGACAGCGACTGCTCGAGGGTGTGCTTGCCGGCGGGGACATCACGGCCCGAATGCGAGCGGAGATCGCGCGCGGCGCGCTTCCGCCGGGCGAGCTCGGGCGAACGACGCTTGCCGACATCCGGCCGAAGGTGCTGCAGTTGGCGGCGGAGGCGAAGGCTCTCGGCGCCGAGGGGACTCCTGTTTCGATTGACGTCAACCTCGCGCTGCCGGACGGGCGCACGCTGGCGGGAACGGTCACGGGCGTGTGCGGGGACACGATTCGCACGATTTCGTACTCGCGGGTCAAGGCGCGCGACCGCCTCCGCGCCTGGGTGAGGCTGCTCGCGCTGAGCGCAGCGCGACCCGAGCGGCCGTTTGAGTCGGTCGTGATCGGGCGGGCCCGCTCGGAATCGCGCTGGGCGGGCGCGACGGTGTCGCGGATTCCCCCGCTCGCCGACACTCCCGCGGAGCGGCGCCGGATGGCGCTCGAGCATCTCGCCGTGCTTCTCGATCTCTATGACCGTGGCATGTGCGAGCCGCTCCCGCTCGCCTGCGAGACATCTGCGTCCTATGCCCAGGCCGCGGCGGCAGGCGACGACGGCGAGGCCGCTGCCCGCGGCGCCTGGGAGACCGTCTGGCGCATCCCCAAGGAGGATCGGGATCCCGAGCATCTGCTCGTGTTCGGCGACGGCGTTCCGCTCGCTTCGCTGATGTCCGATGGCCCACGCGATGACGAGCGCGGTCCGGGATGGGACGAGGGGGAGACGACGAGATTCGGGCGCTATGCGGTGCGGCTCTGGAGCGGGTTGTTGGCGATCGAGGTGCTGTTCGATCGATGAGCGCCAAGGAGTTCGACATGTGCGGTCCGCTGCCGTCGGGCGTCACGGTGCTCGAGGCGAGCGCCGGAACCGGCAAGACGTACACGATCGCCGCTCTGGCCGCCCGCTACGTGGCGGAGGGGACGCCACTCGAGCGGCTGCTGCTGATCACGTTCACTCGGATGGCGACGGGTGAGCTGCGCGACCGGGTCAGGGAGCGCCTGGTCCTGTGCGAGCAGGAACTTTCGCGGATCCTCGCTGGCGGGCCCGCCGCGCCTGAGGATCCGGTTGTAGCGTTGCTGGCGTCAGGCTCGGATGACGAGGTCCGCGTTCGGCGCGATCGGCTCGCCCGGGCGGTCGCCGACTTCGATGCGGCCACGATCGCGACCACGCACGGCTTCTGCCAGGAAGTCCTGGCGGAGCTCGGGACAATCGGCGACCTCGATCGCGAGACCGAATTCGTTGAGGATGTCTCTGACCTGCTCGAGCAGACGCTCGACGACCTCTACGTCCGCCGCTTCGGACCGGCCGGAGAAGCTCGATTCCCACGGTCGCAGGCGTTCCGTATCGCCCGCGACGCGGTCTTCAACCCGACGGCCAAGCTCGAGCCGTCCGGCGCGCCCAACGACAGCACAGCCGCGATGCGCTACCGCCTCGCGGACAGGGTGCGGAACGAGGTCGCCCGTCGAAAGCGGCGCCTGGCGATCATGACGTATGACGATCTGCTCACGCGGCTGAACGAGATTCTCGTCGGGCCAAACGGCCCCGAGGCGAGGGAGCGGCTGCGGACTCGCTACGACGTGGTCCTCGTCGACGAGTTCCAGGACACCGACCCGATCCAATGGCAGATCCTGTACCGGGCGTTCGCGAAGGAAGGGGTGACGCTGGTCCTCGTGGCCGACCCGAAGCAGGCGATCTACGCGTTCCGAGGCGCCGACGTCTATGCGTACCTGGTAGCGGCGGCGACCGCTGCGACCCAGGCGACGCTGCGCAGCAACCGGCGCAGTGACCAGTCGCTGCTCGATGCCTTTGACGCGTTGTTCGCCGACGCGAGGCTCGGCCACGAGGAGATCGTCTATCGCAAGGTGAGAGCCACGAGCGCTCACCAGACCAGCCGTCTCAGCGGCGCGCCCGAGAACGCCGCGCTCCGGATTCGGGTCGTGCACCGAGCCGACCCGACGATCGAGCAGACCAACTACGGATATGCCAGAGCGCCGTCGGCCCGAGAGCATGTCGCTCGCGACGTCGCGGCCGACGTGGTCGCGCTGTTGGCTTCAGGGGCGACGCTCGAGCACCGCGCCGCCGATGGCGAGCCGAAGGGCACCGAGCCGGTCCGTCCCCGGGACATCGCCGTGCTCGTACGCACCCACGCCAACGCCGACCTGGTGTGCGAGCAGTTGCAGGCCGCGCGAGTGCCCGCGGTCATCAACGGCGGCGGCAACGTGTTCGCGACTCCGGCGGCCCGGGGTTGGCTGCGGTTGCTCGAGGCCCTCGAGCGGCCGGCCGCGATCGTACGAGCCAAGACCGCTGCGGCGACTCTTTTCCTAGGATGGGGCGGCGAGCGCATCGCGACCGCTCCGGAGGAGGATTGGGAGGAAGTACACCGGCGGCTCCACCGCTGGAGCCGGATCCTTCGGGCAAGCGGGGTGGCCGCACTGATCGAGGCGGTTACGGTCAGCGAGGATCTCGCCGGCCGGATGCTCGCCGAGGTTGGAGGCGAGCGGCGGCTGACCGATGTGAACCACATCGCGCAGCTGCTCCATCGCGCGGCTGCCACCGAGCGACTTGGCGTCACGGCACTGCGCGGGTGGCTCGCCAAGCGCATCGCGGACGCGGAGGGTGACCGCCCGGAGGATGAGCGCACCCGGCGGCTCGATTCAGACGCGGAGGCAGTGCAGGTGTTGACCATCCACCGGAGCAAAGGGCTCGAGTTCCCGGTCGTCTACTGCCCGTTTCTGTGGGAGCCGAGCCCGATCGCACGCGATCCGGAGCCGGTGTCGTTCCACGATCCGGCTAGCGGGTTCCAGCACACGATCGACGTAGGGCTCGAGGGTCGCGCTTGGAACGCCCATGTGGCGCGCCATCGACTCGAGCAGCGAGGAGAGGATCTCAGACTCGCGTACGTGGCGCTGACTCGCGCAAAGCACCAGGCGGTGATCTGGTGGGCGGGCTCATATGAGAGCCGCAACTCTCCGATCGGGCGTCTGATGTTCGCGATGGGCGAACACGGTGAGGTCGGAACCGACGGCGCCCGCACGCCGACTGACGCCGACGCGGTTGTGCGATTCGAAAAGCTGGCGGCCGCCGCGCCCGGTCATATCGCCGTCGAGCGTTCGACGCTCGGTACGCCGACCGCCTGGAGTCCGCGGATCGAGCCGGCGCCCGAGCTCACGGCGGCGCGCTTGAACCGTGGGCTCGACCTCTCGTGGCGGCGGACGTCGTACAGCGACATCACCGCCGACGCGCACGACCCTCTGGTGGCGAGCGAGCCAGAACGGCCTGTTCTGAGCGACGAGCCCGAGATGCCAACGCCGGTCGTGCTCGGGCGGGTCCAGCAACCGGAGCTCGCGCGCGAATCACCGCTCGGCACGGCGCCGGTCGGCGTCGACTTCGGAACCTTCGTTCACACCGTGCTCGAGGCGACGGACTTTGCCGCGCCCGACCTCGAAGCGGAGCTCGCCGAGAGCGTTGCGGGGGCGTTGTCTCGTCGGGGGTTCGATCTGGGTGGTGAATCCGATCGTGTCGTTCAGGGGCTCCGGGCGGCGATCGAGACGCCGCTCGGGCCGGTCGTCGACGGCGTGCGCCTGCGGGACGTCACGCGCTCGGACCGCCTCGACGAGCTCGAGTTCGAGCTGCCGCTCGCCGGCGGTGACGAGCCCACCGGCCGGCTGACCTTGCCCGCGATCGCCGGCGTGCTCCGCTCGCAGCTCCCGGCTGGCGATCCGATAACCGCGTATGCGGGGCGGCTGGAGGACCCGGCGCTGCGGTCACACGTGCGGGGCTTTCTCACCGGCAGCATCGATCTGGTGGTCCGGCTGAACGGGCCGAGATTCGCGATCGTCGACTACAAGACGAACTGGCTCGGCCCCGCCGGCGAGCCTCTGACCCTCGCCCACTACCAGCCCGACGCGCTCGCGGCGGAGATGAGCCGTGCGCACTACTGGTTACAGGCGTTGCTCTACACGGTTGCGCTCCACCGCTATCTCCGGTGGCGGATGTCGGGCTATGACCCGGAGCGCCACCTCGCCGGTGTGCTGTACCTGTTCGTGCGAGGGATGGCCGGTGACGCGGACGCGGGGGTGTTCGCGTGGCGCCCACCGGGTTCGCTCGTCGAGTCGTTGAGCGACGTCCTCGACGGGAGCGCCCGGTGAGCGCGCTCGCCGATCCATTCGGAGCCCGGCGGGCTGCCGGGGCCGCCGGGTTGCTCCGCGAGTTCAACGAGATCGGCGTGTTGTCGGCGGCGGACGTGCACGTCGCCACACGGCTCGGCTCGCTCGTGGGCGAGGAGAGCGAGTCGGTACGTCTCGCAGTTGCGCTTGCCGTGCGCGGACCGCGGCTCGGCCATGTGTTCGTCGACCTGGCCACGATTCGCGATACCGCGACCGTCGAGTCGGACGAGCCGGTCGATTTGTCGGCGCTACCGTGGCCGGTGGTCGATGAGTGGCTGGGCGAGCTGGCCGGGAGCGATCTGATTGCGCTCGGTGAGGAAGGCGAGGAGGGACCGCTACGGCTGCTCGGGACCCGGCTCTACCTCGACCGCTACTGGCGCGACGAGCGCGCGGTGGCGGAGGACCTGAACCAGATGACCGCGAGCGCCCGGCTCCAGGTTATTGCCGGCGGCCCCGGCACCGGCAAGACGACCCGCGTCGCGAGGCTCGTCGCAGAACTCATCGAGCAGGCAGGCGGGTCGGGGGTGCGGGCGCCGCTGGTCGCCCTGGCTGCCCCGACCGGCAAGGCGGCGGCACGACTGCAGGAGGCCGTCCACGAGGAGACGTCCAAGCTCCCGGTCGGCGAGTCGGTCCGAGAGCACCTGATGGCCCTGCGCGCGTCGACGCTGCACCGGCTGCTCGGGTGGCGGCCCGGGAGCCACAGCCGGTTCGCACACGACCGCGGCAACCACCTCCCGCACGACGTCGTGGTCGTCGACGAGACCTCGATGGTGTCGCTGTCGATGATGGCGCGGCTGGTCGAGGCGGTGCGTCCCGAGGCAAGGCTGATCCTGGTCGGTGACCCGGGTCAGCTGACCTCGATCGAGGCCGGCGTCGTGCTCGCCGACATCGTCGGGCCGGGCGTGGGGCATGGCATCGTCGTGCTCGAGCGGGTGCACCGCTACGGCGGCGGCATCGCGAAGCTCGCCGCGGCGATCCGCGACGGCGACGGCGACGCGACCGCGGCGGCGCTGCGGGAGGCGCCGGGCGAGATCACCTGGCTTGATGTGGATTTGCACGAAACCGAGGCGGGCCTCGAGGTGGTCCGCGAACGGGCCGTCGCGGCGGGACGCGAGGTGGCGAGCGCCGCCCGGGCGGGAGCGGCGCTCGAGGCTTTGGGCGCGCTCGGGCGCTTCCGGCTTCTGTGCGCCCACCGGCGCGGTCCCTACGGGGTGAGCGACTGGACTTCTCGGATCCAGAGCTGGCTCGCTCCGGATATCGAGGACATCGAGCAGCGCGATTTCGTCGGCCGCCCGCTCCTCGTGACCGAGAACGACTACGAACTCGGGCTGTACAACGGCGACACGGGTGTGATCGTCGACGGCGCGGGTGAGCGTTCCGCGGCGGCGTTCGAGCGCGCCGGGGAGGTGCTGCGGTTCAGTCCGCTCCGGCTCGGCGCGGTCGACACCGCCTACGCGATGACGATCCACAAGAGCCAGGGCTCGCAGTTCGACAGCGCCGCGGTGTTGCTGCCGGCCGCGAGCTCCCGCATCCTGACCCGTGAACTGCTGTACACCGCGGTCACCCGCGCCCGCCGGGAGCTGATCCTGGTCGGTACCGAGGATGCCGTGCGGCAGGCGGTGGCCCGCCCGGTGGCGCGGGCGTCAGGGCTCCGGGAGCGGCTTTGGGGCGGAGCGGTGCCGCGCGCGCGGACCCGCCGCCCCTGACCGGCCGGGGGCGGCGGGTCCGCAACTCACCCAGGCCTCACCTGGATGTTGGTGCCTCGAACTTGCTGCGGCCCCCCCGAGGCAGCCACGCGAGGCGCCGGCTCGCTCGTTGTCTTGGGCATGGGTTCGGGTGCCATCAGGAACTCGGTGACCGTCAGTCGGGCGGGCGATCACGGCGGTGATCGCGGCAACGTGACATACAGAGCGAAGGCTCGCTTTGCTGATACCTCAGCGTGTAGTGTTCGCTCCGTGGGGGTTGCCGTGGAGTTGATTTTCCTCGGCCCGTTCGAGGTATGCGTCGACAACGAGACGGTCGACACAGGTGGACTACGCCAACGAGGCCTTCTCGCGATCCTCGCCCTGAACCGGGGTGAGGTGGTTTCAACCGACCGCCTTATCGACGAGCTATGGGCAGGCGCGCCGCCGTCCACCGCCCTGCACACAGTGCGGGTATTCGTCTCTCGTCTGCGGAGGGCGCTGGGCGCCGCCGCCGATCGCCTGGTAACCAGAGGCCCCGGATACGCCCTCGAGATCGATGCCGACGCGATCGACGCGGATCGCTGTGAGCGCTTGTACACAAGCGCTAGGGCCGCGCTCGCAACCGGAGACTACTCCCACGCGGAGAGCCTGCTGCGGGACGCTCTGGCGCTATGGCGTGGGGTTCCTCTCGCCGATTTCACCTACGAGCCGTTCGCGCAGGCCGCTATCGCTCGCCTCGAGGAGTTGAAGCTGAGCTGTCGCGAAGAACTGATCGAAGCCGAGCTCGCCTTGGGACGCCATCGGCAGTTGATGCCGGAGCTGGAGGCTTTCGTGCGCGAGCAACCGCTTCGCGAGCGTGCCCGAGGCCAGCTTATGCTCGCGCTCTACCGGTGTGGACGCCAGGCCGAGGCGCTCGCGGACTTCCACGAGGCGCGCCAGAAGCTGATCGACGAGCTGGGAGTCGAGCCCGGCGCCGCATTACGAGAGCTCAACGATGCGATCCTGCGGCAGGACGCAAGCCTCGACATCTCCGTACCGCCCTCGGAAAGCACCCCCCCGGTCGCGCCCAACGCCGGCAACCGTGACACGGAAATGGCGGTCGGGACCGATACACCGCGTCGGGTCCGCACGGCACGCAAGGTCGTCACGGTCCTGTTCTCCGACCTGGTTGACTTCACCGGCCTGACCCGCCGGCTGGATCCCGAAGCTCTCCATGGCCTGATGTCGCGGTACGTCAGTGAGATGCGGGCAGTGCTGGAGCGTCACGGCGGGACTGTCGAGCTGTATTTCGGTGACGCGGTCATGGCCGTCTTCGGCGTTCCCGTCGTGCACGAAGACGACGCGCTACGCGCAGTGCGGGCAGCCGCCGGCATGCGTGACGCGTTGTGCGATCTGAACCAGGAGCTGGAGCAAACGTGGGGTGTGCGGCTTGGCATCCGCATCGGCGTGAACACGGGTGAGGTCATCGTGGGTGATCGCGTTGGGGGTGATCCATTGGCGGCAGGCGCGGCCGTCAAGTTCGCCAAGCAACTCCAGGAGGCCGCGGCGCCGGACGAGATCCTGATTGGCCAGCAAACATGCCGGCTTGTCACCGGTGCCGTGCAGGTCGAGCGCGCCGAGCGGAGCAGCCAGGATGGCTCTGGAGCGATCGACGCCGTCCGCTTGGTGGATGTGCTTCCTCCCGGTTCGCCCGGTCGTCCTCGCCGTTTCCACTCGCCACTGGTGGGCCGCGTGCGCCAGCTCGAGGCCCTCTCGAGTGTGTTCTCCAACATCGCGGCCGACCGAGCCTGCCACCTATACACGCTGCTCGGGTCTGCCGGCGTAGGGAAGTCACGATTGGGGGTGGAGTTCGTCGAACGGCTCGGTGACGACGTCACGGTGCTGGCGGGGCGATGCCTCCCCTACGGCGAGGGCATCACCTACTGGCCACTCGCCGACGCGCTACGCGATCTGGTGAGTTCCGGTGGGCGTCTGGGCGCAGAGCTGTCGGCCGAGACGATCGCCGAGCAAGTCGCCGACGAACCGAAGGCGCAGTTGATCGTTGAGCGAGTCGCCGCGGCGCTCGGAGTCGGTGACCCCGTGGCGTGCGCTCCGGAGGAGACGTTCTGGGCGGTACGGAAGCTTCTCGAGGCGCTTGCGAGCCGCCGACCGCTGATCGTCGTCTTCGATGACGTGCACTGGGCGGAGCCCACATTTCTCGATCTCATCGAGCACATCGCGGATTACTCCCGCGGGTGCCCGATCTTCATTCTGTGCATGGCGCGGCCCGAACTACTGGACGCGCGCCCGGGGTGGTCGGGTGGCAAGCTGAACGCCACCTGCGCACTGCTGGAGCCGCTCAGCTACGACGACTGCGCGGAGTTGATCGCGAACCTGCGCGGGGCGGCACCGCTGTCCGCAAAATCCGAGGCGCGAATTGCCGAGGCGGCGGAAGGCAATCCCCTGTTTGCCGAGGAGCTCCTGGCGATGGTCGTCGACGACACGCAGGTAGAGCGGTCGACGGACGCGTCCCGGCTGTCCCTCCCGCCCACCATCCAGGCGCTGCTGAGCGCACGGCTCGAGTTGCTGCCCGACGACGAGCGCGCGGTGATCGAGTTCGCCTCAGTAGAGGGCACCCAGTTTCACCGCGGCGCGGTCGAAGAACTCGATCCGGGTCGCTCGGAAGTCTCGCTGGACCGCAGCCTGAGCGCGCTTGTTCGCAGGGACCTGATCCGTCCAGATCGAGAGACGTTTGCAGGGGAGCAGGCGTTCCGGTTCCGTCACGTGCTGATCCGGGACGCCGCCTACGAGTCGCTGCAAAAGGACGCACGCGCTGAGCTGCACGAACGCTTCGCGGCCTGGCTCGAACGCACGACGGGAACGCGGATACATGAGTTCGAGGAGATCGTCGGCTACCACCTCGAGCACGCCTATCGGTATGTCCAGCTTCTCCGAGGCGCCGACGCGGACGCTCGATCGCTGGCGGCTCGAGCGTCGCGGCGTCTGGAATCCGCGGGGCGGCGAGCTCTGAGCCGAAGCGATCTTCCCGCGGCGATCGGCCTGCTCGAACGCGCGGCCGCGCTGCCAGTCGACGACGATCCGCTCCGCGCGACCTTGCTTGTGGACCTCGCTGCCACTGAAATCGAGGCGGGCAAGCTCACGAAAGCCAGATCCGTGCTCGTCAAGGCCGGGCAGCTGGCGGCTGTGAACCACGACGCGCGCGCGTCCGCACACGTCGAAGTCGAGCGCCAATTCCTACAGCTCGAGGAGGTCACGGATCAGGGGACCAACGAAGCCAACCGAGTCGTCGAGCGCGTGCTCCCGGTATTTGAGAAGGCAGGCGATCACCTCGGACTCTCACGGGCACTGCGCCTCCGGGCCTACCTGCACTGGATCGAAGCGCACGCCGGCGAGGCGGCCAGCGCATGGGAAGAGGCGGCCGAGCACGCACGTCTCGCCGGAGCCGAACGGGAGCGGATCGAGCTTCTGATGTGGGTCGCCTCCTCGCTCTTCTTCGGCCCGACTCCGGTGGACGAGGCCATCAACACCTGCGAGCAGATCCGCCGCGAGGTCAGCACCGATGCTGCGGCCGAGGCCGCGATGCTGCATCCGCTAGCCGGGCTACACGCGATGGGCGGCCAGTTCGCACTCGCCCGCGAGCTGTTGGCCACGAGCCGGGATCTTCTCGCCGACATCGACCCGATGCTCAATTTGGGTGTCTCCCATCCCAGGGCCATCGTCGAGATGCTCGCCGGCGATCCAGCTGCCGCAGAGATGTATCTAAAGGAGGACTCCGACACTCTTGACGAGATGACGGGGCTGCTCTCGACCACGGACGCGTTCCGCGCCGAGGCGCTCCTTGCGCAAGGCAAGGATGACGAAGCAGAGCATTACACGAAGCTGAGCGAGCAACGAAGTGCGAAGAGCGATCTACTCACTCAAATCATCTGGCGGTCCGTCCGTGCCCGTGTTCTTGCCAGGCGCGGAAGCCTCGATGAGGCCGAATCGCTGGCCCGCCAAGCGGTCAGCCTAGCGATGCAGACTGACTTCCTCAATCACCGCGGAGACGCGCTGCTCGACCTGGCGCACGTCCTCCACCAAGCCGGACGCCCAGACGCGGCACGCGCCAGCGCCGCCGAAGCCCTCGATCTCTACGAGCGGAAAGGAAACCTGGTTGCTGCTGAGAGCGTTCGTTCGTTCCTCGCTCGTATCGGCGACGACATCACCCGGCAGAGCGGTTCGTCCGACACTCTTGCCGCCGGACCCGTCGTAAGCCATCAAGCCAACGACTCACCTAGGGGGTAAGTCAATGCCAGCATCAAGGATCGACTCGGTCGACCTAAACGAGGACGGCTCGGTCACGATCAAGGGCACGCTTGTGGACATGGATAACCGCAAGGTCACGTTGTTACATATTTGGCTCGCCCAGCAGGGTGGTCGTGGGCAGGCAGGCGTTGGTCTTGCCGTCGATTGCCTTGACACGAAGAACACCAAGGACGCGCTTGGCGCGAAGGCGATGAAGGATACCGATAGCGAGGGCTGCGCTCCGTTTGAGGTAAAAGACTTTGGCGCCTATGAAAAACCCGGTTACACGGCCGGTGAGAGCGCTGCTGCTGAGGCCCTCGACCCTCCCGATAGCGCAAGGTTCCGTCCCGGACCGGCGACCGTGTCGGCGATAGCCGTGATATCTCCGGTGAACTCAAGCGGGGGTGACGCAATAGTCCTCCAGTGGGGCCGTATGCTTACTCTGCCGGGGTACGGGAAGAAAGAACTCGCTGAGAATATTCCGTAGCCCAGGGGGCTCGACGTTCTCACTGGTTACGCGTCGGCACGCTTTCGAATTCGGGTACCGTCGAGGACGTCCCGCGTCTAATGCGCGCGGCCCGGGCCAGCTGCGCCCGGCCATCCGGGTCGCGCGTCGCATACCAGTGAAACACGATTGAAATTCGGGCACGGACTGCCTCGGAGCGACCAACGAGGAGGACTCTGTGATGGCAGACCGTGTGGAGATCCCAGGTAGTGCACGAGTAGCCGATCCGCAGCACGAGCGGGTCGGCGAGGTGGATCAGGACAAGCCGATCGAGGTGACCGTGTACCTGCGGCCGTCGGGCTCGCTCGACTGGGTCGATCAGGAAGCCGGGCAGCCACCGTCGGAGCGGCGGACGATGTCGCGGGAGGAGCTTGCGGACGCCACCGGCGCGAGCGATGAGGACATCGCCGCCGTGCGTTCGTTTGCCGGCGAGTACGGCCTCGAGGTGACGGGCGTCGACAAGGGACGCCGGGCGGTGACGCTGCGCGGCACGGTCGAGGCGGTCTCGAGAGCGTTCGGCGCGCGGGACCTGCAGGTGTTCGAGCACCCGACCGGCGGGCAGTACCGCGGCCGGCAGGGGCCTTTGACCGTTCCGAGCAGGCTGGGTGACGTGATCACGGGTGTGTTCGGGATCGACGAGCGCCCGCAGGCCCGAGCGCACCTGCGCCAGAGCGCGACGCCTGCCCAGTCGTACACGCCGCCCGAGGTCGCGGCCGCCTACAGCTTCCCCACGAGCGTCAACGGCTCAGGTCAGACGGCGGGGATCCTCGAGTTGGGGGGCGGGTTCAGTCAGACCGATCTCGACACCTACTTCAAGAGCCTTGGGCTGACGCCGCCGAGCGTCAGCGCGGTGAGCGTCGATGGCGGCAAGAACTCGCCGGGGACCGACACCGATGCCGACGGAGAGGTGATGCTGGACATCGAGGTGCTCGGCTCGGTGGCGCCGGGGGCCAAGATCGTCGTGTACTTCGCGCCGAACACCGACCAGGGGTTCATCGACGCGCTTTCGACGGCGGTGCACGACACGACGAACAAGCCGTCGGTGGTGTCGATCAGCTGGGGCGGACCAGAGGACTCCTGGACCCAGCAGGCCCGGACCCAGATGGAACAGATCCTGACCGAGGCGGCCGCGGTCGGCGTGGCCGTGACCGTGGCCTCGGGCGACAGCGGCTCGACGGACGGGGAAAGCGACGGCAAGCAGCACGTTGACTTTCCGGCTTCCGCGCCGCACGCGCTCGGTTGTGGCGGCACGACGCTGAAGATCGAGAACGCCAAGATCGCGAGTGAGACGGTCTGGAACGAGCTTCCCAACCACGGCGCCGGCGGCGGGGGCATCAGCGTCGAGTTCGCGGTGCCGTCGTATCAGTCCGCGATCAAGATGCCGACCAACGTGGACACCGGCAAAGCGGGTCGCGGTGTGCCCGACGTCGCCGGCAACGCCGATCCCGAGACCGGCTATAAGGTCCTGGTCGACGGAAGCCAGCAGACGATCGGTGGCACGAGCGCGGTGGCTCCGCTATGGGCCGGCCTCATCGTGTTGCTCAATGCCTCGCTGGGGAAGCCCGTCGGATTCCTGCAGCCGCAGATCTACGCCGCCTCGGCTGCGACGGGATTCCACGACATCACCCAAGGCAACAACGTCGGATACCAGGCCGGACCAGGCTGGGACGCCTGCACCGGGAACGGGTCGCCCGATGGCGCGGCGTTGCTCACGACCCTGGGCGGATAGCCGAGCCGCGGCGACCGATCTCCGCGCCATCCTCCCGAGCGAACTCGCCCGGGCGTCGACGCGCAAGGCGGGGAGTGGCGTCTGAGGCTGCGATCAGCTGGGTGCGCCACCGGGCGAGCTGGGCCCGCTGGCACTCGGGGCACGTGCCGACGTGCCGGGTGTGGCCGCAGGCTCTCATCGGATCACGCCTTCGGTGCCCTGGACGACGCGGCTTCGGCGCGCTTCGGCGAGGCGCCACGCGCGCTCGAGTTCGCGCGCGGCGGCCTCTTCGCGCTCGAGCGCCAGGCGGTACCTTGAGTATGCGGCGGCTCGCGCGGAATCAGCGCGCCGGGACCAGGCGTGAAGCGCCAGTTCGCATTCGCACTCGGCGCTGAACCAGGCCAGATACGCGTCGTCGAGCAGGCAGACTCCCGTTGCGGGGACTTCGGTCATGGCGTTCTCGATCATTTCCTGCCTCCGATCAGTCGATCATCAGGTTGAGCGTTTGCTCGCCGTCGAGCTGCTCTCGCAGTCGCGTGAGCGCGCGTTGCCGGGTTGGGCCGATGCTTCCGATCGGCATGTCCAGCGCGGCCGCGATTTCGTCGTATGAAGGGGCCGGGTCGGCTGTCAACAGCCGAAGGAGCGCCTGGTCGGCCGCCCGCAGGCGGGAGAAGGCGCGCCGCAGCGCGTCGTCGCGTTCGGCGATGAGCAGCGCATGGCCGGGTTCGGGATCGGGTGACTCGTGCTCGGGACAGTCGTCGCCGAACAGCACGCTCCGCTGACCGCCGCGCAGGACGCGCAGGCACTCGCGGCGAGCGGTCGTCGCGATCCAGGCGCCCACGCCGGCCGGGTTGTTGAGCTTTTCAATGTGCCGGAGCAGAGCGAGCCATGTCGCCTGCGAGACGTCCGCGGCGTCGGCGTCGCCGAGGCGGTGCGCACGGGCGATCGCCCAGATCAAGCTTCCGAACTCCTGAACGAGCCGATCCCAGGCGCGCTGGTCACCCGCGCCGGCGCCGTCGACGAGGCCGGTGATCACTTCCGGCGAGAGGCGCTCGCGCGGGCCGCGAGGCGTTGGTCCTGGCTTCTTCGGCGTGGCGGTCATCGTCATGTCCTCGGTTCACCTACGTGAGTCGTGGTTGATCACGGCACGCAGGATGCGAGGAGCCGGTCACCGGCCGATCACAACCGGTCACCAATCGCTCACCAGAACCTCAAACGGCCGGTGAGATGGCGATTTCCGAGGCGAGTGGCGCTCTGCCGGACAGGACGCTCGGTTGCTAGCGGACGGCGACCTGGGACGCCGTCGTAACGCGCGCGACCCGTGCGGCTGCCCCCGGGTCGGTCTGGGTCGCGTGCGTTACGTCGATCAGAGCGCCGCCGGCCGCCCCCTGATACACGGCTGCGCTCCAGGTGGTGCGACGCCCGGGCCCGGACTCTGGCGTTGAAGTCACGTATATGTCATGCGCATCGCCAAAGTCTGACCTGGGCGTCGGTGGCAGACTGGCTTGTGGCGGCGAAGGCTCAGCCGAATTCGACGCCCTGCGCCAGCGGAAGCTCGTCGGAATAGTTGATCGTGTTGGTCGCGCGGCGCATGTAGGCGCGCCAGGCGTCGGAGCCGGACTCCCGCCCGCCGCCCGTGGACTTCTCGCCACCGAACGCGCCGCCGATCTCGGCGCCCGAAGTGCCGATGTTGACGTTGACGATCCCGCAATCCGAACCGTCGGCGGCCAGGAACCGCTCGGCCTCGCGCTGGTCGCGCGTGAAGATGCTCGACGACAGGCCCTGGGGCACCCCGTTGTGCAGGGCGATCGCGTCCTCGAGCTCCCGGTAGGTCATCACGTACAGGATCGGCGCGAAGGTCTCTCGCCGAACGACTGCGGTTTGGCCCGGCATGCGAACCAGTGCCGGCTCGGCGTAGTAGGCGTCTGGGGCGCCGTCGACCTCACGCCGCCCCCCGCCGGCGACTACCTCGCCGCCGTCCCGCCGCGCCTCGTCAAGGGCCGAGACCATCCCGGCGTACGCGCGCTCGTTGATCAGCGGACCGACGAGCGTGTCGTGGGCCGACGGGTCGCCGATCGGGAGGCGGTCGAACACGTCGCGCAGACGGCCGACGAGCTCGTCGGCGACGTCCTCGTGCGCGATCACTCGACGCAGGCTCGTGCACCGCTGGCCGGCCGTGCCCGCCGCGGCGAACACGATCCCGCGGGTGGCGAGCTCGAGGTCCGCGGACGGCGCCACCACCGCGGCGTTGTTTCCCCCGAGCTCGAGCAGGACGCGACCGAGGCGGGCCGCCACGCGGGGCGCCACCTGCGCACCCATCCGCTCAGACCCGGTGGCGCTCACCAAAGCGACGTCGGGACTGTCGATCAACGCCGCGCCGGCATCCGCGTCGGCGAGAACCAACTGGTGGAGCCCGACGGGAGCCCCGGACTCGGCGCACGCGCGGTCCAATACCGCTGCGCACGCCATCGAGGTCAGCGGAGTCATCGGCGAGGGCTTCCACACGACGCTGTCCCCGCACACGAGCGCGATCGCGGTGTTCCAGGACCACACGGCGGCCGGGAAGTTGAACGCGGAGATCACCGCCACGACCCCGAGCGGGTGCCAGGTCTCCATCAGCCGGTGGCCGCGTCGCTCGGACGGCATCGTGCGTCCCTCGAGCTGGCGCGAGAGACCGACGGCGAAGTCGCAGATGTCGATCATTTCCTGAACCTCGCCGAGCGCCTCCGACGGGATCTTTCCCGCCTCGATCGTGATCAGCTCGGCGATGTCGGCGTTGTGCTCGCCGAGCAGTGCGCCGAACCGCTTGACCAGCGCGCCCCGGCGCGGCGCCGGTACGGTGCGCCAGGTCGCGAATGCGGACTTCGCCGCGGCAATCGCGGCCACGATCTCGTCAACACCGGAAGCGGGCACCTCGAACAGGTCCTCGCCGGTGATAGGCGAGCGGGCCATCACGGTCGGCCCGGGCAGCAGCACCGGCTCCGCGCCGCAACGCTCGAGGCTCCGCCGGGCGCGCTCGGCGAGCGTCTCGGTCGAGGAGACTGACAGCGCGGGCGAGCTCATCCGCGCCGGTACCACCGTGGCGAGGTCGTTGGCGGCGGCTTGAGCCGGGCGCTGACCACGAGCATCCGGGGCTCGCCGGCCTCCACACAAAGGTTCAGCTCCCGCTCGAACTCCGGTCCGAAGCCGTCGATCGTCGTCGCCGGCACGCCGAACGACGCCGCCAGCGCGGCGAAGTCCGGCCTCACGAGGTCGACGCCAAACGGCTCCTCGCCGGCCAGTTCCTGGTCGAACCGCAGCATGCCGTAGCCGCCGTCGTCGATGAGCACGATCGTCAGCGGAATGCGTTCCTGCACGACGGTCGCGAGCTCGCCGCACGCGTACATGAAGCCGCCGTCGCCGACCAGGCACACCGTCGGGCCCGCGCCCGCGAGACCGGCCCCGAGCGAGGCCGGGAACCCGAACCCGAGTGTGCCCCAGCCCAGCGGGTAGCCGAGCTTTCGCGGCTGCGGCACCCGCCAATATCCGGCGAGCCAGTAGCCCGGGATGCACATGTCGGTCACGACGACCGTTTCGGGCGGCAGGGCGCGCTCGACGATCTCGAGCATCCGAGCGGCCTGCGGCTCGTCTTGCGCCACCCATGCCGCCACGTCCGTACCGATCTGGGCGAGCCGGTGCTCGAGCGCGTCCAGCCCGTCGCGGGCACCGACCCGAGGGAGCAGCTGGCCGACCATGGCGCGCGCGTCGCCGACCAGCGTGACGTCGCAGGCGTAGCTCTTGTTCGCGTCGGCCTCGTCGACATTGACGGCGATCAGCGCCGGCGGCTGAGGCATCTGCCAGTTCTGGGTGTTCGTGCCGTCGAAGTCGGTCCCGATCGCGAGCACCACGTCGGCTTCGTCCCACAGCCGTCCGACCTCCGGAGCGTGCGCGGGCCCCGGGACGGCACACGGATGGTCGGGCGGGAGCAGCCCGCGACCCATGAACGTCGTGATCACCGGCGCGGCCAGCTTGATCGCGAGCTTGCCGACGGCCGTTCCGCCGCCGGCACGCAGCGCGCCGCCGCCGGCCCAGATCAACGGACGCTCGGCGGCCTCAAGTAGCTCGCAAGCCCGCTCCACGCCGGCCGGGGGCTCAAGGGGCGTCAGGCTCGGTCCGCGCCGCGGCGTCGGGTCCGACGCCACGGGTTGCGAGAGCAGGTTCGTCGGAATGCCCAGGTAGACAGGGCCCGTGGGGGCGGCGAGAGCGACCGAACCCGCATCAAGGACCGCGTCGCCGATCTCGGCCGCAGTGTCGACCAAACGAGCCGCCTTCGTGACCGGCGCGAACATCGCCGTCTGATCGCGCGTCTCATGCAGCGTCCCGCGATATACGCCCTCGCGGCGAAGAGCGGTGGAGACGTCGGTGGCGATCACCAGGCTCGGGGACCCGGCGGCCATCGCCTCGCCGGTGGCGCCGAGCGTGTTCGCCGCCCCGGGGCCGGTAGTGACGAGCGCGACGCCGAGCCGGCCGGTGGCGCGCGCATACCCGTCGGCGGCGTAGGCCGCCGTCTGCTCGTGCCGGACGCCGACGAGCCGGACCTCCGAGTCCGATAGCGCCTTCCAGATCGGGAGGTTGTGGACGCCGGGCAGGCCGAACACGAGCTCGACCCGGAGCTGTTCGAGCATCTCGACCAGGCGCGTGGCGCCGGTCGCGGTCGGTGACGCTATCTCGACCACAGACGTATTCCTAGACGATGTTGTACTCCGGCCGCAGCGCGGCGGCGTCGAAGCGCTCGACGCTGAGCGGCGAGACGTCCACGAACGTTGGGCGGCGAAGGACCATGTCGCGCAGGATCTCACCCACCGCCGGGCCCTGCAGGAAGCCGTGGCCGGAGAACCCGGTCGCGTACAGGAAGCGCGAGGTGCCCGGGGTCTCGCCGATGATCGCGTTGTGGTCGGGCGTCATCTCGTAGAGCCCGGCCCAGCCGCCGCGGATGCCGACGTCCGCGATCCGCGGCGCGCGCCGGCGCACCACGTCGATCAGCCCGGGGATCCAGTCCTCGGTGGTCTCGACGCTGAACCCCGGCCGCTCGTCCGGATCTGACATCCCCATCAAGAGGCCCGGACCCTCGCGGTGGAAGTAGAAGCTCGAGGAGAAGTCGATCGTCATCGGCAGCTCAGGCGACAGCCCCTCAATCGCCTCGGTGAACAGGATCTGCCGGCGCAGGGGTGTGACTGGCAACTCGACGCCGACCATCGCGCCACAGCTTCGCGACCACGGACCCGTGGCACAGATCACGGTGTCCGTCCGGATCGCACCGTGAGTCGTGACGACCTCGGTGATCCGGTCGCGGCGGTCGACATCGATCGCGACGACCTCGCAGCCGGCACGCACATGTGCGCCAAGAGCGCGGGCCGCGAACGCGTAGCCCTGGACGACCCCCTCGGGGGTGGCGTGCCCGTCGCCGGGCGAGAACGCTGCCGCGAGGATGTCGTCGCCCTCGAGCAGCGGGCACAGCTCACGCGCCTCGGCGGCCGTGAGGATCCGCGACTCGAGGCCGCACTCGTTCTGAAGGGCGACGCTCTGCTCGAATTCCTCGACGTCGGACTCGGTCGCGAGCACGAACAGGTAGCCCACCTGCTTGAGCTCGATCTCCCACCCCGGCCGGCGCCCGAAGTCGCGGAACGCGGCGAGGCTGCGCTTTGCGATCTCGATGTTCAGGACGTCCGAGAACTGGGTGCGGACGCCGCCCGCGGCCTTGCAGGTGGAGCCGCTGCCAAGTTGCGCCCGCTCGATCAGGACCACGTCGACGCCGGCCTCGGCGAGGTGGAACGCGGCACTTGCGCCGATAACCCCGCCGCCGATGACGACGACGGACGCGGACTCGGGGAGCGGCGACTGTCGCGGCATCAGGCGATTGTCGCGAGTCGGGCCGGTCTACTGGCCGACGCGACGTTCAGTACAGCGCGCGCAGGCCGGGCACGAGGTAGCCCGGAAGGTTCATCTCGTGCTCCAGGCGATCGAGCCAGCCGGCGTCGTCCGCCACCGTCAGCGGATCAAGCTGAATCGGCCCGAGCAGGGATGAGATCGGCGGCGTGCTCGACTCCGGCTTGTCGGTTGGCCCTGTCACCGCCCCGTCAAACAACAGATGAGGACGCTGGGTGAAGTCGGTGTGCTCGAACTCGTCGAGCGCGAGCCGCGGATGGCCCGCGCGCACGGCTGGGGCCGCGGCCAGCGCCTCGGGACTGCGCCCGCGCTCCTGCTCGAGGCGCATCGCCTTGATGTTCTGCAGCGCATCCGCGAGCTTGGCCTCGGCGTTGGCGTAGCTGAGCGCGGCGACGTCCGGGTCCTCGGTGGCCTGCGCCAGATACAGCACCCGTGGCTGCCCGCCGACGGCGAGGGTCTCGATGCCCGGGCCGTCGGCGACCATCAGCGCGGGCGTGCCGTACCGCGGGGTGCCGTTGATGGCAACCAGCTGCACCGTCCGCTCGTCGCCCCCGAACAGCGGCGAGAGCGGGGCGGCGTCATCCTGGCCGGCGACGACGATCAGATCGGCGCGCTTGCCCACCTCGAGCGAGCCGACCGCCTTGTCCCACCCTAGGATCTCGGCGCCGGCGGTCGTGGCCAGCCTGACCACCTGCTCGTCGCTGAGCACGTTCGCGTTGTTCTGGCTGTAGACCCGGGCGACCTTCAGCTCCCCGAACAGGCTCTTGCTGCCGCTGGGTGACCAGTCCGACCCGAGCCCGATCTTGAACGGGTTGCCGGCCGTGCCCGCGGCCACCGCGCCGGCGATACCGGCGGTCTGTCCGTAGAGCAGGAGGTTGCTGAACGGCGACCACACCATCGACGCATCTTGAGCGGCCATCACCGCGAAGTCGGCGGGCTTGAGCGCAACGCAGTGAATGCCGGCGAGGGACCGTGTGATCGCCCACTTGTTGCCGGGAAGCTGCAGCGCCTCGAAATGCTTGTGAGCGGCATCGTCGGTGCCTTCGCTCAGGTGCAGCAGGAAGCACGTCTTCTTCTCGATCTCGGTTAGGAACGCCTGCGGATCGCTTGCCTCTACGTCAGCGATGCGGCTGCCGGCCTCGGGCAGCTGCTTGTCCCCGGTCTCCTCGACGTTGCGGACTATCCCGCGGTAGTAGCGCCGGACCCCCGGCGCGCTGAACAGCGCGATGCCCTGCGACGTGGTCGCTCCGCCGACCAGCGCCTTGCACTCGACGTAGCGGACGAGCGCCGGAAGCAGCTCGGTCGCCTCGCCGATCGTCTTCATCGGCGCCGTGACCAGCTGGTGATAGGCGGGCGTGTTGCCCCATTGGTCCCGGTTCGTGTACGCCCGCGGCACGTTCCACAGCGGCAACGCGTTGTAGGCGAGGTGGTTGTGGAGTTCAATCAGGCCCGGGAGCACGGTCCCGCCGGTCGGTATCGGGGTCACGCCGTCGAACCCTTCCGGAGCGGGGTCGCCGCGCTTGGTGATCGCGGCGACCTGAGCGTCGGCGATCCAGATCGCGCCGTCCATGACCACGGTCGAACTCGAATCCATCGTCGCGATCCGTCCGCCGAGCGCCCATTTCGGACTGCTCGCGGGGTCGATCGGCGCGGGTTTGTTAGGCATCCGCCTACCGTACACCGCGGAGCATTTGGAGATAAGCTTTTCGCCGCGCGGGCCCGGGGCGCGCCGGCCCAGACGAAGGCGGAGGCAATGACCCACATCTACGACCCCGGCCCCGCCGGCGAACCATACGCCTCGCTGGTCGGCAGCTACCCCGGTTCCGACGTGTACCCGCCGGCCGCGTTCCGCGTCGAATGGGGCCCGATCTTCCACCGCGGGCGGCTCGACGGCACCGCCCGGCTGCTCGTGATCGGACAGGACCCCGCCCAATCGGAGGCTGTCGTTCGGCGGATCCTCGTTGGCGAGGCCGGACACCGCACCCAGGGGTTGATGGCGAAGCTCGGCTTCACCCGCAGCTACCTGATGATCAACACGTTCCTGTACTCGGTCTATGGGCAGACCGGCGGGGAGCAGCACAAGGACGACCAGGGGATCGTCGACTACCGCAACAGCTGGCTGCGCAGCATCTTCGGCGGCAACACGATCGAGGTGGTCGTCGCGCTGGGGTCGCTCGCCGACGATGCATGGCAGAAGTGGAAGCAGACGCCGGTGGGGCAGACGTATTCGCCCGCGTACGCGCACGTCACCCATCCGACCGAGCCCGAGAGCAGTTCCGGCGGCGATCCGGCGAAGCTGAAGGCGGCGATCGCGGCCATGCTCCAAAACTGGAACCAGGCGCTGGCGGCGCTCCATCCGCTGATCAGCCATCCCGACGCGCCCGGCCCACTGGTCCCGTATGGCAGCTCGTTCAAGCCGGACGAGCGCATCGAGATCCCCGAGTCCGACGCGCCGGCGGGGCTGCCGGAGTGGATGCGCTCGCCCGCTGCGTGGGCTCAGCGAGTCGGGAAGACCGCGGCCGACAAGCGCGCGAACATCACGATCACGATCCCGAACGGCGTTCTCTAGGCCGGGCGCATCATCGCTCACAACAGCGGCTCAGAGCGATACCCGCTTGCGGCGTCCCGCCCCCCACCACGCCGGCGCATGCCCGGCGAACGCATCGAGATCGGCATCGCCGACGGCGCGCTTCACCTCGTCGCCTGAGCGCGTCTAGGCTTCGATCCGATGGGACGTGTCGAGGGCAAGATCGTCGTCGTGACTGGCGCCGCCGGCGGGCAGGGCGCGGCCGAGGCGCGGGCGCTCGCCGCCGAGGGCGCGACCGTGGTCGCGACCGACACCTCGGCGCCGGCGCTGGATGCCCTCGGGATCGTGTCCCGAGCGCTCGACGTCACCTCGGAGACGGCGTGGCGCGATCTCGCGAACTGGCTGCAGTCGGAGCACGGACGCGTCGACGGGCTCGTCAACAACGCCGGGATCTCGCTGCGGCTGCGGCTCGAAGAGATCACTCTCGCCGACCTCGAGCGCGTGATGGCGGTGAACGTCAGCGGCGCGCTGCTCGGCACGCAGGCGATCACCCCGCTGATGACCGGCGGCGGCTCGATCGTCAACGTCAGTTCGGTCGCCGGGTTGCTCGGCTACCACGGCATCGGGTACACGATCAGCAAGTGGGGCGTCCGCGCGCTGTCGCGGGTCTCGAGCCTCGAGCTCGGGCCACGCGGCATCCGGGTCAACACGATCCTCCCGGGGTTCATCGAGACGCCGATGACCGCGGGCGCGCCGGATTCATTCCGGCGGGCGAACATCGAGGTGACGCCGCTCGGGCGGGTTGGTCGTGCCGAGGAAGTCGCGCCGCTGATCGTGTTCCTGATCTCCGACGAGTCGTCCTTCATCACGGGCGCCGAGATCGCGGTCGACGGCGGTCAAACGGCGCACGCCGGCGCCAAGGCGCTTTCCGACGCGGTTTCGGCCGCGTCCGCACCCGAGCCATAACAGAGGAGGAGAGGACAGTGCCAACTGTTGAGACCGTGCGCGGCGCGGTGGAGCTGGACGACCTCGGCCGGACGCTCATGCACGAGCACATATTCATCCTGCAGCCGGAGGCGCTGCAGAACTGGGGTCACGCGTTCGGGCCGCGCTACTGGGACGAGCAGGGGCGAATCGCCGACGCCGTCGACAAGCTCACGCGCGTGCGCGAGGCCGGGTTCCGCACGATCGTCGATCCGACCGCTCCCGGGCTCGGTCGCTACGTACCACGGATCCGCGAGGTTGCGGAGGCGGCGGACCTGAACGTGATTGTCGCCACCGGGGTGTATGCGTTCATCGAGCTGCCTAACTTCCTCGCCTACAGGAGCGTCGAGGCGATCGCGGCCCTGTTCATCCGCGAGATCCGGGAGGGGATCGACGACACCGGCATCAAGGCCGCGTTCTTGAAGTGCGCGGTCGAACGTCACGGGCTGGTGGGCGACGTCCCGCGGATCATCGAGGCGATCGCGATGGCGGCAACCGAGACCGGTGCGCCGGTGATGGTCCACACGAACGCCGAGCAGCGGACCGGGCTGCTCGCGCTCGATGCGCTCACGCGCCACGGCGTCGATCCGGGCCGGATCGTGATCGCCCACATGGGCGACAGCAATGACCTCGACTACCTGAGACGCGTCGCGCGCATCGGCGCGTGGCTCGGTTGCGACCGCTTCGGCATCGATCACTTCAACCCGCTCGCCGACCGCATCCGGACGCTGATCGCGCTCGTACAGGAGGGCCTTGCAGACCGCATCCACCTCTCCCACGACGCGGCGTGCTTCCTCGACTTCTTCGTCGGCAATCCGTTCTTCGCCGACGAGAAGCCCGACTATCTGCTGATCTCGAACCAGGTTCTGCCGGCGCTGCTCGACGGCGGCGTCACCCAGGATCAGATCGACCAGATGATGGTCTCGAACCCGGTGGCGTTCTTCTCGTGAGGGTCGAGCCCGCGAGCGCCTTCGATCTGGGCGAGCTCCGAGAGCTGTTCAACGAAGGCTTCTCGGAGTACCTCGTGCCGATGCAGCTCGACGACGTCGCGTTTCGCGATCACCTGAACGGCAATGACGTCGATCTCGACTGCTCACGGGTGGCGATCGCCGACCGGCCGGCGGCGCTGGCGTTGATCGCGCGGCGCGGCGCGGTGGGCTGGGTCGGCGGCATGGGCACGGCACCTACGTACCGCCGGCGCGGTCTCGGCGAGCGCGTGCTGGTGGCGGGGCTCGACGCCGCCCGCGGGAGCGGTTGTCGCGAGGTGTGGCTCGAGGTGATCGAGGAGAACCACGCGGCGATCGCCCTGTACGAGAAGCTCGGGTTCGAGTTCGTGCGGGAGCTCGTCGTGTGGTCGCTGCCGGCGAGGGAGGAGGGCGTTCCGGCATCGCAACCCGTCGACGCAGAGCGTGCCCAGGCCTGGATCGCGGCGCACCGGGAGAGCCCGGAACCGTGGCAGCGAGCCGACGAGAGCATCGCCGGCATGCGCGCACGGGGAGCGCCGCTCCGCGGGCTGACGATCGACCGCGACGGCGAGGTCGCCGCCGCGGCGGCGTTCCGGGACGATCCAGACCTTGCCGTGATCCTCCAGATCGCCGGCGTCGATTACGACGCCGCCGCGGACGCGCTGCTCGCGGCGGCCGGACAGGAGCGTGGCCTGCGGTTATCGAACGCACCGGCGGGCGAGCCGCCGGACCGGGCGATGGAGCGTCTGGGCGGGCGCGCGGTGGTTCGCCAGCACGAGATGCGCCTGGCGCTCTGACCCCGTGCCCGGGAGTCAGTCCCGGTCGATCGGGAGCGCCCCGAAGCTCTGGCTCACCGGCATCAACTCGATCACGTTGACATTGACGTGCTCGGGCTGAGCGGTGACCCACTCGACGGTGGCCGCGATGTCCTCGGGGCCGAGCGGCGTCGTGCCTGCGTACAGCCCGGCCGCCCGGTCGGCGTCGCCGGCAAACCGCACCTCGGAGAACTCCGTCCCGCCGACCAGCCCGGGCTCGATGCACGTAACCCGTATCCCGGTTCCGTGCAGGTCCGCGCGGAGTCCGAGGCTGAACTGGTGGACGAACGACTTAGTCGCGCCGTACACGTTCCCGCCCGGGTATGGGTACGTGCCGGCGACCGAGCCCATGTTCACGACGTGGCCATGCCCGCGCGCCACCATTCCGGGCAGCACGGCGCGGGTCACGTACACGAGCCCCGTGCAGTTGGTCGCGATCATCCGCTCCCAGTTGTCGAGCACCGCCTCCTGCGCCGGCTCGAGCCCGAGCGCCAGCCCCGCGTTGTTCACGAGTACGTCGACCTCGGCGAACGCCGGCGGGAGCGACCGGACCACCTGCTCGACCGCGTCGTCGTCGCGGACGTCCAGCACGATCGGCAAGACCGAGTTCTCGCCGAACTTGGCCGCGAGCGCATCGAGGCGGTCGCGGCGGCGCGCGGTCACGACGACCTTGACGCCGGCCGCCGCGTACCGACGCGCGATCGCCTCGCCGAAGCCCGAGCTTGCACCGGTTATGAGGGCGACCCGAGGTTGCATGAGGAGAGATCCTAGGATGACGGGATGCTGCACACGCTGCTCACGTTCGTCCCGGTGGCCGTGCTGCTCTCGATCACCCCGGGCGCGGCCACGGCGCTCGTCGTGCGAAACGCGGCTCGCGGCGGCCGCCGTCACGCGTTCTTCACCACGTCGGGCAACTCGATCGGCGTGCTGGCGTGGGGCGGCTTCGCGGCAGTCGGCATCGCGACGCTCGTCGCCACGTCGGCGGCAGTGTTCGATGCGGTCAAGCTCGCCGGCGCGGCGGTGCTGGTCGTGATCGGCCTGCGGTCGCTGGCCGGCCGCCGGCACGACGCCGATGCGCCCGGCTCGCCGGTGACGTCTCGGGCGATGACGGTCTCGGGGCGGGCCGCGCTCCGCGAGGGCCTGATCACGAGCCTCGCCAATCCCAAGCTCGCGGTGTTCTTCGTGGCGCTGTTCCCGCAGTTCATCCCGCACGGCGCGCCGGTGCTGCCGTGCGCGCTGGCGATGGCTCTCGTGATCGTGGCCGTTGACCTCGTGTGGTACTCGACGCTAGCGCTCCTCATCGCGCGCGCTCGAGACGCGTTCGTGGCGGGCGGTTGGGGCCGGCGGGTAGAGCGGATAACCGGAGCCGTGCTGATTGGGCTCGGAATCCGCCTCGCGTTCGAGCGCCGCTGAGCGATGGACCGAGTTCATCTCGACGACTTGGACACGCCGTGCCTGACGGTCGACCTCGATGTGTTCGAGAACAATGTGCGGACGTGTTTCCACGAGCTCGCGGCGGTCGACGTGCGGCCACATCTGAAGACCGCGAAGAGCCCCGAGGTGGCGCGGTTGCTGCTTGGCGCCGGTGCTGTCGGCGTGTGCGTGGCCAAGCTGAGCGAGGCCGAGGTGATGCTCGCCGCCGGCCTAGACGACGTGCTGATCACGACTGAGATCGCCGGCCCGGTGAAGGTCCAGCGGCTGGTGCGGATGGTTTCGGGGCGGCCGTCGGCGCGGGTTCGAATCGTCGTCGACTCGTTCGACGGAGCGTCGGCCATCGACGCGGCGCTGCCCGCGCCGCTCGAGACGCTGATCGACGTGAACGTCGGGCAGAACCGGTGCGGGGTGGCGCCGGAGGAAGCACTTGCGCTCGCCGATCGGATCAGCGGGCTCGAGCGGCTCCGCCTGGTCGGACTCCAAGGCTACGAAGGCCACCTACAGCATGTTCGCGATCCCGGCGAGCGCCGGCGGCTGTGCGACGCGTCGATGGGGCGGTTGGCACAGGCCGCCGAAGAGCTACGCGCCGCGGGGCACGCCGTCGAGGTGGTGAGTACCGGTGGCACCGGAACGGCCGAGTTCTGCGCCGCCCACGAGGCGGTGACCGAGGTCCAACCCGGGTCGTTCGCGTTCATGGACGCCGACTATCTCGACACGGGCGGTCTTCCGTACGAGTCCTCGCTGGTCGCGATGGCGACCGTGCTCAGCCGGCCGGCGGGAGACCGCGCTGTCATCGACGCCGGCCTGAAGACGCTGTCCGACGATTCCGGCCCGGCGCGGCTCCTCCGCGCCCCGGGCTGGAGCTACGAGCACGCGGGCGACGAGCACGGCGTGCTCACGCGGAGCGGCGATACCGATGCCCGCGACCTCCGAGTCGGCGACCGGGTGGAGCTGGTCCCGTCCCACATCGACCCCACGATCAACCTGCACGACGTGATGTACGCCCACCGCGGTGGCCGGATCGAGGCCGTGTGGTCCGTCGCCGCGCGCGGGAAGGTGCAATAGCGCTTAGCTGTCGAACCCGAGACCGAGGCGGTCGAGCGTCCTCAGCCAGAGGCCGCGCCGGCCGTTGTTGCGGTCGGCGGCCGCGAGCCGGTTACGGGTCAGCTGGATCACGCCGGTCCGAAGTGGCTCGGGCGGGAACGGCACAGGGCGCCGGCGCACCATCGCCAGCGCGGTTGCCTCGTTCGTACGGCCGTCGAGCAGGTCGAGCCCGACCCGCGCCCCGAACCGGCTCGCGCCGACGCCGAGCCCCGTGTAGCCGAGCGCATATGCTACGCGGCCGCCGAGCCCGGTGCCGAAGAACACCGAGAAGCGGCTGCAGGTGTCGATCGCGCCGCCCCAGCGATGGCTGAAGCGCAGGCCCTCGAGCTGCGGGAACGTCGCGAAGAAGTGCTGGGAGAGCATGGCGAACGTCGGCTCGTGATCGTCGAGCTGCGGGCCGACCGGACCGCCGTAGCGGTAGACCGCGTCGTACCCGCCCCACAGGATTCGCCAGTCCGCGGTCAGCCGGTAGTAGTGGAACTGGTTGCCAAGGTCGCCGACGCCCTGGCGGCCGGCCCACCCGATCGTCTCGCGGGCGCCCGGAGACAGCGGCTCGGTGACCAGCACGTAGTCGTACACGGGCGCGATGTACCGCCCGATCGCTCGCAGCAGCGGCGGGTACGCGCTCGTAGCGAGCAGGGCGCGGCGCGCGTCGAGGACGCCGCCCTCGGTCGTCACCGACACGCCGACGGAGGTCTTCTGTATCTCGCGGACAGGGCTGTACTCGTGGATCCGAACGCCGGCACGGACCGCCGCCGACCGCAGGCCGTCGGCGAGCTTTCCGGGGTGGACCAGTGCAGACCCGGTTCGCGTCCACAAGCCGCCGAGGTACATAGGCGAGTTCACCTCCGCGCGGACCCGCTCGCCGTCGAGCAGCTGCGCGTCGTGCCCGAATCGGCGCAGTAGCTCAGCCTCCTCCTCGAGGTCCGCGAGCTCGCGCGGCTCGAGCGCGACGAGCAGATCTCCGGTGGGCTCTAGCTCGGCGTCGATCTCGAGCGTTTGCAGGTCATCCGCCAACGCGTCGAAGTTCGCGAGCCCGAGCCGCTCGAGCTGCTCGAGCTCGTCCGGGAAGCGCGAGAGGCCGTTGCCGATCCCGTGCGTGAGCGAGGATTGGAGGAAGCCGCCGTTGCGCCCGCTCGCGCCGGCGCCGCAGCGGGTCGCCTCGAGCAGCACCACGTCGCGCCCCGGCTCGAGCGACTTCGCGTACAGCGCCGCCCATAGCCCCGTGTAGCCGCCGCCGACGATGCAGACCTCGGCGTCGGCCGGCCCGTCGAGCGGCGCGTGCGGATCGCGTTCGGGCAGGGTGTCGAGCCAGAACGACTTGCGCACGGCGTCCGCGTAGGAGGATTTGTCCGCGGGCGTCGGTGGGTTATGCGGCCATGGGGAAGGCACGCCGCGATCGTATGCGAGGGATGACGTCTACGGGTGGCGATCCCGACGATGTCGAGGTCGTCGGTGGCGACGGCCCGGACCGCGGTGCGTGGCGGTGGTCGAGCGCGGGAGCCGCCCCGCTTCGAGCTCGACGCCACCCAGGTCGGGTGTGAATGGGGCCGGTAGGCGTGGCGGACGAAGCGGGCGTCCAGGGCCTCGATGCCGTCCCAGCCCCTGCGGGCGGAAATAGGTGGAGCGCTCGCCGGCCGCCGAGCGAAGGTTAGGATGCGTGCGCACCCTGGGGAGGGAAAGCACAGCGGCACACCCTGAGCAAGGAGAGGCCATGAAGCTTCACCTGCTGGATCTCGGCCGGCTGGACTACGACGAGGGGTTCCCGCTCGTCGCCGACGCCGTCAGCACGCTGTCGGATCCGCCCGCTGGGCTGGCTCCTGCGCGACCACGCCGCGTGGTTCCGGAGCTATCGATACGTCAAGACGCTCGCCGACCGCACCGAAGCCACGCTCGTGTTCGGCCACGACGCAGACGTGCTCACCGAGCTCAAGCGGGAGAAGTTCTACGACTGAGCGTCGCTATCCTCGGTCCGCGCCATGAGCATCAGCACAAATCAACTGAAGAGCGGGAATCACGTCGAGGTCGACGGAACCGTCTACAAGGTGATCGAGTTCCAGCACGTGAACCCCGGCAAGGGCGCCGCGTTTGTCAGGACCAAGCTGCGCCGGGCGAGCGACGGTGCGGTGATCGACAAGACGTTCCGCGCCGGCGAGAAGCTGCGCGCAGTCCGCAGCGAGTCCCGGCGGATGCAGTTCCTGTATGCGGACGGCGATGCCGGGCACTTCATGAACACCGAGACCTATGAGCAGATCGAGTTGCCCGAGGCCACGCTGAAGGACTCGCTCAAGTGGATCAAGGTCAACGACGAGGTGGAGATTCTGTTCATCGACGATCAGGCCAGTGATGTCCAGGTTCCGGGCTCGGTCGATCTCCAGGTGACACAGACCGACCCCGGGCTGCGCGGCGACACCGCGTCCGGGGGCGGCACCAAGCCGGCCACGCTCGAGACCGGCGTCGTGGTTCAGGTGCCGCTGTTCATCTCGACCGGCGAGACGATCAAGGTCGACACCCGCGAGGGTCGATACCTGTCGCGCGCGTAACCTCGGCGGGCGGAGGACCTCCGATGGAGATGGTCTACGGCAAGCACTCGGTCCGGGCCGTTTTCCTCAGGCGCCCCGAGGACGTGAAGCGTGTGGTCCTCGGCGGCAAGCCCGAGTACCACGCGGACACGATCAAGGCGGCGCGCAAGGTCGGCGTCGAGCCCGAGCTGGTCGCATGGCCGGAGTTTCGCCGCCATACCGGTCTGACCGACGACGACAAGCACCAGGGCGTATGCGTGTTCACGTCGCGCCGGCCGGTGTACGGGGAGCACGACCTCGATCGGCTCGCCAACGGTCGGCTGGTGGTCGCGCTTGATCAGATCTCAGACCCGCAGAACCTCGGCGCGGTGCTGCGCGCCGCGGCGTTCTTCGGCGCCGACGCCGTGCTGCTGCTCAAGAACCGCTCCGCGGACCTGACCCCGAAGGTGGCGCGGATCGCGGTCGGGGGAGCCGAGTTCGTCGACGTGTTCCGTGTGACGAACTTGGCGCGGAGCCTCGACATCCTGCGCGAATACGGCTACTGGGTGTACGGGCTCGACGAGCATGGGGAGCACACGCTCGGTGAGACCGACTTCGACCCTCAGTCGGTGCTCGTGGTCGGCGCGGAGGGCCAGGGCCTGCGGCAGCGCACGCGGACCAAGTGCGACGCGCTCGTGCGGATTCCGGGAGGGCGCGAGGGGGTCGAGAGCCTCAACGCCGCGGTGGCGACTGCGATCGCCTTGGCCGAGATTGCCGGCGCTAGCCGCCCGGCGGACTCGGTTGCTGGGGAAGCGGCGCATCGTTAGGCGGCGGGAGCGTGCTCCCGTCGCGCAGGATGATGTCGCCGACGGGCACCGGCCTACCCGGGGGCGGGGGCGGCGCGGGCTTCGGCGCCACCGGCGGACTCGGCGGCGGTGGCGTCTGAAGCGTGGCTCCGTGGGCGGGTGGCGGCGGCGTCGGGGTTTGCGCCGGATCGACGAGATCCGCGAGGCCCGCGTCGTCGTCTAGCCGCGGTACCCCGAGCGCCGGCAATCCCAGCAGCTGGATCGCGGTCTTCGGGAGGCTCACATGACTGCACCAGCGGTTGTCGATGCCTGCCTTCACCCGTCCGCCGAACAGGAGGAGCGGGACCCGCGGGCCGAGCGCGAGTTGCACGTTGTCCGGGGTGTACTCGAGCACGGGGGCCTTCACATGATCGTCGTATCCGCCCCAGTCGTCCCAGGTGAGCATGAACACGGTCTCATTCCATGCGCCGCCCTGCACGACCGCGTCGACCGACTGCCAGATCAGGTCCATGCCCTCGGTGACGTTTGCGGGCGGATGCTCGTCGTCGGGGCTGTTGTGCCAGAGCAGCACCAGCGCGGGGAGCCGGCCGGCCTTGGCATCGGCGATGAACTGCGACGACGACACGACGTTCGGGGATCCCTTCAGCTGGGTGTAGAAGGCAACGGGGTAATCGTTCGAGGCGGCGTACGCGCGCCAGGCAACGCCATTCGCCTCCGCGAGACCCGGCAGGGATGGCATATCCCACTCCGGCGATGTGCTCTCGGAAGGGTTCTTGAGCGTTGGAGATTGCCCGCCGACGATCAGCAGGTGGTTCGCGGTCGAGTTGGTGCCGAACCCGGCGCAATGGTTCTCCAGGAACGCCCCCGTGGCGGCCAGATGCAGGTAGTACGGGAGCACCGCGGCGGTATCGAACTGGACGTGCGCGCCGGTCGACGCGCCGGTCAGCCACTCGAAGTAAGCCTTGCGATCGTGGGGGTTGTCGGCGGCCGGCGGGTTCGCGGCGACCGGCCAGTCGGTCGCCACGGCTGCCCCGTACGGCGCGAGACCCCTGAAGTAGTTGTCGGTCGTGTGGTTCTCCTGGACCATGATCACGACGCGTTCGACGGCAGCCATCTCAAGCGCGGACCCTAGCGATGGGCGGGACGCGCGATGTTGGCGTTCGGTTGCGGTCTGGAGCGGCCCTCAGAGCGTGGACGGCGGCTCGCGGCAGCGCCGAGCCACGGCGGTGACATCTTTTTTCGCCGCTCTTGTATTTCTCCGATTGGTGAGTTACTCTGCCCTGTAGCAAGGAGAAGACTCTGATGCTAATGCTCAACGCGACATACCCATTCTTCGTCGAGGCGGATCGGAAGGCAGCGCACGGCCGCGGTCTTGATCCCGCCACGTCGTCTCAGAATGTCACCCTCGCGGAGAGGCTCGCGCGTTAGGTCAAGCGCGACATACGAAGCCAGAACGCGAGGGCGGCCCAGGGGCCGCCTTTTTTATTGCCTTATCGCGGTGAGGTGACACACCGCGAGTGGCACTCCAACACACACACGTGGTGACACGCGTGTGACATAGCGGGCTGCCCAAAGTCGGCTGCCCGCGTTACTGCACAAATCCAACCCCAAAGGAGACCTCCCATGAGAGGGCAATCGCAGGCGGTCAGCGCCCGCCTGCCCGCAGTCGTGCCCAGCCGGCGATGGTGGTCCTTGTGGCCTGCGCCGGTCCGGAGGGCGCGCGTCGCCCGTGAGCGGGCGCCGCGCCTGAGCCCCTACGAGCGCATCGCGGTCATCGAGCAGCGCGAGGCTCAGGAGCGCGCCGCTCTGCGATCCGGGCGCTATGTGGCCGAAGCGGCGTACCTGGGACGCCGGTGGTAACAGTGTGGCTATCGCCACCCCAGGATTGGCCCGGTCCGTATGTCGGACCGGCGGAACGAGTGGTCGCACCCGAGAGTACGGCCGCGCCGCGCGCGCGACCGTATTTTCGGGGGCGGCGACTAGTTTGTCCCGAGATGTCACTCCTGTACCGCGTGATGTACCGGGTTGGGTTCACCCCGTTACCGGCTGATCCGCCGGTAACGGAGCCGGCGCGGGCTTCGACCGCGCCCGACATGCGTCCAGATTTGCGCCGATTCCGCGCGCGTAAGCGGGAGCTGGCCAATACGAAAGGATGCGTCGCTCGACTCGGCTCGCGTCGGGCCCGTGGCTCCGTCGCGGCGTCACATTCCTGCTGCTGCTCCTCGCGGTGTCTGCGCTCGCCTCTCCCGGGGAGGCCGACGCGCGCTCGCAGGGGCCGGCCGGCGGTTCTTCGGAGGCGGCGGCGCGCGGTTCGCTCGCGGCGAGCGAGCAGGCGGTCGCGGGCGTCCTTGAGCAATCGACCGGCCTCGCCCCGTCACAGGTGACGTCCGAGCCGGCATGTGCGCCGGCCGGTCCGGGCTTCGCGCACTGCGATGCGGAGGCACTGGTGCTCCGCTCTGGCCACGCCCGCGTCCGTCCCAACGTCCACGGGGGTCCGACCTTCACGCAGGTCTTCCCGAAGGCCAGGAGCGGGATCCCGTCGACGCGTCCCGCCGACGCCGCGTCCGGCGCGGCGCCGCCACAGCCGGGCACCCCGGCCTGGCTGCAACAGGCCTACGACCTGACCTACCTTTCGCAGACCGCCGGCGTGGGTGACACGATGGCGGTCGTCGACGTGGGCGACGACCCGACCGCTGAGTCGGACCTGGGCGTGTTCCGGAGCGCGTACGGCCTGCCGGCCTGTACGACCGCGAACGGCTGCTTCAGGAAGCTCAACGAGAACGGCAACGCCTCGCCGCTACCGCGGATGGACGCCAACTGGCAGCCCGAGGAGGCTCTCGACCTCGACGCGGTGTCCGCGCTGTGCCCGAACTGCAAACTGGTGCTTGTCGAGGCCGCCACCGCCTATGACGGCGACCTCGACAATGCAGTGATCGCGGCCGCACACCTCTCCGTCAATCAGATTTCGAACAGCTGGAGCGACGACGAGTCGGCCCCGATCAGCGGGACCTATATGTTTGGAGCCCAAGGGCCCGCCGTAATCGCCGCCACCGGCGACACCGGTTACGTGGCTGGGGGACTCGACGCCTATCCGGCCGCGTTTCCCGGCGTGACCGCTGCCGGGGGCACGACGCTCACGCCGGCCGCTGGCGGCGGAAGCGCGCGCGGGTTCGGCGAGTCGGCGTGGTCGATGAGCGGCGGATGGGGCGGCTCGTCAGGATGCGACCCCCAGGAGCCGCCGCTCGGCTATCAGCCCGCCTCGGGCTGCGCGGGCCGCGCATATGCGGATCTTTCCGCCGACGCCGACCCCGACACCGGTCTGATGATCTACGACTCCGAGATCGGCGGCTGGTGGCAATACGGCGGCACGAGCCTCGCTACCCCGCTGATCGCCGGCTACGAAGCGATCACCGGCGTGAACGGCGCCACGCCTCAGTGGGCTTACGCCGACAGCGCGCTGTTGAACGACCCGAGCGCGGGCTCGAGTGGCGCCTGCCCGTCGAACATCCTCGCTGTCTGCAACGCCGGCCCGGGCTACGACGGGCCGACGGGCATCGGCTCGATCTCGGGAGCCGTCGCCGCCGGTGCACCGGGGATCGGCGGACCGTCGTTCGGGAGCGGCGTTGGCAACACCTACACGTACGACGTAGGCGCGACGACGGCGACGCTCAGCGGTGGCGTCTACCCGAACGCCCTGGACACGACGTATTACTGGCAGTACGGAACCACGACCTCCTACGCCGCGCAGACCCAGCCTGTGGACATCGGCGCGGGTCGGGCGCCGGTCCAGGTTCCAGGTGCGCTGACAGGTCTCGCGCCTGGCACGACCTACCACTACCGGCTGGTCGCCCGGAATGCCGATGGAGTCGCCTACGGGTACGACTCCGCGCTCACGACCGTGGCGGCGCCGGGCAACGTCGCGGCGCCTGCGATCACCGGCGCGGCGATCGTCGGGCAGACGCTCCAGGCGTCCGCGGGTGGCTGGACACCGGCCGGCGTTTCGCTGTCCTACCAGTGGCAGCGCTCGGCCGACGGCGTCGCGTGGACGAGCATCGGTGGCGCCACGGCCGCCGCCTACACGGTCAGCACGGCCGATGCCGCCGCGGACGTCCGGGTGACCGTTACCGCCGCGAATGTGGCCGGGCAATTGACGGCCGCGAGCGCCCCGGTCGGCCCGGCGCGCGCATCGGCTGGTTCCGGGCCCGCCACGCCCCGGTGGACGGCGCGGCCGCGGGTCTCCTCGGACCCGGGGCGCGTCGGTGACACCCTGACCGTCACCACCGGCAGATGGAGCGGGCCACCCGTTGAAAACACCATCACCAAGGTGATGCGGTGCACGAGCACGTGCGTGCCGGCAGGCGTGCCGAATGCCAGGCACTACAGGATCACGGCGGCGGACGTGGGCTCGGTCCTGTGGGTCAAGGAGACCGCATCGAATCTCGCCGGGACCACCCTCGTGTGGTCGGCACGATCGGTCGGTCCGGTCGAGTCGGCGTCCTCGGCGACCGTCGTGCTGTCCGGAGGTCAGACCGCACTCCGTACCTCCCGTGGCGCCACCCTGGCGTTCGCGAGTATGAGCTCCCTTTCGGCTCACGTCGACGGCGCTCGCCTCCGGTCCAAGTCACGGATCCTCGGCCTTCGCCGCGCGCAGGGAGTCAAGGGCCGGGTGTCGGCCTGGGTGTGCTCGATCGCCGGGACGGGCAGTGGGCCGCCCAAGTGCACGAGCCGTATCTTGCTGGGGGCCCGCGCGAGCGTGAGGCTCCGGGCGTCGATGACCGGCCGGGTCCGGGTCGTCGTCGTTCGCCGGGGTCGGTGAGCGGTCGGACCGCCGGCGTCGCCGACGCGGACGCGCGCTGGCGCGTCGCCGACGCGGACGCGCGCTAGCGTTCGTATTGGATGGCCGATGCCCAGGTTCTAACGCCATCGCGCACGATCAACGCGCCGCGCCCGAAGCCGATGGAGATGCGGCTGGTGCAGCGGATCGCCGATGACATCCGGCGCGAGCGGCGCGTCCGCCGGCGTGCGAAGCTGCCTGCGGGCAGCATCGCCCCGAGCTGGTCGCATACACGCCGGATCATCTCGGACCCCCTCGGCTTGTTACTCGAGCACGAGCGGCGATATGGCCCGGTGTTCACGATTCGCCTGCTGCACGAGCCGATCGTGTGGGCGATCGGCGCCGAGGTCAATCATCAGATCCTGGTAGGCGACTTCGACGCGTTCTCGTGGCGCGATGGGCGATTCGCCGATCTGTGGCCGCTGCTCGGCGACGGGATGCTGAACATCGACGGCTCCTATCACCGGGACTTCCGGATGCTGATGCTGCCGGCCTTCCACCGCGACTACGTGGCCGCCGTGGCCGAGACGATGATCGAGGAGGCGATCGCCGCCGCCGAGCGTCTTGGCGAAGGGCAGGTGCTCGAGATCTACCACTGGACGCGCGAGCTGGCCCTGCGGATCGCGCTCCGCGGCCTGCTCGGGCTCGACACTTCGGGAGGGCGCGAGGAGCCGCTGGCGGAGGCGTTCGAGGAGTCGCTGGCGATCCACGGAGAGCCGGTCCTGCTCCAGCTGTTGCCGGCGCCCGGGACGCCGCTGGCCCGCGCGATCGCCGCTCGCAAGCGCCTCGACGCGCTCGTGCGCGCGGAGATCGACGAGCGCCGACGCCGGGGAGATCCGGGCCGGGGGGTACTCGGGCTGTTGCTGGCCGCGACCGACGACGCCGGCGCTCCACTGTCCGCCGGCGCCGTCCGCGATCAGGCGGTCACGCTCCTGTTCGCCGGACACGACACGACGACGACCACTTTTACATTCCTTCTGCACGGGGTCGGGCGGAATGCGGCGGCTCGCCAGGCGGTTGAGGACGAGCTCGATCAGGTGCTCGGCGGGCGGAACCCGACACCGGCCGAGCTCGACGGCGCCGCCTTGCCGGTGCTCGAGCGCACGCTCAAGGAGACGTTGCGGTGCTATCCGGCCGCTTGGGTCGGACCGCGGCGGACGACCCGTGACGTCACGCTCGCCGGGGTGCCGGTGCCGGCGGAGATCGGGGTCCAGTACTCGTCGTGGGCCACGCACCATCTGCCGCAGCTGTATCCGGATCCGTTCCGCTTCGACCCCGACCGGTTCCTGCCGGAGCGCGAGGCCGCTCTGCCCCGGGGCGCGTACATCCCGTTCGGCGGCGGCTCGCGGATGTGCCTCGGCAAACGGTTCGGCGAGTACGAGCTCCGCGCGCTGGCAACCGTGTTGCTCACCCGGGTCAGGTTGGAGCCGTTGTCGGCCGCCGATCCTCAGATAGTGACCACGCCGACGCTCGGACCGAAGGGCGGGCTGCGCTTCGTCGTGCGCCCGCGATGACCGAAAGCGACGAGCGCTTCAGGAGCTGGGCCGCGCTCGAGGGCGAGGTCGAGGCCGGGGGGACGAATCGGAGACGGCCGAGATCCGCACCCGGCGCAGCTGGCCGTACTGCTTCACGATCGAGTGTCGGGGGCACCGGTGGCGGCTGTGGGGGATCGGGGGGAACTCGATCTCAGGCGCCAGGCGCCAGCTCGAGGTGATGAAGCGCGATCACGTGTTCACGATCCTGTCCCCGCCGCCCGGCATGGACGAGAAGGAGTACAAGCGACTGCTGACCAGCAAACTCGCGCTGCGGCGGCTGTGGCGGGAGCTGTGGCTGATCGGACTGAAGTCGTTCGGCGCCCAGCGTGTCGATTAGTCCGAGCCGCGCGCGGTTACCGGTCACTCGTCGGGTTCCCGCGGGGCGTCGTATCGTGGAACTGAGTCACTGCGAACGACTGGAGCCACGTATGGAGACGAGGAAGCTTGGATCACTCGAGGTGTCGGCGCTCGGGCTCGGATGCATGGGAATGTCGGCCTTCTACGGGTCGACCGACGAGGGCGAGGCGATCGCCACGATCCATCGCGCGCTCGAGCTGGGGATCAACTTCCTGGACACCGCGCAGCTGTATGGGCCGCTCACGAACGAGGAGCTGGTTGGGCGGGCGATCAAGGGGAACCGCGATTCGTACGTGATCGCGACCAAGTTCGCCCGGCGGATGGACGGGGCCACCCCGGGCGACATGTCGACGGTCGGTGCGGTCGACGGCTCGGCGGCGCACGTCCGCAGCTCGATCGAGGGCTCGCTCAAGCGTCTCGGCACCGACCACGTTGACCTCTACTACCAACACCGGGTGGACCCGAACGTCGAGATCGAGGAGACCGTCGGCGCGATGGCGGAGCTGGTCGGGGAGGGGAAGATCCGCCACATCGGTCTGAGCGAGGCCGCGCCCCAGACGATCCGCCGCGCGCAGGCGGTGCATCCGATCGCGGCCGTCCAGACCGAGTACTCGCTGTGGTCGCGCGACCCCGAATCCGAGATTCTCCCAACCTGCCGCGAGCTCGGGATCGGGTTCGTGCCGTACTCGCCGTTGGGCCGGGGCTTCCTGTCTGGGAATTTCACGTCCACCGACGACCTGGCCGCGGACGACTTCCGGCGCACCCAGCCCCGCTGGAGCGGCGACAACCTCGACGCGAACCTCAAGCTCGTGGCGAAGCTCAAGGAGATCGCCGATGAGAAGGGGATCACGCCGGCGCAGCTGGCGATCGCGTGGGTCCTGGCCCAGGGCGAGGACCTGGTGCCGATCCCCGGGACCAGGCGCCGGTCGTATCTCGAGCAGAACGCGGCCGCCGCCGACGTCGAGCTTTCGGCAGAGGACCTTGCGCGGATCGAGGCTGAGCTGCCCGAGGTCGCGGGCGAGCGCTACAACGAAGTCGGGATGGCGGCGGTCAACCTGTAGGCATGAGCCTCGGCGAACGGGTACGCGCGGCCGCCGAGCCGCACCTCGGCGACGCGGGCGTGCCCGGAGTGGTCGCGCTGATCGGTCGCGGGGACGAGGTGATCGTCGAGCTTTTCGGCAACCTCGACGTCGGTGGCGCCCCGGTGCAGCGCGACTCGCTGTTCCGGATCGCATCGACGAGCAAGCCGATCACGGCCGCGGCCACGCTCGTGGTGATCGAGGAGGGACTGATCGGCCTCGACGAGCCGGTCGACCGCCTGCTCCCCGAGCTCGCGGGCCGGCGGGTTCTCGTGCGCCCGGACGGACCGCTTTCGTCCGAAACCGTGCCGGCGGAGCGGTCGATCACGACGCGCGACCTGCTCACGTTCACGTTCGGCTTCGGAATGGTGACCGAGATGTTCGGCCCGGGGGCGCCGTGGCCTGTCGTCGCGGCTACCCGGCGGTTGGGGTTGTCGACGATCGGACCTCCCAACCCGGACGTGCAGCCCGACCCGGACACGTGGATCGCCGGCCTCGGCACGTTGCCACTGCTCGCTCATCCGGGAGACCGGTGGATGTACAACACGGGGGCGTCCGTGCTCGGGGTGTTGCTCGCGCGCGCCACCGGACTGCCGTTCGCAGACGTCCTGCGAACCCGGCTGTTCGAGCCGCTCGGGATGCGCGACACCGGGTTCTGGACGGCCGATATCGACCGGCTCGCGACTGCGTATGTAGCCAAGCCGGACGGGCTGGCCGTATGGGACCCGCCCGACGGCCAGTGGAGCCGCGCGCCGGCGTTCGGCGACGGCGCAGCTGGGCTCATCTCGACCGCCGACGATCTGCTGGCGTTCTCGAGGATGCTGCTCACGGGTGGCGGCTCGGTGCTGCCGGCGGCCGCCGTGCGCGCGATGTGCAGCGACCAGCTGAGCGATGGCCAGAAGGCTTTCGGAGGGTTGGGCCCCGGGTTTTTCGCCCGCAAGTCGTGGGGCTACTGCCAGGCGGTCTACGACGGTGGCGCATTCGGCTGGAACGGCGGGCTCGGGACGTCGTGGATCGCCGACCCGGCGCGTGATCTGACCGTGATCGTGATGACGCAGCGGCTGTTCGAGAGCGCCGAGCTGCCGCAGGCGCACCGCGACATCCAGGCGGCCGCACTGGGTGGCTAACTCCACACTCGGCAGATCGCCCACCCGCGAGAGTTGGGTTAACCCGTCGATAGGTGGCTGACAGGAATTCACCCCGGGCGGAGGGGGCGAGTGTTGAGTTAGTCGGGTAGCCGCGCCGGCAGGTACCGTCCGACGACCCATGCCGACCCGCACCGACCTGTCCCTTCGCGACGTCGCGGCGATCCGCTACGTCACGCCGTTGCGTGAGGGGGGATCGCTGCCAGGACTGGTCGAGGCCGACGACGACGGCCTGTATGTCGTCAAGTTCCGCGGCGCCGGCCAGGGCGTCCGTGCGCTCGTCGCCGAGGTGATCGTCGGCGAGCTGGCGCGGAGGCTCGGCCTGCTCGTCCCCGACCTCGTGACCGCCGAGATCGATCCGGTGCTCGGCGCGGCCGAGCCCGACCCAGAGATCCAGGACCTGATCACCGCGAGCGCCGGCGCGAACCTCGGCGTGGACTTCCTCCCGGGCGCCCTCCCGTACACGCCCGGGGGCCCGTATGCGCCCGACGAACGGCTCGCCGCCGACGTCGTGTGGCTCGACGCGCTCACGACGAACGTCGACCGCACCCCTAGAAACCCAAACCTGCTGATCTGGCACGACCGGCTGTGGCTGATCGATCACGGCGCGGCCCTGTATCTCCACCACGGCGGACTCGACCCGGCCGAGCACGCGGACAAGCCGTTCCCGCTGATCCAAGACCACGTGCTGTTGCCCCACGCCGGCTCGATCCTCGAGGCACGCGAGCGGCTCGCGCCGGCCGCGGGCGCCGCGCTCGCCGACGCGGTGGCGCTCGTCCCGAGCGAGTGGCTAACCAGCGGCGACACCCGCGAGACGTACATCGACTACCTGTGCCGGCGACTCAACACTGCGCAGTTCGCGGCGGAGGCGGAGCGTGCCCGAACCGGCGCGTAGCCCGTTCTCGTACGCGGTCCTCCGGGTCGTCCCGAGGATCGAACGCGGCGAACGGTTCAACGCCGGCGTCGTCGTCTTCTGCCGGCAGCGCGGCTTCCTTGGCGCGAAGGTCGAGCTCGACGAGCGCCGGTTCGCGGCGCTCGCCCCGGCCGCGAGAGCGGATGAGGTCCGGGCCTCCCTCGACGCGCTCGTCAACGTGGCGGCGGGTGCCCCGGAGGCCGGCGCGATCGCGGCGCTGCCCGCGTCCGAGCGGTTCGGCTGGCTGGTGGCGCCGTCGAGCACGGTGATCCAGCCCTCGGAGGTGCACACCGGGCTCACCGATGACCCGGTGGCGACCCTGGATGCGCTGTTCCGAGAGCTGGTCGAGCCGGTGGCGAGCTGACCTCAGAACCCTCAGAGTCCGAGGGCGCGGACGGCCTGAGTCGCGCCTGCGGTTTCGACGCTCTGGAGCCTCCTGGTCAGGGACCGCAGGAGCCGGTTGTCCGAAGCGGCGAGGCCCCTGTCGGCAGGGCTCTCGAACTCCTTCAGCATCGTCCCGAAGGCCTGGGCCGCGTCCGCCTCGTCAAGGACGTCCCCCTCGAACTTGCCGAGCCATTGCGAGGTCCCCGGCGGAATCGTTTCGCCCTGTGAAGCGACCAGCGCCCGCGCGTCGGTGCAGACGTCGCCCGGTGCGAGTCTGAACAGCCTGTCCTCGGCGGCGAAATAGTGCTTGATGGTGTTGGCGCTCCGGGGACTAGACCAATGCAGCTTCTTGAGCGTCGTCGCCATCTTCGAGAGCTCACCGCGAGCCGCCCCCGACGCGACGACGTCCACGGATCCGCCGAGCTCCTCGCCGAAGTCGAACACAGCCATCTGGTTGATGGAGGCCGCCGACGCGCTCGTGAGCGGGGCCAGCGTGCCGGCGCAGCGGTCCGAAATCGAGGACACGAAGGCGGAGTCCAGCTGCTTTGCCGCGGGAATGCGCGCCGTGACTCCCTCGAGATACGCGTGATACGCCGTCAGCGCGGCCTGATCTGACCTCTGGTCGACGCCTGCGGCGACGGCGGTCCCCGGTAAAGCCGCCACTATGCCCGCGGCGATGCCGAGTGCGATCGATCTTCTTCTCATAGTTGACTCCCATCCGTCCAATTTGCTCAATCGAGCAATGACGTCAGGAGCCGGGCAGTCGTTCCCGGCTGGCCCGGCGCTCCGAGCGCGGTGAGGAGCTTCGGTGCCTCAGCTTTCACGACCGATCTCCGCGCGGCCACGAAGCTCCGCCAGGTGCGGTTGATGTCGTCGACAATGCGAATATCCGTCGGGTTGCCGAAGTGCACAAGGACGTCGTGCCAGCGACCCCACCGCAACGACTACGAGTGCGACCCACTTCGCGGATCCGCGCATGTTCCCTCCGGTCCCTCGAATTGAGCTCCTCAAGCGGAGCCTCAGGTAAACACGACGCCGACATGCCGCGGTCGACAGATCACCATGGGCTCGAAAAGGTCACCCCGGTGGTGGTGGTGCACGGTGGCGCCGGCGGCCTCACCGAGGAGCTTCGCGAGCACGCGGGGGACTATCACGCGGCCCTCGAACGCGCCCTCGCGGCCGGCGCGGAGGCGCTGGAGGAAGGCGGGGGTGCCGTCGAGGCGGTGCGTGCCGCGGTGATCGTGCTCGAATCGGTCCCGCTGTTCAACGCCGGTTATGGGGCGGCGCTCTGCACCGACGGGTCGGTCGAGCTCAGCGCGTCGGTGATGCGAGGGAGCGACCGGGCGGCGGGAGCGGTGGCGATGATGACGCGGACGGCCCACCCGGTGGCGGCCGCGGTCGGGCTGCTCGACGAGCCAGAGGTGCTGCTCGTCGGCCCGAGCGCCGATGCCCACGCCGCGGCAAACGGTCTCGATCAACGCGATCCGGCCGAGTTCGTGACCGAGCGCCAACTCGAGAAGCTGGCCGCCCGTCAGACCGGGGCGCCCGAGACGGTGGGCGCGGTGTGCCTCGACGCCAGCGGTCTGCTCGCGGCCGCCACGTCCACCGGCGGCCTGTCTGCCCAGCGCCCCGGGAGGGTTGGCGACTCGCCGCTGATCGGCGCCGGCACATGGGCGGACGCCCATGTGGCCGTGTCCTGCACCGGTCAGGGCGAGGCGTTCATCCGCGCGGGCGCCGCCCGGTTCGTCGCGGCCCTCGTCCAGCGTGGCGAGCAGCTCGGATCCGCGGCGGACGCGGCGATCGAAGCGGTCGCTGAATGTGGTGGAACCGGCGGGTTGATCGCCGTCGATGCAGGCGGCAACGTGACGATGCCGAGGTCGACCGAAGCCATGCCCCGGGGCGTCTGGCGGCACGGTCAGAACCCGGACACGGCGGTCCCCTAATACCATTGGCACGTCTATGGAGGGCTCTGTGATCTCGGCGGGCAAGCGGCTGCGTGGGAAATGGGAGGCCGGAGAGCCCGTGTTCGGGCTGTGGGCGGGCATCCCGAGCTCGCTCACGGCGGAGCTCGCGGGGCTTGCCGGCTACGACTACGTGTGCGTCGATCTCCAGCACGGGCTGAGTACCGAGGCGACGCTCGTGTCGATGTTCCAGGCGGCTCAGGCCGGGGGCGCCGTGCCGTTGGCGCGCCTGGCGTGGAATGAGCCATGGCTGATCATGCGCGCGCTCGACCTCGGCGCCGCCGGCGTGATCCTGCCGCTGATCGACAACGCCGCCGAGGCCGCCCGAGCAGTGGAGGCGTGCCGCTACCCGCCGCACGGAAAGCGCTCCTACGGCCCCGTCCGCGCCGAGCTCGTCGTCGGCTCGGCCTCTCCGGACGAGCTCGGGACCGACGCGCTGTGCATCGCGATGATCGAGACGCGCGAGGGGCTCGAGAACCTCGACGAGATCGCCGCGACTCCGGGCCTCGACGGGCTCTACATCGGGCCCTCGGATCTGTCGATCGCGCTCGGTCTGCCGCCGCGCGGGGTCGCGGTGGACCCGGGCGAGGATCGCCAGGCGCTGGCCGATGCGATCGAGCGCGTTCGCGAGGCATGCGAGGCGAACGGGCTCATCCCGGGGATGCATTGCGCCGCGGGCGAGGCCGCCGCCAAGTACGCCGACGCCGGCTTCAAGCTGATCACGGTCGGCGTCGACACGAGCTGGTACAAGGCCGCTGTCGCCCGCGAGCTGAAGACGGCAAGAGGCAGCTGACGCGCGATGCCGTACGCCCCCGACTTAGCCGGTTGTGCCCTCGACGGGCGGTATGAGCTGGAAAGGCTGATCGGCGAGGGTACGTTCGGCCGCGTCTACCGCGGCTACGACCGCCGGCTCGCCCGACCGGTCGCGATCAAGGTGATCAAGCCATGGTGGGCCGAGGATCCCGGCGGCGCCGAGAGCTTCGAGCGTGAGGCCCAGTTGCTGGCGCGCGTGAGCGATCCGGGCATCGTGCAGATCTTCGACGTCGGACAGGCTGACGAGGGCCTGTACTTCGTCACCGAGCTGGTCGAGGGCGAGAGCCTGGCGGCACGTCTGAAGCGAGGCGGTCCGCTCGGCGCGTCGGAGGCATGCGACATCGCCGAGCAGCTGTGCCGGGCGCTCGAGCACGCGCACGCCGAGCACATCGTGCACCGTGACATCAAGCCGGCCAACGTCCTCATCTCCGGTCGCGGCCAGGTCAAGGTCGGCGATCTCGGGATCGCGCGTCTGGCCGAGGGGAGCACCGACGGCGGGACCGCGACGATCGTCGGCACGCCGCGGTACATGGCTCCCGAGCAGGCCAGCGGACAGCCGGTGACGCCCGCCACCGATGTGTACAGCGCCGGCATCGTGCTGTACGAGATGCTCGCCGGGCGCACGCCGTTCGGCGGCGACAGCGCGGTCGAGATCGCGCTCCAGCATGTCCAGCTCCAGCCGCCTCCGCTGCCGAGCGGCACGCCACGCTCGCTCGAGAGAGTCGTGCGCAGAGCGCTGGCAAAGGATCCGGCCGACCGGTATCAGAGCGCGGTGGCGATGGCCGACGCACTCGCGCGTGCGCGTGAACATGTCGATCCGCCACGGGGCGAGGCTGACACGCCGGCGCCGGGCGCAGAGTGGTGGGCGGCGCCGACCCGGGTCGGGGACGCGACAACCGAGATCTTCGCGCGCGACACGCGCACGCTGCGGCGCGACGGCACGCATGCTCCGACCCGCCCCGCCCCACGCTTGAACCCGCGGCGGACCGTGAACCCGGCCGCGCGGCGGCGCACGGTCGCCGTGTTCGCGCTGGCGCTCGGGGTGCTCGCCGCGCTGCTCCTGGCCGCGCGGGCGCTGACCGCGGCCCCGACGGAGGCCCTGCCCCAGCTCCACGGGCTCACCGCCCGCCAGGTCGACGCGAAGCTGGAGGCCACGCACCTTCATGTCACGTTCGCACACGAGTACAGCCAGGCGAAGCCCGGCACCGTATTCGCCCAGACGCCGGCCGCCGGCACGGAGGTCAAGGAGCATTCGACGGTCAGGGTCGCGATCAGCAAGGGCCCCCGGCCGATAGCCGTGCCTGCGCTCACCGGGGAACGCGAGTCCACCGCCACCGACAGCCTCCACAAGGCCGACCTGAAGGCCACGGTCACGCTCGTGCCCGCACCCGGCACCGACCCAGGGGTCGTCGTCCGCCAGCAACCCACGGCAGGCCACGACCTCAAGCCGCACGACACGGTCGCGCTGTTCGTCGCCGAGACGCCCAGCTGGCACGCGGTGACGTCATTCGACGCGAACAGTGGCGGCGGTCAGTCGGTCCCGTTCAAGATCCAGGGCACTCAGTGGCGGATCGTCTACAGCATGTCCTATAACGGCACGTGCGACTTCATCTTCTTCTGCAAGGGCCCGAACGCGCAGGTGCTCGGGCTCGGAGCCTCCTCCACGAACCAGTCGTTTGGCCTGAGCAGCGGCGCCGGCAAGACGAAGGTGTTGAAGACCGGGGCCGGGCTGTACCAGATCGACATCAACCCCGGATGGGACGACGCGCGCTGGTCGGTCGAGGTCCAGGACTGGAAGTGAGCCGATGGCCTCCGGCGACGGCTCCGACGTAATCAGCATCATCGATGCCGACCCCGACCTCGGCGAGCTGCTCAATCCGGCCGAGCGAGAGGCGGCGCACCGCGATGCGACGACGAGGGTGCGCCGGCTGTCGCCCGGCAAGTGGGTCGCCGCCGAGGCACTCGAGCCGGACGTCCACCACCAGGGGTTCCTGGTCGTCGACGGGCTGCTCAGCCGCGAGGTCGAGGTGCTCGGCCGTCGCTGCGTCGAGTTGATCGGCGACGCGGACGTGCTGCGGCCGTGGGGCTGGGACCCGACCGGCTCGCACGTGAGCGCCGAGGTGGAATGGATCGTGCTCGAGCCGACCCGGATGGCGGTACTCGACCACGCGCTGGTGACGCGGATTAACCCATGGCCCCAGATCGGGCTCGAGCTGTTCGCCCGCGGGACGCGGCGAGCGCACTGGCTGGCCGTCGCGCTGGCGATCTCACATCATCCGCGCGTCGACGACCGGCTGCTGCTGACGCTCTGGCAGGTGGCGGAGCGGTGGGGGAGGGTGCGGCCCGGCGGCATCACGATCCCGCTGCCGCTTTCCCACGAGCGGCTGGCGAGCCTGGTGGGGGCGCACCGGCCCGCGGTGACGACCGCGATGGGCGAGCTGGCTCGCGCCGGACTGATCACCCGCGGGGAGGATCGGTTCTGGGTCCTGCACGGCGACCCGCCTTTGGAAATTCGTGGACGCGGCCTCGCGGCCGCGGAAATGTGATCGACGGCGCCCCTCGCACCGTGGTCCTCGCGCTCGGCGCCGCGGAGCGCATCCGCTCCGAGCTCGAGCAGATTCCCGGGATCACCGTCGTCGAGCGCTACGCGGTCTCGTCCGCGCACGATGGCGAGACGATAATCAGCGGCCTCGACGGAGCCTGGGGGGTGGTGGCGGGGAGTGAGCGGTACTCCCGCGACGTGCTCGGAGCGCTGCCGGCGCTGAAGGCGATCCTCCGCTGGGGCACGGGCTCGGACGCGATCGACATCCCCGCGGCGACGGACGCCGGCGTTGCGGTCGTCACCACTCCGGCCGTCAACGCCGAGGCGGTCGCCGACATGGCCCTGGCGCTGATGCTCGCATGCATCCGGCGGCTGCCGGAGCTCGACGCGATCGTTCGCTCGGGGGACTGGCGGGCCCTGGGCCCGACTCGCGACCTGGCCTGCTCCACCGTCGGGATCGTCGGGCTCGGGGCGATCGGGCGCGCGGTGACGCGCCGCGTGCGCGGGTTCGGCTGCCGCGTGCTCGCGGTCGAACCGAACGCCGACCTCGGGTTCTGCGACGAATACGAGGTCGAGCTCACGAGCCTCGACGAGATGCTTCCCCAGGTGGACGTCTTGACTCTGCACGCGCCGGCCACGGACAGCACCCGCGGGCTGATCGGCGCGCGCGAGCTCGCGCTGCTCTCGCCTCGTGCGGTACTCGTCAACACCGCGCGCGGCGAGCTGATCGATCAGGCCGCGCTCGTCCGGGCGCTCCGCCACGAGCAGATCGCCGCCGCCGGGCTCGACGTGTTCGAGCACGAGCCTCCGCCGCGCGACGACCCGATCCTGTCGGCGCCGAACACCGTCGTCTCCGGTCACCTGTCCTCATACACCGACCTGGGTCTCGAGCGGACCGGCGAGATGGTGATCGCGAACCTGCACGAGCTGCTCACGGGCAAGTTGCCCGCGAGCTGCCTCAATCCGGAGGCGTGGTCAGCTACTCGCTGATCCGATGCGAGGACTGCTGCTCGATCACCGTCAGCAGCGCCGAGTGGTCTAGGCCGCCCTTGCCGGCGCCCTCCAGAGAAGCCAACATCTGATCGACCATCGCGGTCGCGGGGACGTATACGTCGAGCTCCCGGGCCGTCTGCAACGCGATTCCCAGGTCTTTGTGGTGCAGCGCGAGCTTGAAGCCCGGCGTGAAGTCGTGCTCGAGGAAGTTGCGGCGCCGCACCTCCATCACGCGGTTGCCGGCGAGGCCGCCGGAAAGCACCTCGATCAGCCGCTCGGGGTCGACTCCGGCCTTGGACGCGAGCACCAGCGCCTCGCTCACGGCCTCGATCGTGACTGCCACCAGGATCTGGTTGCACGCCTTCGCCGTCTGTCCCGTCCCGGCCTCGCCGAGCCGCACGATCGTCTTGCCCATCACCTCGAGCAGCGGGCCCGCCCGCTCAAAGGCTTGCTCCGATCCGCCGACCATGATCGACAGCGTTCCGTCGCGCGCGCCGACGTCACCGCCGGAGACGGGGGCATCCAACGCCTCCGCACCGACCTCAGAACCCGCGGCGGCCACAGCACGAGCGACCGACGGCGCGATCGAGCTCATGTCGATCAGCAGTTGCCCGGAGCGCGCGCCGGCGATCACGCCGTCCTCGCCCAGATACACCTGCTCGACGTCGGGCGAGTCGGGCAGCATCGTGATCACGACATCGGTACGCTCCGCGACCTCCTTCGCCGTCGCCGCTGCCTCCGCACGCTCATGCTCGGCGACGAACTGCTCCACCTTGGGCCGCGACCGGTTGTGGACCACGAGCGGATACCCGGCGCGCGCGAGGTTCGCCGCCATCGGCGCGCCCATGATCCCGAGCCCAATGAATCCGATCGACGCGTCAGGCATAGCCGAGCTCCCTCATCCAGTGCAAGCTCTCCTCTGTCGTGGCGGTCGACGGGTTGTACTCGCATCCCACCCAGCCGTCGTACCCACTGCCGTCGAGCAAACTCAGCAGGAAGCCGAAGTTGACCTCGCCGGTGCCCGGCTCGCTCCGGGACGGAGGGTCGGCGATCTGCACGTGCCCGATCCGGGGCAGCACCCGCGTGATCGTGTCGGCCAGGTTCCCCTCCATACGCTGCATGTGGTAGACGTCGTACTGGAGCCTGACGTTGTCGGCGCCGACGGCGTCGAGGAAGGCAAGCGCCTTAGCCGTCGTATCGAGCAAGTAGGGTCCGTTCTCGTACGTGTTGACGGCCTCGATCATGATGTCGACTCCCCGCGACCGGGCTTGCTCAGCAGCCCAGGCGACGTTCTTGCGCGCGAACTCGAGTTGAGCCTCGAGCTCGACGCCGGGCTGGTGCAGGCCGAGGAGGGCGTTCAGGCGCGGGCAGCCGATCCGGGCGGCGAGGTCGAGCGCGACCGGGACGTTCTCGCGGAATTGCGTGCTGCGGTCGGGGACGCCGGCCAGTCCCCTATCTCCGGCGGCCATGTCCCCGGCGTCGAAGTTGAACAGCGCGACCTCGAGGCCGGTCTCCTCCACCGCACGCGCCACCGTCTCCACCTCATCAACGCCCGGCCACATGAACTCGACACCGCCGAAGCCGGCTTCGGCGGCGCGCCGGAAGCGCTCGGAGAACGGCACTTCCTTGAACAGAAAGCTGAGGTTGGCGGAAAATCTCATGCGTGGGGAGCGGATCGCTCGTGAGGCGTCGACACCGGCATCGTATGCAGATGTCGCGGCTGCGCGTCCTGTTGGTCGCGGCGGCGGTATGCGCCGGGATACTCGTGGCGGGCGCGCAGAGCGCCTCGGCGGAGGACAACGGTGTTGCGGCGACGCCGCCGATGGGGTGGAACGACTGGTACTCGGTCTATTGCGGAGTCAACGCCCAGCTCGTCGAGCAGACCGCGCAGCAGATGGTCGCGAACGGGATGAAGGCCGCTGGATACGACTACGTCAACATCGACGACTGCTGGATGGCGAGCAGCCGAGACGCCTCCGGGAACCTAGTCGCCGACCCGACGAGGTTCCCCGACGGGATCAAGCCCGTCGCCGACTACGTCCACAGCCTCGGGCTCAAGCTCGGCATCTACGAGGACGCGGGCACGACCACCTGCGCTCACTTCCCGGGCAGCCTCGGACACGAGGCCCAGGATGCGGCCACGTTCGCCGACTGGGGTGTCGACTATGTGAAATATGACCGCTGCAACATCCCGTACGCCGAGTTCCCGGGCCAGTCCGAGGAACAGGTTCAGGAGATGCTCTACAGCAGGATGAGCAACGCGCTCAAGGCGACCGGCCGCCCAATCGTGTTCTCGATGTGCAACCCGGACCTGGGTGACGACCCATGGCAGTGGGGCGCGCCGATCTCGAACCTGTGGCGGACGACGGAGGACATCCAGGACAACTACGGCTCGATGCTCGGCAACTTCCTGGGAACCGTCAACTTGTTCGCGGACGCTGGGCCGGGCGCGTTCAACGATCCCGACCTCCTCCAGATCGGCAACGGCGGTAGCAACCTGCTCGATTACACGACCGAGTTCAGCCTGTGGGCCGAGATGGCCGCCCCGCTGATCGCGAGCACGAACCTCGCCAGGCTGACGCACGACGAGCTCGGGATCTACGAGAACCCGAACGTGATCGCGGTCGACCAGGACCCGCTCGGCCGGCCGGGTGTTCCGATCTCGCGCGCAAACGGGCTGTGGGTCCTCACCAAGCAGCTGAGCAGCGGAGGCCGCTCGGTGGTGCTGTTCAACTCGACCAACACCGCCGCCGCGATCTCGACCACGGCCACCGCGGTGGGGCTCCCGAACGGTCGGATCTACCGCCTCGCGAACCTGTGGACGAACGCGGTGTCCCAGACCAGCGGGGCGATCAGCGCGTTCGTCCCAGGCCACGGGGTCGCGATGTTCACGGTCACCGCGGTCGGAAAGCGGCATCTGCCCGACGTGCCGCCGCACACTGTGCTGTCGCTCGCCGCGGCCTCGCCCCGCCTCGGCCCCGGCAGCTCAACCACCCTGTCCGAGTCGTTCACGAACAACGGCGTGTCGAACGTCAAGCGCCTCCGGCTGTCGCTGTCGGCCTGGCCCGGCTGGCTGATCAAGCCGCTCGGCCGCGTGAACGTGCCGCTGCTCGGACCTGGGAAGCGGTTCACGGTCGCCTATCGGGTCACCGCGCCATCGTCCGGTCCGGCGCTCAGGATCTCGATCTTCACGGGCCGGGCGTCGTATGACCCGCCCGACGGCCGCCACCGGGATTCGGCCAGGCTCGGCGAACTCGTCGCCTCGCCGGTGACCCCGGCGCTCTCGACGGCTGACGTGACCACGCACCCGGCGTTATTCGGCGCCTCGGGACCGAACCTGGCGATCAGCGCGCGTGGTCTCGGGGTGTTCAACCCGCCGTACGGCGTCGCTCCGACCGACTCTTATGCGGCGATCTACAAGCCCGCCGGCGCCCGCCGTGCCTCGACCGCGCAGGTCACGGTCACCGCGGATCCCGCCGGAGGCGTGTCCGGGGGCGCGGGTCTGATCGAGCGCGACGACATGTCCAAGGGAAAGCAGTCGCACGCCGCGGTGGTGCTGTACGTGAGCAGCAACGCGACGATCGTGATCGCTTGGAATGGCTCCGGAGGCACGGACGTCGACCAGCACTACGGCGTGCCATCGGTCACGGTCAGGGCGCCGGTCGGGCTCCGGCTGGTGCGGCGCGGCAGCAGCTACGCGGGCTACTACTCGATCGACCGCGGCAAGACGTGGAACCCGGTTGCCACGGTCACGGTGGCCGGCTCGGCATCGCTCGGGCGCCAGGACGTCGGCGTGTTCCACGCCTCCGGGCTGTCGACGTGGATGACCACCGCGACGTTCAGCGACTTCCGTGTGCGGTGAGCTCGTCGGCGGCGGCGAAGCCAGCCGTCGGCGCGAGCGCGTCCGGACCAATCTCGGACACTGAGCGCCGTCCCGCCAGTCCCATCGTGAGGTCGAACTCGGCGACCAGGTTCTCGATCACGTCGCGGACGCCGGCGCGCCCGGCGATCGCGAGGCCGTAGACGTACGGGCGGCCGATCAGTACGGCGCGGGCTCCGAGCGCCAGCGCCTTGAACACGTCTGCGCCGCCGCGAACGCCGGAATCCATCAGGACCGGGATCCGGCCGTCGACCGCCGCGACCACCGCCGGCAGCGCTTCGATCGTCGCGATCGCACCGTCGACCTGGCGCCCGCCGTGGTTGGAGACGATCACGCCGTCGATGCCCTCGGCGACGGCGCGAGCGGCGTCGTCGGGGTGAAGAATCCCCTTGAGCACGATCGGGAGGCTGGTCCGCTCGCGCAGGAACGCGAGCGTCTCCCACGTCAGGGACGGCCGCGAGTAGATCTCGGTGAAGCGCTGGACCGCGGCGCGCCCCTTTCCCGAGCGCAGGGTCCGCAGGAAGCTGTCAGGATAGGCGCGCGTCAACTCGATCAGCGTGCGCAGTGCGGCCAGGGTCGGGCGCGGCGCTCGCGCCCGCGCGTCGAGCTCGCCCTCGCTGATCAGCTCCGTGAACACGGGGTCGCTGGTGTACTGGGCGATTCCCTTGCCGTGCAGGAACGGCAGATAGGCGCCCTCGAGGTCACGCGAGCGCCAGCCGAGCATCGTCGTGTCGAGCGTGACCACGATCGCCTCGCAGCCGCACCGCTCGGCCCGCGTGGCGAGGCTCTCGACGAGCGCGTCCGAGCGGCTCCAGTAGAGCTGGAACCAATGCGGGGAGTCCTCGAGGATCCGGGCCACACCCTCCATCGGCTTCGACGCCTGGTTTGAGAACACCATCGCGGTGCCGGTGTCGCGGGCTGCGCGCGCGACCGCGCAGTCGGCCTCGGGGTGGGCGAGCTCGAGCACACCGACCGGCGCGAGCAGGAACGGGTGCGGCAGCCGGCGCCCGAATAGCTCGACGCTCGTGTCGCGCCGCTCGACGTCACGGAGCATCCGGGGAACGATCCGCCAGCGGTCGAACGCAGCCCGGTTAGCGGCCAGCGTCCGCTCGTTCCCCGCGCCCGCGGCCACGTAGGCGAACGCCTCGGGTCGCATGCGTCTCTCCGCGGCCGTTTCGAGCCGATCCGCGTCGAGTGGGACGTGCGGCCGCCGGCCGCTCACGCCGTCGAGGTAGATCTGTGTCTGCCGCCGCACGCCGATCATGCGGGCGCATCACATCACACCTCGGACGTCGATTGCCCCGCTAGAGCCGGGCGTCAGCCCTCTGGACGGCGGTTATGCCCTTCCGGAAGGAGCATGTCCGAGATCTCCTGGAGAGACGCGACGTGAATCGTGTATCCCCTTTCCGGAAGGGCATCTTCCGCTGCACTGCAGCCCCCGTGCAAGACCCCCAGCCCGTAGTGCTGGCGCGTGGTCCCCCGATCTTCGCCAGGCCCCATGTGCGAGGAGCCAACCCCGTGCCCTGCCCATGTGCCCCTAGTTCCGGTCTCCGGTTGGCTCTTCGTCATGGGTGAAAAGGTACGGCCGCGGTGGCGGGATTACAGGCCCCCCTAGGGTGTGGCCTTCACACCTCTTGTGGTCCGCCTGGAGGACGAGGAGCTTAGAAATCCCGCGGGGCGAGGACGCCTGCCTCGAGCACGATCGCGACCAGCCGGGCCCGCTTCTCGTTCTGGGGGAGTTCGCTGAGGCCGTAGCGCTCGAACAGCACGCGGAGGTGCGCCTTGACCGCGTCGACGGTCAGGAACACCTCCTCGGCGATCTGGCGGTTGGTCGCCGGGGTCGCCGATGCGGACGCGTGCACGGGACGGCAGAGGGCGATCAGCACCTTGCGCTGCATCGGCGTCAGCGGGATCGCTGACGGAGCATCGATTGCCGACGCGGTCTGCGTGGTGCCGCCCGAGGTCTCGCGGTAGGTCACCTCGGTGGCACCGAACACGAGATGGTCCTTGTCGCGCAGGCGTCGCCGCCCGACCACGCGGGCTCCATTGACGAACGACCCGTTGCGCGACAGGCCGTCGTCGACGAGCGTCCAACCGCGGCCGACCTGCTCGAGCAGCGCGTGCGTTCGCGACACCTCCGCGTCCCAGGGCAGCGTGACGTCGGCGGTCGTGTCGCGGCCGATGGTCACGCGCCAGTTCGCGTGGTCGAGCAGCAGCAGCCGCTGGTCGCCGTCGTCGGTCCGCCAGACCAGGAACGGGAAACCGGTCCGCTCGGCGGCGATGACCTCCTTCAGCTCTGTGGGCGTCTGCTGCGCCATGCGTAAAGCAGCCTAATTAATTCGCACGTTTGGGCCAGTTCGCGAGCCTAGTTTTGTCGGTTTCCGGGTAGTACGTCGCCGCCGCTCTACACCCGAGGCAAATGCGGCCGATAAAGGGCTCAGACGTACTCCGAGCCCAACTCAGACACCGGGACCACAATGCTCCGCACCCCAGCTCCCCCCGCCAGCGCCGCCTCCGCTCGCATCCAGCTCGGTCAGGCCAAGAAGGTCTGCGGTCACGCCGCCCACGTCGGCACGTGCGCCGCATGCCAGCGCGCTCAGCTGGCGAAATGGCAGGCGCAGCTCGCCGCCGTGGCGCACTGATCAGAGCGAACGCAGGAACGGTGCGGCCGACGTCCACGAGAGGTCGGCCAGCTCACCGGCCCCGCAGAGTTCGAGCTTCGCCCTGAGCTCATCGTCGGTCATGGGGCGCTCGGGCGCCCCGGGTGGCAGCGCCAGCGTGACGCTCACGTGAACGTCGGCGTCGATCTTGATCTCGACCTCGCCGGTCAGGAGGTGGCCGCCACCGTCGGTCGTGGCGATCTCCACCGTTCGCATCAGTCGCGCCGCGTCGCGACGGCGGACCGCCGCGTCGGAGAAGCTGTCGAATCCGGGACGGCCGTCGAGCAGGGCCGCGGCGATCCCGTACTCGAGGCTGAACTTGCCCTCGAGTCCGGTCTGCGGTGAGTGATGAATCAGAGGCGCGAGCGACGCGCCCGGCGTCCGGACGCCGACCCGGCGAATCCGCTCGGTGTCGACCGGCTCGAGCGCCACGACCGCCGCGATCGGTCGCTGGAGCGCGTAGCAGCAGGGAAACGGCTTGATCGCGAGCCCGCCGGGGACCGCCGGGCCGGCGGCCGGGAGCGAGAGCGCGTCGGGGTCGCCACCCACGAGCGCCATCCACTGCTCGAGCGCCAGCGGATCCGCACTCGCGCCCGCCTCTGCGAGCGCCGCCGCGCGGACTCCCGCCTCGGCCGCGAACGCGACCTGTAGCGATTTGGCCGCGGTCCCGAACGCCCGCTGGACGCCGCCGGCGGCCGGGATCGCCAGCGCGATCGCCCGGGCGGTCGCCTCGGCGTCGAGCCCGCGCGCGACCGCCGCCGCCACCGCGGCCCCGGGCGCGCCGGTGGTGCAGGTCGCGTGCCAGCCGGCGGTGTAGTGCCCCCAGCCGAGCGCGGTGCCGAGGCGTGCCATGACGGCCGCCCCGGCGAGATACGCGCGCTCGCCTCCACCACACGACAGCGCCGCCGGGAGGCACACCGCGCTGATGTGCGTGGTCGACGGAAGGTGCAGGTCGTCGTAGTCGAGCACGTGCGCGAGCGCCGCCCACCGCCCGGCCTCGGTCAACTCGCCGAACATCGGGGCGAGCGGATCGCCGCGCCCGGCGAAGATCACCCCGACCGTGTCGAGCAGCGACCGGCGGGCCAGCGCGAGGTCTTCTTCTGATGGTTCGAGCTCGATCGCCCAGTGAGCGAGCTCGTTAGCGAGCCCGGCCGTCGCCGTTCCCATCGATCGCGCGCCACACCCGCTCCGGAGTCATCGGCAGCCGGCGCATGCGCACTCCGCCGGTGGCGGCGGCGACAGCGTTGGCGACCGCGCCGGCGACGCCGATCACCGGAGCCTCGCCGACGCCCTTGGCGCCGAACGGGCCCTCGGGCGCCGGGACCTCGACGACCTCAGTGTCGATCCTCGGCACCCCGCCGGCGGTGGGCATCGCGTAGTCGACGAACGAGCCCGCGGCGGGCTGTCCGTGCTCGTCGTAGGCGATCTCCTCGAGCAGCGCCCAGCCGAGTCCCTGGGTCGTCCCGCCGTGCATCTGCCCCTCGACGAGCGCGGGGTTGAGCGCGCGGCCGACGTCCTGGGCGATCACGTGCCCGAGCACGGTCACCGCTCCGGTCTCGCGGTCTACGCGCACGTGCGAGAGATGCCCGGCGGACTGCGGAACCTGCGGCAGCGACACGAGGCCCTGCCCCTCGACCGGCGGATACGGGCTCCCGAACGTGAGCACCTTCTGCGCGAGTGCCTCGATCGCCATCGCCTTGGCCGGAACTCCGACCGGTTGCACGGAGCCGTCGACAATCTCGAGGTCCTCCGGCGCGATCTCGAGCTCCTCGGCGGCGACGTCGAGAAGCCGCTCACGCGCCTGGAGGGCGGCCTTCTCGACCGCTCGCCCGACGGTGTAGGTGATCTTGCTGCCGCCGCTCACCCCGGAGTACGGCGCGCTCGCCGTGTCGGCATTGACGACGCGGACGCGGTCCATGCTGACCCCGAACGCCTCGGCGGCGATCGCGGCGAAGGTCGTCTGGACCCCGGTCATGTCGGACACGCCGGTGATCACCGTGATGTTGCCGTCGGAATCGAGCCGGCAGGCGGCGGCCGCGGGTTCGTACCCGCCCGGCCACCAGCCGATTGCGAGCCCGACGCCCTCGTCCTCGGGCAGCGCGCGGCGATTCGTCCAAAGTGGCTGATCGGCAAGGCGCTCGAGGCACTCGCGCGCGCCGAACACCTGCATCTCCTGGCCCGCGACTGTCTTGTCGCCGGGGACAAGCACGTTGCGCAGGCGCAACTCGAGCGGGTCAATCCCGAGCCGTCCCGCGAGCTCGTCGATCAGCGACTCCACCGCGAACGCCGCGGGGGGCGCGGTCGGAGCGCGGTAGGCACCGAACGTCACGCGATTGGTGCCGACCCCGTAGCACGTCAGATGGTGGGCCTGCCACCGGTAAGGCCCGGCGCTGAGCATCGCCGCGATCGACTCGACGCCCATGCTGTCGGTCGCGCCGCGGTCACACCAGATGCGGGTCCGGATCCCGGTGAAGTTCCCCTCGCGGTCGGCCCCGAGCTGGATATCGAGCACCTCGGCGCCCGCCGGGTTGGCGGCCGCGAAGTCCTCGGATCGCGTCATCGCGAGCCGGACCGGCCGGCGGGTGGCCAGCGCCGCCGAGACCACCAGCGGTTCCGGGATCATCATCTTGCCGCCGAACCCGCCTCCGAGGGGAGCGCAGCGAACGCGGACGCGGTCGACGGGCAGGCCGAACAGCGACGCGACCTCGTCGCGGGTCATGAACGGCGCCTGCGACGAGGTGCTCACAATCAGCTCGTCCTCGACATCGAACCACGCCGTGGCGGTCTGCGGCTCGATGTAGCCCTGGTACACCCACGGCGTGTGGAAGCGGCCGCGGACGACGACTTCGCTGGCCGCGAATGCCGCGTCGACGTCGCCATCGGTCAGGCGAGCCGTGCCGAGCACGTTCTCCGACAGCTCCTCCTCGTCGCCGACGCCGCCGGCGGCGACCGCGGCGTGGGCGTCCCCCAGATCGCCGCCTTCGCCCTGGTCGGGCGCACGGAGCCGGGCGCGCGCGGCGCTGGGCAGGACCGCGCCTTCGACGTCGAGCACGGCCGTGACGGGCTCGAGCTCGACGTCGATCAGCTCGATTGCGTCCGCGGCCAGCGCCTCGGTCTCCGCGACCGCGATCGCGATCGGCTGCCCGGCGTACCGGATCTCCTCGCGGGCGAGCGGCTCCTTCTCCCGTCCGGGCCCGGTGGCGACGATCGGCAGATCATCGGCGGTGAGGACGGCGACGACGCCGGCCAGCTCACGGGCCGCGGTCGTGTCGATCGACTTGATCAGGGCATGGGCGTCGTGGGCGAGCAGCAGCCGCGCGTGCAGGAGTCCGTTGACGGGGACGTCGGCGGCGTAACGGGTGGCGCCCCGAACCTTCGGCTCGGAGTCGCGACGGGGGGTGGAGACACCGATCGAGGGCATGTCTTTCAAGCTATCAGGGGACGGTGGGTTATCTGTTGCCACGCTGAGGACCGGATCTGTAGGGTCGCGGATGCGGCGATGCCAGAGCACAAGTGGGTCTACGACTTCGCCGAGGGCTCGAAGGAGATGCGCGAGCTGCTCGGCGGAAAGGGGGCGAACGTCGCCGAGATGACTCGCGTGCTCGGGCCCGACCGCGTCCCCGCGGGGTTCACGATCACGACCGAGGCGTGCGTCGCCTATATGAAATCCGGATCCGAGCCCGACGGGCTGGACAACCAGGTCGCGGCGGCCTTGGCGCGGCTGGAGGAAACGGCGGGTAAGAAGTTCGGCGATGACCAGGATCCGCTGCTGGTGTCGGTCCGGAGCGGCGCCCGGGACTCGATGCCGGGCATGCTGGACACGATCCTGAACGTGGGGCTGAACGACGAGTCCGTGCAGGGTCTGGCCGGCGTCACCGACAACGAGCGGTTCGCCTGGGACTCGTATCGCCGGCTCGTCCAGATGTTCGGCAACGTCGTCGAGGGCGTCGCGGGCGCGCGGTTTGAGGACGCTCTGGCGACGGCCAAGCGCGAGGCCGGGGTGGACACCGATGCGCAGCTGCCGGCGGAGGCGCTGAAGCAACTCGTCGAGGAGTTCAAGGGGTTCTACGACTTCCCACAGGATCCGAAGGAGCAGCTCCGCCGGGCGATCCTGGCGGTGTTCGACTCCTGGACCGGCGAGCGGGCGGTCTCCTACCGTCGGATCAACCGGATCCCCGACGACTGGGGACCCGCGGTCAACGTTCAGCAGATGGTGTTCGGCAACAAGGGCGAGGGCTCGGCGACGGGCGTGGCCTTCAGCCGTGACGAGGTGACGGGCGCGCCGGAGCCATCCGGCGACTTCCTCGTCAACGCCCAAGGCGAGGACGTGGTCTCGGGCGTCCGCACGCCCCGTGACATCAAAGAGCTCGCCGAGGTGATGCCCGAGGCGCATGAGCAGCTGATGGAGATCATGCGCACGCTCGAGTCCGAGTACAAGGACATGCAGGACGTCGAGTTCACGGTCGAGGAGGGGCAGCTGTACATGCTCCAGACCCGCAACGCCAAGCGGCCCGCCCAGGCGGCGGTGCGGTTCGCGGTCGACGCCGTCGACGAGGCCCTGTTGACGCGCAAGGAGGCGCTGCGGACGATCGACGCCGGCGCGCTCGACGCGCTGCTGCACCCGACGTTCGACCGCAGCGACGGGTACGAGGTGATCGCGCACGGGGTCGCAGCGTCGCCGGGCGCGGCGGTTGGCGAGATCGTGTTCACCGCGCCCGACGCGGTAGAGCAGGGCCACGCCGGCAAGGACGTGATCCTCGTGCGCCCATTTACCGAGGCTGACGACGTGGCCGGATTTCACGCGGCCAGAGGGATCCTGACCTCGGAGGGCGGGAAGGCGTCACACGCCGCGCTCGTCGCCCGGGGGATGGGGGTGCCGGCGGTGACCGGCGCGGCGGTGGCCATCGATCTCAACGTGCGGGAGTTGACGATCGACGGCCAGGTGTTCAAGGCCGGCGACAGGATCGGGATCGACGGCTCCGAGGGCACGGTCGTCGATGCGGGCGCGAAGCTGGTCCAGCCTGAGATCGACGAGCGGTTCGACACAGTCCTCGAGTGGGCGGACGAGTTTCGCCGACTCGGCGTGCGCGTCAACGCCGACACGCCGCACGACTCGGTGCGAGCTCGCGAGCTCGGAGCGGAGGGCATCGGCCTGTGCCGGACCGAGCACATGTTCATGGCCGAGGACCGCCAGCCGAAGATGCGCGCGATGATCATGGCCGACGACCGCGACGGCCGGCGCAAGGCGCTCGCCGAACTGCTTCCGCTCCAGCGGGAGGACTTCATCGGCATCTTCGAGGCCATGAAGGGGCTACCGGTCACGATTCGCCTGCTCGATCCGCCGCTACACGAGTTCCTCCCGAACCTGCCCGAGCTCCGCGCCCACGTCGAGCGGGCCCGGATCGAGGTGACGGATGACCTCGACGAGCTCGAGAAGCTGCTGTCGCGGGTCGAGGAGATCCACGAGGGCAACCCGATGCTCGGTACGCGCGGAGTTCGGCTCGGGATCCTGTACCCCGAGATCTACGAGATGCAGGTCCACGCGATCATGCAGGCGGCCAAAGCGGTCGACGAGCCGCCCCATCCCGAGATCATGATCCCGCTCGTGGCCTACGAGCACGAGCTCGAGATCGCCCGCGACCTGGTGGTGGCCGTCGGAAACGAGCACGGCATGCGTGAGCGCGAGGACTACACCGTCGGCACGATGATCGAGCTGCCGCGGGCGTGTTTCATCGCGAACCTGATCGCGCGTCACGCCGACTTCTTCTCGTTCGGCACCAACGATCTCACCCAGACCGCGCTCGGCTTCTCGCGCGACGACGTCGAGTCGAAGTTCATCCCGACCTATATCGAGGACAAGATCATCGACCGCTCGCCGTTCGAGACGATCGACAGTCCGGGCGTGGGGTGGCTGGTGCGGCTGGCGGCGTGGGTCGGCCGCGAAGCACATCCGGGCCTCAAACTCGGGATCTGCGGCGAGCACGGCGGCGATCCGGACTCGATCACGTTCTTCCACGACGCCGGGCTCGACTACGTGTCGTGCTCGCCGTTCCGCGTGCCGATCGCACGGATCGCGGCCGCGCAGGCGGCGATCCGCCCTACGTGACCGCCGCGTTCTGAACGGCTCGGGGATGGGCACCGCGCGACCGGTTCCCGGCTCCACCGAGAACTACAAATGCTCCCGATTTCGACTGATCAGTCTTACCGGGATCGGGTGTGACGCGCGGACGCTCACACCAACAGCTCCCAGGGTGTCGCGACATGTCGCGATATCAGTTTTATTATGGTATTTCAATGAGTCTGGCCGAAGAAAAATCCGCAAATTCCGCGTTAAGATCCAGCCCGAGGGTTGCTGAGGCACTGATTACTCACTAGGTTCGAGACCGGCTTTAGGGGCCAATCTGTAGTTAGTTCTCCTCGAGACCGGGGTGGGTTCGAGAGCAACTCCAATGCGTGGGCTTCAGTTACTGCATCACTTTTTCGGCCTGACAGAGGTCGCGTGGGCGTCGGTCTTAACCGTCTGCGCGAAGGTGGCATCGGCCGCGACGACGGCGTCCAGGGCAGAGTCGCACGCGGGTCTGACTTCCCCCAAACTTTGCAGCGTCACCCTCACTCCCACCGCGCCTGGCGGGTGGGTGACTCCCGCGAGTGGCACACCGGCGAGCAGTGTGGCAACCCCTCTCCAGCAGCTCGTACAGGTCACGACACCTGCGGCGACGGCGATGGCCGAGTCGGCAATGCCCGCCGGGGGCTCTACTCCCCTCGACATCGGCGTCACCGCGATCGGCGGCGGGAGTTCTGCGGGGGTGCCAGCCAACGCCATCGTTCCGTCGGCGACGACCACGACGAGCGTCCCGTGGGAGGACCTCGTCGCGACGGAATCTGTCGCGACATATCCTGTCGCGACTCGGCCGCACGACGTCCAGTCAGGCAGGCTCGCTGAGTTTGAGGGGCTCGCTCGGGCGCGCGCAACGATCCTCCTCGCGCGCTTCTCCATCGATCGGGCGATGTGGCGATCGGCATCGCTCGTGTGGCGACTCGAACACCCAGGCTGACCGAGGCGGATGGTCACCTTCGACGGGCCGCCTGCCCGAGGAGCTCGTCGCGTCACGCCGTGGCTGCCGTCTCGCGTGACTCCCACCGATAAGTCGTCCGCGACCCGGAAGTGCGCCGGCGCCTGCGAGATCAACGAACGAGGACTAAGCAACGATGCAGGTCATACCGGGTGGTTTCCGCCTCCCGATGAAGCCGATAACCGCAACATGGCGGACGCTCGCGATCAGCGTGGTCGCTCTCGGGTTCCCCGCGGCAGCGCTCGGGGCGGGTCCCGGTCCTGGACAGCCGGCGGCGCCGGCATCCGCTCGGACAAGCGCGACACCACCCCGCGCCTCCGACGGCCGCGAGGGACGTCCCGTGCTCGCCGTTGGCAGCGGCTACAGCGTTCACGGCGGTTCCGGGTTCGTTCGAGTCCTGCAGCGCGAGCTCGAGGCGGAGGGCTATCCGCCATGGCAAATCGACGGACTGTACGGACCACGTACGCGACACGCGGTGCTTGCGTTCCAAGAGGCGCACGGACTGCGGGTGGACGGCGTCGTCGGTCCTCGCACCTGGGCCGCGCTCAGCGCGCCGGTCCTCAGCCTCGGCCCGGGGTCAGGCGATCAACCCGGCGGCGAGAACGTGGTGCGTTCGTTGCAACGCCGCCTGGCGTCTGCCGGCGATTCGCCGGGTCCGATCGACGGCCGTTATGGCCTGCTCACCGAAGCAGCGGTCAGGCGATTCGAGCGTGCGCATGGATTGCCGGTCACCGGGATCGCCGGCCCGCGGGCGCTCGCGCTTCTGGCCACGGCCGAGCCAATCGCCCGACCCGCGAACCTGCTGTCGCGGCAGCCCGCGACGCCGAGGACACGATCGACTCATTCCCCGCGGCCAACGGGCGCCACCGTCGCCCGTACGCCGCAAGAGCGTCAACCGAGTGTCGTCCGGAGGGTGCCCCGAGAATCAGCCGCCGGGCGTCGCTCGGGCAGCGTGCCGTGGGTATCCATCCTGGCCGGTCTCGTGTTGGCGCTGGCATTGGTAATGCTCGGCCGTTTGGTCATCGCTTCGGTTCGCCGTGTGCGCACCCGCAGCCAGAGCCGGCTTGCCCTCCCGGAGAGGGTGGACAGCGACGCACTGCCGCCGGTGTCGCCGCGGGCATCGTATGCGACGCCGAAGGGCGACCACCAAGCCGTCGCCCGAACCGATGGGACCCAGATTCACACCAACGGACATGCCGCCAAAGCGGGTGCGACGGGCATCCACGATGGCGCAAAAAGCCGGCTGACTCGGAGACGAGCGTGGCATCTTTCCGAGCCGGACGAGACCGCCGGCGCTTTCAACCTCGGTCAGCAGTTCGCCGGCCTTGGGGGCGTGGTTGAAGCGCATGCGGCCAACGGTCACGCCGATGAGCGTGGCCGTGGCACCGCCGCCTCGAACCTCGGTCGATTGCTCGAAGAGCAAGGGGCGCTGGCCGAGGCCGAGGCGGCTTATCGTCGCGCCGACCATCTCGGCGACAGTGATGGCGCTTTCCGCCTCGGTCTGCTGCTCGAAGGCCAAGGGGGCGTGGTTGAAGCGCAAGCCGCCTATGGTCGCGCCGATCAGCGCGGCCATGGCACCGCCGCCTCGAACCTCGGTCGATTGCTCGCAGAGCAAGGGGCGCTGGCCGAGGCCGAGGCGGCGTATCGCCGCGCCGATGAGCGTGGCGACGGCGACGGTGCGTTCGGGCTGGGGGCGCTGCTGAGCGAGCGAGGGGCTCTGGATGAGGCCGCGGCCGCATACGGTCGCGCGTCCGATCGCGGCCACACCGCCGCCGCCTGTGATCTCGGTGTGCTGCTCGCGGAGCATGGGGCGCTGGCCGAGGCCGAGGCGGCGTTCAGGCGTGCGGACGAACGCGGCGACGCGGTCGCGGCGTTCAATCTCGGCGTCCTGCTCCAAGACCGGGGGGCACTGACCGACGCCGAGGCGGCGTTCCGCCGGGCTGATGAGCGTGGCGACGGCGACGGTGCGTTCGGGCTGGGGGCGCTGCTGAGGGAGCGAGGGGCTCTGGATGAGGCCGCGGCCGCGTACGGTCGCGCGTCCGGTCGCGGCCATAACGCCGCCGCTCTCGATCTGGGCATCCTGTACGCGGAGCATGGGGCGCTGGCCGAGGCCGAGGCGGCGTTCAGGCGTGCGGACGAACGCGGCGACGCCGCCGGGGCGTTCAACCTCGGAGTAATGCTCCAGGAGCGAGGCGCACCGGCGGAGGCCGAGGCGGCCTACCGCCGTGCTTTGCGGCTAGGTGACGGCGAGGTCGCGAATATGGCTCGTGCCGCCCTCCGCGATCTGCTCCGGCAGGTGGAAGAGCCCGCCCTGCGCGGCAAGCGAGCGCAGCATGCCTAGATCGACGATCGTACCTCGCTCCGCTCGGGTCGACGACCGGGCGCCGATCGTCTCGGCGCCGCTCGCGCCGGTGACGCCGATCGTCCCCGAGACGAAAGCCGCCGAAGCGGCCGGGAACCCGTCCACCCGATTCGCGGAGGCAAGAGATGGCCTTGTGCATCGGGCGCAGCTGGAGGATGTCCATCCTCTCAGGCTGCGGCTTCTGCTCGAGATTGAGCGGACCGGCTCGATCTCGGCCGCCTCTAAGCGGTGCGCGATCGGTCAGCCATCGGCATCGATGCATCTTCGGACGCTCGAGGCCGCGGTCGGGCGAAGACTCGTGATCCGGAACGGCCGCGGGAGCAAGTTGACCGCGGCGGGCAAGATCGTCGCCTCGCACGCCGTACGGATGCTGGGGGCTCTCGAGAACATGCGGTCGGCGCTGGACGCACTCAACGAACCAAGCATTGGCGGACTCGCGGTGGCGGCGAGCCAAGCACCCAGCCTGGTGTTGGTACCCCCCGTTCTGCGTGACTTTTCGGCGCGCCATCCCGCGATAAGCGTCAACCTCAGGACCCTGCCGAGCGAGATGGTGGTCCGGGAGGTCGCCCGTGGAGTGGTGGACATCGGGATCGCCGGCGAGGTGGCGTGTGCCGAGCCGGTCGTCCGCGAGCAGATCTTGATCGACGAACTCGTGGGTATCGCCCCCGCGGGCCTTCTCAGCTCGGATGCCGGGCTGGTGAGCAGGGAGGTGTTCGCACGTCATAGCCTCCTGCTCGGTCCGGAAGGGTCCAGCACGAGAATGATCACCGAGCGATACCTGATTCGCGCCGACTATTTCGCGGCAAGGGTTTGGACATTCGACTCCTCAGAGGCGATCAAGCGCGCCGTGGCGGACGGGCTCGGCGTCAGCTTCATGTCGCAACTGCTCGTCAACGAGGAGATCGAGCGGGGAGATTTGGTCCCGTTCCGCATCTCCGAGCTGGATCGCATGACCCGCCCGATCTATGCCGTACGGCCGAGCCTGGCCGAACTCACGCCGCAAGCGGCCCGGTTTGCGACGCTTCTAATGGATGCCCATCACGCGCAGCTGTCGCACCGGTGAGGTGACTCACTCCGCTCCAGAGCCAGGATGGGGCGGCTCGTCTCCGACGATGTAGTGTCGAAGCACGGCTCTGCGGGTTTTTCTGCGACCCCACCAGCCGCTCGTGGCGAGCGCGAACAGCAGCTCGTCGCGCTTACGCTCATGCTCGGCCCGGGCCTTGATGCCGTCGAGCTGGTCCTCGAGGACAGCGGCCCGAGTTCGCACGGCCACGAACTCGTCGAGCAACGGCGCCAGGACTGGAAGCAGCACCTCGCGCAGCGCTGACGCCGGGTCCTGTGGCGAATCCCGGCCGGACCACGCGGCTCCCGATCCGGCCTGCTCAATCTCGGTCGCGCGTGTCAGATGGCTCACGTCCCGGCGACGTCCCTCGAGAGCGGCCACCAACGACCGCTTCGACACCGTCGCGGGGGCGTTGGACGGTCCGCGATCAAGCTGCCCACGTTTGACCATTCGTTCGATCGTCTTGCGCGATACGCCGAGCGCTCTGGCAGCCACACCGAAATGGACGTCATCGTCGGCTTCGGGCCTTGGAGTGGTGAGCGAGACACCCACGGCCGTGTCCGATGACTCGTCCTCGTCGGCGAGGAGCTCCGGGTCCTCGACCACTTCCGCGTCTGGCGGCGGCGGCTCCGGCTCGAGCCACGAGAGATCCACCAGCTGCTCCAGAGGAGTAGGTCCCGGCGATCCAGACGTGATCCGCCGTGTGCGCGGCGGGAGCGCGCCGTACGGGAGATCGGCGGACGAGCGAGCGTGTGGGCCGGCGCGACGTGGCGTTGAAGGTTGCATGAGAGGCCTTTCAGGGATCAGTTGCGTCGTGGTTGGTTGGATGCCGGCCGCGACGTGGCCCGCCCCAGCCGCGACGGGACGCGTCATCGTCGCGTCGGGACGCGTCACGGTCGCGACGGCGTCGCGACCGTGTCGCGTGCGGCCTCGGCGAAGCCATTTCGCGCCGCGTCATCGGTCGTCACCCGCTCCACCGGCGATCCCCGCGGCCTCCAGCTCGTCGCGGTGGCGAAGTAAGAATTGCAGGTTTTCGGCGGCTCTGGCGTCGCCTCGTCCCGCGCTCCGTCGCCACGCACTCTCGGCGCCGTTGAGATCGCCGGCCTCGTAGAGAAGTACGCCGAGATTGAACGCGGCGTCGGGGTCGCCTCTGCGCTCGGCGCGCTCGTAGGCGGCGAGCGCGCCGGCCCTGTCGCCCTGCTCATGGAGCATCGCGCCAAGGTTGAACGCGCCGGCGGCAGCGCCGACCTCGTCGGCGCGGCGGTAGGAGAGCTCCTCGAACTTTGCAAGCCCCGGCGCCTCGGACTGGATCTCGACGCCGGGCTCCGACCTGGCGCGACGAGACAGGAACAGGAGGTTCGCGGCGGCTCGCACATGCCCTCGCCCCGCGCTCCGTCGCCACGCAGCCTCGGCGCCGCCGAGATCGCCCGCCTCGTACAAGAGGACGCCGAGGTTGAACGCGGCGTCGCTGTCACCTCTCTCCTCGGCGCGCTCGTAGGCCGCCTTCGCGCCATCGAAGTCGGCGCGCTGATGAAGCACAACCCCGAGATTGAAAGCCCCGCCGGCGTCCCCGTCCGCGTCGAGCCGGCGGAACTCCCGCACCTCAGCCTCGGACGGGGCGACGGGCGGAGCCGGCGAGCGACCACGCGCGGCTTGCGCGCGAGACGTGGGCCTACCCGTGTCAAGGCTCGCCCCGGGGGCGGCGCCATTCGAATAGGCATGGGGTTCCGGGGAGGCGAAGCCACGTCCCAGGGCACGTGCGGTTCGCTGCCGCGTTAGATACACGGCGGTGGCACCGGAGACGACGAGCAGCGCCAGTAGGACCAGGCCGATGACGAGCACAGTTGAAACGCCACCGGTCGCGCGCCGGCCGGTTGGTTTGGCGGGAGTCCGTCCGTGGGCGTTCACACGGCCGCCGGGCACAGGCTCGACCGGCGCACTCGAGCCGGTCGTTGGACTCAAGCCGGTCTGTCCGTTGCAGCACAACCGCTGCGGACCGAGGGGATACTGATTAACGAGCTGCTGCGGGGCCGTGGCGGTCGTAGCGCTCGAGGCGGCGACAGCCGGCGCGATGGTTTCGCCGGTTACTGCACTGAGCGCAAGGCAGACGCCGGTGATCACCGCGACGGTGTCGTGTCGTCTACTCATTCGATCGCCACCGGAGTGCCGACGGGCATGAGCTTCCCGAGCTTGAGAATCGCCGCGTTGGTAAGCCGGACGCAGCCGTGCGAGATCCGACCTGGGATCAGATTTGGTTGGTCGGTCCCGTGGATTCCCACGACCCCGCCTCCGGGCCAATCGGTGAGCGTCGGGGAGCGCGCGTTGGTACCGAATGCGAGCGGTCCGTAGAGGGGGCTCGAGAACCCGGTTAGGCGGTCGCGCACGTAGAACTGTCCGGCGGGCGTCTGTGTCCCCGGTGCGCCCACGCCGACGCGAGCGCGGAAGATGACGCGACCGGCCCGGTACAGCGTCGCGGTAAATCGGGCTCGGTCGATGACGAGTCGCGTATCCACGAACGACCACCCCCCGAGCGAGGTTCGCGGCACCCAGCCGTCGGTGCCATTAGGAAGCACCGACAGCCCGACGCGGACCCAGGTTGCGCCGTTCACATCGGCCTCGCCTTCGGCAACCACGATGTTTGTGCTGCCATCGGGCGTGAGCCTCGGGAGCTGCCCGACCGGGGCGGCTTTCGGATTGGGGGTGCTGCGGGCGACTGTCGCTTGCAGCACGGGCGCCCACCGGGTATCGGCGGCGGGATCGCTGAGTGGGGTCAGGCGGCCTATGTCGAGAGCCGATGGCAGCGCCGCCAAAGGCGCGCCGGCGTAGGCGGCAGACGCCGGCATGGATCCGCCGCGCGCGAGAACCTCGGATGGCAGAACGCGGGAAGAGAGCGACGCCGCCGCTACGAAGCTGACGCTGAATGCCGCCACAAGCACGACTCGTCTGCCCAATCCCACGCTACCGCCGGTCATGCCTAGCCCGTGAAGTGAGGGTTGGTCTCCATGCTCGTTTGCGGTGCCTTCAGCGTCACGAAGTGGGTCGAGTTGACGATGTCGACCACCTTGGCGTCGCTCAGCGGATCATCGAACGCGTGCGCGGCCGGAAGGAACCCGGCGAGCCTTCTGATCCAGGCCGCATGTCGCGCCTCTACCGAGTGGATGGCGAGCGCCCCGGCGAGATAGCTCTTCGACTTGATCAGCGGCGCCTGCTCCTTGTACGCGGCAGTCGCCAGGTCCTCGAACGCCACCGCAGTGCTGCGGAACGCGTCCGCGTTCTCGGTGACGCCGTGGAAATTGAACGACGGTTCCTTGATAGCCGCGGAACCGAGTAGCTGCTTGAACGCCTTGACGTGAGCACGCTCATGCATGCCGACGACGTTTGCCTGGTGCGCCAGAGCGCCGCGCAGTGCGCCAATCCGCTCGGCTTCGGTGTAGAAGGACGCCTGTAGGTATTCCAGCGCCAGCGCGAAGTTGAGAATCGTGATGTCGTTCGAATTCGCCTCAGCGGAAGCCAAGGCTGGCCACACCACCACCGCCCCGAGAGCGGCGGCCCCAGCGGCCATTGTCCGGCCGAGGAACCGTGAGCGGGGCATGCGCTCGAGCGCTTCGCGCACGGCGCCGTCGACGTCGAAGTCGTCGACTTTCAGGGATACGGGCTCGCGATCGGTCATTGCACGATGAACGGTTCGAGCGTTTGCTTCGCTTGAGCGACGGGGATCGGGACGTCGACTGCCACGGGCGCCGGGTCCTGCCCGGCGATCGCGCGTGCCCACGCGGCGTGCCGAGCCTCGACCGATACGACGCGTGCGGCGGCCGCCAACGTCTTCGGCGTGAGGCTGACCGCTTGTCCGTTGTACACGCCGAGCCCGGTCTCCTCGAGCGATATCGCTGTGGCGATGAACTTGGCGGGGTCGGTGGCCGAATCGCCGAACCGGAAATGGGGGCTGGGCCCCGCGCTTGATCCGAGCGCGGCGGTGAGGTACTTCACGTGCGCCTGCTCTTCGGCGCCGACGACCTGAGCGAACTGCCGTGCCTCGCCGGTTAGGTGTCCGCCCGCGAGCGCCGCGCCATAGAACGCGGCCTGGAGTCGCTCGATCAGCAGCCCGAAAGTGAGGATCTCGCGATCGGTCGCGGCCGAGCCGCTCGAATCGGCCGAAGCCGCCAATTCGGCGCCGCCGATCGCGGCGCCTGCCAAGGCGCCAACTCCGGCAACGGATCCCTTTAACAGGGTCGCCCGAGACACGCGTACCACGGGGCCGCCTCGCTGGTCGGCGGATTCAATCCGAGGTAAGGCACCCTTCACCATTTCTCGGCCTCCTCTCTCTTACTGCCCCACTAGACCGGCCCCAAATCGATCATCGCAGACGATATGTGCGGTTGCCAAGCTGACCATAACGAATTCTTCATATCTATTCACAACGATTGGTAATTCCACCTACACCTGCTTATTCGTTATCGCGATAGGCGAGCCGTCCGATCGCTGCTCGGGATGGAGCCCCCAGCGGCTCACCAGCACGCGATTCAGCATCTCGCTGGACAGGACGCGACCACGATGACCGTCGGGGCTCGGGAGACGCGGCGTCCCGGGGGCCGGTCACGCGACGGCCGGGGGCCCGGTCACGCGACGGCCGGGGGCCGGTCCAGCGGCGGTCCCGTAGGCCGTGGTCCGGCCCCGCGACCGCAGTGCATGATCCGCCGTCGGATCTGGCCCGGCGGCGCCCTGACGATTCTGCACAGCCCGAGTCCGCAATCCGCCACTCGCCCGGAGATAGGTCGAATCGGCCGGGTGCGCGTTCAGCAGAACCGCTCGCCGGCCGATTATCCGATCTGATGAAAACCGTCAAATCAGCCGCAGGCCCGCGTGTGGCGCCATTGCTGGTCGTTGCGCCCACCGCGCTGGCCCTGGCCGCGATGGTCATCGGGCATCTCGTGTCTTCCGGGACCGGGTGGTGGGACGTCGCCTGGACCGCTGGCGCGGTCAGTGCTCTGACCGGAACGCTGCTCGGACGCCGTGCCGCCGCCCCTCTGAACCGGGGCCACTGGACGCTGTGGGCCGCCGCTTCGGCGTGCTGGCTGGTCGGCCAGCTCGGATGGGACCTGTTCAGCATCACGAGCCCGGCCGACGTTCCCTCGTCGCCGAATATGGCCGATTTCGGCTGGTGGGGGTTTGCGGTGCTGATGACGCTCAGCCTCGTCCGGATGCGGACGCGTTCCCGGGCGCTTCTGATCGTCGGCGCCGCCGAGATCCTGCCCGTGATCGCGGCCGCCGCGTCGCTGACCTTCGCGCTGTTGTGGCACGCCGCCGGTGCCTCGATGCTGCCGGTGGCGCAGCGGCTATCGGCGCTCGTGTATCCCGCGATCTACGTATCTGCGGCAGTGCTCGCGCTGCAGGCGCTGATCGGCGGTGCGCTCACGAGCGTTCGCTCAGCGGGGGCGCGCCTGGTGCTGGCCGGGGTCATGCTCGAGGCGCTCTCGTTCATCCCCTGGAGCGCGCAGCTGCTCAACCAGACCTACGCCTCGGGCGAGAGCGTGCTCGATCCGGTGTGGGTGCTCGGGCTGGTGACGATCGGCGCCGGTGGGGCGCTCGCAGCCCGGCGCCCCGAGCCCGTCGCCGCGGCGCAGGAGCCGGGCCTGCGCGGTGGGATCCTTCCGGCCGGGCTGTTCGTCGTCCTGCTGGGCGCGCTGCTCCGGGCGCGTCTTGAACATGGTCCCAACGCCGAGGCCTTCATCCTCTATATCGGGATCCTGTTCTGCGGGGTATCCCTGGTCGTACGCGGTGCGCTGCTCGAAAGCCGGCTGCGCGGACTGCTCAACCGTGAGCGCCTTGCGCTGGCGAGCCTGGCCGATCGAGAAGCCGAGCTCGCGCGCCTAAACGAGCGGCTCAAGGAGGACTCCCGTCGGGACCCGCTGACCGGCATGCGCAATCGCCGGGCGCTCGCCGACGAGCTGCCGGGACTCGAGGCGGGCCACCAGGAGCGCGGCGACTCGCTCGCGATCGCGCTGTGCGACGTCGACCGATTCAAGATCTACAACGACGAGCTCGGCCACCTCGCCGGGGACCAGGCGCTGAGGGCGATCGCGGCGACAATCCGCGGCAGCCTCCGTTCGAAGGACGTGGCCTACCGGTTCGGCGGCGAGGAGCTGCTGATCGTGCTGCCGGACACCACTGCCGAGGAGGGGCTGGCCGCGGTCGAGCGCGTCCGGGCGGCGGTGCACGCGGCGGCGCTGCCCCATCCGGCGGGGATCGACGGCGTACTGACGGTGTCGATCGGCGTCGCGGCGGGACACGCCGACTACGGCAGCCTGCTCGCGCGCGCCGACGCCGCGCTGTATTCGGCCAAGCACGGCGGCCGCAACCGCGTGGTCGCCGCCGACGAGTCCGACGAGGCGAGCGCGAGTAGGCGGGAGCGCGACGCGGGCGAGCAGGGCGCGGTGCCGCGGCACCTGCGGAGCATGCTCGCGCTGTCGCGCGCCGCCGCGTCCGGGGAGGGGATCCTGCCCGTGCTCGAGGCGCTCGCGCACACGATTCGCTCCGAGCTCTCGTTCCAGGTCGTCGCGATCAACCTGATCGACGACGCGCGTGAGCGGATGAACGTGCTCCTGGTCGACGGCGACGAGGAGGCGCGCCAGACTCTTCTCGGCACGGGGAGCAGCTGGCCGGAATGGTCGGCGCTGATGACTCCCGACCACATGCGCGAGGGCGCGCTGTGGCTCGCCGCCGGGACGTACGAATGGGCGGACGAGAACGCTTGCTGGACGCCCGCGGCGGCGGCCGCTCCCGTGCCCGACGCGTGGCACCCCGAGGACATGCTGATGCTGCCGCTGCGCGGGTCCTCGGGCGAGATCATCGGAATGGTCTCGCTCGACCAGCCGTTGCATGGCCGGCGCCCCGACGACGCGGAGATCGCCGTGCTGATGGCCGTGGCCGATCAGGCGGGCCTCGCGGTCGAGCAGGCGCATCGCACCGCTGCGGGAGGGACCGCCGCGTCGGGCCAATCGGACGAACTACGCTTGGCTGCTGTGATGTTGCTCGCCGAAACGCTCGATTTGCGTGACGCCCGCACCGCGCAGCACTCCCGTACGGTCGGGACGTTCGCCAAGCGCACCGCGGTGGCGCTTGGCCTGGCGCCCGAGAGCGTCGAGCGGATCCACGCCGCCGGCGTGCTCCACGACCTCGGCAAGCTCGGTATCGCGGACGCGATCCTGCACAAGCCCGGACCGCTCGACGACGCCGAGTGGAAGGAGATCATGCGGCATCCGGAGATCGGCGCCCGCATCCTCGAGCACGCCGGTCTGCGCGACATCGCCGACTGGGTAACGGCGCACCACGAGCGGATCGACGGCCACGGCTATCCCAAAGGGATCAGCGGCGAGCAGATCCCGCTCGAGGCACGGATTCTCGCGGTCGCCGATGCCTATGAGGCGATGATCGCCGACCGCCCGTATCGCGCCGGGATGTCCGCGGCCGACGCGTGCGAGGAGCTGATCCGCTGCGCCGGAACTCAGTTCGACCCGACGGTGGTCGAGGCCTTCCTGGCTTCGCTTGGCGACGGAGACGAGGAGCTCGGTCCGGCCCCGTTGCTCGACGAGGACGGCAGCGCGTTCGTCCTCGCCACCTCCGAATAGAACGCCGCACTGCGCTTCGGAAGCCGGCGCTGGGTGCCGAAGTCGACGAAGTACAGCCCGAACCGGCGCTGATAGCCGCGCGCCCACTCGAAATTATCCATCAGCGACCAGACGAAGTAGCCGGCGAGGTTCACGCCGTCGTCGATCGCGCGCCATGCCGCGTCGAGGTGACCTTCCAGATATTCGACGCGTTCGAAGTCGTTCACCCGACCCTCGGGGTCCACGTAGTCGTCGGCCGCGCAGCCGTTCTCGGTGATGTACAGGGGCAGTCGCGGCGCCTCGCGGTCGAGCGTTCGCAGCGCGTCGTACAGGCCGTCGGGCTCGATCAGCCAGCCCATGTTCGTGCGTGGAAGCTCGGGCGGCACGTAGTTGACGACGCCCGGATAGCCGGTGAGCGGACTCTCGCCGACGCGCAGGTCGTCGGGGTCGCCGAGGCGCACGTAGTGCGGGCAGTAGTAATTGAGCCCGAGGAAGTCGAGCGGTGCGGACGCCAGCGCCATGTCGCCGGGTTCGATCAACCCGTCCGGCGGAAGCACCTGGGCGCGGGCGCCGTCGGGGTACGAGCCGTGCAGCACGGGCTCCAGGAAGATGCGGTTCTGCTCGGCGTCGAGCAGCGCCGCGGCGTGCTCGGCGCCGTCGCCGGCCGCGCGGAACGGGTGCAGGTCGATCGTGATGCCGACGGGCACGTTGCCAGGCAGCGCGGCCCGGATGGCCTCCACCGCCAGTCCGTGGGCGAGCAGGAGATGGTGCGTGGCCGCCGCCGCGAGCGACAGGTCGGTTTTGCCCGGGGCGTGCGTGCCAACGCGGTAACCCTGGTTGGCCGCCTGCTGGGGCTCGTTGAGCGTGATCCACATTCCGACCTCGTCGCCCAGCGCTCGTGCGAGCACGTCCGCGTACTCCGCGAAGCGCTCGGCCGTGTCGCGGTGCGCCCAGCCGCCGTCGTCCTCGAGCGCCTGCGGGAGATCCCAGTGATACGCCGTCGCCACCGGAACGATGCCCTGGCCGCGCAGCCCGGACACCAGCGCCCGGTAGTAGTCGAGCCCTCGCTGGTTTACCGGTCCTCGTCCGGTCGGCTGGATACGCGACCACGCCACCGAGAAGCGGTAGGCGCCGAGCCCGAGCTCGCCCATCAGGCCGAGATCCACATGGTGGCGGTGATACGAGTCGCAGGCGATGTCGCCGGTGTCACCCCCGTGCACCTTTCCCGGGGTGTGGCTAAACGTGTCCCAGATCGAGCGGCCGCGGCCGTCCTCGTGGACCGCCCCCTCGACCTGGTAGGCCGAGGTAGAGGCACCCCAGAGAAAGCCCGGAGGGAAGCGGCGCACGCCGGGCGCGCCGTCACCGTGGTTCCGGTTCATGTGGTTCTCCTAGTCGATGTGCGTGAGAAAGTGAATGGGGCGGCCGCCCGCTCCCCGCGTGAGAGGACACGGGAAGCGGGCGCCCTTGGGGTGGAGGAGAGAGACCTAGCTGATAGGCCGCAGCCGCAAGATCACGACCTCGTTGGTCGGCGTGTTCGGGCTGCCCGACTCGTACGGGTTGCTGGCCGTCGGCCAGCCGGTGAACTTGCCCGTGTTGTACTCGTCGAACACGACGCCGTAGACCGTGGGGATGATCGGCAGGTTCTGGGCAACGTACTGCTCGATCGGAGCCAGATCCGCTTGCTGCGCCGCCACCGTGTTGTCGGCCGCGAGCTTGTTCAGCGCCGCGTCGACCGTCGGGTCCTTCAGCCGCTCGTAGTCGCCCGCCGCGTTGTTCGTGGCCTGTGCGCTGTTGAGCCAGTCGTTGTAGAGCTGATACGGAGAGACGCTGGTCTGCGACCAGTGCGACGTGAGCTGGAAGTTCCCGGTGGCGACGTCCGAGGACCATGCCGTCACCGACTGGCCGACGAACGTGGCGTCGATGCCGGCCTTGCGTAGCCAGCCCGCGACCATCTGGTCACCGGTGGCGTAGTCTGCGAACGACGACGGGTTCGTGATGTCGAGCGATAGCTTCTGACCCGATTTGGTTCGGAAGAAGCCGTCGGACCCCATCACGTAGCCCGCCTGTTGAAGCACCTGCTTGGCGGCGGCGATGTTCGAGTGCGGATCGAGCGTCATGTTGCCGACGGTCGGCGACAGGAACTGCTGGAAGATCGGCAGCGTCAGGCCGCTGGCGTTGGACACCGGCGGCTCGAGCCCGCCTTCCGCCTGCTCGCTGAGCGCGGTCCGGTCGATCGCCAGGCTGATCGCCTTGCGCACCGCAAGCTGGTTGGTGGGGAACTTGGTCAGGTTCGGCTCGAGGCTGTTGGTCTGAATCGGCACGAACCACGTTTGGTGGTCGGCGTGCCCGGCCTCGAACACCTGGTGGACTCCCGGGATGAAGTTGCCCGCCCAGTGGAGCTGATTGGTCTGAAGGGCCGCCAGGGCGGTGTTGGCCGACGCGTAGGTCGGGAACTGCACCTCGGACACCGCGGGCTTCCCGCCCCAGTAGGTGGGATTCGCCTTGAGCGTGATTCCCTGCGGGCTGAATTGCCCGACCGTGTAGGGCCCGGTGCCGACCGGGTTCGGGTCGGTGTACTTGCCGGGATCGCCGACCTTGCTCCAGACCGATGCCGGCACGATGTACGTCTGGCCGGCGATGTTCTGCAGGTTGGCGTACTGCGGCGAGGAGAAGTTCAGCGTCACCTGGTTGCCGCTCGAGCTCACGCTCTGCACGGCCAGCCCGGTGTTGTTGACATCGGGGTACTTCTTGATCATGTTGAACGTGAAGGCGACGTCGGCCGCCGTCATCGGCGTCCCGTTGGACCACTTCACGCCGGGGCGGATCGTGAACGTGATCGACTTTCCGCCGTTCGACCAGGCGTATCCGGTGGCGAGCCAGTTGTAGTACTGGCCGGGCTTGATCGCGTTGGCCTGCAGCAGCGGCTCGTACATCAGCGAAGTGGCGCCGAGCAGCGTCGCCGCGGACGATTGGACATACGGATTGAAGTTCTGGGTGATCGCGTTCTGCTGGCTCGACTCCACCGTCAGCACCGAAGAGCCGCCGCTCGCGTGTCCGCTGGAGCCACCCGAGCCCGACGAGGAGCTCGAGGTGCCGCCGCAGCCGGCGATCAGCGCCGCGGCGCCGATTGCTGCGCACGCCGCCGGCCAACTACCTTGCTTGATCCATCGTTTCATCGAGGAGTACACCTTCTCTCTGATAAAAGAGCCATGTCGCGTATGTAGACATTCACGTCCCCTGGTTCTGGCCAGGGCCGTGTCGCGTATGTAGACGGTCACGTGCCCCCGGGTGAGGCCGGGGGCGCGGGCTTTAAGCTCCCGCGTCTTGTCACTGCATCGCGCGGTCCTCCCTTCGCGCGGGGAGCTGCGAAACTCGGCTCTGCACGGACTCAGCGACCATCGCGTTTGAGGCCGGATTCCGTGAGCTGGCCAAAAGCGTCGGGGTCCGGCGCCGAGGAGATCAACAGCCGCGTGTACTCGTGGCTCGGCTCCTGCGTCACCCGCTCCGCGGGGCCGCGCTCGACGATCTCGCCCGCGTACATGACCGCGATCTCGTCGGCGAAGTAGCGCGCCGACGCGATGTCGTGGGTGATGTACAGCACGGCGAGGTCCAGCTGCCGCCGGAGCTGGTCGATCAGGTCGAGCATCTCGAGGCGGATTGAGACGTCGAGCATCGACACCGGCTCGTCTGCGAGCAACACGCGCGGAGCCGCCGCGAGCGCCCGCGCGATGGCGACGCGCTGACGCTGGCCGCCTGACAGCTCATGCGGGAAGGCGTCGCGGAACTTCGCCGCGGGGGTGAGGCGGACCTGCTCGAGCAGCTTGTCGAGCTCTTGGGTGCTCGCGTCGCGGCCGCTCCGCTCGGCGTGCAGGCGGAGCGCCCGGCTCAGGTGGTAGTTGACCGTGTGGAGCGGGTTGAGCGAGGCGAACGGATCCTGGAAGACCATCTGGACCTCGCTCTTGTAGGCGCGGAAGCCGCGCCGGCTCGCGGGGTCGATCGGGGCGCCGTCGAGCAGGATCTGACCACCGCTGCGGCGCTCCTGGCCGGCGAGCACTCGCGCCACCGTCGTCTTGCCCGAGCCGCTCTCGCCGACCAGTGCGGTTACGGTTGCCCGGCGAAGCTCCAGTGAGACGCCGCGGACCGCGTCGACGGAGGTCTTGCGTCCGTCCTTGTAGCTCTTCGCCAGCTCGATCGCCTCGAGCACGACGGCACCCGACGCCGCTGCGCGCTCCTCGGACGGGGCCGGGCGCGCCTGTGCCACCTGTGCGGCAATCACGAACGGGCAGGCGGTGACGTGATCGGCGTTCTGCTCGACGGGGGCGAGCGACATATCGACTGTGGAGCAGGCGTCGGTCGCGAAGCGGCAGCGCGGTTTGAACGGGCATCCGGTTAGCGCGCCGCGGAGATCGGGCGGCGATCCGGGAATCCCGGTCAGCTTCACACGCGGGCCGCGCAGCTTCGGGAACGAGGTCAGCAGGCCGTTCGTGTACGGGTGGGCCGCGTTCTTGTGGATCTGCTGCCGCGTGCCGGATTCGACGATCTGGCCCGCATACATGATCACCACCCGGTCGGCGATCTCGAGCAGCAGCGACAGGTCGTGGGTGATGAACAGGACCGCGAAGCCGAGCGTGGCCTTGAGTTCGAAGATCTCGGAGAGGATCTCCCGCTGGACGACGACGTCGAGCGCGGTCGTCGGCTCGTCCATGATCACCACCTCGGGCTCGGCCGCCAGCGCCATCGCGATCATCACGCGCTGACGCATCCCGCCCGACAGCTCGTGGGGGTAGCTCTTTAGGCGGGCGCGGGGGATCCCGACCATCTCGATCAGCTCGACGATCCGCACGTGGCGCTGCTCGTCGGTAAGCGCCAGGTGGGCGCCGACCGCGTCGAGCAGCTGGTCGCTCACGCGCATCACCGGGTTCAGCGCGTTCATCGCGCTCTGGAACACGATCGCGATCTCGCGCCAGCGGAGCGCTCGCAGCTGATTCGCCGTCGCTTCGAGAACGTCGACGTTATGCGCTGAGGCCCGTCGTCCGCGGTAGATGACGCTCCCGCCGGTGATCACGGCGGGCGGCCGGAGCAGCCGAATCGACCCGTACGCGAGCGTCGACTTGCCGCAGCCGCTTTCGCCGGCCAGGCCAACGACCTCGCCCGGCGCCAGCGCGAGCGAGACGTCGCGCACGGCGCGGACATCACCGCTGTCGGCTCGGTACGCGATCGAAAGGTTGCGGATGTCGAGCACGGGCTCTTTCGTCTCGACAGCCGCCTCGCCCGCGCGGTCGGCGCCCGGCTCGGTCACCGCACTCACGCTAGCTCCCGCTGCTCGTCGCGCAATACCGGCGTCGGGTCAGAAGGCCGCCACGTGCGGCGTCCGATCCGCGCGCTCCCGGCGACCCGCAGGCGCGGGTTGCCGAGCTCGTCGAGCCCGAAATTCAACAGGACCATGCTCATCCCGAGCAGCGCGACGCAGATCCCGGGAGGCGCGTACCACCACCACGCGTTCAGCTGCACGGCGTTGCCGTTCTGGGCCCAGTAGAGCATCGTCCCGTAGCTCCACTGCGACAGGTCCGCGACGCCGAGGAACGCGAGCGCGACCGAGGTCAGGATCGCGTACAGGACGGTCCCGACGAAACTCGCTGCGATCAGACCGATCTCGTTAGGGAAGATCTCGAACAAGATGATCCGCCACCCGCTTTCGCCGGACTCGCGCGCGGCCGCGACGTAGTCGCGATTGCGCAGCGAAAGCGTCTGGGCGCGGATCACGCGCGCTCCCCACGGCCAACCTAGCGCGCTGAGCACGATCGCCGTGGGAAGCTCACCCGAATGCGGTAGGTAGCCGAGGATCACGACCAGCAGCGGCAGCGCCGGAAGGACCAGGAACACGTTGGCGAGCAGCGACAGCCCCTCGTCGGACGCGCCGCCGAGGAACCCCGCCGACATCCCGATCACCACCGACAGGATCGTCGCGATCAGTCCGGTGAGGAGCCCGAGCACGACGGTGGAGCGCGTCCCGACGAGTAACTGGGAGAACACGTCCTGGCCGGTCGCCGTGGTGCCGAGCAGGTGGGTCGCATTCGGCGCCAGCGGAAGCGCCTGACCCGGCGTGGTCGCTGACGGGTCGAATGGGGCGATGGTCGGGCCGATGATCGCGACAAGGATGAATACGGCGAGGATCGCCGCGCCGACCTTGGCCTTCCCCGGCAGGCGGCGGACCCATCCGCGTTTCTTTGCGACCACTGCCGGCGGTAGCTGCTCGGTTCCGTCGGGGAGCGGATCGATGCCGGCGGCGATCGCAGACATCAGAACGCGCTCCTCGTGCGGGTCCGCGGGTCGGCGAAGTAGTAGACGATGTCCGCGAGCAGGCACGCGAGCAGCACCGACAGCGAGATCACCAGGAAGATCCCCTGGAGCAGCGGGAAGTCGTCGGAGGTGACCGCGTTGTACAGGGTCAGCCCGATTCCCGGATAGGAGAACACGATCTCCATCACGAGCGCGCCGGCGACAACGAAGCCGATCGACAGGGCGAACCCGGCGAGGTTCGGCAGGATCGCGTTGCGCGCCGCGTAGCTGAACATCACCCGTCGGGGCGACAGGCCCTTGGCCTGCGCGACCAGCACGTAGTCCTCGGCGACAGTCGTGATCATCACGTTGCGCATCTGCAGCATCCACCCCGCCATCGAGGTGACGATGATCGTCAGCGCCGGCAGGATCGAGTGGTAGATCGCGCTCGAGATGAACGGCCAGTCCCAGCCGGGGGCGAGGCCGAGGCTGTAGCCCTGGCCGAACGGGAACAGGCCCCAGCTCACCGCGAACAGCTCGATCACGACCAGCGCGAGGAAGAAGTACGGCGTCGCCTGCAGGAACGTGAACGCGGGGAGCGTGCGGTCGAGCCAGCCGCCGCGCCGCCACGCCGCGAGGATCCCGAGCAGCGTGCCGACGGCGAAGCTGATGATCGTCGCGGTGCCGACGAGGATCAGCGTCCACGGGAGGGTCTGCGCGATCACCGTGGTGACCTTGGCGGGGTACAGGTTGACCGACGTCCCGAGGTCTCCGTGCGCGAGGTTGCCGAGGTAGGTGAAGTACTGGACGGGGAGACTGCCCTGCGTGTGCGTCCCGAACTCGGCCTCGAGCGCCTTCAGCGAGTTCGCGTCGAGCGTCGGGTACTTGGCGAGCAGCGTGTCGACGGCGTTGCCCGGCATCACCCGTGGGATCGCGAAGTTGATCGTGATCGCGACCCACGCCGCGACGGCGTAGAACGCCAGCCGTCGGGTGATGAACCACATTGTTGCTTGCTCCTCTCCTCGTGCCTCGGGGCGCCTACACCCACAAGGCGGGCATCGACGCTGAAAACGCTACCGAAACAGTTTCGGGAATGTCAAGGCTTGTTTCTGTTGATTTTTCGTGTATGTTGCGGCCTGTGGCTGTGGCGCAAGCCATGTAACGTTTCAGAAAATGTGATTCAATTCCCGTTATGAGTTCCACCCCCCGCCTCGAGAACGGCCGCAGCAACCGCCTGACGATCCGGCAGGTGGCTGACCTCGCGGGCGTCTCCACCGCGACCGTGTCGCGGGTGATCAACGGCCGCGCCGACGTGTCCGATCGCGCGCGGGAAGCGGTCCTGCGAGTGGTGCGCGAGCACGGCTACAGCACGAACCGCACCGCTCGCGGGCTGTCGGCGGGGCGGACGGGCCTGGTCGGCGTGACCACGCCGGTTGTCCACCACTCGTACTTCGCGGTGATCCTCGACGGCGCCGGCGAAGCCCTGTACGAGCAGGACATGCGCATGGTGCTGTGCCCGACCCACCACGAGCACGACCGCGAGGTGTCCCTGCTCGAGCGCCTGATGCAGGGCACGACCGACGGCGCGCTGCTGATCCTGCCCGAGGAGTCGCCGGACGAGCTCGCGGCGCTCCACGACCACGGCTACCGGTTTGTGATCGCCGACCCCTTGAAGCAACTCGACGAACGCGTTCCGACGGTGTCGGCCGCGCACTCCTCAGGCGCCAGCGAGGCGGTCGAGCACCTGCTCTCGCTCGGACACCGCCGGATCGCGGCGATCACCGGGCCGCGGGGGTGGATCGCCACCGAGGAGCGGCTGCGGGGATACAACGGGGCGCTCGCAGCCGGCGGCGTGATGCCTTCGCCCGAGTTGGTGGTCGAATCGGACTTCCACGCCGAGGGCGGGGTCGAGGCCGCGCTGTCGCTGCTCGACCGGCCCGACCCGCCGACCGCGATCTTTGCGTTCAACGACATGCTCGCGATCGGCGTGATGCAGGCGGCACGGCTGCGCGGCGTGAGCATCCCCGAGCAGTTGTCGGTGGTCGGGTTCGACGACACGTTCGAGGCATCGATCGTGACGCCGCCGCTGACCACGGTTCGCCAGCCGCTGGCCGAGATGGGGCGGATGGCGGTGAATCTGCTCGCCCGCCAGCTCCAGAATCAGCGGATCGAGGCGCTGCACGTCCAGCTCGAGACCAAGCTGATCGTGCGCGAATCGACGGCGCCGGCGGCACCCGTTTCATAGACGCGCCAGCTCGCCGGGGATAGGGTCGGCGGAACACCCGCGTTCAGACCGAGGAGGAGTTCCCGTGGCCACGATCGTTCCGCCGGCGGTATCCGAGCGTGACCTGTCTGCCGCGCTCGGTGAGTTCGCGCAGGCTCTGGGCGCCGAGCGCGTCGTCAGCGACGAGCACGGGCTGCGTGAGTGGCGCGACCCGTTCCAGCACGCCTCCTGGGACGAGTACACGGCGTCGGCCGTCGTCATGCCCGAGTCCGTCGAGGAGGTGCAGGAAGTCGTCCGCATCGCCGGTCGCTACGGCGTTCCGCTGTGGCCGCTCGGCCAGGGCCGGAACAACGGTTACGGGGGGCCGGCGCCGCGCGTCCGCGGGTCGGTGATCGTCTCGATGCGGAACATGAACCGCGTGCTCGAGATCAACGAGGAGCTGGGGTACGCGGAGATAGAGCCCGGGGTCAGGTGGTTCGACCTGTACGAGGCGATCAAGGCCGGCGACCACCGGCTGATGCTGTCGATCGCCGACGTCGGCTGGGGCAGCGTAATCGGCAACACACTCGACCACGGGATCACGTACATGCCGTACGGCGTCGACTTCGGGCTGCCGTGCGGGATGGAGGTGGTGCTCGCCAACGGCGACGTGATGCGCACCGGGATGGGCGCGATGCCCGGCAACCGCTCGTGGCACGTGTACAAGCGCGGCCTCGGGCCGACGCCGGATCAGCTGTTCATGCAGTCGGGCTTCGGGATTGTGACCAAGATGGGCGTCTGGCTGATGCCCTACCCCGAGGTGTACATGCCGTTCTGGGTGCGGGTTTGGAACGACGACGACCTCGGTCCGGTGATCGACACCCTGCGGACGCTGATGCTCGACGACACGATCCGGATGGTGCCGCAGGTGGTGAACACGGTGGCGTACGGCGCGGTGTTCACGCAGCGCGACGAGTGGTGGACGGGACCCGGACCGATTCCCGAAGAGGGCCTGGATCGGCTGGCCAGGGGTCTCGACATCGGACGCTGGCTGATGCGGGCGGCGCTGTACGGCGACGAGGGCATCGTCGATCTCAAGTTCGCCAAGGTGCAGGAGGCGTTCGGGCGGATCGGCGCGGATGTGTGGGGAACGAAGGTCGCGCCCGAGGACATCCCGGGGTTGGAGAACCCGGCCGAGCGGGTCCAGGGCGGCGTTCCCAGCCTCGACATCAACGCGATGACCGCCTGGTATGGCGGTGAAGAGGGCGGCCACATCGGGTTCTCGCCGATCGCACCCCTTACGGGTCGTGACGCGATGGCGCTCCGCGACCTTCTCCGCGGGATGATCGAGAACGCTGGGCTCGACTACATCGCGGCGATGCTGCCGATCAACGCACGCTCGTTCGCCCACATCACGCTGATCATCTTCGACACCAAGAACGAGCCCCAGGCGCGCGCTGCCTACGATGTGGCTCGCCGCCTCGTCCGGGATGCGGCCAAGCTCGGCTACGGCGAGTATCGCGCCCACCTCGATTTCATGGACCTGGCGGCGGATCAGTACTCGTGGAACAACCACGCCTACCGGCGGTTCTGCGAGACGCTCAAGGACGCGCTCGACCCGCAGGGCATCCTCCAGCCGGGCAAGCAGGGGATCTGGCCCCGGTCGATGCGCGAGTCCTGACGCCTGAACACGGGCCCGGCTCGGCTACCCGGCTAACGGCGCACTCGCGCGCTCCCATTCGCCGAGCGTGCGGTTAGCCACACGGGGGGTGGCTGAATCCTCATTCACCTCGCGGCCGGGCGGCGACTGAGGAGTTAGCCGCGCTGGCGGAGCAGGAAGTCGAGCGTCGCGCTGTTGAAGGCGTCGGGGTCCTCGTGGAGTCCGGCGTGCGAGAGGTCGTCGAAGACGACGAGCTCGCTGCCGGCGATCCCGGTGCTGAGCGGCTCGGCGAAGCGCGTCGAGCACACCAGGTCGTGCGCTCCGAAGGTGATCTGTGTCGGAACGTCGATCTCGCGGAGCGCCGCACTGGCGTCGTGAGCCAGGACCGCGTCGGTTTGGGCGAGGAACGCGTCGACCGGCTGCGGGGGACGGCCGCGCACGAAGTCCACGAGCGCGTCGACGAACTCCGGCCGGTCGACGTACATCTCGGGCGTGAAGCACCACGGGAAGATCGCCTGGATCACGACGTCGGCGACGGTCGGAAGCACGGGCGCGAGCGTTCGCCACTGCTCGACGACGACCGCCAGATAGTGATCGGTGGCGGGCCAGCCGCTGTGCAGTGACAGCGACCGCACGCGACCCGGATGGCGGCCGGCCAGGTGCATGCCCACGGCGGCGCCGAGTGACACGCCCGCCACGTGGGCCCGCTCGATCCCGATCGCGCCGAGGAACGCCGCGACCTGGTCGGCATAGCCCTCGGTCGAATAAGGCCCGGCCGGCTTGTCGCTCTCACCCGTGCCGGGAAGGTCGATTGCGATGCAGCTGAAGTGCTCCGTGTAGGCGGGGAGCTGGAACGCGTAGCAGGCATGGTCGGCCGACGTGTAGGGGATCAGCAGCAGCGGCTCACCGTCGCCCTGCACGTCGTAGTTGATCGTGAGCCCGTCGACTTTGACATCTGGCATGTTCGCTCCATTCTGGCCCAGGCGGCACTACCCCGCACGAACGCAGATCATCGCCGCGATCGACCAGTCGGGTCAACGCCTGCGAACATGTGCACCCGATGGAGGACGGAACCGCCAGAGCGCGCCTCGACTTCGACTTCGGCGATCGGTTCCTGCCGCTGCGCCGGCAGCTCGGCGTGACGTCGTTCGGGATGAACCAGATCGTGCTCCAGCCCGGGCAGCGGGGCCGGATCCATCGTCACGCTCGCCAGGAGGAGGTGTACCTGGTGCTCGAGGGTCGGCTGACGCTCGTGATCGAGTCCGAGCCGACCGAGCTCACCGACGGGCAGCTGATCCGGGTGGCGCCGCAGGTCCGGCGTCAGCTCGTCAACTACGGGCCGGGGCGGGTGGTGGTGCTGGCGCTCGGTGGCGCGGCCGAGCATCAGGGACGTGACGGCGAGGCGTTCGAGTCGTGGGACGACGACGGTCCGACGAGCCCGCAGGAGATGCCGATGCCGCCCGACCTCGCTCCGGGCGAGCTGCGCAACTCCTGAATGCACCCGACCGCGGCGAGGTTCCAGGAACGGCTGCGCGAGCAGGGCCTCGACGTGGACGTACAGATCCTGCCCGACTCAACGCGCACCGCGCCGGAAGCGGCAGCCGCCGTCGGGTGCGAAGTCGGCCAGATCGTCAAGTCGCTCGTGTTCATGCGCGACGGACAGCCGGTGATGGTGCTGTGCGCCGGCGACCGGCGGGTCGACGCGAAGCGGCTGGGGCTGAAGCCGGCGAACGCCGATCAGGCGCGCGCCGCCACTGGGTTCTCGATTGGCGGGATCCCGCCGCTCGGCCACGCTGAACCGCTCGAGACGCTGATCGACGAGTCGCTCCGGCGGTTCGCCACGGTGTGGTCCGCGGCCGGGACGCCGCACGCCGTGTTCGAGGCCGAGACCGACGCGCTGATCGAGGCGATCCCCCGTGGCGCGATCGTCGACGTCAGCTAACGCAGCCGCTCGACGAGCTCAGGCGTGATCTCGGGGAGCGAGTGCACGACCGCCGAGGCGAGCGCGAGCGCGTCCCCTGACGGCGGGTAGTGCTCGTTCGGGACGGCGATCACGGCCATCCCGGCGGCCGCGGCCGACCGCAGGCCGTTGCTCGAGTCCTCGATCGCCACGCACCGAGCGGGACTCACGTCGAGCCGGCTAGCCGCCTCGAGGTACACGTCCGGCGCCGGCTTGCCGCGCGGAACCTCCTCTGAGGACACGGTGGCGCTGAACTCGCCGGCGAGCCCGGCCTCGTCGAGCGCGAAGTCGATGATCTCGCGGTTCGCCGAGGACGCCAGCGCGAGCGGCCACCGGCGGTGCAAGGTCCGCACGACTTCAGCGGCTCCGGGGAACAGCGGCAGATGCTCGGTGTACAGCTGTTCCATCCGCTGGACAACCGCGCGGTTGATGTCCGCCGCGTCCATGTCGACGCCGAGCTCGTCGCGTATATAGCGAGACCACTCGGGGGAGCTCATGCCGATCATGACCGTCGGCGCGTCGTCTCGCCAGTGCCCGCCGGACGCCTCGACGAACTCGCGCTTTGCCTGATTCCACAGCTGCTCGGAGTCCAGCAGGACCCCGTCCATGTCGAATATCACGGCCTGCGGCACGCACAGCGTTGTATCAGGGTCTTCGAACTTCGACCGCTGCCGAAACGTTCCCGGGTAACCATCTGGTACGTGACCTCTACTCAGGCCAGGTACCTGATCGTGCTGGCCACGGCGATTCTCTGCTACGCGGCGCTCGGCACCGCTGTTCGGCGTCGGCGTGATCGCTAGCCGGACGATCCTCGCCGGGGTCCCCGATCGGTTCGGCGCGCCGCGCACGCTGACCGTCGCGGTGTCGATCGAGGCGGCGGGCCTCGCGGGGCCGGCCGCCACGACGAGCACGCCAGTCGCGCTGCTCGCGCTCGTCGTGCTCGCGATCGGCCAGGGACTCGCGGTCCCGTCACTCGGGCTGCTCGCGCTCGCATCGGTGCCGCCGAGCCGCCACGGCCGGACCGCGGGCGCGTTCTTCGCCTACTTCGACGCGGGCGTCGGGCTCGGCGGCCCGCTTGTCGGCCTCGCAGCGCACGCGGCCGACCCGATCGGCGGGTTGTTCGCCGCGGCCGGCGCCGTGCTCGCCACCGCGCCGGTCGCGCTTCTCACGTGTGCCCGGCCGCTTACGAAGCTGCTGCGCTCGCCTACTTGAGCATGCTGCGCGCGGCCGCCGTCCAGGCGGCCGTCACGTCGCGGATGAACTTCGCCTGTGTCGTCGCGAGCGAGGAAATCCACTCGACATCACTCTTGCCCGGGCCACGCTCGATCGAGCTGGCGATCGCCTTGAGCGCCTTCTCGTAGCTCGTCAACGTCGCCTCGCCGGCGGACTTGCCCTCCTCGATGATGCGCTCGTTGAGCTTGCGGATCCGCTGGGCGACCGCCTCGAGCCGGGGGTCGGCGGCGCTGGCGCCGTTCGTCTTGGCACCCGCCGAGCTTGACGATGCGGATGCAGTGGCACGTGACGTGCGCTTTCGCGTTGCACCGGTGCTGCGGCTCGACGTTGCGCTCTTCCGCGTGGTGCGCTTCGCGCTCGTTGACTTTTTTGCCTGGGGCACTACTACCTCCTTGGGGGGATCGAGGGCGACAAGCTAGCGACTTGCGCGGGCGATGCGCGCCAGCCGTCGTGCATGGCGAAACGGTTCCGGCGTGCGACGTCCGTACGAGGACGACAGAACGACCTCGATCGCGACGTCGAGCGTGGTCCGCCAGCCCGGGTGAACCGCGACCGGCCGCGCGCCGGCCCGGGTCCGCACCCAGGCGCCGACGCACGCGCCGTCGAGTGACAGCGGCGAGTGCGCGCCGCGCGCATCGCCTGGCCACGCGCCGTTCGCGAGCAGCGGCCGGTGAGTGACGCCGACGGTGGCCAGCCCCGTGACCGCGCCGAGTTGCAGCGCGAGTCCCGCGCGGCGCGGGTGGTCGGCGCCGGTGGCGTCGACGAGCAGCACGTCCGGCGCGACCGCGAGCGCGCGCACCGCGGCCTCGAGGCACGGACCTTCGCGGAGCGCGAGCAATCCGGGGACGTAGGGGGCGGCGGCTTCGCCGGTGACGGTCGACTCCGCGACCACCTCTCGTCCGCGCAGCACCGCGGCGGCCGACCACGCGGGATCCCCGGGGGAACCGGCACCCGTCTGCCCGCGCGGGAACAGGACGACGCAGGCGCCGACCGCGAGCGTTGAGACTCCGGGCAACCATGGCTCGGGTGCGGCGGCCGCGAGCGCGTGCTGCGCGTCGATCAGCTCATCGGCCGACGCGGGCCAGGACGTCACGCGATCGCGACGACCGGTGGCGCAGCGGCGGTGCGCGGTGGCGCCGTGGTGGAGCGCACCACGAGCGACGGCTCGATCAGGCGCACCTCGTTCGGCCGGCGGTTGTCGATACGGTCGAGCAGCAGTTCGAGCGCGAGCCGGCCCATGTCCGAGCGCGGCTGATGCACGGTGGTCAGCGAGACGTGCGCGAGGTGCGCGATCGAGATGTTGTCGTAGCCGACGATCGACACGTCGCCCGGCACGTCGACGCCGGCACGATCGAAACCCCCCAGTAGCCCCGCGGCGACCAGGTCGTTGGCGGCGAAGATCGCGGTCGGGAGCTCACGTCTGTGAAGCAACTCCCCGGCGGCGTTCATTCCGGCCTCCTCGGTGAAATCGCCGGGGATCACGAGCGCATGTCGCCCGAGCTGCCGGGTACGCATCTCGCGCAGGTAGGCCGAGCGGCGCTGCGGGCCGCCGGCGCCGCTGCCCCCGTCGACGTGGGCGATCCGTTCGTGGCCGAGTCCGACGAGGTGGGCGAGCACCAAGCCGGTCCCGTGGCTCTCGTTGATCAGGACGTTGTCGGCATCGGCGTTGCGCAGCCCGCGCCCGACGATCACGCACGGCGCCTCGGCCGCGGCGGCGGCGAGGTCGGCGGCGGGCATCCGGGGGCTGACCAGGATCAGACCGCTGACCCGGTGCTCGAGCAGCGCGCTGAGCGCGGCACGCTCGCGGCGTGACGACCGGCCGCCGGCGGCAAGCAGCAGCTGGTAGCCGAGCTCGGACGCGAGCTCCTCGACGCCGCCGGCGATCTCGGCGAAGAACGGGTTGCGCAGGTCGTCGAGGATCACGCCGACGGTCTTGGTTCGCCGGCTGGCGAGGCTCCGCGCCATCGCGTTCGGCCGGTAGCCGAGCCGCGCCGCGACATCGAGCACACGCCGGCGCCGCTCATCGCTGACGTTCGGCCGCTCTCGCATCACGAGCGAGACCAGCGCGCGCGAGACCCCGGCCTCGCGCGCAACATCTTCCATCGTCGGCGTGCGCCGGGAGTCGGGAGCCGCCGCCGAGCGGCGTTTCATGCGTGGCATGCCGCGTGGAATCTACTTAGAGCGCGACAACATTGCAATCGTGTTAGAGCGCTCTACATCCACGTTCGGCCGACGTCATTTCTTGTCGTGGCCTTGACTTCGTGCAAAGCCACTGGTTATAGTCGCGCCTCGGTCCGTTAGAGCGCTCTAATCGCGTGGCGAGTTAGAGCGGTCCACGGCTCGGGAGAGAGACCACCGGAGACATGGCGAGCATCGACGATCGGCTGGCCGGCGCGCCCATTTCGTGGGGGGCGTGCGAGATCCCGGGCTGGGGCGTGATGCCCTCTCGCGATCGGGTCCTGGGGGAGATGGCGGAGCTCGGCCTGCGAGGCACCGAGCTCGGCGCGCCGGGGTTCTTCCCCGACGATTCGGCGACCATCGCGGATTCATTGACGCGGCACGGTCTCGAGCTCGTCGGCGGGTTTGTCGCGCTCGTCCTCCACGAGACGGACCTGAGCAGCACGATCGAGGAGGCGCGGAGGTCAGCGCGGCTGATCCGAGACGCCGGCGGCCAGATGTTCGTCGTCGGGGTCGTCCAGGACCTCGAGTGGAGCGCGCCGCAGCAGCTCGACGACGCGGGCTGGGCGCGGCTGGGTCGCAACGTGGGTGCGATCGAGCAGTTGGCCGGCGAGTACGGATTGACGCTGGCCGTGCACCCGCACGCCGGCTCGTTGATCGAGACCGCCGAGCAGGTGGAGCGGGCGCTCGAGGTGGCCGAGGTGGGTTGGTGCCTGGATACCGGGCATCTGACGATCGGCGGGGTCGACCCGGTCGAGTTTGCTCGCGCGCACGGCGATCGCGTCGTGCATGTGCATCTCAAAGACGTCGACGCGCGGGTCGCGGCCGACTTCAGGGCGGGCCGGCGCTCGCTGGTTGACGCCACGCGTAACGGCCTGTTCTTACCGCTGGGCAAGGGCGACGCACGGATCGCTGAGGTCATGGACGCCCTTCAAGCGCACGGGTACGACGGTTGGCTCGTGCTCGAACAAGACACCGCCATCACCGGAGAAGAGCCGACGGTGGCAGGCGGACCGATGCGCGACGCTCGCGAGAGCATCGCGTTCCTTCACCACACGGCTCGGACGACGGAGGAGATCAATCGATGAGACGACTGTCTCGCACTATCGGCATCGTCGCCGCCGTGGGCATCGCGGCCATGCTGGTGGCGGCGTGCGGTAGCAGCAGCTCGAGCAGCAATGCGAGCAAGAGTGGCGGCACGACGACCAGCGCCGTGAACATCGCCTCGAGCACCGGCGCCAAGAATTGCCCCTACAAGTTTGCGCTGATCACCCACGGCGACAACGGCAGCTTCTGGAGCGTCGTATACAAGGGCGCGAAGGACGCCGCCGCCGACCTCGGGTGCACGCTGACCGAGACGTACGGGTCACAGCAGCAGGGTCAGGCGGAGCCAGACGACAACGCCGAGAACGCGCAGATCCAGGATGCGATCAACGCGAAGGTAAACGGTATGGCGGTGTCCGACCACGATCCTTCGCTGATGAACCCGACGCTGGCCAAGGCGGCGGCGGCAGGCATCCCGGTGGTTCTGCTCAACGCGGGCTGTGACGACACGGACATCGCGGCCAGCAAGGCGCTCACGTGCGTCGGCCAGCCCGAGCAACTCGCGGGCGACGCCTCGGGCGGGTATTTCAAGAAGCTCGGCGCGACCAACGTCCTGTGCGTCATCCACCAGTCGGGCCAGAACCTGCTCGACCGCTGCAACGGCATCGCGCAAGGACTGGGGGTCGGTTCGCAGTGCAAGACCAGTAGCGCCCCGTCGAGTGGTCCCGCCTGCACCGAGCTGACGCTGTCGACGCCGAACGCGGCGTCGAACCCGCAGCAGGCGATCCAGCAGGTCACCGCGTACCTACAGACCCACACGGGGATCAATGCGGTGATGACGCTGAACAACGCGATCGGGACGGCACTGATCACCAGTAACCCGCCAAACAAACCAAAGATCGCGACGTTCGACCTCAACTCGGGCGTCCAGCAGGATCTCCAGAACGGCTCGATGGCGTTCGCGATCGACCAGCAGCAGTACCTCCAGGGATACCTGCCGATCGTGTTCCTCGACCTCTACAACCGCAAGAACGGCCAAACCGTCGGCGGTGGCACGACCGTCGCCAGCGGGCCGCTGATCGTGACCAAGTCCAACGTCGGCAAGGTCGCAGCTGCGATCGCCGCGGGACAGGACTGACGGGCAAGGACCCGTAACCCAAACGCAAGGTCACCGGGCGGGACTGCGCTCTCGCCCGGTGGCGACACCTCGTAACCCAGGACCATGAGTGCCACCTCACCTCCGATAGCAACGCCGCCCGCAACCCAGGTGGCGGAAGACGAACGGCTGGTTCCGATCAGCCGCCTCACCCGAACGCTCAGGCGTCCGGAGCTCGGCTCGCTGCTCGCCGCGGTGTTCGTGTTCATCATGTTCGCGATCTTCGATGCGAGCTCCAACCACCTGTGGCTGAAGCAGACCGGGATCGCGGCGTGGACTCAGCAAGCGGCGTTCTTCGGGATCGTCGCGGTCCCCGTAGGGTTGTTGATGATCGGGGGCGAGTTCGATCTCTCAGCGGGCGTGATGACCGGTGTGACCGCGATCGTGATGGCGCTGCTGGTCGGCAAGTGGCACGTGAACACCTGGCTGGCGATCCTCATCACGATCGCATTCGCCACCGCGATCGGGCTGATCAACGGCTACGTAGTCGTGCTGACGAAACTGCCGAGCTTCATCGTCACGCTCGCGACGTTCTTCGTATTACGCGGCGCGAGCACCGGCGGTGTGCTTCTGCTCAACAACGGAAGCACGCAGATCACCGTCACGTCCACTAACCCCGCCGGCCTGCACGGCGCGAAGTCGATCTTCGGTAGTTCGTTCTTCTCGAGCGGGTCGCTCCCGAGTGGCTACTCGACGGCGATCCTGTGGTTCATCGGCGTGACGATCGTCGGGACGTGGTTGCTCAGCCGGACGACGTTCGGAAACTGGATCTTCGCTTCCGGGGGTGATCAGAACGCGGCCCGCAACACCGGCGTTCCCGTGAACCGCACGAAGGTCCTGCTATTCGTCGGGACCGCGCTGGCGGCGGCGCTGGTCGGAATCATCTCGTTCACGCAAGCGTCGTCGGCCGTGTCCGAGCAGGGCGTCGGGTATGAGTTCTTCTACATCATCGCGGCGGTTGTCGGCGGCTGTCTGCTGACCGGCGGCTACGGCTCGGCGATCGGCGCGGCGCTCGGCGCGTGCATCATCGGTATGGCGTTCGAAGGCGTGATCTACGCCGGCTGGGACAGCTCGTGGGACTTCGCGTTCCTCGGCGTGATCCTGTTCCTGGCGGTGATCGTCAACACCTTGATCTACCGGCGAGCTCTGAAGGCGCGGCGATGAGCGAAGGAGATTCGAACATGGAGAAAGCAACCTCCACGAACGGAACGCCCGCGCTCGAAGTGCGCTCGATCTCGAAGTACTTCGGGAGCGTCAACGCGCTCGAGGACATCAGCCTGTCGGTCTACTCCGGCCAGGTCACATGCGTACTCGGCGACAACGGCGCGGGCAAGTCGACGCTGATCAAGATCCTGTCCGGCGTGCACACGCCCGACAAGGGAGAGATGCTGTTTGACGGTGAGCCGGTGACGTTCGCCGGTCCGCGCGATGCGCGGACGCGGGGAATCGCCACCGTGTTCCAGGATCTCGCGACCGTGCCGCTGATGTCGGTGTGGCGCAACTTCTTCCTGGGCAACGAGCCGACGCGCGGCCGGGGCCCGCTCCAGCGGCTCGACGTCAAAGGGGCCCAGCAGATCATGCGCGACGAGATGTCGAAGATGGGCATAGACGTCCGCGACCCCGACCAGACCGTGGGAACGCTGTCCGGAGGGGAGCGCCAGGCGATGGCGATCGCACGCGCGGTGTACTTCGGTGCCAAGGTCCTGATCCTCGACGAGCCGACGTCCGCGCTCGGCGTCCGCCAGTCGGGCATCGTGCTCAAGTACGTGGTCCAGGCGCGGGAGATGGGGCGGGCGGTGATCTTCATCACCCACAACCCGCATCACGCCTACCCGGTCGGGGACCGGTTCGTGTTGCTCAAGCGGGGCCGGATGTTCGGCTCGTACGCCAAGTCGGAGACCTCGATCGAGCAGCTGACCTCGATGATGGCCGGCGGGGCGGAGCTCGAGGAGCTGAGCCACGAGCTCCAGCGCACGACCGACCCACAGCTGAAGGAGGTCGCCAAGGTGCTGGCCGCCGAAGCGCCGGATGTCAAGACGACTGCTTGAACGATGGCGAGGGAGCTCGAGCTGCTGACCATCGGCCGGATCAGCATCGACCTGTATTGCGAGCAGATCGGCGCCGACTGGGACGCGGCGGAGACCTTCAGCAAGGCGATCGGAGGCAGCCCGACCAACGTGGCGGTAGCCGCCGCCCGCCTCGGTCACCGGACCGCCGTGTTCACCAAGGTCGGCGAGGACCCGTTCGGGCAGGTCGCCATAAACGAGCTGCGGGACTTCGGCGTCGACACGAGGTTCGTCGACGTCGAGCCCGGCACGGTCACGCCGCTGGCGTTTGCCGTGCTCGACCCGCCCGAGGATCCGCAGCTGCTGTTCCGCCGCGACCCGCCCGTCCCGGACTTCCAGCTCCGGCCGGGCGACGTCGACGCCGCGACCGTCGTCGACGTGCCGATCCTGTGGGTGACGGCGAGCGCGCTGTCGCACGAGCCGAGCGCGTCGACGGTCGCGGGGATGCTCGAGGTCCGAGCGCGGCGGTGCCACACCGTGCTCGACCTCGACTACCGGCCGACTTTCTGGCGCACACGCGAGGAGGCCTCGGCGCGGATCGGCGCCGCCCTCGACCGCGCGACGCTCGCCGTCGGCAACCGCGAGGAGTGCGCGGTGGCGGTCGGAACCGACGATCCCCGCGAGGCCGCCGCCAGGCTGCGCGCGCGGGGCGTCGAGCTCGCAGTTGTCAAGCTCGGCGGCGACGGGGTGCTGCTCTCGAGCGAGCAAGGCGACCGGATGATCGGGCCGCCTCAGGTCCAGGTGCTGTGCGGCCTCGGGGCCGGCGACGCCTTCGGGGGTGCGCTCGCCCACGGGCTGCTCAAGGGATGGTCTCACGAGCGGACGATCGCGTTCGCGAACGCGGCCGGTGGAATCGTCGCCTCGCGCCTGTTGTGCTCACAGGCCATGCCCTACGAACGGGAGGTGGTCGAGCTGCTCGAGGGATCGCCGGCATGAGCGCGACGGCTACTCCGAAGACAGGGGTCGCGTCGGCGGCCGGCAGCGCCCGGCGGCGGATAGGCGTCGGCGTGATCGGGTTCGGTTGGCTCGGCCAGGCGCACACGCGCTCGCTGCTACGGATCCCGACGCTGTTCGAGAACCGCGCGTTCGACGCCGAGCTCGTCGCGTGCAGCGACGCCCTGCCGGCGCGGATCGATCAGGCCGTTACGTCGTTCGGATTCAAGCGCGCTTCGGCCGCCTGGGAGTCCGTGATCGAGGACCCCGACGTCGAAGTCGTGTGGATCGCCGCGCCGAACATGGTGCACGTGCAGCTCGTCGAGGCGGCCGCGCGGGCGGGCAAGGCCGTGTTCTGCGAGAAGCCGGTCGGCGGCACGCCCGAGCAGGTCGCCCGGGCCGCGCAGGCCACTCGTTCGGCGGGCGTGATCAGCGGCGTCGGCTACAACTACCGATGGGCGCCGCTGGTCAGGTACGCGCGCGAGCTGATCGCAAGCGGGACGCTCGGGGAGATCACGAACTACCGGGGTCGGTTCTTCTCGATGTACGGAGCCGACCCGCTCGGGCTGAACTCGTGGCGGTTCCAGCTCGACCAGGCCGGCTACGGCGTGACCAGCGACCTGATGAGCCACTCGGTCGATCTCGCGCACATGCTGATCGGCCCGATCGCGAAGCTGACCGGGACTATCGAGACGTTCATCCGCGAGCGCCCGGCGCCGGGCGACGGCGCGAGTCACTACGGCCGCGGTCGTCCGGAGGACCCGCGCACGCCAGTGACCAACGAGGACTACGCGGCGATGCTGTGCACGTTCGAGTCGGGCGCGCGCGGCACATTCGAGGTCAGCCGCACGCTGGTCGGACCGGAGAGCGAGAACGCGTTCGACGTGTACGGCACGCGCGGCGCGGTCGGATGGAACTTCGAGCGCCTGAACGAGCTCCGCGTGTACCGCGCCACCGAGGACCGCGGATCCGGCTACACAACGGTGCTCGGCGGCGACCGCTTCGGGCACCACGGCATCTTCGTCCCCGGTAGCGGCAACACGATCGGGTTCGAGGACCTCGTGACGATCGAGGACTACGAGTTCTGCACCGCGGTTGCGGAGGGGCGGCCCTACGAGCCGAGCTTCAAAGAGGCCCTCGCCTGGGCGGCGGTGCAGGACGCGCTTCTGCGGTCGGCGGAAAGCGGGGGTTGGGAGGAGGTGCGTTCGTGACCACGACGACCGCGGTGGCGCCCCTTCGGATCGGCGTGATCGGCGTCGGGCGGATTGGGCGAATGCACGCGGAGCTCATCGCTCACCAGGTCCCGGGCGCAGCGCTCGGCGCGGTCTACGACCCCTACGAGCCCGCGTCGCGCGGCGTTGCCGCGGAGTTCGGCGTCCCGGCTGCGGGAAGCGTGGAGGAGATCTTCGACGCAGATCTCGACGCGGTCGCGATCTGCTCGAGCTCCGACACCCACGTGGAATTGCTGATCGCGGCGGCACAGGCCGGCAAGGCGGGGTTCTGCGAGAAGCCGGTGTCGCTCGAGCTGGCCGAGGTGGATCGCGCACTCGACGCGATCGATGCGTCGGGGGTGCCGTTCCAGATCGGCTTCAACCGCCGGTTCGACCCGGCACACGCCTCGGTCCGCGAGGCCGTGGCCTCGGGCGCGGTCGGCGAGCCCCACCTCGTGCGGATCTCGAGCCGCGACCCCGAGCCGCCGCCGCTTGACTACGTCAAGCGCTCGGGCGGCCTGTTCCTCGACATGATGATCCACGACTTCGACATGGCCAGGTTCGTGACCGGCGCCGAGGTGGTCGAGGTGTTTGCGCGCGGCGCACTCCGGATCGAGCCGTCATTCGCCGAGGCGGGAGATATCGACACGGCGCTCGTGACGCTTGTCCACCAGGACGGGTGCCTGACCGCGATCGACAACTCGCGCCGTGCCGCCTACGGCTATGACCAGCGCGTCGAGGTGTTCGGGTCGGGCGGGATGGCGGTCTCGCACAATCCCCTCGCGCACACCGGGACCGTGATCACCGCGGCGGGCCTTCATGCACCGCCGCATCCGTATTTCTTCCTCGAGCGCTACCTGCCGAGCTACGTGCGCGAGTGGGAAGCGTTCGTCGAGGCCGTCAAGACCGGTACCACGCCGCCGGTGTCGACCGCCGACGCGCGCGCCCCGCTCGTGATCGGGCTTGCGGCGGGGCGGTCGCTGCGAGAGGGTCGTCCGGTGCGCGTCGAGGAGGTGCAGCAGGCATGAGGATCTACCTGACCGGGGCCAGCGGTTTCGTTGGCTCGAACCTCGCGCACGTGTTCACGCGCGAGCACGGGGCAGAGGTGGTGGCGCCGGGGCACGAGCACGTCGACCTGACCGACGAGCTCGTCGTACGCCGCTCGGTGCTCGCAACCCGGCCCGATGCGATCGTGCACGCCGCGATCTGGAACGACCCGGCAGCGCTCGGAACCGATCGCCGGCGAGCCTGGGACGAATACGTCGGTGCCACCCGCAACGTGGTGGCCGCGGCCAACGCGGTCGACGCGCACGTGGTGCTGATCTCGACCGACTGGGTGTTCGACGGTACGCAGGGGCCCGCGCCCGAGGCCGAGCCCCCGAACCCGATCAACACGTACGGCTTCCTCAAGGCGTGCTCGGAGCTGATCGTCACCGAATCCGCCGCGCGGGGCACGACCGCGCGGATCGCGGGCGTGCAGGGCATCCACCGCGCTCGCCCGAACACGCCGCGCGCCCAGGACGCCGGTTTCGGCTATCTGGTCGTATCGCTGGTCGACGCGCTGCGGGCGGGCGAGCGGTTCGCCGTCTGGGACGGACCCGGGATAAACCTGCTGGCGACACCGACGCTGGCGACCGACGCCGCCGAGCTCATCTGGCAGGCGCTAAACCGTGAGGCCACCGGCGTCCTTCACTGCTGTGGCGCCGAGCACGTCGACCGAGTCGGCCTCGCGCGGCGCGCGATCGAGGTGTTCGAGCTCGATCCGGACCTGCTCGACGTGGTTCCGCCGCCCTCGGAGGTTGCCGCCGCCGGAAGGATCCCGCGCGACACTCGCCTCGACGCGACCGCCACCTCGCGGGCACTCGAGGCCGAGCTGCCCGATCTCGACGCGATGCTGCGAAGGCTTCGGGGCCAGGTCGAGTCATCATGGAGCCTGGCATGAGTCGGCTCACGGTCGCCCAGGCGCTGATCCGGTTCCTCGCGGTTCAGGAGGTGGAGCGGGACGGCGTACGTTCGCGGTTCGTCGCCGGGTGCTACGGGATCTTCGGCCACGGCAACGTCGCCGGGATCGGGCAGGCGCTTCACCAGTACCGCGACCTGCTGCCCTACCACCCCGCCCGCAACGAGCAGGCGATGGTCCACATCGCGGCCGGCTACGCCCGGCAGCGCAACCGGCTCGGGACGTTCGCGTGCACGACGTCGGTCGGTCCGGGGGCGACGAACATGGTGACCGGGGCCGCGCTCGCGACGATCAACCGGTTGCCGGTGCTGCTGCTCCCGGGGGACACGTTCGCCACCCGCACGCCCCATCCGGTGCTCCAGATGCTCGAGGTCGCTCACGACGCCACTGTTTCGGTGAACGACTGCTTCCGTCCGGTGTCGCGGTACTACGAGCGCGTCGAGCGGCCCGAGCAGCTGATCCCGGCTGCGCTCGAGGCCATGCGCGTGCTGACCGATCCGGCCGAGACCGGGGCGGTGACGCTCGCGCTGCCCGAGGACGTACAGGCCGAGGCGTTCGAGGTGCCGGAACCGTTCCTCGAGCGGCGCGTGTGGACGGTCTACCGCCAGCCCCCGGCGCCCGAGGCGCTCGCGCGGGCGGCGGAGGTGATCCGGGGCGCGCGCCGGCCGCTGATCGTCGCCGGCGGCGGCGTGATCTACAGCGAGGCGGTCGCCGCGCTGCGCGCGCTCGTCGATGCCACCGGGATCCCCGTGTGCGAGACGCAGGCCGGCCGGGGCGCGCTCGTGTCCGAGCATCCGCTGAGCCTCGGCGCCGTCGGCGCCACCGGGACCTCGGCCGCGAACCGGCTCGCGCGCGAGGCCGACGTGGTGATCGGCGTCGGGACCAGGTGGAGCGACTTCACGACCGCGTCGAAATCGGCATTCCAGGATCCGGGCGTGCGGTTCGTCAACGTCAACGTGGCCGCATTCGACGCCGGCAAGCAGAGCGGGCTGCCGGTGCTCGGCGACGCGCGCGTGTCGCTGGAGCAGCTGGGCTCCGCACTCGGCTCCTGGCGCGCCGAGCCGGCCTGGGAGGAGCGGGCACGGTCGGAGGCACGCGAGTGGGCGGGGGAGCTCGCGCGATTGATCTCGCTCGACGGCGGCACGGCCGGCTTACCGACGCAGACGCAAATCATCAAAGAAATCAACGAGGCGGCCGGTGAGACCGGCGTGGTCGTGTGCGCGGCCGGCTCGGCGCCCGGCGATCTGCACAAGCTGTGGGTGGCGCGCGACCCGGCCGGCAAGGGCTATCACGTCGAGTACGGATACTCGTGCATGGGCTACGAGATTCCGGGCGGCATCGGCGTGAAGCTCGCGGCTCCCGAGCGCGAGGTGTACGTGCTCGTGGGCGACGGCTCGTACCTGCTGTTACCGGGCGAGCTTGTGACCGCGGTCGCGCAGCGGGTCCCGATCGTGATTGTGCTCGTCGACAACCACGGGTACGCGTCGATTGGCGCGCTGTCGCGGTCGCTTGGCTCGGGCGGGTTCGGGACGCTCTACCGGTACTCCGACAACGGCTCGGTGCCGGTCGACCCGGCGTCGACGGACGTGCTGCCGATCGATCTGGCCGCGAACGCCGAGAGCCTCGGCGCGCGTGTCATTCGTGCCTCGAGCATCGAGGAGCTGCGGGCGGCGCTGGCGGCGGCGCGCGGGGCGGACGGCCCGGTGGTGGTCTACATCGAGGCCGATCGCTACGAGGGCGTGCCCGGCTATGAGAGCTGGTGGGACGTGCCGGTGGCGGAGGTGTCCGAGGAGGGCTCGGTGCGGGACGCGCGCGAGACGTACGAACGTGACCACGCGGCCCAGCGTCAGTATTTACGCTCGGTGGATGACTGAGCTCCTGCTTTCCGGCGCCTCCGCCCCCGGGCCTGACGGCGCGATCCTGTCGTTCGAGCCCGAGTCGGTCGGGTTCGAATATGTCGGCTTCGAGGTGCTGGTGCTCGAAGGGGGCGGCACCGCCGAGCGCGCGTGCGGCTTCCGCGAGCTGTGCGTGGTCGTCATCTCCGGTGTCGTGCACATCGCCTCCGAGCACGGCGAGTGGTTCGACATCGGCGGCCGAGCCGACCCGTGGGCGGGCCTGCCCGACGCCGCGTACCTGCCGCCCGAGTCCCACGTCGGACTGCGCGCCGGCGAGGGTGGCGCCGAGGTCGCGCTGTGCTGGGCACCGGCGCTTCGAGGGGCGGAGCCGCGCGTGCTGCCGGGGATCGAGATCGAGGTGGAGACCCGGGGTCAGGGTGAGTTCGAGCGCTTCGTCCACCCGATCCTGATGGAGAACGAAGGGGCCGGGTCGCTGCTGGTGGTCGAGGTGCTCACCCCGGGCGGCCACTGGTCGAGCTACCCGCCGCACAAGCACGACCACGACGACCCTCCCCGGCAGTCGCTGCTGGAGGAGGTGTACTACCACCGGGTCAAGCCAGACCGCGGATTCGGGTTGATGCGCGTGTATGACTTCGAGACCGAGCTCGACGAGGCGGTGGCGTTCCGCGACCGCGACTGCGTGCTCGTGGCGCGCGGGTACCACACCGTGTCGGCGCCGCCGGGCTATGACTCGTATTACCTGAACGTGATGGCCGGCCCGCAGCGTCTGTGGGCAATCGTCAACGACCCCGACCATGAATGGATCATCGATGGCAGTAACAGCAACCCGCCTTCTTGACAATTACATCGACGGCGAGTGGACGCCGGCGCACGCCGCGACCGGCGAGCTCGACGTGTTGAACCCGGCCAATGGCGAGGTGCTCGCGCGTGTGCCGCTGTCGGGCGCCTCGGATCTGGACGACGCCGTGCGCGCGGCGCGGGAGGCGTTGCCGGAGTGGCGGGGTGTGTCGACGATCGGTCGCGCGCGCAAGCTGTTCGAGTTGCGCGAGCGGCTGGTGGCGCGGCAGGAGGATATGGCGCGGTCGGTGACGACCGAGATGGGGAAGACGATCGCCGACGCTCGGGCCGAGGTGGCTCGGCTGATTGAGATGGTCGAGGCGGCGTGTGCGATTCCGACGACGATGCAGGGCCGGATCCTCGAGGACGTCTCGCGGAATATCGACGCCGAGACGGTGCGCCAGCCGGTGGGGGTGTGTGCGGCGATCGTCCCGTTCAACTTCCCGGCGATGGTGCCGTTCTGGTTCTTGCCGTTCGCGATCGCGTGTGGGAACACGTTCGTGTTGAAGCCCTCCGAGCAGGTGCCGATGACGCAGCAGATCGCGTTCGAGGAGCTGCACGCTCTCGGATTGCCGCCGGGCGTGGTGAACCTGGTGAATGGTTCTCGTGAGGTGGTCGAGGGGATCTTGGATCACCCGGGGATCGATGCGGTGTCGTTCGTCGGGTCGGCGCCGGTGGCGCGGATCGTGTACGAGCGGGCCGCGAAGGCCGGCAAGCGGGTGCAGGCGCTCGGCGGCGCGAAGAACCACATGGTCGTGATGCCCGACGCGGTGATCGACAAGACTGTCGAGGGGATCATCGGGTCGGCGTTCGGGGCGGCGGGGCAGCGGTGCATGGCCGGTTCGGTGGTCGTGACCGTCGGCGACGCGCACGAGCAGCTTCTCGGTCCGCTGGTCGATGCGTCGCGCGGGCTGCGGGTCGGGCACGGGTTGGACGAGGCGAGCGATGTGGGCCCGGTGATCTCGTGCGCGGCACGCGACCGCATTCGTGACTGGATCGCGCGGGGGGAGGCTGACGGCGCAAGGGTGGTGCTCGACGGTCGCGATGCTTCGGGGGATCCTGACGGCTCGTATGTGGGGCCGACGATCCTCGACGGCGTCACCCCTGAGATGGACATCGCGCAGGAAGAGGTGTTCGGTCCGGTGCTGAGCGTGATCAGCGCCCCGACTCTGGATGAGGCGATCGGGATCGTGAACGCGAGCCGGTTCGGCAACGGGACCTCGATCTTCACCGAGTCGGGCGCGTCGGTGCGGCGCTACCGCCACGAGGTCCAGGCGGGCATGGTCGGCGTCAACATCGGCGTGGCCGCGCCGGTGGCGTTCTTCCCGTTCAGTGGCTGGAAGGACTCGTTCCTCGGTGACCTGCACGCGCACGGGACCGACGCGGTCGAGTTCTATACGCGCAAGAAGACCGTGACGAGCCGCTGGTTCTCGAGCGGCCAGGGGAGCGGCGCGTACTTCGTCGAGCGCTGAGGTGATGAAGCTCACCCTGCTAGGCGGCCCGACCGCGGTCCTCGATCACGCCGGACTCCGCTGGCTGACCGACCCCGCGCTGTCTCCGCCGGGCGAATACGCCGGCGGGTTGGTCAAGACCACCGGCCCCGCAATCGACCCGGCCACGCTGCCGCCGATCGACGTCGTGCTGCTATCGCACGATCATCACAGCGACAACCTCGATCCGGCCGGGCGGGAGTTCCTGCCGACCGCGGGGCGGGTGCTGACGACCGTCGAGGGTGCCGAGCGCCTCGGCGGTAACGCGGTCGGCATCGAGCCGTGGTCGTCGGTGGAGGTGGAGCGCGCCGATGGCCAGCCGGTGACCGTGACCGCCGTTCCCGCGCAGCACGGTCCCGATGGGACCGAACACATCACCGGACCGGTCATCGGCTTCGTCCTCGACGCGGATGGCGAGGAGAAGGTCTATGTCTCGGGCGACAACGCCTCGCTCGACGTGGTGCGGACGATCGCGGATCGGATCGGCGCGATTGACGTCGCGGTGCTGTTCGCCGGCGCCGTCCAGCTCTCACGTCGGTTTGACGGCGCCTACTTGACCCTCTCGAGCGACTGGGCCGCGGAGGCGACCAAGCTGCTCGGCGTCCGCGCCACGCTCCCGGTCCACTTCGAGGGTTGGACACACTTCACGCAAGGAGCCCGTGAGCTCCGCGCCGCGTTCGCCGGCAACGGCGTCACCGACCGGCTCGTGCTCGCCGAGCGCGGCGAGACGGTCAGCGCGTAACCATCCGCGACTGCGCGAGGACCGCGCCGGCCACGATCACCACGGCGCCGACCGGCACGCACAGCGCAGTGGCTCTCCGAGTGCGATCACGCCGAGGACGGTCGAGACGACCGGTATGAGGTAGGCGACAGTCGAGGTGACCGTGGCGCCGACGTGGCGGATCAGCGAGTAGTTAAGGACGAAGGTCAGTCCGGTGCCGAAGACGCCGAGGGCGAGGATGCTGAGCACGTGCTTGGCCGCGAGTCGTGCGGAGCCGTCGTGAAGATCGGTGTGACGATCGCCAGCAGCACGGTCCCGCAGATCAGTTGTGCGGTGGCAAGCGGGAGCGGTCCTTCGCGGCGGTGGGCCAGGTACCGGCGGGCATAGGGAAACCCGAGGCCGTAGGACGCCGCCGCGCCGAGGCACAACATGTTGCCCTCGAGCGAGGTGGCTCCGAGGCCGCGCCACACGCCGAGCACCACGAGAACGCCGGCGAACCCGGTCGCCAGCCCGAGCAGCCGCCGCGGGGTGGCGTGCTCGTCGGACAGCATCAGGACCGCGACGGGCAGGGTGAAGAGCGGGACGGTGGCGTTCCAGATGTCGGCGAGCACGCTCGACACGTCGCGCTCCCCGTAGGCGAACAGCGTGAACGGCAGCACGTTGAGCAGGATCGCAGCGACAGCGAGACGCGCCCAGGTTCGGCGGTCGGCCGGGAGTCGCTCGCCGCTCAGCCCCACGATCGCATAAAGCATCGCCGTGCCGACGATCATTCGGCCGAGCGATACCTGGAGCGGCGCGAGCGCCTCGTCGCCGATCTTGATGAACAGGAAAGTCGAGCCCCAGCACAGCGCGAGCAGCGTGAATCGCGCCGGCCACGGCGTTCTGCCTCCCACCACGCGTTCACAGCTACCCGGCAACGCGCCGGGCGACGCGAGCGGCTCCGCTAGCGAGCGATGTGCGGGGTCGCGCCCGCGACGTGATGCGCCCCGGCTCCGCCGGTTCCGATGGCGAGCAGCACGACGAGCAGCGCCAGCCCGATCGCGAGCAGGACGATGAGCGGAACGAACGCTCTTGCGCGGGCGGTGGTCCTCGCCTGTGAGGCGAGCTGGACGGATTCTGAGATAGACATGCTGCGACTCCCCGGTTCGTGTGGACCCGACTACGGGACAGAGGAGCCATACGGCCGCTTGATACGTCAGGCGGTCATGCGCGCCGGAGGATCGCGGCGCGGTACCGGGGTGGCGTTGACGATCGAGGTCGTGGTCTCGCCATACAGGAGGAACCGATCGAGCACGGTGGGGAGCTCCTCGATCGAGCCCAGGTGGAGCTTGATGTAGAAGCAGTCCTCGCCGGTGATCCGCAGGCATTCCTCGATCTGCGGAATCTCCTTTGCGAGCTCGGCGATCTTGGTCAGCTGCCGGACGGCGGGCTTGACGCGGACGATCGCGGTCAGCTGGTAGCCGAGCGCGCGCGGGTCGACCTCGGCGCGGTAGCCGGTGATGACGCCCACCTGCTCGAGGCGCTTGACGCGCTCGGTCACGGCCGGCGAGGACAGGTTCGTGCGCCGGCCGAGCTCGGCGAACGAGACGCGGCCGTCGGCGGAGAGCTCGCTGATGATCTTGTGGTCGATATCGTCGAGCCGTGGAAAATCTGAGGCCGTGAGGCGTCTTTGGCCGTTGTTCATAAGGCGGATGAGGATAATGCCTTCGATTGCCCATGGTCAACTCGGTCGGTGATGGGGAAACTCCTGGGAGTGCGCTCGAAGATCGCCCCGCCGCCTCAGGCCTACTTCGTCGGCAGTGCCGTATTCCACTACCTCGGCCCGGCGTTCGCGGTGCTCCTGTTCGCGCGCGTCGCCCCGCTCGGGGTCGCTTGGCTGCGGATCGTGAGCGCGGCGCTCGTGTTCGCGCTGTGGCGGCGGCCGTGGCGCCCGCTCGGGCGGGCCGGTCACGGGACCGTGCAGGTAGTCGTGGCACTCGGGATCGTGCTCGCGGTGATGAACAGCTGCTTCTACGAGGCGATCGCGCGGCTGCCGCTCGGGACCGTGTCTGCGATCGAGTTCCTCCCGGTGATCGTGCTCGCGGCGATGGGCGTCCGTTCGGCGCGGAACGGGCTCGCGCTCGTGCTCGCGGTCGCGGGCGTGTTCGCGCTGGTAGCTGTACAGCTGCGCGGTGAGCCGATTGGCGTCGCGCTTGCGTTCGGCAACGCGGCGCTGTTCGCGCTGTACATCGTGCTTGCGCATCGTGTGTCCCGGGCGCCGGGCGTCAGCGGCCTCGACGGGCTCGCGGGCGCGATGCTGATCGCCGCGCCGGTGTCCACCGCGATCGGCGGCTGGGCCGTCGTCCCGCATGTGCTCGACCCGGTTGCGATCGGCGCCGGAATCGGCGTCGGCATCACGTCCTCGGTGATCCCGTATGTGTGCGACCAGCTCGCGATGACGCGGCTGAGCCGTGCCACGTACTCGCTGATGGTGTCGCTCCTGCCCGCGACTGCCACCGTGATCGGGATCGTCGTGCTCGCGCAGATACCGACCGCGCGTCAGGTCTCCGGGGTGGCGCTGGTGGTGGCGGCGGTTGCGCTCCATCGGGACCGCGCCGCTTCGGGCGAGGCGAGTCCTACAGAGGTCGCCGCACGCCGACCTCGTCGACGTGGGCGAGCAGGTCTCCCGGGTCTTCGTACACCCGGTACGCACCCGAGTAGATGAGCTCCTCGCGGCCGTAGCCGCCCGATAGCAGACCGACGCCCAGCGCCCGGGCGCGCCTCGCCGCGAGCAGATCCCAGACGCTGTCGCCGACGACGATGCTGTCTTGGATGTCGACGCCTATCACCTCGGCGGCGGCCAGGAACAGGTCGGGGTCGGGCTTCGCGTAGCGCACCTGGTCGCGCGTGACGAGCGGCGTGTCCGCCGGGAGGCCGAGCAGCTCGACCCCGCGCCGCGCGTAGCGCTCGGCGCCGCTCGTGGCGATCGCCCACGGGACCTCGAGCTCGGTGAGCGTCGCGAGCAGCTCGCTCGCCCCGGGCAGCGGCCGGACGCCGTCGTAGTGTCGGAGGAACGCTTCACCGTGGAGCTTCGGCAAGGCCGCCAGCGTCTCGCGGTCGAGCGGGGTGTCCAGCTCGCGGACGAGCGCACTCACGAACAGGCCGCCACTCATCCCGATCCGCCGGTGGATCTTCCACACGGACAGGTTGATGCCGACCTCCTGGAGCGACTCCCGCCACGCGATCACGTGCTGGTACACGCTGTCGATCAGCGTCCCGTCGAGGTCGAACAGGAATGCGGGGCTGCTCCGGGTCACTGCGGCCACCCGGTCATCTTCGCTCAATTACCGTACGCGTGTGATCACAGCGGAAGGTTTGGCTATTCGCCTGAGCGATCTCGAGCAGATCGGCATCGGTCCGGACGGCGTCCGGCGGCTCGCGTGGACCGCTGAGGACGCGGCGACTCAGGCGTGGTTCGAGCGGCAGGCGGCCGGCGTCGGGCTGCGGGTCGAGCGCGATCCGGCCGGCAATCTGTGGGCCTGTCCGGGCTCTGACCCGCCCTGGTGGGGAATCGGCTCGCACCTGGACAGCGTCCGGGGCGGTGGGCGGTTCGATGGGCCGCTGGGCGTGGCGTGCGCTTTCGAGATCGCGGCCGGTGCGGCCGGGGCGGCGGCTCCGGTAGCGGTTCTCTCGTTCGCCGACGAGGAGGGCGCGCGGTGGGGCACTCCGACGTTCGGGAGCAAGGCGCTGGCGGGGCGGCTCGATCTGCCGGCGGTGCTGTCCCGGCGCGACGACGCCGGCGTTGAGCTCGGCGACGCGATGCGTCTTTCCGGGGTCGACCCCGATGGGATCTCCGCGGCCCCGGGCTGGCTCGGCCGGCTGGCCGGGTTCGTCGAGATCCATATCGACCAGACGACGGATCTCGCCCGTGCCGATTCGCCGGTCGGCGTGGTCAGCTCGCTGGCCGCCCGGACCCGCCTCGAGGTCGTGCTGCGAGGGCGCGCCGACCACGCCGGGACGACGCCTCGGGCCGAGCGGCGCGATGCGCTGTCGGCGGCGGCTCGGCTGATCGTCGGCGCCGAGGATCTGGCCGTTCGCGGAGATGCGCCGGTGACCGTCACGACGTCCCGGATCCTCGCCTGGCCGAACGCGTCGACGACGATCGCCGCTGAGGTGCGGCTGTGGATCGACGCGCGCTCCGCCGGTGGGTTCGCTGCAATCGACGCCTGGCATGGTGCGCTGGATTCGGTTGCCGAGGAGCTGTCCGCGCGATCGGGGGTCGAGATCGCGTTCTCCGTGGCCTCGCGCAGCGATGCGCGCGAGTTCTCGCCGTGGCTCCGGGCGGCGCTGGCACGGGCGAGCGAGGAGGTCGTCGGCCACGCCGTGCCCGAGGTCGTGTGCTTTGCCGGCCACGACGCCGGCGTCCTGGCCGAGCAGATCCCGGCCGCGATGCTGTTCGTTCGCAACGAGACCGGCATAAGCCACTCTCCCGCCGAGAACGTCGAGCTGGCCGACGCGGCGGTGGCGGCGCGGGTTGTCGAGCGTGCGCTGGCGTCGGTGGGCGCGGTCGCGTGGTGAGTCGTCGGGCGCTCGCGGTCCCCGGGATGCCGAACGCGCACTCGCATGCGTTCCAGCGCGGGCTGCGCGGTCGCGCTGAGCGCCCGGGACCCGCCGGTGGGAACGACGACTTCTGGACCTGGCGGACCGAGATGTTTGCGCTCGCCGAGACGCTCGACCCGGATTCGATGCGCGCGGTCGCGCTCGAGACGTACCGAGAGATGGCCGGCGCTGGGTACGCGGTCGTGGGCGAATTCCATTACGTCCACCATCAGCCCGACGGCACCCCGTATGCCGACCCGAACGCGATGGCTTTCGCGGTCGCGGACGCGGCGGTCGAGGCCGGGCTGCCGATCGTGCTGCTCCCGGCCGCCTACCACCGTGGCGGGTGGGACGGCGAGGACCTTCCGCCCGCACCCGGCCAGCGCCGCTTCTGCGACCCGGACGTCGATACGTTCCTCGAGCGGGTGGATGCCCTACGCACGTGGGCCGGATCGCGGGGCGGGGTCGATGTGGGCATCGCCGCGCACAGCGTCCGGGCGGTGCCCGCGGGCTGGCTCGAGGCGATCGCGGAGTACTCCGACCGCCACGGAATCGTCCGCCACGTCCACGCTCACGAGCAGCGGCGCGAGCTCGCCGAGTGCGAGGCCGAGCACGGCTGCTCGCCGATCGAGCTGCTCGACCGGACCGGGTTCCTCGGCCCGCGGACGAGCGTGATTCACGGGGTCCACGTGTCGGACGCGGACGTCTCATTAGTCGCCGGCACCGGGGCGACGGTCGTGTCCTGTCCGACGACCGAGGGAAACCTCGGCGACGGGTACCTCCCGGCGATGGCGTACGCCGAGGCGGGCGTGCCGCTCGCAATCGGCAGCGACTCGCAGGTGCGGATCGACCCGTTCGAGGAGGCACGCGAGCTCGAGACCGGCTCCCGGCGAGAACGCCAGCTCCGGTCGGGACTGCTCGCGGCGGTCGGGGACCTGTGGACCGAGCTGTGCCGGAACGGTTACCGCAGCCTCGGCGCCGGCGCCGAGCTGGAACAGCCGACGATCGAGATCGATCTCGACCATCCGGATCTTCGCGGGGTCGACGCCGCGGACCTGCCGCTTGCACTGGTCACGTGCGCGTCGGCGGCAGTCGTGACTCGCGGCGTAGGCGGTCCGGTCCACCCTTAAGTGAGTCGCGCCCCGAACCCGGCGGAGAGGGAGTGCCGGTCAAAAAGGGGCGCGCTCAAGGGAGGAGGGTGTCCGGGGAATCATGACCGGTTTGGACCTAGTTGTCCAAGACGAGGTCCCGCACTCGTTGATAAGCGACGCTTATGAGTGCGTGAACACGATCTTGCCCGCGGTATCGCCGCGGAGCATCGCCTCGAACCCATCGCGCGCGTCGCTCAACGGCAGCGTGGCGCTGATTGCCGGCCGCACGCCCTTGTCGACGCACAGGCGGACCAGCCGCTCGAGCTCCTCGCGCGTGCCCATCGTCGACCCGATCACCGACAGCTGGAGGAAGAAGATCCTGGTCAGCTCGGCCGGCGGGGCGTCTCCGGTGGTCGCGCCTGAGATCACGATCTTGCCGCCGGGCTTGAGCGCCCGAATCGAGTGGCTCCATGTCGCCTGCCCGGTCGTGTCCATCACGGCATCGACGCGCTCGGGCAGCCGGGCGCCGGGTTCGAATGCCTGATCGGCGCCGAGCTCGAGCGCCTGCGCACGTTTTTCCTCCGAGCGCCCGGTCACCCACACGCGGATTCCGGCGGCGCTGCCGAGGACGGTCAGCGCCGTCGCGACGCCGCCGGTGGCGCCCTGGACGAGCACGGTGGCACCGGGCGGGATCGCGCCGCGGGTGAACAGCATCCGGTAGGCAGTCAGCCACGCGGTCGGCAAGCAAGCCGCCTGCTCGAACGACAGCTCCGGCGGCTTGGGCAGAAGGTTCCACCGCGGCACCGCCACCCTTTCGGCGAACGTGCCCTGGAAGCGCTCGGACAGGAGCGAGCGGCGCGGATCGAGCGTCTCGTCACCGTGCCAGGACGGGTCGTTGATGATCGAGTGGACGATCACCTCGTTGCCGTCCTCGTCGGTCCCGACCGCGTCGCAGCCGAGGATCATCGGCAGCCGGTCCTCCGGGAGGCCGACGCCGCGGAGCGACCAGAGATCGTGGTGATTGAGCGACGCCGCCTTGACCGTCACCGTGGTCCACCCGTCCCTCAGTTCGGGCTCCGGGCGGTCGTCGATGCGCAGTCCGGATAGCGGGTCGTCTCGGTTGACGCCGGCGGCGTACACGGCGAGCATCGCCCAATCATGCCTGAGGGGGCCGGGGCTCGCGTCGCGGTCCGTCCTGGCGTGAGGCCGCGGCCGCGTCGTCGTCCGTCCTGGCGTGAGGCCGCGGCCGCGTCGCCATCCGCGGTTGCGGGGTGCGACAATGCCGCGCACATGGGAACCGTCACCGCCCGCGCCACCAGAGCGGTCGACGCCTCGCCGGACCGGATCCTCGCCTTCCTGCGGGATTACCGCGAGGCGCGGCCGCGGATCCTCACCGACAACTACAGCCATTACCGGGTCGAATCGGGAGGGCAGGGGCAGGGCACGGTCATCGGATACCACTTCGCGTCCGGGCGTCGCGAGCGCGACTACCTGCTAAGCGTCGAGGAGAGCTCAGCCGGCCTGGCCGAGCGGGACCAGCTGTCGTCGTACGTGTCGCGCTGGACCGTTGCTCCCACGGGGGATGGCACGCAGGTGACGCTCGAAGCCACCTGGGACGGCGCCGGTGGGATCGGCGGCGTGTTTGAGCGGACGTTCGCGCCGCGGGTCCTCGGCGGGATCTTCGGCGAGATGCTCGACAAGCTCGCCACCGCCGTGTCAGCCTGACTCGATCTGCTTCTTGAGCTCGCCGGCGCGCGAGGCGATCAGCATGTGGCGGAGGGCGTCGACGAGTGGTCCGCGGATGATCAGACTGAGCGTCCGTCCCAGGTCGACCTCGAGCGAGTACGTGGCGCGGGTGCGGTCGGCTCCGAGATCCTCGAGCGTCCAGCTGCCGTCGACCGACTTCAGGTCGCCCTTCTCCTGAGTCCACCGCAGCGTGCCCGGACCGTCGTAGCTGAAGCGGACGATCGATTTCACCGTTCTCACCTTCGCGTCGGTCGCGGCCTCGCACCGGGTCGCACGACCCTCGCCGTCACGGTCGAGCGCGTGCATCGACTTGAGCCCTCCCTGCCACTCCGGCGCGCTCTCGACGTCCTGCACCAGCGCCCACACTCGGTCAAGCGGGGCGTCGATCTCCGCGGTCGAGCTTCCGGTCAAGTTAGCCATCGATTCGAACCTCCTCCATAGCCGGGGTGTAGGCGCCGGCGCGCGCCGCCGAGTTGAGCTTCGCACGGTGGTAGTAGGCCTGCTGCGCTGCCGCCGCGTTCTCCCACTCTCCGTCCCATGCCTTCAGCGCCTGGCCCTGGAGGGCCCGGCCGTAGGAGAACGAGAGCTCCCACGGGTGCGGGCCGCTCGCGTTCATCGCGTTCAGGTGGGCGGTGGCATCCTCGTCGGACTGGCCGCCCGACAGGAACACGATGCCGGGAACGCCCGCGGGCACGTGCTTGTAGAAGCACTCGAGCGTCCGGTCGGCGACCTCGTCGACGCCCGCGCGCTCGGACGCTTCGTAGCCCGAGAGCACCATGTTCGGCTTGAGCAGCGTGCCGAACACGTCGACCCGCTGGTCGAACAGCTCGGTGTACACCGCGTCGAGCACGCGCGAGGTCACGTGGTAGCTCCGCTCGATCGTGTGGGTACCGTCCTGGAGCACTTCCGGCTCGACGATTGGGACGAGCCCGGCCTCCTGGCAAAGCGCCGCGTAGCGCGCCAGCGCGTGGGCGTTGGCCCAGATGCAGTAATCGCTCGGGGTGTCGTCGGCGATCGAGTAGGTGGCGCGCCACTTGGCAAAGCGTGCCCCGAGTTTCCGGTAGTCGTGGAGTCTCTCTCGCAGCCCGTCCAGTCCCTCCGTGATCATTTCGTTCTCGGTCAGCGCGAGTCGGTGCTGCCCGTGGTCGACCTTCGCGCCGGGCAGGATCCCCCTGGCGGCGAGCAGCTGCGGGAACGGCGTCCCGTCCGAGGCCGACTGCCGGATCGTCTCGTCGAACAGGATCACGCCGCTGATGAACTCCTCGACACCCGGCGTGGTGAACAGGATCTCGCGGTAGGCCTGCCGGAGCTCCTCGGTCGATTCGAGGTGGATCGTGTCGAACCGCTTCTGGATCGTGGTGTCGCTCTCGTCCGCGGCGAGGATGCCCTTGCCGGGGGCGACGAGCGCCTTGGCGGTGTCGTGAAGCCCGTTCTGCGTCATGTCGCGTTGATTATGGCCCGCAGCCTGTCCCTCAGGCGGAGAACATCCTGGTGTCGGCCGCTGAACAGCTCGGCGCGATGGCGGAGGTTCAGGCGAGCCCGCCGGACGACGTCGGCCATGAACGCGTCGCACGTGACCAGGTCGCACCGGGTGAGCGCGAGCGCCAGCGCTTCGAGGTCGGCAGCGTCGCTCGGGCGCGCGCGGCGTTCGGGCAGCTCGTTCTCGATCACCCAGGTCATTCGGCGCTTGACGTCCCGGGCGGGGCGGTCGAGGGTCGCTGGAAGCCTTCGCCCGTGTGAGAGTTCGTTGAGGAGCTCCATCAGTTTCAGGTCGGGTCGGGGGCGCGACTCTCGCTCGTGGATGCGGGACTCGACCACTTCGACAGCGCCGGTGGCGACGGCCTCCCGCAGGATGGGCTCGAGCTCGGCGAACGCGGGCTTTCGCTTAGCGATGCCGCTCAGGTAGTTCTGGTCCATGTACAGGATCGTGGCGATGGTCGGCCCGAACCTACCCCGATAAGTCCGCGCTCGGCGTCGCGCGTCGGTCGAGAGTCCAGTAATCGTTGCTATGCAGGGACGAATATGCATTCGGCTCCGGGGAGGGGCCGAGTGCGTGGTTACTGTGGTCGAACCATGTCCGCCATTGAGATCGAGATCGGTACGCCGCACGGGCCCGCGCGGGCGCACGTGACGAAGGTCCGCGGCGCCACCGGAGCGGTCGTGCTCGGCCATGGCGCCGGCGGTGGCGTGGCCGCGCGCGACCTTGTGGCGGCATCCGAGGCGGCCCAGGCCGAGAAGTTCAGCGTCGTTTTGGTCGAGCAGCCCTACCGGGTCGCCGGCCGGCGTTCGCCGGCGCCGGCCGCGCAACTCGACACGGCCTGGACCGCGGTCGTGGCTCATCTGCGAGCGAGGACGCTCAAGGGCGTGCCGATCGTGTGCGGGGGCCGGTCGTCAGGTGCCCGTGTCGCCTGTCGGACCGCGGCGCAGACCGGCGCGGTGGGGGTGCTGTGCCTGGCGTTTCCGCTGCATCCGCCGGGCCACCCCGAGAAGACCAGGCAGGACGAGCTCGACGGCGTGACCGTCCCGGTCCTCATCGTCCAGGGCGTGAGTGACCCGTTCGGTATGCCGGCGCCGGCGCCGGGTCGGACCGTGGTGCAGGTCGCCGGAAACCACAGCCTCCGCAGCGACATCGGCGGGCTCCGAACCGCTGTGCGGGAGTGGCTCGCCCAGGTACGCTAAATCCGCGATGGTGTGTCAACGCATCGGCCACGGTGGCGCGAGCGCGCTTGCTCGCGCGAACACGCTCGCCTCGTTCGACGCCGCGCTCGACGTCGGCGTCGACATGGTCGAGTTCGACGTCCGCGAGTGGGACCGCGAGCTCGTGCTCGCGCACACGATCTTCCACGCGCGCCGGGGTCGGAACCTCCGCCTGGGGGACGCCCTCGCGCACCTCGCCGGCCGCCGCTTCCGGGACGTCGAGCTGAACGTTGACGTCAAGCACGTCGGCTGCGAGCGCGCGCTGCTCGATCACCTGCGCGCGGCGACGCTGCTCGAGCGGACGCTGATCTCCTCGCAGGTGCCCGGCGTCCTCGACCGGATCCGCGCGCTCGAGCCTCGGGCTCGCGTCGGCATCTCGGTCGGCGGGCGGATCGCGCGGCTCAGCCATCGATGGCGTGATTGGCGGGCGGTGGCGCTCGCGGGCATCCACACCGGCCGCTGGGATGCGCTGATGGCGCAGCACAAGCTGGTGGACGACGCGCTGCTGTGTGCCGTGAACGACCGCGGGGGCCGGCTCTACGCATGGACGGTGAACGAGCGAACGGCGATCGCGCGGCTGCAGGCGCTCGGCGTCCACGGGATCGCCACGGCGGACCCGCGACTGTTCGCGTAGCTGCGTACGCTAATTGACTGTGCAACCGGTCAAGCTGACCGAGATCGTCGCGTCGTCCGGACGCGGGCGCGTGTTCACCGAGCCGGCCCGCGCCACGCTGGCCGACTGCGCGCCGACCGGGCGGATCCGGCTCGACGCGCTGGCTCGTTGGGCCCAGGATGTGGCGTATGCGGACGCCTTCGCCGCCGGGCTCGCGGGGCGCGCAGCGTGGGTGGTCCGCCGGAGCCGCATGCGGGTGAGCCGGTTCCCGCGATTCGGCGAGCAGTTCACCCTGGCCACCTTCTGCAGCGGGCTCGGGCGGATGTGGGCCGAGCGCCGGACGTCGATGACGCGCGCCGGCGAGGCGGCCGGCGCGGTCGAGCTGGTCTCGCTCTGGGTTCACCTCGACCCGATCAGCGGGCACCCGACCAAGTTGACCGAGGACGAGATCGCTATGTGGGGGGAGTCGACCCAAGGTCGGACGGTGAACGCCCGGCTCCGGCACCCGGCGCCGGACGGCGTAGCGGATGGGTTCCCCTGGCGGTTTCGCAACACCGAACTCGACCTCGCCGGCCACGTCAACAACGCCGCCTACCTCGTGCCGCTCGAAGAGGAGCTGTTGCAGTACCCCGAGCCCGCGTCGATCGACATTGAGATCGAATACCGCTCGCCCGCGCAGGCGGGTGACATGCGGGTGCTCCGGAATGGGGTTCGCCGCTGGATCGTCGGTCCCGACGGCGACACCTACGCATCGATGATCATCGCCCCCGCGCCGACAGCCATCACCCCTATACCGAAACAGGAGGTCTGAATTTGCGCGCCGTCGCCATCCCCCAGCCCGGTGACCCGGATGTCCTCGAGGTCATAGACCGCCCCGCGCGCAAGCCCGGTGCCGGCGAGGTCAGAATCGCGGTCAAGGCCGCGGCGGTCAACCCGACGGACATCGGGCTCCGACAGCGCGGCGGCGGCGATCTCCCCGCGCCCTGGATCCCGGGGATGGATGCTGCGGGCGTGATCGAATCCGTTGGGCCCGACGTCGACCGGCTGGCGGTTGGCGATCAGGTGATGGCCGTGGTTAGTCCCCGGCGGCCCGAGGGCGGTGCCCAGCAGGAGCTTCTCGTCGTACCCGCCGCGTCGGTCGTGCCGATCCCGGACGGCGCCACGCTCACCGAGGCGGCGACGCTGCCGATGAACGGCCTCACCGCGCGCTCCGGGCTCGAGCTCCTCGGGTTGAAGCAGGGCGACACCCTCGCGGTCACGGGTGGCGCCGGGCTGCTCGCCTCGTACGTGATCCCACTGGCCAAGGAGCACGGCCTGCGGGTGATCGCGGACGCCAGGCCCGAGGACGAGGAGCTCGTCCGGAGCTTTGGCGCGGACGTGGTCGTTCCCCGAGGGCAGGGCTTCACCGACGCGGTGCTGCAGGAGGCCCCCGACGGGGTCGACGCGGTCTATGACACCGCGCTACTCCGCCGCGCGGCGTTCCCCGCGATCCGCGACGGCGGCCAGATCGTGGTCGTGCGCGGCTGGGACGGCGACGAGGTGGAGGATCGAGGCATCCGCGTCCACCCGGTGGCGGTGGCGCGGGTGCTCGACCGCACCGACTGGCTCGAGGAGGCGCGGGCGCTTGCCTCGGACGGACGGATCAGGCTGCGTGTCGCCAAAGAGTTCCCGCCCGAGGAGGCCGCCGAAGCGCAGCGGCTGATGGACGCGGGAGGGCTCCGCGGCCGGGCCGTGATCGTATTTGGGGAATCCGGCGCCGTCACGTGACGTTGCGCGCGTGCTTCTTGGCCGGATTCCCTTAAGGGAATCCGGCGTCGTCACGTGGTGTGATGCGCGTGCTTCTTGGCCGAATTCCCCTGTTGGGGAATCCGGCGCCGTCACGTGACGTTACGCGCATGCTTCTTGGCCGGATTCCCTTGAGGGAATTCGGCGCCGTCACGTGGTGTGATGAATTCGGCGTCGTTACGTGGTGTGATGCGCGCGGTTCTGGGCCGAATTCGCCAGGACCGCGCGGGCGGCGTTGTGGCCGGGGATCCCGCTGACGCCGCCGCCGCGGCGCGCGCCGGCGCCGCACAGCCAGACGTTCGCGTGCTCGGTCTCGACCCCCCACGCGCCGACCTCGTCGTCGGACTCCGCGAATGGCCACGCCAGGTCGCGGTGGAAGATGTGCCCTCCGGGCATGCCGAGCTCGGCCTCGATCTCGGGCGGGGTCAGCGCCTCGAGGCCGAGCAGGCAGTCCTCGATCGGCTCGGCCAACACCGAGTTCAGCGAGCGGAGCGTCGCGGCGACCGCGCGCTCCTTGGCGTCGGCGTCGGTGAACAGGCGGGCGGGCATATGCAGCCCGAACAGGGTCAGCGTCTGGGCGCCGGTGGCGCGCAGCTCGGCCGAGAGGATGCTCGGGTCGGTCAGCGAGTGGCAGTAGACCTCGCACGGCGGCATCGACGGGATGCGACCGGCGGACGCCTCGCGGTAGGCGTTGGCGAGCTGCTCGTAGCCCTCGTTGACGTGAAACGTCCCGGTGAAGGCGTCCTCGGAACGAGCGCCGGGCACCCGGGGCAGGCGCCTCACCAGCATGTTGATCTTGAGCTGGGCCCCCTCCGGCGGATCGCCGGGCGCGGGCTCGCCGAGCAGCCCGCCGAGCACGTGCGGCGCGACCCCGGCCAGAACATGTCGGGCGGCATACACCCTCCCGTCGGCGCACGTGACCTCTGCGGTGCGCTCGTCGGTGGCGATCGCGACCACCTCGGTGCTGGTCACGAACTCGGCTCCGGCGGCGCGCGCCGCCCCGGCGAGCGCGGCCGTCAGCGCGCCCATGCCCCCGACCGGCACGTTCCATGGGCCTCCGACCACGTGGTAGAAGAAGCAGCGGTTCTGGCGGAGCAGCGGATCGTCGGCCGGCGCGAACGTGCCGATCAGAGCGTCGGTCATCACGGTGCCTCGCGTGAGATCGTCCGCGAACGACCGCTCGATCATTGCGGATATGGGGGTCTCGAACAGCGCACTCCAGACGGCGTCGTCGGCGACGAGGCGCCGGAAGTCCTCGCGCGGGCGCAGGGGCTCGGTCAGGGTGTGAAACACCCGCCGCGCGATCGCGTCGAATGAGGCGCCGGTCGTCGGCGGGTAGGCGGCGACGCGGCGCCGGCGAATCTCGATCGTCACGCCCAGCTCGCGCAGGAGCGCCGCAGGAAACAGGCTGACCAGGTATGAGTAGCGCGACAGGCGCACGTCGAAGCCCGGGAACGGCGCCACCGAGACCGCCGCCCCGCCGAGCTCGTCACGTCGCTCGAGCACGATCACCGACCGACCGGCTCGGGCCAGCAGCGTCGCCGCGACCAGCGCGTTGTGACCGCCGCCGGCGATCACCACGTCGAAGCTCCGCGCCTCGGGCATGCGACCAACGTACTGATGGGAAATGTCGAGGGGGTTAGGCAGCGATTGGTTGGAGTGTGACTTTGTGCCCGAGGGCTTCGACTTGGGCGATGGGGCGTCGGGTTTGGCGTTCGGGGTCGCGTTTGCGGAAGTAGTCGCCGACGCGGTCGCGGTAGGTCTCGCCGGTGCTGAGCATGTGCCGGCGGGCGACGAGCATGGAGTGCTGGTTGGCGAGGAGCGCGCGGCTGGGCCGATCTGGGTCTGAGGCGCCGGTATTTTTGCTTGGAGGTAGCTGTCGTTTGTGCGCGTGGCGGCCAGGGCGGCTTCGTCAAGCGCGATCTTCAGCCACTTGGATCCCGTGCAGGTGTGTCCCGATCGTCGTTTGCCGGTGGACCACGAAGGTCCCTGTCGGACAAAAGGACTAGGACCAATTGCGGCTGGTGATCAGGCTCGGTCGGTCCTAGTCTGCGGAGCATGACAACCGGAGAACAGATCACAGACATCGTGCAGTCGTGGCCGGGCGTGGAGTCGGCTCCGCACCGGTTCGGCGGCATCGAATTCAGGGTCGGCCGGCGGGAGCTCGGTCACCTCCACGGCGATCGGATCGCCGACCTTCCGTTTCCGCGGCGCGTCCGCGACGAATTGATCGCCGAGGGCCGCGCCCGCCCGCATCATGTGCTCCCCGACTCGGGCTGGATCACGATCTCGATCGGCTCGGTGCAAGACGCCGAGCACGCGATCGAGCTGTTCCGGATGGCGTACGACCGAGCCCGGAACGCGCGGCGGGCGAATGCCTGAGCGCTCGCGGATCTTCGTCGTGACGGGCGACGAGGTCGTGCGGTTGACGCTGACCGGCTCGCGCGCCCAAGACGCGCAGACTATGCTCACCGTGCCCGCTCCCCGGTGTGTGGCCATCGACCCGCAGGATCCGAATCGCGCGTACGTCGGCACGTTCGACGACGGCCTGTACACGACCGACGACGGTGGCGAGACGTGGCGCGAGTCGTGGGAGGGCATAGTCGACCGGCGGGTGATGTCGGTCGCCGTCTCCCGTTCCCATCAGGTCGACGGCGTGTCGGTCGTGTACGCCGGCGCCGAGCCGAGCAACCTGTACCGGTCCGAGGACGGGGGGAAGACCTGGCAGCTGCTGCCCGAGCTTCGGCGGTTGCCGAGCGAGCCGCGCTGGTCTTTCCCCCCGCGCCCGTGGACCCACCACGTGAGTACGATCGCGCTGCACCCGACCGATTCCGATGCGCTGTTCGTTGGGATCGAGCTCGGCGGAGTGATGCGCTCGTCCGACGGGGGCCGGACCTGGGTCGACCACAACCCGCAGGCCCACAGCGACGCCCACCAGCTGATGACGAATCCGCTCTCGCCCGAGCGCGTGTACGAGGTCGCCGGCCAGGGGATCGCCGCATCGCCGGACCGCGGCAGGAGCTGGCGCCGGCTCGACGACGGGCTCGACCGGCACTACGCGTGGGCGACTGCTGCCGACGGCGCCGATCCGGATCTGTGGTACGCGTCGGTCAGCCGGTCCCCGTATGCCGCCCACGGCCGCGGCGACGGCCAGTCGCTCCTCGTGCGCTCGCGCGGGAACGGGTGGGAGCGAATCGACACGTGGGGCGATGAGACGCCGCTGCGCCGGATGCCGTACGCGCTGGCGGCGCTGCCCGAGCAATCTGGCGGGCTGCTCGTCGGCCTGCGCGGTGGGTCGCTGCTGGTCACGGGCGACGCCGGCGACACGTGGCATCGGCTCGAGCCAGTGTTGCCCGACGTGGTTGCGCTGGCGGTCGCGCCGGCTTAGCGGGGCAATCATTCGTCCAGCACGGGTGATGTTTGCCCAGAAAACGGGTATCTGCTGAGCGACCATGGACCGGGAAGAGCTTCGCTACCACATCGACTCAGCCTCTCCGCTCGGCCGCACCGATTCTCGCCGGCTGATCTCGCTGATCCTGCGTTCGTGCTGGCCAGGCGGGCCCGAGGATCGGACCGAGCCGTTCGCCCTCGACTCGCTGCGCCGATGGCATCCGATTCAGGCGTCGCCGGACCTGCCCGAGTGCTCTTGCGACACGGGCCAGTGCGTACTCTGTAACTAGTGGGGGCCCGCGGACGTACGCTCGTGGACGGCCACTAATGCCACTCGAGCTCCACGAGCGCGTGGCGATCGTAACCGGAGGCGGCCGCGGGATCGGCCGGGCGATCGCGCTCGGGTATGCGGACGCGGGCGCCGACGTGCTGATCAGCGTGGCGCGGAACCCCGAGGAGGCCGCCGACGTCGTCGCTGCGGCCGAGGCGCTCCCCGGGACGGTTCAGGCCGTGCAGGCGGACGTCACGGTCCAAGCCGATATCGACCGGCTCGTGAGCCGAGCCCTCGACGTCCGAGGCCGGATCGACGTGCTCGTCAACAACGCCGCCCGCGGGATGCGGTTCGTGAACGACCGGTTCATGACCGACCCGCGGCCGTTCTGGGAGGCCGACCCGGTGGCGTGGCGCATGGTGATCGAGACGAACATCGTCGGGGTGTTCCTGATGTCCAGAGCCGTTGTGCCGCACATGCTCGCCGCCGGCCGCGGGAGCATCGTCAACGTCACGGTCAACGAGGCGACGATGACCCGTCGCGGGTTCTCGCCGTATGGGCCGTCGAAGGCGGCGCTCGAGGCGATGACCCGTGTGTGGGAGGCGGAGCTCGAGAACACCGGCGTCGCCCTCAACCTGCTGGCGCCCGGTGGCGCGACTGCCACCGGGATGGTCCCCGACCAGGTTCCGGAGGGCGTGGAGCTGCTCGACCCAGAGATCGTCGTGCCGGCGGCGCTTCACCTCGCGGTGACGCAGACCAGCGGCGAGCGCATACTCGCCACCGAGTGGACGGGCCACGGCCCGCGCTGATCGCCGCCGCCAACGTCGACCGTCCTACTCGGTGGTAGCTTTTCCCGGTCGTGTCGTTCCGCGGGAGAGGGTGACGGTGTCAACCGTGAACAGCGATTTCAGCCTAGACGAGCACAACCAAGGTGGCGCGGCGGTGGTCGCGGTAAGCGGCGAGCTCGACCTTCGAACCAGCCCGGAGCTCGAGGCGCGGCTCACCCGGGCGTTCGACGCAGGCGCGGAGCTCGTGATCCTTGACCTGCGTCAGATCGAGTTCATGGACTCGACCGGCTTGCGCGTGGTCTTGAGCGCGCACCAGCGGGCGCACGAGACCGGCCGGCGGTTCGCCCTGGTGCGGGGCGCCGATCAGGTCGAGCGGGTGCTGACATTGACGGGCGTCCGCGACCTGTTGACGGTGGTCGATGCTCCGGAGGAGCTGCTGACAACCCGCGAGCAGCCTCGCGAGAACGATTAGAGATACCTCACGGAACCCTTCAAAAGGCCGTGTTAGGACTCGGCCGGACGGGAAATACCGACCCCTGGGGCCGGAAGCCAGGCCAGATCGTCTGAGCAGCAACAGGAAGCGGGACCGCCCGCGCACCCACGTCGACGCCGATCGACGCACCTCAAGCCCTGTGTACCGGGACACCGACGAGTCGGTCCGTCGAGGGCATCTTCGATTTCATTCGCTACGTCGGGGAACCGATCTGGGCCGGCCGCTCGCCGGACGAGATCCGCGAGGCGGCTCGCCACGAAGCGCCGATCAAGCTCGCGTGGCCGGAGGCCGACATCTGCGTCCTGTGTCACGACGACGTCGCCGGCCTCGACGATGAGGTCCTGAGCGAGGCCGAGCGTCGTCCACGACCGGCGGCTGTGGCCTAGGGTGGTGAACCAGTTGTGCGATCTGGTCGAGATCCGGACGAGCGAAGCCTGGACCACGATCGGCGCGCATTCGAGGTGTACCTCCGCGGAGGACCACGACGGCGACACGGTTCGCCTCGCGGCGTGACTGACGCACAGTTTTCCTGGCGTCGGTCATGGGTAAGCCCTCTCTGAAAGGAGAGGTTAATGTCACATACAGCGCCGCGCAGCAGGCGGACCAGACCTTCGACGCCGGAAGGAAGCGCCGACAGGGCGAGTGTCACCGCGCGCCTCGACCGGATCCCGGTGTGGCCATATGAGCGCAAGCTCTTGTGGATCGTGGGCGCGGGTTACTTCTTCGCGTTCTTCGACATCGTCACGATCTCGTTCGCGGCGCCGGTGATCGCGACACAGTTCCACGTCTCCAAGGCAACCGTGACACTGTCGGTGACCAGCAGCCTGATCGGTTACATCATCGGTGCGTTCGTCGACAGCACGATCGCCGACAAATGGGGACGGAAACTCAGCCTCGGTATATCCGTCGCGGTGTTCTCACTCGGCACCGTGCTGGCTGCGGCGAGCACCAACGTCGAGGAGCTGATCGCCTTTCGCTTCATCGCCGGCCTGGGGATCGGCGCGGAGATCGCGGCCGTCACCACTTACATCGGCGAGCTGTCGCCCGCCCGGCTGCGCGGCCGCTTCACGAGCTGGGCCACGACCGCTGCCTACGCCGGCTTCTCGGTCGTGCCATTCATCGCCCGCGGCCTCGTGCCCACGTTCGCGTCCGGGTGGCGAATCCTGTTCCTGATCGGCGCCCTCGGCGGCGCGACGATCCTGTTCATGCGGCGCGGGCTGCCACCGTCGCCCCGCTGGCTCGTCTCCCAAGGACGCACCGACGAGGCCCGCGAGGTGGTCGCCGAGGCCGAGGAGACCGCGCTCGAGGTCATCGACGGCGACCGGCTGCCCGCGCCCGAGCCGGTGCCCGACGAGGCGCCGGCCGAACGCGTCCCCGTCAAGGCGCTCCTCCGCCGCCCGATGGCGGGCCGAGTGCTGCTGTTCGTCGGGATCTGGTTCGTGTACTACATCGGCAACTACGGCTGGCTGACGCTCGCGCCGACCCTGTTCACCGACAAGGGCTACAGCCTTGCCGACAGCACCACGTACCTGGTCGTCTCGGGGATCGGGTTCCTGGTCGGCGCGTTCGCGACAACCCGGTTCAGCGACCGCTTCGAGCGTAGGTACTCGACCGCGCTGTTTGCGGTGGCATGGGCGATCTCGCTGTTCGTGATCGGTTACTTCGTCTCGCCGGCGGTGATCATCGTGTTCGGGTTCGTGGCATCGATGACGATCGGATTGCTGGTCCCGATGCTCTACACGTACACGGCCGAGCACTTCACCACCAACGCCCGCGCTACCGGCGTCGCGCTGAGCGACGGGCTTGGTCACATCGGTGGCGCGCTCGCGCCGCTGATCGTGCTCGGCACGAACTCGGCGTGGGGCTTCTCGGCCTCGTTCCTGGTGATGGGGGTCACCGGTCTCCTCACGGGCGCCCTGATCCTGTTCGGGATCCGCGCCACCGGCCGCTCGCTCGAGGAGGCGACCGCGTAGGATCCGGAACCGCGTGTGAAGGAGCTCACCGGACATGCCGAGAGGAGCACTCCCGCCTCACACGAGCAGTGCATGTCGTTGCTCGTGGCGGTCGACCAGTACCCGAACTGGTACCCCGCTGTCGTCAAATCCGTCGAGGTGCTGGAGCGGGGCGACCGGGGTCGGCCGACCAAGGCCAGAACGAAGCTGCACGTCGAGCGCGGTCCGATCGTCAAAGACTTCGATCTGCTGATGGACGTGCAGGTCGATCCCAACGGTACGGTCAAGCTGAGCCGGGTCCCGCACGACGGACGCGACGCGGAGAAGTTCGACGTGCGCTGGCGCGTGAGCGGCTCCGGGCCGTCTCAGATCCACCTCGACCTCTCGGCCGACCTCAATGTTCCCCGGTTCTTGCCGCTCGGCGACGTGGGCAACTCGCTGGCCTCGGGGTTCGTCGAGGCGGCTACGAAAGCGCTGACGTCGTGAGGGCTCGCGGCTCGAGGTCGAATGCCTCGGCGAGGAGCCCGTAGGATCGCCGGCGCGCCTGGTGGTCGTAGGTGATCGTGACCACGATCACCTCCTCGGCGCCGTACTCGACCGCGACCTCCTCGATTCCGGCCCGGACCTTCTCGGGCGATCCGAGGATGCTGCGGCGCCCGGGCCGTCCCCCCGATGGGCTCTTGCCCTCGCGTCTTAGGAACTCGATCGCCTCGTCAGGAGGCGGGACCGGGATCAGCCGGTTCCGGCGAAGCATGGTGAAGCTCATCCGGCTGCTGGTCGCCAGGTATTCGGCCTCCTCGTCGGTCGGCGCGCACAGGACCCAAACAGCCACGGCGGTCCGCTCAACCGGCGACTGCTCGGTGGGGACGAACCGCTCGCGGTAGAGCTTGGCGATGTCCGCCCCCTCCGAGTTGATGAAGTCGGCGAATGCGTATGGCAGCGCCAGCTGTCCCGCCCAGATCGCGCTCTGTGGGGAGGACCCGAGCAGCCACGGGACGGGGAGCTCGGGACGCCCGGGCAGGACGCCGGCGAGCCGCGCAAACGGATGGTCTTCGGGGAGGCTGTCGTCGAAGTACGCGAGCAGCTCCGCGAGCTGCTGGGGAAAGTCGTCGGGTGCGGCCTGACGGCGGTCGCGCTGGAGCGCGAACGTGGTCATCGGATCGGTGCCGGCGGCCCGGCCGAGCCCGAGGTCGATCCGCCCCGGGAACAGGCCAGCGAGGATCGTGAACGTCTCGGCGACCTTATATGGGCTGTAGTGGGGCAGCATCACGCCGCCGCTCCCGACCCGGATCCCCTCGGTGGCCGCGGCGATCGGCCCGATCAGCGCCTCCGGGCTCCCGCCGGCCAGCATCGGCCCGCCGTGGTGCTCGGCGACCCAGTAGCGGTGGTATCCGAGCTCGTCGGCGAGGCGCGCGAGGTCGATCGTGTTGCGCAGCGCGTCGGCGCCGGTCGAGCCTTCTGAGATCGGTGATTGGTCTAGTACGGACAGCCGCACACGACTGATCTTAGGATGCGGCGCCAATGGCTCAGGCGGCGGCCGCGGTCGCCGGCGCCTCGGTCTCGGCCTCGGCGCCGGGAGCGGCGCCGGTGCCCTGCGCGTGGGATACGTCGACGAAGTCGCGCTGGCGGATCAGGATCAGCGTCAGGACGGCGGCGACGAAGGCGACGATCGCGCCGATCAGGATGATCGTGTTGAGCCCGTCGACGAAGCTGCTCTTGGCGGCGCCGCCGGCGAGACCGCGCAGCTGCGGGGGCACCGCGTGCATCGCCTGGAGGATGCTGCCGTTGCTGATCGAGGACGCGAGCGCATGCGAGCCGCTCGCGAGCGGGCTCCCCGCGAGCTTCGAGATCACGGAGCTCGAGACCTCGGAGGCGAGGATGCTGCCGAGGGCGGCCACGCCGGTGGCGATCCCGATCTGGCGGAAGGTCGAATTGATCCCGGAGGCCATTCCCGCGCGCGCGGGCTCGACCACGCCGACCGCGGTCGACGCGAGCGGCACGTTGACCAATCCGGCGCCGACGCCGGCGACGATCATCCCGGGCAGCAGGTGGGTCCAGTCGTCCGTCGGCGTGATCCCGCGCATGAGCACCAGGCCGGCGCCGATCAGCACGAACCCGGGAGCGATAAGGAGCTTCGTGGGCACATGACCGGTGAGGCGGCCGGCGATTCCGGCCGTGAGGAAGATCGCGATCGTGAGCGGAAGCAGCCGGACGCCGGTATCGATCGCCGAGGATCCGAGTACGTTCTGCAGGTACAGGACGACGTAGGTGATCAGCGCGAACAGCGACGCGGAGATCGCAAACGCGGCGACCAAGCCGCCATTGAACGTAGGGACCCGCAGCAGTCCCAGATCCAGCATCGGGGCGCGCGTGCGCAACTCGACGACGACGAACGCGGCGAGCAGCACCACGGCTGCGATCAGCGAGCCCACGACGGTGGTCGAGCCCCAGCCGTCGGGGTGGCTGCGGATCAGTCCGAACACGAGCGCGGTCAGCCCGAGCGTGAAAGTGACGAAGCCGAGCCAGTCGGGCCGGCTCGCGACCGGCGCCTTGGACTCGGACACCTCGCGCAACGTGACCATCAGCGCGAGCACGCCGATCGGAAGGTTCACGAAAAAGATCCACCGCCACGACAGCCAGCTGGTCAAGGCTCCGCCGAGCACCGGGCCGATTGCCACGGCGACGCCGGTGACCGCGCCGAACACCCCGAACGCGACGCCGCGTTCACGCGGCGGAAAGGCGTCGGCGAGCAGCGCGAGCGAGGTCGCGAACATGATCGCACCGCCGATGCCCTGGAACGCGCGAGACAGGGCGAGGAAGGTCGGGTCCGCGGCCAGCCCGCACAGCGCCGAGCCGATCGTGAACACGACGATGCCGACCGCGAACACCAGCCGTCGCCCGACCAGATCCGCGACCGACCCGGAGGTGAGCAGGAAAGCCGCGAGCGTCAGGGCGTACGCGTCGATGACCCACTGCAAATCTGCGAGCGACGCGTGGAACGCCTGCTGGATGTACGGCAGCGCGACATTCACAATCGTGATGTCGAGCAACAGCATGAACACACCGGTGCAGACGGCGAGCAGAGTCCACCATTTGCGAGCCATCGGAGCTACCTCCTTTACTGAGCGTCGACTCAGGATAACAGATATACTGAGTGCACGATCAGTAAATTGTGACTATGTCGTGAACCTCGTTAGTAGGACACGGAAGCGGCTTGATTGGTGACACACCCAAACGTCGTGGGCGACCGCCCGCCGGGGGTCGTGAGGCGATCCTCGCGGCGGCGCTCCAGGTGATTCGCGACCGCGGAATCGCGCGGCTGACCGCGCGCGAGGTGGCGGGCCTCGCCGGCGTCTCGGAGGCGAGCGTCTTCTACCACTACAAGGATCGCTTCGGCCTGCTCCAGGCGGTGTTCGAGGAGGGTCTGAAGCCGCTCCGAGCGCTGGCGGAGGGGGGCGTCCACCCGGGCGCGGATCCGCGCGAGGTGCTGACGCTCTACGGAAACACGCTCGAGGAGTTCCTCGACGGCGTCCTGCCCCTGATCGCCGCGGCGCAGTCCGACGCCGAGCTGCGGGATTCGATGGAGGCCTATATGGCTGAGCACGATCTCGGCCCGCATCGCGGGGTACGGGCGATCGGCGACTACTTCGCCGCCGAGCAGGCGGCCGGCCGGGCCCGCGCCGACTTCGATCCGTACGCGGTGGCGATGATGTTCATCGGCGCCTGTTACACACGCGCGTCGCAGCGTGAGACGCCGCTCCCGAGCATCGCGCTGCCCCCGCTCGAGCGCATCATCGACTCGATCGTGGCGTTGATGGCCCCGGCAGGGCGGAGCGTATGATTTCGGGGGTGCCTGGTTGACGCTGATACCGAGCGCACCACCCGTTCCGCGCATGCAGCGCCCTCGAGCCTGAGACGCTGGGCGGTGGTGCGCGCGCGCCGCCTGGGCCGTACTACGACTACGCCGGCATCGGGGCCGGCGCGCCAGGGCCGCCGGCGGTCTCGGGCCCGGCGGAGGTGCGTCCGTCTGAGTCTGCCGCGCGCTCGGGGTCCCGCGGCGCGCGGTCGGGGTCCGCGTGGACGATTAAGACCGGGATCGGCATGTGGTTGAGCGCGTAATGGCTGACGCTTCCCAGCAGTGACGCCGTCAGCGCCCCGCGGCCTCTCGATCCCATCACGAGCAGGTCGTAATCGCCGGCCTTGAGGCTGGCCGTCAGCGCGTGCCGGATCGGCTTGCGGCTAATGATCGTTATCACGGGCACGTCTTTGGGAACGCGCTTGACCGCGCGGCGCATGATGTCGACGGCCTCCTTCTCGAGGTCGGCGGCGGTCACGGCGCAGGCGCCGGCGGCCATTGCCGACGCGGCCCACACCGGGGGCTGGCAGATCGCGGTCAGGATCGTGAGGCGTGCCTGGTCGGCGCGGGCGATGTCGATCGCTTCCGCGAGGGCCCGGTCCGAGTGATCGGACCCATCGATGCTGACGAGGATGTTGTGGAACATGACCTTGCTCCAGGATCGATTGGCATGCCAAATATTAGCATGGCATCCGCGATAGTCTCGAACCATATGGGCTCGAACGCCAGCATCGACTTCGTCACGGCGTTCGATGCACTGGCGCAGGCGGTGCGGCGCGCGCGAGGTGCGACCGCGGCGAACGGGGGCCTGACGCTCTCCCAGTACGGCCTGCTCGAGGGCCTGGCGAGTCGTCCGGCGGCGCGGGTCCAGGACCTGGCCGGCGACGCTGGGATCACGCCGTCGACCGCGACGCGGATCCTCGACGCGCTCGAGCGGCGCGGCGTGGTGCGGCGGGCTCGCTCGCTCGCGGATCGGCGCGCGGTCGCCGTCAGCCTGACCGAACTCGGCCGTGAGCTTCTCGAGGACCAGCAGGAGTGGCTGAGAGGACGCCAGCAGGCGTTCTACGCCTCGCTTCCGGCGGCCGAACAGGAGCTCGCGCCCGACCTCCTGCTGCGCCTGGCGGCGCTGATCGACGAGCTCGCCGCCGGCCCGGACGAGTAGCCGCGCCGGCGACGAGCGGTCCCGCGTCTAAGACGACGCACACGATCTGGACACCGCTCCGTAACGACCGCCGCCGACGGCGTCCATATATCTGCCGCTTCCTGGCTCGCAAACGAGAGGAGCAGTGAATGCGTAGGGTCACGAAGCTCGGGGCGGTCGCGGTGATCGCCGCCGGCGCGATAGGCGGATCGGCCGCCGCGGTTTCGGCGCACTCGGACGGCCGAGACCACGGGCACCACGGGCGCCGGATCTCGCATGTGCTGCTGATCTCGGTCGACGGTATGCATCAGTCCGACCTCGACTGGTACGTCGCCAACCACCCGGGCTCGGAGCTCGCCAAGCTCGCCTCCGGCGGCGCCGAGTTCACGAACAACCACACGTCGGACCCGTCGGATTCCGATCCGGGCGGCACGGCGATCATGACCGGCGGCGACCCGCGCGCGACCGGGGTGTACTACGACGTCGAGTACAGCCACGGCGTGTTCCCGCCCGGCACCACGAACTGCTCGGGCCCGGTCCCCGGTGGCAACGTGATCTACGACTCGCCGGATGACATCCTGGACGCCGTCCCTGACCTGATCCCGGGCAACACCAGCGGCCAGACGTTCCCGTCCTTCGACGAGGGCGGCTCGATCTACCCGAACGGCGATGACACGAACCCGGGCCTCATCATGGGCCTGACCCCGCACCCGCAGTCGGGTCTGAACCCGGCGACCTTCCCGGTCGATCCGAAGACGTGCCAGCCGACCATGCCCTGGGACTACCTGAAGGTGAACTCGATCTTCCAGGTCATCCAGAACGCCGGCATGCGCACGGCCTGGTCCGACAAGCACGCCATCTACACGTCGTTCAACGGCCATGGTTCGAGTGGCAACAGCATCGACGACTTCTTCGGCCCCGAGATCGACTCGCAGGCCGTCGAGCCAATCGGCGTTCCGTACCCGACCGACACCGACTGGGCGCACGACGACGCTGCCACCAAGCAGTACGACATGTACAAGGTGCAGGCGGTCATCAATGAGCTGAACGGCTACGACCACAGCGGCAAGACCTACGTGGGCACCCCGGCGATCCTCGGGATGAACTTCCAGACCGTCTCGGTGGCCGAGAAGGTGGACTCGCCCAGCACCCTTACCCAGAACCGGGACGGCAGCTACACGGAGGGACCGACCGAGCTCGCCGGCTACTGCCCGGGCACGACGACGCCGCGCCCGTTGCTGGCCAGTGCGCTGGACTACGCCAACGCGCAGCTGCAGCGGATGGACGCCACGATCCAGGCGGACGGTCTCGCGTCCTCGACGGCGATCATCATCACGGCCAAGCACGGTCAGTCGCCGCAGGACCCGCTGCTGCTGAAGCGGATCAAGGACGGTCCGATCATCGACGCGATCAACGCGGCCTGGACCGCGAAGACGGGTGATCCGAACGACCTCATCGTCGCCGGTACCGACGACGACCTGTGGCAGAGCTACCTGTCGGTCAAGACGCAGGCCGCGGCCGACTTCGTCAAGGACTACCTGTGGAACCACAGCGCGACGGCGGTGCTCTACAACAACGACGGCAATGACACCCGCGGCCCGAACGGAAACGGCACCGAGCAGGTCCCGCACTCCGGTCTGGCACAGATCTATGCCGGTCACGAGGCCGCCCGCTTCTTCGGCGTGCCGTACGGGGACCCGGGCTACCCGGACGTGTTCGGGCGTGTCCAGATCGGCGTCGTCTATACGGGCGGAACGAAGATCGCCGAGCACGGCGGCGACAACCCGGGTGACCGCGACGTGCCGCTGCTCGTCTACGCGCCGCGGACAGTCTCGCCGCGCAAGTCGAGCGACTGGGTCGAGACGACCCAGGTGGCGCCGACCATCCTGCGCCTGCTTGGACTCGATCCCGACGCGCTCCAGGCGGTTCGGATCGAGGGCACGCGGGTTCTGCCAGGGGTCGAGGAGAACCGCGGCGGCTGGTAACCCGGCCGCGGACGAGCCGTGAAGGATGGGCGTGGCGCGGCCGCGGCGCGCTCGTCCGTTGGACAATTGATGGACGGGCGTGTCGAAACGCGGCGCGCTCGTCCGTCATACGGTTGAAGCCGCAACCCGGCGGCCAACCGACCCAGGAGGCGAGATGCCCCAATACATGCTGCTCATCTACAACCCCGCGGATGCCGGCGAGCCCACTCCGGCCCAGCTCCAGGAGATCGGGTCCCGCTACGACGCCTACACGCAGAGCCTGGTGGAGGCCGGCGTGCTGGTCGGCGGCGACGCGCTCGAGCGTGTCGACACGGCGACCACCGTGCGCGAGCGCGACGGGCAGACGCAATTCACCGACGGGCCGTTCGCCGAGACCAAGGAGTTCCTGGCCGGTTACTACCTGCTCAATTGCCCGGACCTCGACACCGCCCTCGATCATGCATCTCGTCTGCCGGCGGTCGGGTTCGGCGGGTCGGTCGAGGTGCGCCCCGTCTGGGACCGAACCGGTCCAATGGCGACCAAGCGCGAGCAGGTCGCTCAGGCATAGCGTTCAGGCGGTGGGGCGCTCCACATGGGGCGCCTCATGCGCCGCGCTACCCAAATGAGAAGGTCGCGTTACGCCGCCGGCGCGCAACCCCCCGCGTAGGGGGTTTCTGGCCTCCCTTGGTTGGAATCGCACCTGGCATTGGTGAACGTGTTCATCATGAGCACGACGATGCCAGCGCTCCAACCCGACCTCGTGACCGAGGACACGATCCTCCCGCCCGTCGGTGCCGCGATCGCGTCCGTCGGTGCGAGCCTCCCGGAGGCGATCGTTCCGAACAGCGAGATCGCCGCCCGGATCGGCGTCAGCGACGAGTGGATCGTCCGGCGCACCGGGATCCGTGAACGGCGCGTGGCCGAGCCGACCGAACGGCTCTCCGCTCACGCCGCCAACGCGGCCGCGGCCGCGCTCCGGCGCGCCGCCGTATCGCCCGAGCAGGTCGACCTCGTGCTCGTCGCGACGACGACGCCCGACGATGTGATGCCGAACGCGGCCCCGCTGGTCGCGCACGAGCTCGGAGCCGTCCGCGCCGGCGCGTTCGACATCGGCGCCGCCTGCACCGGGTTTCTGTCGGCGCTCGCGGTCGGCACCGGCCAGATCGAGGCCGGACGCGCCCAGTGTGTGGTCGTGATCGGCGCCGACCTGATGTCCCGCATCCTCGACCCCGATGATCGTACGACCGCCGCGGTGTTCGCCGACGGCGCGGGCGCGGTCGTGCTCCAGGCCACCAGCGATCCGAGCCGGATCGGCCCGATCGTGCTCGGCGCCGACGGCGCGGGCGCCGACCACATCAAGGTCCCGCGCGATGAGGGCGTAATCCGGATGCGCGGGCACGAGACTTTCCGCGAGGCCGTCGCCCGGCTGTCGCTGTCGACGGTCCAGGCGGTCCGCGCCGCCGGCGCCCGGCTCGACGACATTGACCTATTCGTCTACCACCAGGCCAACGGACGGATCCTGAGCGCAGTCGGCGAGCGGCTGAGCTTGCCCGCCGACCGTGTCGTGGACTGCATCGGCGATTACGGCAACACGTCCGCCGCAACGCTCCCGCTCGCGCTCGCCCACGTCGAGAGCGAAGGGCGGTTGAAGCTAGGTCACCGCGTGCTGCTCGGGGCCTTCGGGGCCGGCTTCACGTGGGGCGCCACCGTCGTTCAGTGGGGTGCAGCATGAGCGGCCGTGTCGTGATCACCGGCGTCGGCGCGGTGACGCCGCTCGGCGTCGGCGCACAGGAGCTGCTCGACGGCTGGAACGCCGGCCGCACGGGCATCGAGGACGGCGTCGGCGCCTGCGATCAGTTCGATCCGACCGAGTTCATGACGGTCAAGGAGGCGCGACGGAGCGACCGCTTCGCCCAGCTCGCGATCGCCGCGAGCTCCCAGGCGGTGGCCAACGCCGGCTGGGACGTCGAGAACCCGCCGGCCGATCCGGCCGATCTCGGGTGCGTGATCGGGTCCGGCATCGGCGGCATGTGGACGTTCGAGAGCCAGTGCGAGGTGCTCCGCGACCGCGGGCCCGAGCGCGTCTCGCCGCTCGCGATCCCGCTGATCATGGGCAACGCGGCCGCCGGGCTGGTGGCGATGCGCAACGGCCTGCGAGGACCGGTGTTCGGCGTCATGTCCGCGTGTGCGTCCGGCACCCACGCGATCGGCGAGGCCGCGCGGATGATCAGATCCGGCGAGGCGCAGGCGGTCGTGACCGGCGGCGCCGAGGCGACGCTCACTCCGCTCGCAAAGGCTGCGTTCGCCTCGATGGAGGCGACCTCCCCAACCGGGATCTCGCGGCCGTTCGACGCTCGGCGCGACGGATTTGTGATGGGGGAGGGAGCGGGCGTCCTCGTGCTCGAGTCCGAGGAGCTGGCGACCGCCCGCGGCGCGACGGTGCTCGGGGAGGTGCTCGGCTATGCGTCGACGGCCGATGCTCATCACCTGACCGCGCCCGAGCCGACGGGCCGGCCGGCGTCGCTGGCGATCACCCGCGCGATGAAGGACGCCGGCGTGACGCCCGAGGACATCAGCTACATCAACGCCCACGGGACCTCGACGCCGCTCAACGACCGCTCCGAGACCGAAGCGATCAAGCTCGCGCTCGGGGAGCGGGCCTACGACGTCCCCGTCTCGTCGACGAAGTCCGCGATAGGCCACCTGCTCGGCGCCGCCGGCGCGGTCGAGGCGATCGCCACCGTGCTCGCGCTCAACGCGCGCGTGGCGCCGCCGACGCTCAACTATGAGGAGCAGGACGAGGGGCTCGACCTCGACTACGTGCCCGACGGTCCGCGGCCGCTGGTAGTGAACGGCAACGGCCACGGACGGGCGGTCGCGCTCTCGAACTCGTTCGGGTTCGGTGGCCACAACGCCGTGCTGTGCCTTGGGGGTGCGTCGTGAGCGCCACCCTCACGCCACGCCCCTCCGGCGCCGAAACAACGCTCGCCCCGCTCGAGCGACTCGAGACGCTGTGCGACCCCGGCACGCTCGCGCTGATCCGCTCGGACGTGATCTCGGGCGCGATGGGCGAAAAGGCTCGCGCCGGCGACGGCGTCGTCGCCGGCGCCGGCGAGATCGACGGGCGCCCGGTGTTCTGTTACGCGCAGGACTCGAGCTACGCCGGTGGATCGCTGGGCGAACAGCACGCGAACTCGATCGTGCGCGTGCTCGAGCTGGCCGACAAGGCAAAGGCTCCGGTCGTCGGCTTCGTGTCCTCCGGCGGCGCGCGGATGCAGGAGGGCGTCGCCGCGCTCGGTGGCTACGGACGGATCTTCCACCGAATCGTGAAGCTGTCCGGCCGCGTTCCGCAGGTGTCGATCATCACGGGGCTGTCCGCCGGCGGCGGCGCGTACTCGCCGGCGCTGACCGACTGGGTCGTGATGACCGAGCAGTCGAGCATGTTCCTGACAGGTCCGAGCGTCGTCCGCGACGCGCTGGGCGAGAACGTCACTGCCGATCAGCTGGGTGGAACGCGCGTGCACGAGCGAAACGGCGTCTGCCACTTCGTCGCGCCATCCGACGTCAACGCCGCGTACCTTGCGCGCGAGCTGATCGGGTATCTCCCTCGCCACCACGACGCGCGGGCGCCGGTGCTGCCGGCGCGCCCGCCGCTCGGGCACGACCCGTCGGACCCGGTTCCGGCTGACGGGCGGAGCGTCTACGACGTGCGCGACGTGGTCCGCGCGATCGTCGACGGCGGCGAGCTGCTCGAGGCGTCCGCCGGCTGGGCGCGCAACCTGGTCACCGGGTTCGCGCGGCTCGACGGCCACACCGTGGGCGTGGTCGCGAACCAGCCGCGTTACCTCGGCGGAATCATCGACACGGCCGCCGCCCAGAAGGGCGCCCGATTCGTCAATAAGTGCAACGCGTTCGGGATCCCCCTGCTCGTGCTCGTCGACACCCCCGGCTACATGCCCGGAACCAAGCAGGAGTCGGCCGGCGTGATCCGGTTCGGTGCCGAGTTCGTGCACGCGTTCGCGGCGTCGGAGGTGCCGCGGGTGACGCTGATCTTGCGCAAGGCGTTCGGCGGCGCGTACATCACCATGAACTCCAAGGACCTCGGCGCCGACTACGTGTTCGCGTGGCCAAACGCCGAGATCGGCGTGATGGCGGCGCGGTCCGCGGTGGGGATCATCAACCGCCGCGAGCTCGAGGCCGCCGCCGACCCCGATGCGATTCGCGGCGACCTCGCCGCGCGGTACGCCGAGACCAACCTGTGCCCGCGGGTCGCGGCCGCCGGCGGTCACATCGACGAGCTGATCACCCCTTCTCATACGCGCTCGCGCCTGACCTGGGCGTTCCGGTCGCTGGCCCTGGAGCGCGGCGAATGACCCGCTCGGACGGTGCCGTACTGCTGACCGGCGCGACCGGCTTCGTCGGCATGGAGCTCCTTGCCCGTTATCTCGAACGGACCGAGCGGCCGGTGCTCACGATCGTGCGTGCGGACAGCGATGACGCCGCGCGCGAGCGGATCGATGCCGTGCTCGCGAACCTGTTCGGCTATCGCGCGGGGCAGTACGCGGATCGCGTCACGGCCGCCGCCGGCGACCTGACCGCGCCGCATCTTGGCCTTGACCGCTTTCATTGGGATTGGCTTGCGGCGGAGTCGACGACGATCGTCCACTGCGCCGCTTCAGTCTCGTTCGGGATGTCGCTCGAGGAGGCCCGGGCGATCAACGTCGAGGGGACCCGCCGGATGCTCGAGCTCGCGGACCGGGCGCATCAGGCAGGCGTGCTCGAGCGGTACGCCCAGGTCTCGACCGCCTACGTCGCGGGCACCCACGCGGGCCGGTTCTGCGAATCCGACCTCGACGTCGGGCAGAGCTTCAACAACTCCTACGAGCAGTCAAAGTTCGAGTCCGAACAGCTTGTCCGCTCGCATCCCGACCTGCCGTTCACGGTCCTGCGCCCGAGCATCGTCGTCGGCGATCGCAACAGCGGCTGGACCTCCGCGTTCAACGTTCTGTACTGGCCGCTGCGGGCGCTCGCGCGCGGGCTGTTCCCGGCGGTGCCCGCGATCCCGTCGGCGCCGGTCGACGTAGTCTCGATCGACTACGTGGCGGACGGCATCCACGAGCTGTGCGAGTCAGCCGGCGGGATCCGTCAGACCTATCACCTGATCGCCGGCGCGGAGGCGAGCACGATCGCCGAGATCGCTGAGCTCGCGAGCGGCTATTTCCAGCAGCCGCCGCCGAGGCTGCTCTCGCCGGCCGAATTCGCATCCGCCGACCACGGTGTCGCGCGGTCGATGCTCGAGGAAGGCGCGATGTACTTCCCCTACTTCGCGGTGGCGACGCAGTTCGACGACGCGTTCACGCGCGCCCACCTCCGGCCGTCCGGGATCAGCGTCGCGCCGTTGCGCGAATACATGAGCCGCCTGCTCGACTACGCCACCTGGAGCCGCTGGGGTAAGCACCCGATCGCGCGGGTCGACGCGGTGGCGGAGTTCGCCGGGGTTTGAGGTCTCCCCCGGGGAGTTCGGCTGCGAAAGCGTCTGCTCCGTCGTCTGATGGAGACGAATTCCCTTGAGGGAATCCGGCTGAATCGGTATCGGGGGCACGTGGCGGGTCGAGGCGGATTCCCCCCACCCGGGGGGTTGTCCGGAGCCACTGGTTGAACGGTCGCGCGACCGCGAGCATCCTCGAACCATGGTCATGCTTGCCGACACGGCCAGATTCCGGACCGACGATCCCGACGCGCTCGTGATCGCCTCGCTCGCCTGTCCGATCTGCCTGCGCAGCGACGAGATCGAGTGGCATGCCGCGCTGGACGGATACGATCCGTCGGTCGAATGCCGATGCCCACGCTGCGAGGAGAGTTGGCGGGTGTACCTGGAGCCGCAGCAGGCGCTGCGGTTCGCGCTGATGGACTCGCTCTGAGCCGCAGCCCCGAAGTCGGGATCGACGCGCTCGAGTTGTTCGTCGAGGTACTGTCGCAGTCCGAGGACGCGACGCCCAACGGCGGCGGCTTCTACGACCGTTTGTGCGACGCGGTGTGCCGGCTCGCGCGCATGCGACGGGCGGTGATCTTCCGGTACGACAGCGCGGTCCGGCGCGTACGCGCGGCGGGCGCCCACGGCCTCAGCCTCGAGCAGTTCGCCGGCGCCCACGTGACAGTCGAGTCGGCGCCGATCGCGGCCCAGTCACTGCGTGAGGACCGGGTGATCGAGATCGAGGGGGACATGACGGGTCAGTTCCCTGAGGAGTACGCAAACGTGTTCCCCGAGCCCGTTCGGCTCGTGTGCGCGCCGATGGCGGCGGCGGGCCGCGCCCTGGGCGTGATCTTCGCCGACCGCCTGCTGACCGAGCCGCCGCTCGACGACTCCGAGCGGTACTTGCTATGGACGCTCGGCAAGACCGCGGCGCTCGCGTCGGTCGCGAGGCTCGTGGCCAAGCAGGCCGAGGAGGCCGAGCAACTCGAGCAACGGATCGATCTTGCGCGCGATGTCCACGAGGTGGTGATCCAGCGCCTGTTCGGTGTCTCGATGGCGCTCGACGGGGATGGCGATCTGCCCGCGGAGGCCCGCCGCCGCTGCGCGGTCGAGACCCAGGAGGCGCTCTCCGATCTGCGCATCGCCCTCCAGCGCCCGCTCGGCCGCGCGCCGCGTGCGACGCAGACGACGTTCGTGGCCGAGGTCGAGCGGCTCGCGCGAGTGCACCCGGACCTCGGGGTGACGCTCGAGGCGGGCGGTGAGGGGGACGTCCCGGGCGCGCTCGAGCCGCTGGCGCAGTCGGTGCTGGCCGAGGCCGTCCGCAACGCCCACAAGCACGCTGATCCCACCCACGTGACCGTCCGAATCGGGCGCGCCGACGGTGCGTTCGTCCTCGAGGTGGCCAACGACGGCGTCACCGGAAGCGGGCACCGCGCCGGCATGGGGCTGCGGCTCGCCGCGATGGAGGCGCTTCAATTCGGCGGCGTCGTCGAGTTCGGCCAACGCGAGCCAGGCACGTGGCAGGTTCGGCTGGTGGTTCCCGATGAGCTCTGATACGGCGCTTCGCAGTCCCGAGCGTCTGAGCGTGCTCGTGGTCGACGATCACGACGTCGTGCACTGGGGGATTCGCCTGATGCTGACCCAACAGCCATGGGTCGACCGCTGCCTGAGCGCGCACTCGGGCGAGGAGGCGCTCGCGCTCGTCACGCGTTACCGGCCGCACGTGGCGCTCGTCGACCTGTTCATCGGCGAGGAGTCGGGCGCGGAGATCTGCGAGCAGCTGCGCCAGGCCGAGCCACTGACGCGCGTGCTGCTGTTCTCGGGCGCCGGCGAGATCTCGCCGCATGCGGCGCGGGCCGCCGGCGCGTCGGGGTTCGCCTACAAGGATTGGCCGGCGCGGAAGATCGCGAGCGCGGTGCGTCTCGTCGGTCTCGGCAAGACCGTGTTCGACCATCAGGACCGTCCTGTTGCGCTCGGGCTGTCCGACCGCGAGCGCGATGTCTTGAACCTGATGGCGTCCGGCGCCACCAACCCCGAGATCGCCGAGAAGCTCCACCTGTCCAAACACACGGTCAAGGAGCACACGAGCGCCGTGTACCGCAAGCTCGAGGTGCGCAACCGGACCGAAGCGGTGCAGCGCGCCCAGCGGCTCGGACTGCTGTCGTAGTGGATGCCGCGCTGAGCGAGATCGCACGGTTCCTGTCGACCCGGGCGCCATTCGACGCGCTCTCGCCGGAGGAGTTAGGCGAGCTCGCCGCGCAGACCGAGCTCGAGTTCTACGTCGCGGGCACGGCGATCCTCACCGAGGACGGCGGGCCGGTCACGTTCCTGCGCGTGATCCACTCGGGCGCGGTCGACATCATCCACGACGGCCGGCTGCTCGACATGCTCGGCACCGGCGATACGTTCGGCCACGCCGCGATGTTGTCGGGGCTGCCACCCGGGTTCGAGGCGCGCGCGGCCGAGGACACGCTCTGCTACCGGATCCCGGTGAGCGTCGCTCGGCCGTTCCTCGACCATGTAAAGCGCCGCGAGATCGAGCTCGCGCCCGGGCCGCCGAACCACCGGCCGGTCACGCGGATGCTCCGCTCCCCGACCGTCCGCTGCGAGCCGATGGAGGCTATCCGCGAGGTCGCCCGGCGAATGACCGAGGTCGGCGCGAGCTCGGCGATCGTCGATCTGCGCGACGGCGGTTTCGGGATCGTCACCGACCGCGACATCCGCACCAAGATCGTCGCGGCGGGACTGCCCCTGAGCGCGCCGGTGTCGACGGTGATGACCGTGCCGGTGTTCACGGTCACGCCCGACCGGCTCGGCGGCGAGGTGCTGTTCGAGCTGCTCGAGCGCGGGATCCGGCATGCGCCGATCGTGTCCGAGGGCGGTCAGCTGATCGGTGTGATCGACGACGCCGACCTGTTCCCGGCCCAGTCGCGCTCGTGGTTCGGGGCGCGGCGCTCGATCTCGCGGGCGGCCTCGGCGGAGGACCTCGCGGTGGTGGCGAAGCGGCTGCCCGACGTCGTTGCGGACCTGCACGCGGCACGGCTGCGCGCGCCCGAGGTCGTGCGGGTGGTCTCCGCGCTCGTCGACGCGCTGACGACGCGCGCGCTCGAACTGGCTGCGCCGGATCCGGGGGAGGGGGTGGTGTGGGTCGCGGTCGGAGCGCAGGCGCGCCGGGAGCTGACGCCGGCCTCGATCGCTCGCGGCGCGGTCGTGTGTCATGACCCGCCGCCCGCGGAGTGGACCCAGTCGGTCGCCGACGTTCTGCGGGCGTGCGGGTTTCCCGGCGATGTCGTCGCGCGGAGCACGTCGGAGTGGAGCCACACCGACGGCGAGGACGAGCTCGAGCTGTCGGTTTTGATCGAGCGACGCGCGCTCTGGGGCACACCGATCGATCCGTTGCCGACGCCCGAAGGCCCCGCGCGCGACGCGATCGTCGCGGCGCTCGCGCGGCGGGCGCTGGCGGCGGTGCCGCCGACGGGGTTCGACGCCGATTCGGTGCTCGAGGCCGACGGCCGGCGCAGCGACAAGCTCGACATCCGCTTGGCCGCAGTCGCTCCGATCGTCGAGCTCGCGCGCTGGGGTTCGGCGGCGGCGGGCGTCGTCGAGGGCTCGACGCCCGAGCGGCTGTTCGCGGCCGCGGCCGGCGGGGTTCTGAGCGACGCCGACGCGCGGACGCTCGCGGATGCGTTCGAGCTCGCGCTCGAGCTCCGGATCGGCCATCACATGTCGAGGATCGGCGCGGGGCGTGCGCCCGACGATCAGATCGAGCCCGCCGAGGTCAGCCCGCTGATGCGCGACCACCTGCGGGACGTGTTCCGGGCGGTGACGTCCGTCCAGCGGAGGCTGCGAGGGTGAGGCTGCGGAAGGCGCCCGAGGGCGCTGCGGCGGAGTTCGCTCGGGCTGAGCGGCCGCCCGATGACACGCCGTGGCGCGAGGCCCGGTGGTGCGCGCTCGACCTCGAGATGACGGGCCTCGACCCACGCAGCGAGGAGATCATCGCGGTCGGAGCGGTGCCGATCGAGGCCGGCCGCATCGTGCTGGGCGGCGGCATGTACACGTTGGTGAACACGACCAGGCGCTCCCAGCACGGCGCGGTGCTCGTCCACAAGCTGCGCGTGCCGGATCTCGCCGATGCGCCACCGCTGTCCGAGGCTCTCGACCTCGTGTTCGAGATCCTTGCTGGGCGCGTCCCGGTGTTCCACACCGCGGCGGTCGAGCGGAGCTTCCTCGAGCGGCAGTTCGCGCGCCGGCGGGTGCGCTGGCCGGCGATGGCCGACACGGAGGCGCTTGGGCGCGCGTGGCTGCGCCACCGCGACGGCTCCGCGCCCGAGGGGATCTCGCTGGGGCGGCTGGCCGACGTGCTCGGGCAGCCGGCCGAGACGCCCCACCACGCGCTCGGCGACGCGCTGACGACCGCGAAGGCGTTCATCGCGCTCGCGAGCCTGCTCGACACCGTGGCGCCGCAGACGGTCGGGTCGCTGGTGGCGGCGAGCCGGCCGGCCGCCGCGTTGCGCCGGTTCGGGCCGGGCTAATCCGCTTGGGAGGTTTCTTCAGCATGGCCGTGGTTTCTTCCCAATAGGCTTGCGGGCGTGATCATCAGCGAGTCGTTCGTGGTCGCGGACTGGACCGATGATGGGACGCATCCCGGGCGGCCGATCGCCGGGCTTCACCTGCACCGGTCCGACGACGAGGCGTGGATCGTGCTCAGCGGGAAGCTCGGGTTCCAGGTCGACGACGAGCAGCGTGAGGTCCCCGCCGGCGAATCGATCCTCGTCACTCGGGGCACGCGTCATTCGTTCTGGAACGCGGGGTCCGAGCCGGCGCGCTACCTGCTGGTAATGACGCCGCGGATCTACGAGCTCGTGCAGACGCTGCACTCGGGCGAGCGCGCCGATTACGCGGCGATCTTCGAGGAGTACGACTCCGAGCTGCTCGATTGACGTGACGCACTTCGAACCGCCGGACGCCACCGTCGCGCCCCGCTACACCGGCGTGCGCACGTTCGCTCGGCTTCCGCACGTCGAGCTGCCGCGGGACGACGTCGACGCCGCCGTGGTCGGCGTGCCTTTTGACACCGCCACGAGCTTCCGCAGCGGCGCCCGGTTCGGTCCCGAGGCGATCCGCTCCGCGTCGATGCTCCTGCGTCCTTACCACCCGGTCCTCGACGTCGACGTATTCGGCACGCTGTCGCTTGTCGACGGCGGCGATCTGAACGTCACGCCGGGGAACGCGCTTCGCACGACCGAGCAGATCGACGAGCAGCTGCGCCCGCTCATAACCGCGGGGATCGTGCCGCTCGTGCTCGGCGGCGACCACTCGATCGTCCTCGGCGAGCTGCGCGCCCAGCACGCCGTCCACGGCTCGGTCGCGCTCGTGCTGCTCGACGCCCACGCCGACACCTGGGATCAGTACTACGGCGAGCGCTACTTCCACGGGACGCCGTTCCGCCGCGCGGTCGAGGAGGGGTTGCTCGACCCGGCGCGGTCGGTGCTGGCGGGCATGCGCGGGCCGCTGTACGGGCCCGAGGACATCGACGTCCCGCGCGAGCTCGGGTTTGAGGTCATTCCCGGCCCGGATCTGATGGCGATGACGCCCGACCAGTATGGCGAGCGCGTCCGCCGGCGCGCCGGCGACGGGCCGGTGTACCTCTCGTTCGACATCGACGTGCTCGATCCCGCGGCGGCGCCGGGCACGGGGACCCCCGAGGTGGCCGGCCTCCAGCCACGGGAGGCGCTCGGGTTCCTCCGCGCGCTCGCCGGGATGTCGTTCACGGGATTCGATGTGGTCGAGGTCGCGCCGGCCTACGACTCGCCTGGCCAGATCACAGCGCTGAACGCTGCGGCCGTCGCGTACGACCTGTTCGCGCTGCTCGCGGTGGCGCGGACCCGCGCCCGCCGGCCCTGAGCGTCGGCGACTCGTCGAACCTGAGGCCCCACGGCTCATGGGGATCACGCATTTGGACGACTTATCCGTGATGTCGGGGAGGTCGTTCAGGTCGAGGATAGGAACGCCGCGGGTCGTGCTCTGCGCGCTCGCGCTCATGAGCGCCTGGGCGATCACGTACGGGCTCGCGTTCACCGTGTTTCCGGGCCTACTCGGCGACGCACCATTTCGCGGCATCGCCCCCGATGTGGTCTTTCTGCTCGCCGCGGGGCTGCTGATCTGGCGGGGCCTCCGCGGTGAGCGCGGCTGGATCCTGATCGGGATCGGCGCGCTGTGCTGGGCTTCGGGCGACGTCTACTGGACGCTCGCGCTCGGGAACCTCGCCAACCCGCCGGTGCCGTCACTGGCCGATGCCGGTTACCTGTCGTTCTGTCCGTTCGCGTTCGCCGGGATCCTGTCGCTGGTCAGGCAGCGGATGTCCGGCGTGCCGAAGGCGCTGGCCGCGGACTCGGCCGCGGCCACGCTCGCGGTCGGCGCGCTGGGCGCGGCGCTCGTGGTGGAGCCGGTCGTCGCCCACGCCGACGGCGGCGGCCTGGCGGTCGCCACGAATCTCGCCTACCCGATCTCGGATCTCCTGCTGCTCGGCCTGATCGTCGGCGCGACCGCGCTCGGCAACTGGCGCCTGAATCGGACGTGGGTGTTGCTCGCCGCGTCGGTGCTCGCGTTCTGGATCGCCGACAGCGTGTATGTCGTGGCCGACGCCACCGGCAGCTACACACAGAACGACTGGTACAACGCGCTCTGGTACGCGTCGCCGGTGATCGCCGCGTGGGCGGGGTGGCTGCCGAACTGGGCGTCGGTGCCGGTTCCGGGCCGGATCAGCGCGCGGGGGATCGTGATGCCGGTGGCGTTCGCCTCGGTGGCGATCGCGATCCTCGCGTGGTCGAGCTTCGATCCGGTCGGCGTCACCGCGGTCGTGCTGGCGACGGGCTCGCTCTCGGTCGTAATGGGACGGCTCGTGCTGACTTGGCGCGAGAACGCGCGCCTGCTCCGGGCCAGCCAGGGTGAGGCGCTCGCCGACGCGCTGACCGGCCTCGGGAACCGGCGGGCCCTGCTTGCCGACCTCGAGCGGCGCCTATCGGCGGCGAGCGACGATCGGCCGTTCACGCTCGTCCTGTTCGACCTCGACGGCTTCAAGCAGTACAACGACATCTTCGGCCACCCATCGGGGGACGCGCTGTTGCGTCGCCTCGGCGGAAAGCTCGAATCGTGCCTGGGCGACAGCGGTCGGGCGTACCGGATCGGAGGCGATGAGTTCTGCGCGCTGATCAACGCTGCGGAAGGCACCCACGTCGAGACGGCAGCCGCGGCGCTGTTCGAGCGAGGCGACGGCTTCGCGATCGGGTGCTCGCACGGATCCGCGGTGCTTCCGAGCGAAGCCAACGACTCGAGCACCGCGCTCACGATCGCCGACCAGCGCATGTACGCGGCGAAGCGGGTCGGCCGGGTCTCGGCGGCGCAGCAGTCAAAGGACGTCCTGCTCAGCGCGGTCGCCGAGCGAAACCGCGAGCTGGGCGCCCACGGGCACGACGTAGCGGAGCTCGCCGCCGCGGTGGCCACTGCGTTCTCGCTGGCGCTCGACGAGGTCGACATGATCCGCCACGCCGCCGAGCTCCACGACGTCGGCAAGGTCGCGGTGCCGGACGCGATCCTCGACAAGCCGGCGCCGCTCGAAGAGAGCGAGTGGACGTTTATCCGCGGGCACACGCTGATCGGCGAAAAGATCATCGCGGCCGCGCCGGATCTCGCCCACGTGGCCAGGCTCGTCCGCTCGAGCCATGAGAACTACGACGGGACCGGCTATCCCGACGGGCTCGCGCGCCGCGAGATCCCCCTCGGCTCGCGCATCATCGCGGTATGTGACGCGTTCGACGCCATGACGACCGACCGCCCCTATCGCGAGGCGATGGATGCCGAGCGCGCGGTCGCCGAGCTTCGCCGCTGTGCCGGGACTCAGTTCGATCCTGAAGTTGTCGAGCGCTTCTGCGCGGCGCTGAAGTCCCCGCGCGAGATGCTTCCCCGTGCGGCCTGACGCAGCGCCCGAATCCGGCGTTAGAGGACCGATCCTGACCTAAAACGCGGTTACGGTCCCGGGCACCGTCAGCGGACTCAAAGGAGCACTCATGCCCGAGCTAGACCGTTACATCCCAGGCGTCCCGTGCTGGGTCGACACCAACCAGCCGGACCCGGAGGCCGCGGTCGCGTTCTATCGCGACCTGTTCGGCTGGGAGATCGAGGACGTGATGCCGCACGACATGAAGGGCAGGTACTTCATGGCGCGGCTCCGCGGCGGCGACGTCGCCGGGATCGGCTCGGTCCCCGAGGGAGCACCGCCAGTGGCCGCCTGGAATACCTACGTCTGGGTCGACAGTGCCGACGAGACCGCCACCAAGGTCACACAAGCCGGGGGCAGCGTGCTCATGGAGCCGTTCGACGTCATGGATGCGGGTCGCATGGCGGTGTTTAGCGACCCCGAGGGGGCGGTGTTCTCGGTGTGGGAGCCCAAGCGGCACCGCGGGTCGCGGATCGTCAACGAGGCCGGGTCGGTGAACTTCAACAACCTGAACACCCGCAACCCCGAAAGCGCGAAGCCGTTTTACGGCGCGGTGTTCGGGTGGGAGACGCTTTCGATGCCGCGCGGCGTCGAGGCGTGGACGGTGCCCGGATACGGCGACCACCTCGAGCTCCTCAATCCGGGCACGCGCGAGCGCATGGGCGCGATGGGCGCGCCGGGCGGTTTCATCGACGTCGTCGCGACGATCGCGCCGCTTCCGGACGACCACGCCGACGTCCCCGCGCACTGGGGTGTGACGTTTGCGACCGACGACGCCGACGCGACCGCGGAGAAGGCGTTCGCGCTGGGCGGGAAGGTCCTGGCGCCGCCGTTTGACGCGCCCTGGGTCCGGATGACGATCATCGCCGACCCGCAGGGCGCGACGTTCATCGCGAGCGAGTTCGCTCCCCAGAACAGGGACGTCCCGGCGCCCGGGAGCGTGTCGGCTCGCGCTTAGTTGCTCAGAACAGCTGCAGGTACCGGTCGAGCTCCCACTGGGTGATCTGCTCGTGCGCTGCCTGCCACTCGCGCCGCTTGACCTTCGCGTAGTAGTCGATGTAGTCGCCGTCACGGGTCTTGCCGAACGCGGCCCGCAACGCGTCGTTCTTCTCGAGCTCGCGAACGGCGTCGAGCAGGTTGGCGGGCAGCAGCTCGATGCCGGCCGCGTCGCGCTCGTCGGGGTGCATCTCGTACAGGTTCGCCGAGTTCGGCTCGCCGGCGTCGAGGCCGCGCTCTATTCCGTCGAGGCCCGCGGCGAGCATCGCGGTCGCCGCGAGGTACGGGTTGCACGAGCCGTCGACGGTCCGGTCCTCGATCCGGCCGGCGTCCGGGATGCGGAGCATCTGGGTGCGGTTGTTGTAGCCATAGCTGACGTACGCCGGCGCCCACGTCGCGCCGCTCGTCGGCGCGCCGACGATCAGCCGCTTGTACGAGTTGACAGTCGGGGCAGTGACCGCGATGTACGCCTTGGCGTTCGCCTTCAGGCCTCCGATGAACTGATAGGCGAGGTCGGACAGGCCCAGCCCGCGGGGATCGTCGGCGGGATCGCGCTCGAACACGTTCTCGCCGTTCGACCACAGGCTGACGTGGAAATGGCAGCCGTTGCCGGTCAGGTTGGCGAACGGCTTGGGCATGAAGGTCGCGATCAGCCCGCGCTCCTGCGCCAGTGACTCGACCATGTAGCGGTAGAACACAGCGCGGTCGCACGTGGTCAGCGCGTCGTCATACTGGAAGTTCTGCTCGAACTGGCCGTTGGCGTCCTCGTGATCGGTGGCGTAGTTGTCCCACCCGAGTCCGGTAACCGCCTTCGAGACCTGCGAGACGAAGTCGAGGTTGCGGGTGAGCGCGCGCATGTCGTAGCAGGGCAGCTCGAGCGTGTCGAGCTTGTCGGCCACCTCGATCGTGCCGTCGTCGCGCCGGCGCACGAGGAAGTACTCGAGCTCGGCGCCCATCTTCAGCTCAAACCCGAGCTCCTTGGCGCGCGCCAGCTGATTTCGCAGGATCGTCCGCGGACAGAACGGCCACGGCTCGCCCTCGACCGTCACATCGCAGGCAAACCGCGCCACGTTGGGCCGCCACGGCAGGATCGTCAGCGTCGTCGGGTCGGGGATCGCGATCATGTCCGGATCGTGCGGGCCTTGACCGATGTCGCCGGCGGCGAACCCGGCGAAGCCCGCCCCGTCGTTGAGCAGGTCGTCGATGTGGTGCGCCGGGACGAGCTTGGCACTCGGTTTGCCGTGCATATCGACGAACTGAGCGAACAGAAACTCGATCTGACGTTCGCTGATGACCCGCCGGACGTCGTTGGCGTCGCTGACTTGCGGCGCGACCTCTACGAGATGCTCATTTGTTATAGCCATGTGCGTTGTATATCCCCGCGCACCGGTATCCGGCAATGGCCACGGGCACTGGGTATCTAGGTCTAGGATGTGCGCTTCGCACATAGCGATACGCGCATAGGGAGGCATTTCCTGACGGCTACCTCTGAGGCCCGCGGGCTTCGCGAAGAGAACCGCACGCTGTACCGGGTGATCAACCTCGTCGGCTCGTCGATCGAGCTCGGCCCGATGTTGCAGGGGATCGTCGACCTGGCCACCGAGGCGACCGACTGCCACGCCTGCTTCATCTACCTGCTCGAGGACGGAGTGCTGACGATCCGGGCCGCGTCGCCCGTGTACGACAGCGCCGTCGGCGTGGTGCAGATGCGGCTCGACGAAGGGCTGACGGGGTGGGTTGCGCGCCACCGCCAGCCCGAGTTCATCCGCGACAACGCGATGGCCGACCCGCGGATGAAGTTCTTCCCGATACTCGAGGAGGAGCGGTTCCAGTCGATGGTCGCGGTCCCGATCGTCTCGCGCGCGAACGAGACGATCGGCGTGATCGTGCTCCACACCGAGGCGCCGCGCGAGTTCACCGAGGACACGCTCAAGCTGCTGGTGCACATCGCGTCGCTCGTGTCGGGTGCGATCGAGAACGCGCAGCTGTACGACCAGCAGCGACGGCGCGTGGATGCGCTCAACAGCCTGTCCGGACTCGCGCAGGATGTCGCGACTGCAGGTCAGGCCGGTGAGATCGGGCGCGCGGTCACGCTCGGGATGCGGCGCCTGCTCGGGGCCGAGGTATGCCAGCTCTACCGATTGGACCGCGACGGCAGCGGTCTTCAGCTGCTGTCCTCCTCGCCCGAGACGACCGCCGAGCCCGAGGCGCTGTCGGCGACCGCGCTGCTGCTGGCGGCCTTCGATGCGCGGGCTTCCCGGCCGCCTGCGCGAACGTTGTGGCCGGGCCTGGACGTGGCCGATTTGCTGGTGACTCCGTTGGTGTCGGGCGGCGAGCGGCTCGGCTTGCTGTGCGCCGGCGCTCGTCCGCGCCGGCCGTTCACCGGCGAGGACACCGAGATGGCGCGGGCGATCGCCCACCTGGCTGCGATCGCGATCAAGCGCGCCGAGCTGATCGAGGGGCTGACCAACTCGAACATCGTCAAGGACCTGTTCGAGGCGCTCGCCGCGGGCGCGACGACGTTCGCGGCAACCAAGGCCGGCGAGGTCCGGTGCGACCTTTCGCGGCCGTACCTGATGCTGTGCGCCGAGCCTGCCGCGGGCCACGAGCACGGCTCCGGCGAGTGGCGGGCCACCGCCGAGGTATTGGGGCGCGACCTCACCGACCTCGCGCCGCGAACGGCGGTCGAGGCGGGGCCGGGCCCGGTCCGGGCGGTGCTGTCACTCGGGTCCCGGGATCCGCAGCGGATCGAAGAGGTGGTTCGCCAGTGCCGCGAGCTCGGCCGGCGCCGGGGGGCGGCAATCGGCCTGAGCGAGCTGCACTCGTCAGCTCCCGACTCCGCCCGCGCCTACCGCCAGGCGCTCGACGCGACGATGATCGGGCGCGCGCTGCTCGGCGACGGCGGCGCGATCGGATACGCCGAGGTCGGCGCCTACAGATACCTGGTCCACATCGCCGCCGAGAACGCCCCACACGACCGGATGCGGGCCGCGGTCGACCGCCTGATCGACTACGACGCCAAGCGGCGAACCGCGCTGCTCGACACGCTCGAGCGGTATCTCGCCGAGCGCCGCAGCGTGATCGAGTCGGCGCGCGAGCTGTTCATCCACCCGAACACGCTGCGCCAGCGCCTGGGTCGGATCGAGGAGCTCACGGGGCTGCACCTCGACGAGGACGACCTGCTGTCGCTGGAGCTCGCGATCAAGCTCGCCCGGCTCCACGGACGCCCGGCGGCTGCACGGGGTATTTAGAGATTTAGACGTCTCGCTGGCGCTCGGCGTCCGTAGGGCCGGTTCCGCACGCACGGCATGGATGCCCTGCGGAACGGCCCCATGGACGCCGCCGTAGGCGGCCCCTAAGCCTCTTCGGACACCAGGAACACCGGGATCTTCGCCTTGCGGCGGACCCGCTGGGGCTCCTGGGACCAGATGAAGTCGCCGACGACGCGATTGCGGTCGGGGTCGGCGGCCATCACGATCGCGTCGCACCCGGCGAACTCGGCCTCCTGGAGGATCCGCTTGGTCGACTTGCGGGTCCCGACCACGTGTCCGTCGGCGTCGATGCCCTTGCGCTCGAGTCGCTTGACCGCCTTGCTGACGATCTCGCGCTGCTCCTTCCATTCGGCCTTCGTCGGGAGCAGGCCCGGGGTCTGCATCCCGAACGCGACGCCGTGAACGCGCGCGATCGAGAACACGCGGACGCTGGCATCCGAGGGCCGCGCCATCTCGACCACGCGATCGATCACGGCGTTCGGGATCGGGCGGCCTTCCGAGGCGAGCAGGATCCGTTCGAACGGACCGTCCGGTGAGCTAGGCGGATTCGCCTTGCTCACCGTTGTCGTCGAGCTCACGGGTCCGACGCACCTGCGATTGGTGCCGGGGTCGCCCCGACCATCTCCTCTGCCGGGGCCGGCCGCTTGTCCTCCACTCGCTTCCGGTAGGCGTAGAACAGCAGGTAGGACAGCAGAACGGCCCAGCCGATGAAGTAGTAGGGCAGCGTCTTGCGTCCCGCCGCGTTACACGTGCAGTTCGCGTATACCGGGCCGCCATAGAAGTAGATGATCGCGTACACCGCCGCGATGACGAGCGCGACGTACTTCATCCACTCGGGCAGCTTGAACGGCCGGCGCACGTTCGGGCGGTGCTTGCGGAGCAGGAAGTAGCCGATCAGCACCGGAATGAACGCCGCCAGGTAGCCGACGTTCGAGAACGTGTAGATCTCGACCGCGCCGCCCATGAACACGACCGCGATCGAGCACGCGACGTTGAACCACATCGCGCGGTTCGGCACACCGTGGCTGTTTACGCGCTGGAAGAAGCGCGGGAACTGGCCGTCGGTCGACATCTGGTGAAGCGACCGGGCTGTGCCGGTGATCGCATTGAGCGCCGACAGGATCAGCGCGAGGATCAGCATGATCGCGATCAGCCATTCGAGGATGCTCGAGCCGGTGCCGGTCCCGAACACGGCCGCGGCGTAGTGGACGAAGATCGTCTTCGGGTCGACCAGCGCCGCGTTGCCGAGCGCGGGGAGGCCGAGCACGATGATGAACGCGATCGGGATCATCGTGTAGATGAACAGCCCGTACAGGCCCTCGAGGTTCATCGCGATCTTGGCGTCGCGGTCGGGGTTCTTGGTCTCGCCGATGTAGCAGGCGGCCGCCTCCATGGCGATCACGTTCCACGTCAGCAGGAACGAGAAAGCGATGTACAGCGTCAGCCAGCCGTGGCCGAACAGCGGCGTGAAGAAGCCCGAGCCGTCGGTGTGGCGGAAGTGCCACAGCCAGCCGAAGTCGACGGCGGACGGGTTGAAAATCCAGGCGATCGCGAGGAACGTCAGCGGGATCATCGACAGCAATGCGAGCGTGGTCGCGAACACGGTTCCGAACCGGAGCCCCCTCACCGCCGGGACCGCCAGGACCAGCAGACCGACGATCGAGATGCCGAGCGTCCACCAGGCGATCGGCGTGTGGATCGGCGTGAACCCGGCAGTCGAGAGCTTGAAGCGGTCGACGATGTAGTACGAGGCCAGGATCATGTTGAGCGGCGCCACCGGGAACCAGCCCAGCCAGTACGCCCAGGCCGTGAAGCCGTTCACGTGCTCGGCGAACCGCGGCCACCTGTCCTTGTACGCCGGATACGCGTATGAGGGCAGGCCACCCGAACGGTCGGGCATCATCGCCGACAGCTCGGCCAGCAGCAGGCACACCAAATAGCCGCTGATCGTGATGATGACGATGACCGGGACCGACGAGGCGCCGAGCTCGGTCACCATCACCGGGGCGATTCCGGTGACGAGAATGGTTCCGGCAAGCCCGATTACGAACGCGCCCCACCAGTTCGTCGTCTTCGGCAACCCGCCGGACTCGTAGACGAGCTCGTCGTGATCCGCCGACGGCACGTTCGCCATGTGACCTCCAAAAACCTGGTTGTACTTAGCCGCGGTTAGGCTCCCACGTGGCCGGTGCACGTCCCAGGCAAGATGCGCACACAATTGCGGGGTTCGACATGGAGCAGTTGGACACATTCCTCGCCCGTTACTCGCCCTTCGACGCGCTGAATCCGGGCGAGCTGCGAACACTCGCCGCCGGCGCGGTCGAGCACGCCTACGACACCGGGGAGTCGGTGCTGGTCGAGGACGGACTGCCGACTCAGGGGCTGTGGGTGATCCGCACCGGCTCGATGGACATAGTCCACGAGGGCGAGCCGATCCAGGTACTCGAGCCCGGAGAGTGCTTCGGGCATCCGTCGCTGCTCACCGGAATGGCGCCCGCCTTCACGGTCCGCGCCCGCGAGCCGTCGACGTGCGCGCTGTTCGGCGCCGACGCCGGCCGGCGGATCCTCGGGACCGAGGCGGGAGCCGCGTACGTCGCGAACTCGATGCGGAAACGCCTGACGATCGCCGGGCATACCGTCCACGGATTGCCGGACATCGGCACCACGCCGGTGTCGCTGATCATGGGCCGCGCGGAGTTTTGCGGGCCTGAGGAATCGGTGCGAGCGGCCGCCGCACGGCTTGGCACCGACGGGGTCTCGGCGTTGCTGATCCGCCTCGAGGACGGGGAGATCGGGATCGTGACCGACGCGAGCGTCCGCTCCGCGCTCGTGGCCGACGGCGTACCGCTCGACGCGCCGGCACGCGCCGCGGCACGGAGCCCGGTGCCGACGGTGCCTCCGACGCAGCTTGCGGTCGAGGCGACCGTCGAGATGCTCGCGGCTGGTGCGGACCACCTGGCCGTGCTCGAGGGCGGGGAGATCTGCGGCCTTCTGTCCGCTCACGACCTGCTCGGGCTCGACGCGCGAAGCCCGATCGCTCTGCGCCACATGCTCCTCGGTGCCCCCGACGAGGACACGCTGGTGCGAGCCGCGGAGGAGATTCCGAAGCTGTTCCTATTGCTCAAGCGGGCGGGCGTCCTCCCTCGCGATCTCGGCCAGGTCCTCAGTCTCCAGCAGGACACGGTGGTGGCGCGCCTGATCGACTTCTCGATCTGGAGCCGCGGGCCGGCACCCGTCGCGTGGGCGTGGCTCGATCTCGGGAGCGCGGCCCGCCGAGAGTTCACGCTTGCCTCCGACCAGGACAATGCGCTCGCTTACGGAAACGTGGAGCCTGCGTCGGCGGCGGACGTCGACGGGTACTTCGAGCAGCTCGGGAAGGACGTCAACAACGGGCTGGTCAGGTGCGGAATCGGGCTCGACAACAACGGCGTGCTCGCGGGCAACCGGTTGTGGCGGATGTCCAAGGAGGGCTGGTTGCGGACGTTCGATGACTGCCTGACCGAGCCCGACGAGTCGCATCTGATCCGCGCCAGCGTGTCGTTCGACTTTCGGCCGACCGCGGGAGGACTGGCCGTCACCGCCGAGCTGACGGCCCGGATCCGGGCCGCCCGCCGGCACGCCCAGTTCATGCGACTGATGGCGCGGACCGCGACCGGATACCCGGTGGCGCTCGGGTTCCGTGGCCAGCTCGCCACCGGCCACGACGGCGATCCGCCGGGCAAGTTGGATTTGAAGCGCGGGGCGATCATCCCGCTCGTCAATCTGGTCCGCTTCTACGCGCTCGCAAACGGGGTCACGATCTCCCCGACGGTCGACCGGATCGAAGCGGTGGCAAGCGTCGGCGGCCTCGACGGCGCGGAGGCGGACGCGCTCCGCGAGGCATTCGTGGTCATCTCCGGGATTCGCTTCGATCACCACGCCGCGCAGGTGCAAGCCGGGATCCCACCGGACAACCTCGTCGACCCCGAAGAGCTGGCTCCGATCGCTCGCAGCGACCTGCGCGAGGCGCTGCACGTGGTGCGGCGGGCCCAGAAGCGAGTCGGAGTCTGGTCTCCGCCGTGAGGGGACGTGTGCGATTCGCCCGTGCGGGGCGCTAAGAACGCATAAAGAAGTAGAGCCCGCAGCCACATTCGCAGCTGAAAGTGTGCCCGTCGAGGCCATTGGACCAGTCAGGCGCAGGGTCTAGCCTCACCGCGACGTGTGTGGGATAGCAGGTCTTTACACGAAGTCGGCCACGCTTCGTGAGCAGCTCGGTACGCAGCTGTCGAGCATGCTCCGGCAGCTGTCGGACCGCGGTCCGGACAGCGCGGGCGTCGCGTTCTATCGCGACCCGGCGCCGCCCGGATGGTGCAAGGTGTCTTTGCACTCGCCTTCGGCGGCGCCCGACTGGGAGGCGGTTCGTGTCGAGCTCGAGGTCGAGTTCGGCGAGGCCCTGCCTCCGCGCGTGCGGGCGACGCACGCGGTATTCGTGATCGCGGCCGAGGCGGAGGCCGCCGAGGCGTGGCTGCTCGAGTGCCGCCCCGAACTGACCTTGATGAGCGCCGGTCGGTCGATCGAGATCTACAAGGAGGCGGACCTCCCGACGCGGTTCGTCGAGAAGTTTGCGCTGCACGAGATCGCCGGCAGCCACGCGCTCGGCCACACGCGGATGGCGACCGAGAGCCGCGTCACGACCGCGGGGTCGCATCCGTTCTCGACCGGCCTGGATCTGTGCTTGGTCCACAACGGCTCGTTGTCGAATCACAACCGCCTGCGGCGCACGCTGCAGCGCGAGGGCATGGTCTTTCGCACTGAGAACGACAGCGAGGTGGCCGCCGGTTACCTGACCTGGCGGCTCCGCGGGGGTGCTTCTCTGGAGGAGGCGCTCGAGGGCTGCCTCTCGGATTTGGACGGGTTCTACACGTTCGCGGTCGGGACGGCCGACGGCTTCGCGGTGCTGCGCGATCCAATCGCATGCAAGCCCGCGGTGATGGCCGAGACGGATGAGTGGGTGGCGATGGCGTCCGAGTACCGGGCGATCGCCGTGCTGCCGGGGGCCGAAGACGCGGTGCTGTGGGAGCCGGCACCGGGGCACGTCTACAGCTGGGGCACCGCTTCCTTGGTGGCGTGATGGCCACGGTAGACGGGCCTCAACTCGCGCGCGAAGCGCTGTGGTCGTTTGACCTCGCTTCGGTTTCCGTTCGGGAGCTGAATCAGGCCCTGCATTCAGGCAACGGGGCCGGAGCGCGGGTGGTGGTCACGAATCCGGGTGGACGCCACGCGATCGCGGTTGGGCTCGACGCGCCGTACGAAGTCGAGATCGAAGGGCACGTCGGCTACTACTGCGCCGGAATGAATAAGCTCGCGTTGGTTCGCGTGCGCGGGAACTGCGGCGTCGGCGTGGCCGAGAACATGATGTCGGGCGCCGTCGTGGTCGAGGGAAGCGCTTCGCAGTCCGCAGGGGCGACCGCCCGCGGTGGGTTGCTCGTGATCCACGGCGACGCGTCCGCGCGGTGCGGGATCTCCTTGAAGGGCGCGGACATCGTCGTGCGGGGTTCTGTTGGGCATATGAGCGCGTTCATGGCTCAGCGGGGCGCGCTTGTCGTGTGCGGCGACGCGGGCGACTCGCTCGGGGACTCGCTGTATGAGGCGCGGCTGTACGTCCGCGGCTCGGTGGCCGGGCTTGGCGCCGATTGCATCGAGAAGGAGATGCGCCCCGAGCATGTCGACCAGATCTTCGAGCTCCTTGCGCGGGCAGGGTTCGACGACGTCGATCCGGCGGAGTTCCGCCGCTACGGCTCGGCGCGGAAGCTCTACAACTTCCACGTCGACAATCTGGGCGCGTACTGATGGCGGTGTCCTCCGGGTCTCTGAACGGCGGCTGGCACCCCGGACTGCACGAGTCGGCCACGTTCGACCGGAACGTGATCGCGGAGATCCAGCGTGCCGCGCGCGAGGGCATGTACGACATCCGCGGGTTCGGGGCCAAGCGTCGCGTTCCTCATTTCGACGACCTGCTGTTCCTCGGCGCGTCGGTGTCGCGGTATCCGCTCGAGGGGTACCGCGAGAAATGCGCGACCGACGTCGTGATCGGGACCCGATACGCGCGCGAGCCCGTCAGGCTCGACATCCCGATCACGGTCGCGGGGATGAGCTTCGGCGCGCTGTCGGGTCCGGCCAAGGAGGCGTTAGGCCGGGGCGCGACGGCGGTCGGCACGTCGACGACGACCGGCGACGGCGGCATGACGCCCGAGGAGCGCACGCATTCTTCTGTGTTGGTGTACCAGCTGCTGCCTTCCCGTTACGGGATGAACCCCGACGACCTGCGGCGCGCGGATGCGATTGAGGTGGTCGTGGGGCAGGGCGCGAAGCCGGGCGGCGGCGGGATGCTGCTGGGGCACAAGATTTCAGACCGGGTGGCTGAGATGCGGGATCTGCCACCGGGGATCGACCAGCGGAGCGCGTGCCGGCATCCCGATTGGACCGGGCCCGACGACCTCGAGATCAAGATCGAGGAGCTCCGCGAGATCACCGACTGGCGGATCCCGATCTACGTGAAGGTCGGCGCTTCCCGGACGTACTACGACGTGGCTTTGGCCGTCAAGGCGGGGGCGGATGCGATCGTGTTGGATGGCATGCAGGGCGGTACCGCCGCCACCCAGGACGTGTTCATCGAGCACGTCGGGATCCCGATCCTGGCGGCGATCCCGCAGGCGGTGGAGTCGCTGATGGAGCTCGACATGCATCGGAAGGTGCAGCTGATCGTGTCGGGCGGGATCCGAACCGGCGCCGATGTGGCGAAGGCACTGGCTTTGGGGGCCGACGCGGTCTCGATCGGGGTGGCCGCGTTGATCGCGCTTGGTGACAACGCGCCCGAGCACGATGAGGCCTACCGAGCGATTGGGTCCGCGGCGGGTTACTACGACGACTACCAGGCCGGGCTCGACCCCGCCGGCATCTCCACCCAGGACCCGTCGTTGGCGGCCCGGCTCGATCCGGTCGAGGGAGGCCGTCGCCTGGCGAACTACCTGCGGACGTTGACTCTGGAGGCGCAGACGCTGGCGCGGGCGTGTGGGAAGTCGCACCTGCTGAACCTCGAGCCCGAGGACCTGGTGGCGCTGACGATCGAGGCGGCGGCGATGGCGCGGGTGCCGCTTGCCGGGACATCCTGGATCCCGGGCCTGCTGGCGCCGGGCGCGTAGGGCCGGTGCCTGGCGCCCGCCAGCACCGATAGCCGCGCACTCGACCCCTAACGGGGGGCCGAATGCATATTCGTCCCTGCATGGCACCGACGAATATGGATTCGGCTCCCGGGGGGTGGCGAGTGTTGGGTTAACGGGGTTGTTGTCCCCCTGGCAGTATGGGCGGGATGGACGTCGATGACCTCTACGGGCTGGCGCTCGACCAGTTCATCCCCGAGCGGACCGCCCTGGCGCGGGAGCTGCGCCAGGCCGGCAACCGCGACGGGGCGAGCGAGGTCGCGGCGCTCAAGAAGCCGTCGGTGGCGGCGTGGGCGGTCAACCAGCTGGTCCGGACGCAGCGCAAGCCGATGGCCGAGCTGCTCGAGGCCGGCGACGGGCTGCGGGCGGCCCAGGACGACGTGCTCGCCGGCCGGGGCGACGCAGCCTCGCTCCGCGGCGCGGTCGAGCGCGAACGGCTCGCGGTTGCAAAGCTGACCGACGCCGTCCGTGGGCTGCTCAGCTCCGATGGCGAGGAATTGAGCGACACAATGGTCGAGCGGGTGTCCGAAACGCTGCACGCCGCCGCGCTCGACGACGACGCGCGCGAGCAGGTCAGCGGAGGGCGCCTCGAGCGCGAGCTGCGCCACGTGGGTCTGGGTGCGTTCGGTGGCGGGACCCCGGCGCCCGCTCCCGCCCGCCGTGCGCCGGCATCAAAGAAGGCCGCCGAGCCCGAGCAGAAGAAGCAGGACCGCTCAGCCCGCGAACGCGCCAACGCTCAGGAGGAGGCGCGCAAAGCCGCCCGCGCCACCGAGCGCGAGGCGCGGCGGCGCGCCGAACGGGCCGAGCGGGCCGCACAGATCGCGCACGAGAAGCGCGACCGAGCCGCGGAGGCGCTCCGCGAAGCCGAGGCCGATCTCGAGGCCGCGACGACCGAGGCAGAGGCCGCCGAACAGGCGGTGCGCGATGCCGAGGCGGCAGTGCGCGAGGCCAGCAGGTAGCTCAGCGCAAGAGCGCGATCACGATCAAGACGATCACGATCAACCCGAGGGCCGCGCCACCGATCGCGACCGGGCGCTGGCGCCACCAGAATTCGGGGTCGGCGCGGTCCCGCGTGTAATGACCCTCGGGCGGGGTGCCGACCCAATCGTCGTCGTCGTCGTACGGACTCACAGTCCCAGGTTAGAGCGCGAGGCCCCGCGCGGTTCGCGCGGGGCCTCGCGTCTCGTAACTACTCGATGATCGGTAGCGGCGCGTAGTAGCCGACCACGGTGACCGAGTAGGCGACGCGCATCATGTACCCGTCCGTGTCGCCGACCGCGTAGTTGAACGTCGGGGTGACCACCGTTGAGGCCTCGCCGCTGACTTCGAGGTTGAAGTCGTCCACCGCCCAGCCGGCATTCTCGGCTACGCCATCGTTCTGAATCGAGCCGAGGACGACAGTCGGCGCCCACTGCTCGATCACGAGGCCCTGGCCTTCCGGAAGGTCAGGCAGCGTGATGTCGAAGTCCGTCGTCCCCCGCTGCCACCGGCTGCCGTCCTGCGGGCCCACCAGCGGTGGATCGAGGATGACGGTCCCGGACAGCACATACACCTGGCGCTGCTCGGAGTCGGTGAAGTGGACCCAGTGGTTGCTGCTGAGGAAATTGGCGCTCATCTGCTGCTCCTTTGGTCATTGGCCGGTCGCCCCTCCGGCCGATGACGAAACAGAGGCGGCCGGGCCGCCCGAGATACATGCATTGCGCAAATGGCCGCTACGCGCACAATCGTTCGAAATCTGGTCGTTTGCGCAAGCCTGACGTCCGACCCGACGTTCATCCTTTGACGACTGCTTGATGGAGGGCTGAGCGGTGTTGGACACAAACAGGAGTGCGGTCACGACAGGCGGATACGTCACGGAGCTCTTGTACGAGCTCCTCGATGCGCACCTCGACACGATGCGGATGGCGCGCGACCTCGACGACGATCCGGCCTGGGCCGCGCACCTGGACTATCTGCGCGACCTGCAGCGGGTCGGGCGTGAAGCGCTCGCCAACGGCGTGAGCGTGAGCGCGACCGCCTCGCGCTAGGGCGCCGCCGGCACCACGGCCCGCGGACCCCCGTCGTCGGGGAGCGCGTCGGTGTCGAAGCCGGTCTCCGACAGGCGCTCGACGTACGGCATCTTCTCGAGGAACGCGTCGGCCGGCTCGAGAAAGCCGATCCGGTGTGTGCGGTAGTGCATCGGCACGACCCACCTCGGAGCGAGGCGATGCGCGATCGAGGCGGCCTGCTCGGCGCCGATCGTCGGCCCGCCGCCGACCGGCAGGAACAGCAGGTCGACCTGACCGATCGCATCGGCCTGCTCGTCGCGCAGCGAGCGCTGGCCGAAGTCGCCGAAGTGGGCGATCCGCAGGTCGTCGAGCTTGAACACGAAGATCGTGTTCGGGCCACGCTCGGTGCCCCCGGCCTCGTCGTGTTCGGAGGCGATCGCGACGACCTCGCCGAGCGGAGACTCGAGGCGCCCCGCGGTCGAGCGCAGTATCGGTGGGTCGCCGCCGACGGTCTCAACGCCGTTGTGATCGAGGTGCTCGTGCGTGACGAGGAGCAGGTCCGCGTCAATGCCGTCGATCGGCGGGTACTCGAACTTCACGCCGCTCGACGCGAACCCAGAGACGTCCCCGAACGGATCGATGAAGACCGCGCCGTCCTGTCCGCTCAAGCGAAAGGCGGACTGGCCGTACCAATCAACGCGCATGCTGCTCCTCTCGTGCCGTGTCCCGCTGCCTTGGAGTGCGCCCGCGACGCGGGCAGCGGGCGGCAGCTTACCCGGCTGGATACGAGGGAGGCCGAACGGCCCGGGAAATGGATCTGGGTGTGCGTGACTAGTGGAAGAACAGGGCTTCGGTGGCGACGATCGCGAGGGCGGCGATGATGCAAAGCGCGACGGTCACAATGATCCGGTGCGCTTCGCCATGCTCGCCCGACAGCATCTCCATCAGGCCTGGCCGGTCCGGATGGGTCTCCATCAGGGTGCCGGTTGTCTTTCCGCAGGTTGGGCAACGATCGAGCATTGCTCCCTCCTTCAAGGAAGCATGAGACGGCGGGTTCGAGGTCACGGTACCCGGTCGCCGTGGCCAAAACGCTGACCAATCCGTTAAGAAAAGGCAACGTGTGCCGACTGTCACGAAGGAACCGGTTATGCACGTGATCGGCAGTTGCGACCGACACTTGACCGGACCGTCCACTCGCTAGGGTTCCCGCGATGCCAGACCGCGCTGCGATCGTGACCGGAGCCTCCCGCGGGATCGGACGCGCGCTCGCGCAGACGCTCGGCGAGGAGGGCTTCGCCCTGACGATCACCGCGCGCAACCCCGACACGCTCGAGGTCACCGCCGGCGAGTTCAAAGAGCAGGGGTTCGAGGTGGAGCACATCGCCGCGAACCTGAGGGACGAGGAGGCGATCTGCGAAGTTGTACGGCGCCACCGGGAGCGCTACGGGCGCCTCGACGTGCTCGTCAACAACGCCGGGGTGGGGGTGGGCGCCGTCGCCACCGAGCAACAGGCGAAGTACGTCAGCCTCCAGCTCGACGTGAACGTGCGCGCGATCGTCCTGTTCTACCGCGAGTGCGCGGAGCTGCTCCGCGCGGCCGGAGCCGAGCACGGGAACGCGCTCGTGGTCAACATGGCCTCGATCGCGGGCAAGATGCCCGATCGTTGGCTGTCCGTGTACTCGGCGACGAAGTCCGCCGTCGCCGCCTACTCCATGGCGATGAACCGGGCGCTCGTCCGAGACGGCGTGAAGTCGGTCGCGTTTGCCCCCGGGTTCGTCGACACCGACATGACCGAGTACGTCAAGGGCAGGATCCCCGCCGAGGAGATGCTCCGGCCGAACGACATCGCGGAGGGCCTCCGGTTCCTGCTTCGGCTCTCGCCGAACTGCGTTATCCCGGAGATCATGTTCCAGCGCCCCGCCGAGTTCGCATAGGCGTGATCGGCTCGACGTTCGACTGAGCGGCGTATCGTCCGGCCCTCGATGACTTCAGATCTGTCAGGTCGCCGGGTGCTGGTCACGGGCGCCGCTCGCGGAATCGGAGCCGCCACCGCGCAGCGGCTCCACGAGCGAGGAGCCCGGGTCGTGCTCGCCGGAATCGAGCCGGACGAGCTGGCGCGCACGGCGGCGCGATGCGGCGACGCGCTTGCGGTCGTCTGCGACGTGCGCGACCGCGACCAGGTGGAGGCCGCGGTCGAGGCCGCGGCCGAGCGCCTTCGCGGCCTCGACGTCGTGGTCGCGAACGCCGGAGTGGCGGCGCAGCTGCCGCTGATCGGCGGCGACCCGGAGGTGTTCGAGCGGACGATCGACGTCAACCTCCTCGGCGTCTACTACACGCTCCGCGCCGCCGGACCCCACATCGCTCACGAGCGCGGGTATGCGCTGGCGATCGCATCGCTTGCGGCCGCGGTTCACCCGATGCTCCTAGGCGCCTATTCCGCGTCGAAGGCCGGCGTCGAGGCGCTCGCGAATTCGCTCCGGATCGAGCTCGCCCCAACCGGGGCGCGAGTCGGCGTCGCGTACTTCGCCGAGCTCGACACCGACATGGTTCGCGTCGGCTTCGGCACGGCGGCGGCCAAGCGAATCGCGGAGATCCGCCGGCCGATGGCGCGGGTGACCCCGCTCGAGGTTGGAATCGATGCGATCGAGCGCGGGATCGCCCGGCGCTCTCGTCGAGTCGTGGCGCCGCGCTGGGTAGCGGCGGCTCTGCCGATGCGGATGCTGCTCCAGCGCGTCGTCGAGCTGGCCTCCCGGTCCTCGATCGAGGATGTGCTCGAGATCGCGCGGGCCGAGGATGCCCCGCTGACGACGGCCCAGCCGGACATCCACTCGCGCACCTGAGGGGCGTTCCCGGATGTCAGAGGATCGCGCCGCACCGGAATCCGGTGTGCGTAGAGTAGAGGTATGACCTCGATACGCAACGGACGGCGCACAACCCTCGCAATGCGCCGTCCGGACCCTCGAGGCGAGAACTACAAGTGGATCGCGCTGTCGAACTGCACGCTCGGGGTGTTGCTGGCGACGCTCGACGCGTCGATCACGCTGATCGCGATGCCCGACATCTTCCGCGGCATCAAGCTCGACCCGCTGGTTCCGTCCAACAGCTTCTATCTGCTGTGGATGATCTTCGGCTTCCTGATCGTGACCAGCGTGCTGATCGTGAGCCTTGGCCGGCTCGGCGACATGTACGGACGAGTCAGGATCTACAACCTCGGGTTCGTGATCTACACGGCCGCGTCGCTGGTTCTGACCGTCGATTGGCTATACGGGCAGGCCGGCGCGATCTACCTGATCGCGTTCCGGATCGTGCAGGGAGTCGGAGCGGCGTGTCTGCTCGCCAACTCCGCCGCGATCATCACCGACGCGTTCCCTGCCAACCAGCGCGGGATGGCGCTCGGCATCAACAACATCGTGGGTGTCAGCGGCATGTTCGTCGGACTCGTGCTCGGCGGCATCCTCGCGCCGATCGACTGGCGCCTCGTGTTCCTGATCTCGGTACCCGTAGGGTTGTTCGGGACGGTCTGGGCCTATCTGAAGCTCCAGGAGATCTCCACGCCGAAGCGCGCTCGGATCGACTGGGGCGGAAACATCACGTTTGCCGTCGGCCTGATCCTGATCATGATCGCGGTCACGTACGGAATCCGTCCGTACGGGGACTCGGCTACGGGCTGGGCAAGCCCGCGCGTCCTGATCCTCATCGCATCCGGCATCCTGTCCCTGATCGCGTTCGTCGCGATCGAGCGGCGGGTCCCCGATCCGATGTTCCGTCTGCCGCTGTTCAAGATCCGCGCGTTCACGTTCGGGACGCTGTCGACGTTTCTCTCAGCGGTGGCGCGGGGCGGCCTGATGTTCATGCTGATCATCTGGCTCCAGGGCATCTGGCTGCCCCTCCACGGCTACGACTTCAGCGACACGCCGTTATATGCGGGGATCTACATGCTCCCGCTGACGATCGGCATGCTGCTCGCCGGGCCGACGTCGGGCTACCTGTCCGACCGGTTCGGGGCGCGGGGCTTCGCGACCGGCGGGATGATCAGCGCCGCGATCAGCTTCTTCCTGCTCGGGTTGCTCCCGACCGATTTCGCCTACCCGGTGTTCGCTGCGGTCCTGTTCATGAACGGCGTCTCGATGGGGATGTTCGCCTCACCCAACCGCGCCGGCGTGATGAACAGCCTCCCGCCGGGCGACCGCGGCGCCGGCGGCGGCATGAACCAGACGTTCCAGAACTCCGCTCAGGTGCTCTCAGTCGGGATCTTCTTCACGCTGATGATCCTCGGGCTGTCGGCGACCCTCCCGCACACCATGGCGAGCGGGCTCGAGGCGCATGGCGTGTCGTCCGCGGCCGCCGAGCACGCCGCCAACCTTCCGCCGGTTTCAATCCTGTTCGCGGCGTTCCTCGGCTACAACCCGATCGAGCATCTGCTCGGCTCGACGGTCGTCGGGCACTTGCCTGCGCACACGCAGGCCATCCTCACCGGCCGCTCGTTCTTCCCGCAATTGATCTCGGAGCCGTTCCGCAACGGGCTCCACGAGGCGTTCGCGTTTGCGATCGTCGCGTGCCTGGTCGCCGCGGTCGCGTCGTGGTCGCGCGGCCAGCGGTACGTCGACGGTGACGTACCGGCCGGGGTTGCGGCCTCGGCGAACAGGACGGGCGTCGCCCCGGCGCCGGCGCAGGAGAGTGCCGCGCGGTAGGACCTGGACCGGTTGGCGGGCCAGCCAGTAGGATCGACCCGCTGTGACATCGACGCGCAGCGATCTGGACGACGTTCTCGTCAGCGAACTCGACCTGTGGCGCGACGGTCCGCCACACGAGCTGTTCGGCCGGCTCCGGTCCGGGTGCCCGGTGCACTGGACGGGGAGCATCCCCGACTACCCCGACGCGCCCGGCTACTGGTCGGTGACTCGCCCCGACGACGTCCACACGGTCAGCCGGGATTGGCAGACGTATTCGTCCGAGCTCGGGGGAATCACGGCAGTCGGCGTGTTCCCGCTGAAGCTGATCCGCTCGATGTTCATCGGCATGGACCCACCCCGTCACGATCGCCTGAAGATGCTGTTTCAGGCTGGGTTCACGCCGAAGCGGATCGCGGCGCACGAGCCGGCGATCAGGAAGATCGTGATCGGCGTGCTCGATCGCCTCGAGGGTCGCGAGCGGTGTGACCTCGTGACCGAGGTGGCCCAGCCCGTCGTCTCGCGGGTGATCGGCAGCTTCATGGGGATCCCGTCCGAGGACGACGCCGTATGGGCGGGCCTGATGAACGCGGCGCTCGCGGTCGGCGACCCCGACATCAGCCCGCAGGGGGTCGATACCCTCCTCGGGCAGAGCATCCCCGAGATCTTCGACCGTTGCCGGCAGCTGATCGCCGAGCGGCGCGCCCGGCCGACCGACGACCTCACCAGCGTGCTCGTCCACGCCGAGGTCGAGGGCCACAAGCTCGACGAGCAGGAAATCGTGATGGGGTTCTTCCTGCTGATGGCCGCCGGCAACGACAGCACGAAGGCGACGTACTGCAGCGGGATGCGCGCGTTGCTCGAGCAGCCCGAGCAACGCCGGCTGCTCCTTGATGATCCGTCGCTGGTCCCCGGCGCGGTCGAGGAGTCGCTGCGGATGTTCCCCGCCTTCGCCCATTTCAGCCGCACGGCAACTCGCGACACGCAGCTCGCGGGGCAGCCGATCCGCCAAGGCGACAAGGTCGTCATGTGGTACGTGTCATCCAACCGCGACGAGGCCCGGTACGCCGAGTCAGACCGGTTCGATGTACGACGCAACCCCGAACATCAGGCGTTCGGGGCCGGCGGTCGCCACTTCTGCCTCGGGACGGCGCTCGCGCGGCTCGAGCTGCGGGTTCTGTTCGAGGAGACGCTCGCGCGGTATCCGAACATGGAGCCGGCCGGCGCGCCGACGTGGGTGCTGTCGACGTTCGTCAACCAGCTGAAGTCGCTGCCGGTTCGGCTGGGCGCCTGAAGCGCGCGTCACGCGACGGGCAGCAGGCCCATCTTGTGGGCGAGGCCGGCGGCGTCGACGCGCCGCTTGGCGCCGAGCTTTCGCAGGATGTTCGACACGTGCACGCCGGCTGTGCTCGGGCTGATGTACAGCGCGGCGGCGATCTCGCGGTTGGTGTGCCCGTTGGCGAGCAGCTCGAGTACGGCGAGCTCTCGGTGCGTCAGGATCGGCACGCCGCCGGCTCCGCGGCCGGCGCCGGCCGGCACGCAGACCGCGCCGGCATCTCCGCCGGCCACGCCTGCCGCGGCCAAGTGCACGCTCAAGGCGACCTCGAACAAGGTTCTCCTGGCCGCGCCCAAGGGCAAGCCGAAGAAGGGCGCCCCGAAGGTGAAGCCCGCCACGCTGACGCTCACGGTCAAGTGCGGTCAGTCAGGAAAGGTCAAGCTGACCGGAACGCTGATCCAGCTGATCGGCCAGAAGCCGAAGCACGGTAAGCGGAAGTCAAAGAGCTACAAGCTCGGCCCCGTGAACGGGTCGGTCAAGGCGGGCAAGTCGCTGACGCTGACGGTCAGGCTGTTGCCCGCCGCCGTGACCGCGCTCGGGCACGGCGCCAAAGAGTCGGCGATGTTCACGATCACCGACACGAACGCGAACGGGGCCGGACGCGCCACGGCGAAAGGTCGCGGCACTGCGGGGGACCACATGACCCGGCGGACCCCGTTGGTTTCTAACCGGAGCCGGTGGAAAACGCCGAGGCAGGGGTATAACCGGCGGAACGGGTCCGCAAATAGCGGACTTCCACGGACAGGGAGGGGCTGCGATGAAGCTCCCGTGGAGTCGCCATCGAACACCACGAGCGGAGAGGCCGGAACCAAGACCGGCCGCGCCTGTGCAGCGACCGATACACCCGGGGGCGCAACCGCGGATGTTCTCGCTGCAGCTGCCCTCGTTCACCGACCGGAGGTAGCGCGGGCCGGATGCGGCGCCCGCCTCAAGGGCTTCAGCGGGCGGCGCGCCGGAGAGACAGACCGAGCAGCGCCACCGCCGCCACCGGCATCACCCACCAGGCAGGCGCGCCCGCGCCGCCAATCGCAGCGGTCGCGCCCAGCGCCACCACGACCCCCAACGCGGTGAATGGGTCGTCGCCGACGACGAACTCCCACGCGGCGCGGACCGCTCGGACGATCCAGCTCACGCCGGCTCCCCCACGGCTTGATGGCGAGGCGCCCGCCGGAGCCACCTGACCATTCCGAGCGCGGCGAGCGCGGCGCCAGGGATGATCACGAGCAACGCGGCGTCCCCACCGGGCCACGACGCGCCCGCGCCCTCGGCGCCCCAGAAGACGCCGAACGAGGTGAGCATGACGCCGACGAAGAACTTCATCGTGTTCTCGGGCACCCGCGCTAGCGGCGCGCGCACGATCACGCCCGCGAGCACGACGACCGCCACCGCGACGGCCGCCGCTGCGGCGGCCAGGCCGATGTTGTGCTGGCTGGCTCCGAACGTGAGCACGATGAACACGACCTCGAGTCCTTCGAGCAGCACACCCTTGAACGCGATGGTGAACGAGTAGCCGTCGAACCCGTTGCCGGCGCGGGCTGCAGCCCGGGCGGCGTCGGTCTCGGACGCAAAGGCCTTGTCCTCGTCGTGGAGCGCCTTGAGACCCGCGTAGCGGAGCACCGCCTTGCGCAGCCACTGCAGGCCGAACACGAGCAGCAGGCCCCCGACGATGACCCGCAGCGCGTCGATCGGGAGTGCGGTGATCGCGGGCCCGAGCGCGGCGACGATCACGGCGAGAGCCAGGATCGCGGCGCCCACCCCGAGCAGCGCCGAGCGCCAGCTGCGGGTGACGCCGACCGCCATCACGATCGTCAGTGCTTCGACGGCCTCCACCGCGCACGCGAAGAACACCGAAACGGCGAGGCCGACTTCCGGACCGGACATTTCCAGCAGTATGGCTCGCGGTCTAGGGCGTCGCCAGCTCGAGGCCGAAATGCTCGCGCAGCCCGTCGTAGCCGATGTCGCTCACGTGCACGGCGCGGCTGCGGTCGGCCTTGCGCACCCACCCGAGTTCGATCATCCGCGCCGCCAGGGCGGCGCCGAGCGACCCGGCCAGGTGGTGACGCTGCTCGCTCCAGTCCACGCAGCACTTGATCAACGGGCGGCGCGGCGGCATCGCGTCGAGGTCGATCCCGAACGACTTGAGCGCTCTGACCCCGCTCGGCGTGAGGCGGTAGTCGAGATCGAAGCCCGGCGCGGCCAGTCGATCGTCGCGTGCCGAGTCGGGATCGAACACTCCATCCCCGCCCGTCAGCAATTCGTTCTGGAGCATCGCTTCCATCAACTGCGTCCCGAGCATTCCGGCGAGATGGTCGTAGCACGTGCGAGCGAACCGGACCGCCTGGGCCTTGTTCCCCTGCTTGAGCGAGCGCACCTGCGCGGGGGGTGAGATTCGAGCGAGCGCTTCGATCAGCTCGCCCACCTCCGGGCCGGACACGCGGAAGTAGCGGTGGCGGCCGTGGCGCTCGACCCTGAGCATGCCTCCCTTCACCAGCTTGCCGAGGTGGGCGCTGGCGGTCGACGCCGCGACGCCGGCCTCGTCGGCGAGGACGCTCGCCGGCAGCGCACGGCCGTCTCCGAGCGCGAGCAGGATGCGCGCTCGCCCCTGATCGGCGATCAGGGCTCCTATGCTGGCTATGTCAGCGTCGCCGTGCATGGCACATACGGTAGCGCGGTCACATTTCGCCTCCGGGCGAAGTGTCTGTCGCTGTCATCATGGGTAGATGAGCTCTGGGAATCACGGATTCGCGGCCTCCCACGGCGCCGGCGGCAGCGGCGTGATGCGCTCGCTGCGCGGTCCCGCGCGTAAGCCGCCGCCGCTGATGGACCCCACGCGCCAGCGCGACACCGCCCGGATCCTCGCGCTGTTCAAGCCCTACCGGCTCCGGCTCGCGGCAGTACTCGTGCTGATCGTGGTCTCGGCCGGCATCGCGATCCTTCAGCCGTTCCTGCTCCGCCAAGCGCTCGACGTCGGGATCCTCCAGCACGACGAGACCGTGCTGACGGTGAGCGTGCTCGCGATGATCGCGATCTCGATCTTCACCAACGCGACGAGCGTGTGGCAGACGTACATGTCGAACGTCGTCGGCCAGCGCGTGATGCACGACCTGCGTGCCGCGGTCTACCAGCACCTCCAGAAGATGTCGCTGGCGTTCTTCACCCGGACGCGCACCGGCGAGGTGCAGTCGCGGATCGCCAACGACATCGGCGGCCTCGACAGCGTCGTCACCACGACGGCCACCACAATCGCGCAGAACGCGACGACGGTCATCGCCTCGCTGGTGGCCATGCTCCTGCTCGATTGGCGGCTGGCTCTCATCTCGCTGGTGTTCGTGCCGCCGTCGGTGTGGATGACGCGGCGTGTCGGCCAGATCCGCCGCAAGATCACGACACAGCAGCAGCGCCAGCTTGCCGACATGTCGGCGTTGGTGGCCGAGTCACTGTCTGTGTCGGGGATCATGCTCGGCAAGACGATGGGGCGGGGCGCGGACCTGGCCGGCCGCTTCACCGGCGAGTCGAAGGACATCGCCGACCTCGAGGTGCGCTCGCGCATGGCGGGGCGGTGGATGATGGCCACGATTCAGTTCACGTTCGCGGTCCAGCCGGCGATCATCTACTGGCTCGCGGGACAGACGTTCATCGGCACGTCGGTTTCGATCGGAACGATCGTCGCGTTCACGACGCTGCAGACACGGCTGCTGTTCCCGATCCAGTCCCTGCTCAGCGTGCAGGCCGACATGCAGACGTCCCTCGCGCTGTTCGATCGGATCTTTGAGTACCTCGACCTGCCGGTCGACATCGTCGAGTCCTCGCACCCGGTCGAGCTGAGGCCATCCGAGCTGCTCGGGGAGGTGCGGTTCGAGGGCGTCTCGTTCCGGTACGGCGCGAATGGTGACTCAAGCTCGAGTTCGGCGCCAGCCGAACTCGCCAGCGAATCCGCGCCAGCGGATTCGCCGTGGACGTTGCGTGAGGTGGATCTGGTGGTGCCGGCAGGGACTCGCACCGCCGTGGTCGGCGAGACCGGCGCCGGCAAGACCACGCTCGGGTATTTGGTGGCGCGCTTGTACGAGCCGCAGGAGGGCCGGGTGACGATCGACGGTGTCGACGTCCGCGATGCGTCGCTCGAGTCGCTGGCGGCGACGGTCGGCGTGGTGTCCCAGGAGACGTACCTGTTCCACGCGAGCGTTCGCGAGAACCTGCGCTTTGCCCGGCCCGACGCGACCGATTCGGATATCGAAGATGCGGCGAAGACCGCCCGGATCCATGATCTGATCGCGTCGCTGCCCGACGGCTACGACACGGTTGTCGGCGAGCGCGGCTACCGGTTCTCCGGCGGGGAGAAGCAGCGGATGGCAATCGCGCGCACCGTCCTGCGCAATCCGCCCGTGCTGGTGCTGGACGAGGCCACGAGCTCGCTCGACACCCAGACCGAGGCGGCCGTCCAGGCTGAGCTCGAGCGCCTAGCCGAGGGGCGGACCACGATCACGATCGCGCACCGGCTCTCGACCGTCCGCGACGCCGACCAGATCGTGGTGCTCGACCGTGGCCGGATCGTCGAGCGCGGCACCCACGACGAGCTGATGGAGCGCCGCGGGGCGTACGCTGCGCTCGTGGCCCGCGACGTGACCGGCGTGATCGACGAGATCGCCGGCGGCGAGATCGTCAGCGAGACTTCGTGAGCTCGCGCGCCTCGAGTGAGCTGCTGCTCGTCGGCAGCCTGCCGGCGGCCTCGACCGAGGAGGCTTTCCGGGCGGGCGCCGAGCTGTTCGGGGATCTCGTGTTCGCGCTCCCGGACGGAGAGACCGGGCCGCGGGCGGCGTGGGTGGGCTACGAGCGCGAGCGGCTCGTCCGCCCGAACCCCGACGTCGATGTCGTCTCGGAGACCGAGTCGCCGACGGGCATTCCGCGCCACGCCTACGAGACGCCGGTCTTCAAGATTCGCTCCGGCGCGGACGAGCTGCACTTCGATTCGTGGCCGCGGATTGACGACGCTCTTGCGTCGTGGTCGTCGTTCCGCGCGTTGCGCGAGGAGGGCGTGATCCCCGCGGGGTTGCGCTTCCAGGTCGGGCTGCCGTTCCCATCGAGCGCTTTGAACGGCTTCAAGGCCGACTTCGCCGGCGACTACCCGGTCGCCGAGCGGGCCTACGAGGACCTGGTGGGCCGGTCGCTGGTCCGCCTGCTCGATGTCGTGCCGGCGGCGGACCTCGCGATCCAGTGGGACATGGCCTATGAGGTCCAGGACATCGAGGGTGTGCTCGCGTGGACCGCCGAGGGCGCGTGGGAGCGGTTCGCCGGTCCGGTGGCGCGCCTCACGCCTCTGGTACCCGAAGACGTGATGGTCGGCTATCACTTTTGCTACGGGACGTTCCCCGAGTGGCCGATGTACGAGGCGCGCGACTACGACGTGCTGGTGCGGATGGCCAACTACGCGGTCGCGAACTCGGGGCGCACGGTCGATTGGGTGCACATGGCGGGGCCGCGGTACCTGCGGTCCGAGGACAAGCGCTTCTTCCGGCCGCTGAGCGATCTCGACGTGGGTGACACCCGGGTGTACCTCGGGATCGTGCTGCCTTTGGACGGCTTGTCGGGGTTACGGCGCCGGCATGCGACCGCCTCGCGCTACCTGGACGACTTCGGGGTGGCGATGTACTGCGGGTTCGGCCGCCAGCCCGGCGCGGACGGGATGCAGACGATGCGGGAGCATCGCGACGTGGTGCGCGCGTTCCGCGACTCGGTGGCGTAGCCACGGGTCGCGCCGCTCCATGTAAAACGCCCGGAACCTCCCGCCATGCGGCGACCTCTTGGGATATAAGCGTCTGGGGGATGCTGATGTCCCGGTGGCCGCTGTGGCTGGCGGCGCTTTCGGGTGTATTACATGGTGGGATGGTTGGCCAGCCAGGTCGAGATCAGGTAGTTCCCGATCGTCCCCGTTGGGGGCAGGATGATCGCGCCGGCGGCCAGTGAGTCTGCGAGCTCGGGTCGCTCCCACCAGCGGGCCTCGACGAGCTCTGTCTCATCGGGCGTGGGGTCCGCGGCATCGGCGAACCCCCAGAAGCCGATCATCAGCGCTTGCGGGAACGGCCAGGGTTGCGAGGTGACGTACTGGACCGAAACTACCTCGATGCCGGTCTCCTCGCGGGCCTCGCGGATCACCGCCTCCTCGGGCGTCTCGCCGGGCTCGATGAACCCGGCCAGCGCCGACCATCGGTTCTCCGGCGCACCGCGCCGGCGACTCAGCAGGCAGCGGTCTCTTGACTGCACGAGCATCGTGATCGCGGGATCCGTGCGCGGGAACTGGATCAGCCCACATCCGGGACAGCGGCGCCGGTGTCCGGCGGACTCCACCACGGTGAGGTCGCCGGAGCGCCCGCAGTAGCGGGTGACGCGGTGCCATCGGACCATCGCGACCGCGTAGGCCGCGAGCGCCGCGTCGGGCGGCTCGAGCTCGGCTGCGAGCCCTCGAAGCGGAACGAACGCCTCGCCGGTGGCGGGCGCGCCGGCGACAGCGTCGTAGGCGAACATCGCTGCGCCCGTGACGTCCAGCCCGAGGAACGTGAGCTCGGCATCGCGCGGGACCGCGTCGACCGGGACGAGGGTCGGTCGGCCGTGGTCGACCGCGACCTCCTGGTCCTGTCCGACGAGCACGACCCGTGAGTTGCCCGCCTCGCGCAGCCGGTCGGCGGTCCCGTCGTCGCGGAGGCGGGCGGCACGGTCGAGCGTGCCGCCGGCGAACGCGATCTTCCCGGATGCCGGCCACATCGCACCGTACGATTTCAAACCGTGGCGGGTGGTGCCCCAGCGGGACCCGGGCCGCCCCCACGCAGGCCGGGCCAGGCCCTCTCTAACCCGTCGTCGGCAAAGAGTTCCAGAACGAGCAGTTGTGCTCGGCCCCGAAGGCTACCTCCCTTTCTTCTGGAAACCGGACGCCTGACCTTAACTCTCGTGCTGACTCGTGTCAAGCAACTTGATTTGCGGCGTTTCGGGCCAGACCGCGTACCGGAATGTGGACGTCCGCCGAATTACGCACGCGTCCGCGTTCAGGCGTCACGGCGGCGGCGGCCGGGTAGAGGTTCGGTAAGGAGGTAGTTGCCATGGCCACAACCGCATCCATCCCTGAAGAGCTCGGGACGATCGAAACCAACATTCCCGCACGGCTCGACCGCCTGCCCTGGTCGCGCTGGCACTGGAGAATCGTTATCGGCCTGGGGACGGTGTGGATCCTCGACGGTCTCGAGGTGACGATCGTCGGCTCGATCGCCGGCGCGATCTCCGCCAAGGGCAGCGGCATCAACATCTCTTCGGCCGAGGTGGCCGGCTGGGCGGCGTCGATGTACGTCGCCGGCGCCTGTTTTGGCGCGTTGCTGTTCGGGCGGCTGACCGACATGTTCGGGCGCAAGCGGCTGTTCATGATCACCCTGGGCGTGTACCTCGCGGCGACGTTCGCGACCGCGTTCGCGTGGACGCCCCTGTTCTTCTTAGCGTGCCGGTTCGTGACCGGGATGGGGATCGGCGGCGAGTACAGCGCGATCAACTCGGCCATCGACGAGCTGATCCCGGCCAAACACCGCGGCCGCATCGACATCCTGATCAACGGCACCTACTGGGCGGGCGCCGCGGCGGGCGCGCTGCTATCGGTCCTCGCGCTGCACGTGTTCTCGCCGCTGCTCAGCTGGCGCGTGTGCTTCGGGCTCGGCTTCGTACTCGGCCTGGCCATCCTGATCGTCCGCCGTCATGTGCCCGAGAGTCCGCGCTGGCTGTTCATCCACGGACGTGAGGACGAGGCGGAGCGGGTCACCCGCGACATCGAGCGCCAGGTCGTCGAGTCGACCGGCGCGGACCTCGACGAGCCCGACGACACCATCACGGTCCGGCAGCGCAAGTCGATCGGGCTGTGGGAGATCACGAGCGCGATCGTCCGCAACTACCCGAAGCGGTTCGTGCTCGGGCTGGCGTTGTTCATCGGGCAGGCCTTCCTCTACAACTCGATCCTGTTCGGCTACGCCACGCTGCTGAGCACGTTCTTCCACGTCGCCACCGCGGATGCTCCCTACTACCTGGTCGCGTTCGCTGCCGGAAACCTGCTCGGGCCGATCATCCTGGGTCCGCTGTTCGACACGGTTGGGCGCAAGCCGATGATCGCGGGGACGTACATCTTGTCCGGCGTCCTGCTCCTGATCACCGGTTACCTGTTCAAGGAAGGCCAGCTGAACGCGACGACGCTCACGATTGCCTGGTCGGTCGTGTTCTTCTTCGCTTCGGCCGGAGTGAGCGCCGCCTACCTGACGGTCTCGGAGATCTTCCCGATGGAGACGCGCGCGCTCGCGATCGCCGTGTTCTACGCGATCGGCACCGGGCTCGGCGGGATCATCGGCCCGCAGCTGTTCGGCCGTCTGGTGCCGACTGGGAACGCGTCGGACGTGTTCCTGGCGCTAGCGATCGGCGCGATCCTGATGATCATCGGTGGCGTGGTCGAGCTCGCGTTCGGCGTCAAGGCCGAGCGCCGCGGACTCGAGGGCATCGCCAAGCCGCTGACGGCGGTCACATCGGCGGCGCGCGGCGGCGCCGCCCGCGCCGGAGCGGCGACGCGGCGAGCCCGGCATCGCGCCGCGGCAACGCAGACCCAGTAGGAAACGGCGCCTCGCACCGCGCCGCCGCAGACCCGTGGGGGAGGAGTCGGTCTGCGGCGCGCGGTGCGGGCTCAATCGACCTGGGTGCAGGTCGGGTCAGACGACCTGAACGTAGGTCATCACCACCGGCCCGATGCGGATGACGTCGCCGTCCGCGATGTTTGTGGCGATGATCTGGCGGCCGTTGACATATGTGCCATTCGCGCTGCGGTTGTCGAGCAAGCGGGTGGCATGGCCGTGGCGCACGAGGATCGCGTGGCTGCGCGAGACCCGCTGCTCTTCGATCCGCACGTCGGAGGTGAGGCCGCGGCCGATGTGAACGACCTTCTCGTCGAGCGGTACCAGCCAATCCGTGCCGTTGTCGCCGAAGGCGAGGTAGTGCCCGAACGGGGCCAACCGCCGGCTTATCGCACGGCTCCGAGTTCGGTGGTCGAGCAGCGCAAGCGAGTTGAGGACCGGCGCGGTGGCGCCGGCTTCGAGCGTGGCGGTCTCCTGCTCGCGCGGGAGCAGCACGGTTTCGTCTCGCTGCACGCCGGGCGCTTCGTGTGGTTTTTGGAGGGGCGCTTGCGTCGTCATGGGGAAATCAGATCAAGGCTGTGGCAGAGCCACGTCAAGCCAAACTAAGAGGTGTCGAAGACCGTGCTGACGCTAACGTGACAGCGGTCACGCGGGCGTAACAAGACGCGCGTTTTCGGTCAGCGGGCGGCCGTCGCCAACGACAGGTCGCGAGTGTCCTCCTCGCGATCCGCGAGCAGCTTCGTCAACTTGTCGCGGGTGTCGTGCTCGGCCGTGGGCGAGTACACGACGAGGCGCTGCTCGCCGGCATCCCCGTACTGGAACACGGCGTGGTCAAAAACGAGCTCGCCGGCCGTCGGGTGGGTGAGGTCCTTGCGACCATCGCCGCTGCCCGCGACCTCGTGACGCTTCCACAGCTTGCGGAACTCGGGACTCGACGCGTTGAGCGAGGAGACGAGCTCCTCGAACGCCGGGTCGCCGATGTTCCTCGCGGTGTCGGCGCGGAACTTCGCCACCAGCAAGCGGGCGCTGGCCGACCAATCGACTGAGCAGAGCGTGCGCCGCGACGGATCCATGAACCAAAGCCACACGTGATTGCGCGAGAGCGGATCGGGACCGGGCGCCCAGCTGAACACGGCCTCGAACGCCCGGTTCCAGGCCAGGTAATCCCAGCGGCGCCCGAGCAGGTACGTGGGGCCGGGTCCCATGTTCTCGACAAGCCGCCGGACCGTGGGCGACACCTTCTCGGCCGGCGCCTTGCACGGCTTGGCGTGCTCGCCGCGCCCGAGCAGGATCAGGTGTGAGCGCTCGGCCGGCGTCAGCCGTAGCGCTCGTGCCAGCGCCTCGAGCACGTCGAGCGAGGCGCGGACGTCGCGTCCCTGCTCGAGCCACGTGTACCAGGTCGTCCCGACTCCGGCCAGCAGCGCGACCTCTTCCCGGCGCAGGCCCGGCGTGCGCCGGCGGCTGCCGTCGGGGAGACCGACTTCCTCGGGCTGGAGATTGGAGCGCTTCGTACGCAGAAAGTCCGCGAGCTCTTCGCGACGGCGCTCGCCGTTGGACGCCCCTCCCCTCACAGGAGCCGCTCCGTTGCCGTTATTCGAATGCTTGGGTGTCACGTCCACTACCAGGATAAACCCCTCTCTTGTACCTGGATAAACATTGGCGCACCATATCACTCGTGAACGCAATCGCCCCCCCGAAATCTGAATCCGCGCGTTCTAAGAACGCGCTCTTGTTCGTCGTCTGCCTCGCCCAGTTCATGGTCATTCTCGACGTCGCGATCGTCAACGTCGCGTTGCCGTCGATGCGCTCTGGCCTGCATTTCTCGACCACCGGTTTGCAGTGGGTGGTCAACGCATACACCCTGACCTTCGCCGGCTTCCTGATGCTCGGCGGGCGCTCGGCCGACCTGCTCGGTCGTCGCCGGATGTTCCTCGCCGGCACCGCGATGTTCTCCCTGTCCTCTCTCGCGTGTGCGCTCGCCGACTCGCGCGACCTGCTGATCGCCGCGCGCGCGATCCAGGGCCTCAGCGGCGCCGTGCTGTCGCCGGCCACGCTGTCGATCATCACCTCGTCGTTCGCCGAAGGCCGCGAGCGCAACCGCGGCCTCGCGGCATGGGGCGCGGTCGGCGGCCTCGGCGCCTCCTCGGGCGCGCTGCTCGGTGGCGTCCTGACGCAGACGTTCGGCTGGCCGGCGATCTTCGCCGTCAACGTGCCGCTCGGCATCATCGCCGTCGCGCTCGGCTTGCGGCTGATTCCGGTCACCACGCGGGCCGAGGGCACCCGCCACTTCGACTTCGCGGGCGCGGTGCTCGTGACCGCCAGCCTCGTGAGCGTGACCTACGGCATCGTCCGAACCGACACGCTCGGCTGGGGCGCTCCCGGCGTGATCGTGCCGCTGATCGGCGGCGTCGTCCTGATGGCGGCGTTCCTCGCGGTCGAGGCCCGGTTCGCGCGCGAGCCGCTCGTGCCGCTGTCGATCTTCCGCATCGGACACCTGCGCGCCGCGAACGCGGTGGTCGTGCTCCTGTACGCCTCGCAGTTCCCCGGCTGGTTCTTCCTGACGCTGTACATGCAGCAGGTGCTCCACTACGACGCGATCGAGGCCGGGCTCGGCTTCCTGCCGATGACGCTGTCCATCTTCGCGGCCTCGACGCTCGCGCCACGGGTTGTTGGCCGCTTCGGCCCGCGCCGGGTGATCGCGACGGGGATGCTGACCTCGGCCGTCGGGCTCCTGCTGCTGAGCGGCGTGGCACCGGGCGGGACCTACCTGAACACGATCCTGCTCGGCGCGCTCCTGTCGGCGCTGGGCATGGGCTTCACGCTCGTGCCAGCGACGATAGTCGCGATGCAGGGCATCGACCGCTCGCAGAGCGGTGTCGCCTCGGGCCTACTCAACACCTCGCGGCTAGTGGGCGGCGCGCTCGGGCTCGCCGTTCTCTCGACGATCGCGGCCGGCGCGACGGGCTCCGCGGTGGGTGCCGCCCCGACCACGGTCGCAATCACCAACGGCTTCGGGCTCGCCTACCACGTCGCGACCGCATTCGCGCTCGGAGGAGCGGCGATCGCCGCGTTCCTGCTGCGCGAGCCCGCAGACACCGAGGTCGTCCGGCTCCCGACCGCAACCACCGAGGAGGCCCGCAATGAGGCGCTGGCTGCTTGATGTCACCCACCGGCCGGTGATCGTCCACGAGATCACCGACGGCCCGGGCGCCGCCCCGATTAGGATGAGCCTCGGTCATGCTGCCGACGGATCATCTGCCCGCGTTTCTCCTCACGGTGTACGTGCTGATCCTGATACCGGGCCCGAGCGTGCTGTTCGTGGTGAGCCGTGGGGTGGCGCTCGGACGGCGAGCGGCGGTCGCGACGGCTATCGGCAACGAGAGCGGGTTTGCGCTGCAGCTGGTGCTGGTCTCGATCGGGGTGGGATCGCTGGTGGCGCGCTCGGACGCGGTGTTCACGACGCTGAAGCTGCTCGGCGCCGGGTACCTCGTGTTCCTGGGCGTCCGCAATATTCGCGACCGTAAGCAGCTGGCCAAGCTGTTCACGCCCGAGGTGCGGGCGGCCCGCGAGTCGCTGTGGCGGATCTATCGCGAGGGGTTCTTCGTCGGGGCCACCAACCCCAAGGGCGCGATTATCTTCACCGCGGTGGTGCCGCAATTCATCGACCCCTCCCGGGGCCACGTGACGCTGCAGATCGCGACCCTGGGCACGATCTGCATTCTGATCGCGTTCCTTTCTGACACCGCGTGGGCGCTCGCATCGGGGACCGCGCGCGAGTGGCTCGGGCGGGCCCCGCGCCGGCTCGAGCGGATGACCGCCGGCGGCGGCGCGGCGCTGATCGCGCTCGGATTCGGCCTCGCGCTGACCCAGCGCAGGAGCTGAGCGCCCGGTGACCTCGCGAAGCTCGCGGCGGAGCGCCGGGATCCTCCTGCACCGCGGGCGCGGGGCCGGGCTCGAGGTGCTGCTCGTCCATCCGGGCGGTCCCGCCTGGACCAAACGGGACGTCGGTGCCTGGTCGATCCCGAAGGGGGAGTGCACCGAGGGCGAGGATCCGCTGGCCGCAGCGCGCCGCGAGTTCGAGGAGGAGCTCGGCAGCGCGCCTCCCGACGGCGAGCCCGCCGACCTGGGCGAGATACGGCAGCGCAGCGGCAAGCGAGTTCGGGCGTGGGCGATCGGCGGCGACCTCGACGCGAGCGAGATCGTCAGCAACACCGTCGACTTCGAGTGGCCCCCGCGCTCGGGCCAGACCATCGAGATCCCCGAGGTCGACCGGGCCGAGTGGTTCGGGCTCGACGTGGCCCGGGAGAAGATCAACATCGGGCAGGTGCCGCTGCTGGATCGCCTGGAGGAGTTGCTGGGTAGCAACGCAGCGTGATCCTTTCCGGTCAGTGGGGGATTCGGCTGTGACGTGTTTGAGCGGCGTGCTGGCTCGAGCCGGATTCCCCCGCATAGGCCCGACTGCGCACTACACCGGCTACGTGTGGGCGCGGAACGGGCTCTCGCACCCGGAGCTCGAGACCCGCGAAGGCCGCGTCCTGTTCGACTCGCTGCAGCCGTGGATGCTCGCCAGCCGGGCCACCGGGGGCGCGACGCTCGAGGCGTATCTGCTGGCGCGCCACCGCGCGATCGACTTCCTGCTCGAGCAGGCGATCGAGCGCGACGGGGTGAGCCAGGTGATCGAGGTGGCGTCCGGTCTGTCGCCGCGCGGATGGCGGTTCACTCAGCGGTACGGGGACCGGCTCGTGTACGTCGAGGCCGACCTACCGGAGATGGCGGCGCGCAAGCGGGCCGCGCTCGAGCGCATGGGTTCGCTCGGCGAGCACCATCGCGTCGCCCAGGTCGACGCGCTCCGAGGCGACGACGGACCCGGCAGCCTGGCCGCGATCGTGGCGCGGCTCGATACCGGACACGGCCTGGCGATCATCACCGAGGGGCTGCTCGGGTACCTCTCGACCGACGCGGTCGAGGGGCTGTGGCGCCGGTTCGCAGCCACACTCGGAGCGTTTCCGAGCGGCCGCTACATCTCTGACGTGCACCTGGGTGGCGCGCTGACCGCGCAGGTCCGCGTTTTCCGCGTAATGCTGTCGGCGTTCGTGCGCGGGCGCGTCTATCTGCATTTCAGTGACGCGCCCGAGGCAGAGGCGGCGCTCGTCGCTGCCGGCTTCGGTGCCGCCCGCGTGACCCCGGCGGCGGACGTCGCCGGCGACGACCATCGAGAGCGAGGAAGCCGACTCGCTAATATCCTTGAGGCGTCAATCAACTTACCTCCGGAGGCGTCCACAGCATGATTTCGGCCACTCTGTACAGCGATCCGGCCTGCCCTTGGGCATATTCCGAGAGCCCTGCTCTCCGGGTGATCGAGTGGCGATACGGCGTCCAACTCGACTGGCGGCTGGTGCTGGTCGGGCTGACGGAGGAGGCGTCGCAATACGAGCGACGTGGCTACTCGCCGATCCGCGGCGCGCTCGGTCAGGCAAGGTTCCGCACCCGCTACGGGATGCCGTTCTCGCCGGCGCCGAAGGCCCGGTTGAGCGCGACCTCGCGGGCGTGCCGGGCGGTCGTGGCCGCGCGCATGACGTACCCGGGCAGCGAGTGGCGGGCGTTCCGGGCGATTCAGCTCGCCAACTTCAACACCCCGCTGATCCTGGACGACGACGCGAATCTCGCCGACGCCCTGAGGGTTATCCCGGGCATCGACGCCGATCAGCTGGTGGGAATGATCGACGCGCCCGAGGTCGTGGAGGCCTACCGCGCCGACAAGGACGAGACTCGCAAGGCGGAGGGATCGGCGGCCGAGCTACAGGGCAAGACGGCGACCACCGACGGCCCGGTCCGGTTCACGGCACCCTCGATCGTGTTCGAGGGGAACGGGATGAAGCTCGTGGCCGGCGGCTTCCAGCCGGTCGAGGCGTACGACATCCTGATTGCGAACATCGACCCGACGGTTCGCCGCGAGCCGCCGCCCGAGACACCGGCACCGTTGCTCGAGCGCTTCAACGACGGCCTGACGACGCAGGAGGTCGCGGCGCTGATGGCGGGCAATAACGAATCGCCGGACCGCGCCGCGGCCGAGGCGGCGCTGCTCGAGCTCGTGGCCGGCGGCGAGGCGATCCGAAGCCCGCTCGGCGATGACGCGGTGTGGCAGTCGGCCATCGCTGCGGAGCCGATGACGTTCGGCTCAGCCCACGCGCTCGCGCTCAGCTGACTTCACACCTAACGTCCAACTCGGCCCGCCGCACCGGACGAGATTGCCGAAACGGGCCATGGTGGCGCCAGAATGCAATCTCGCGGTGTCGCAGGCGTCGAGTTGGACGTTAGGTGCCACCTAGCAGCGGAACTTCGTACGGAATCCGCGCGACCGTGGTGGCTGCTCGCCACGTGCGGACGCGGATTTCGCACGCTCGGCGACCGTGGCGCTGCTCCGCCGGGCGTCCGTGCCGGGCGTGCCTGATCGAGACCCCCCGGCCGGGCACGGATGCCCGGCCCCACGGCCCCACGGATGCCGCCGCAGGCGGCCCAATACCCTCCACCGTAGACTCGCGATCACGTTCGATCTGACCACACTCGAGCTGCCGATCGTGCAGGCGCCGATGGCCGGCGGGCCCTCGACGCCCGAGCTGGCGATCGCGGTCTGCGAGGTGGGCGCGCTGGGCTTCCTGGCCGCCGGCTACAAGCGCGCGGATGCGGTGAGAGACGACATCCGGGCGGTGCGCGCTGCGACCTCAAAGCCGTTCGGGGTCAACCTGTTCGTCCCCGCCGCGGAGCCCGCCGACCCCGAAGGGCTGCGCGATTACCTCCGGCGCCTGAAACCCGAGGCCGAGCGTCACGGCGCGGAGCTCGGCGATCCCCGGTTCGACGACGACGACTGGGAGGGCAAGCTCGAGGTGATGTACGAAGAACGGCCGGCAGCGGTGTCGTTCACGTTCGGGTGCCCGGAGGAATCGGTGATCAACCACCTCCATGGAGTCGAAATCGCGGTGTGGGTCACGGTCACGAACGTCGCCGAGGCGCTGGTGGCGCGCGAGGCCGGCGCGGACGCGCTCGTCGCCCAGGGGACCGAGGCTGGCGGCCATCGCGGCGGGTTCGTCGACGATGGCTCCGACGAAGGCGGGACCGGGGTGCTCGCGTTGCTCCGCGTTCTCATCCACGAGACGCGGTTGCCGCTGATCGCGAGCGGCGGCGTCGCCGACGGCGCCGCGCTCGCGGCCGTGCTGTGCGCCGGCGCGAACGCCGCCCAGGTCGGCACCGCGCTGATGCTCGCGCCCGAGGCGGGGACCCCGGACGCCCAGCGCAAAGCGCTCGCCGAGCGGCGTCCGACGCGGGTGACCCGCGCGTTCACGGGACGTCCCGCGCGGGGCATCGTCAATCGCTTCATGGTCGAGCACGACACCGTGGCGCCGGTCGCGTACCCGGAGATCCACCACGTCACAAGTCCGCTCCGCGCGGCCGCACGCCGGAGCGGCGATGCCGACGCGTTCAACCTGTGGGCCGGGCAGGCCCACGAGCTCGTGCGGGCGCGGCCGGCGGGTGAGATCGTGCGGGAGATGGCGACCGAGGCGGCTGGGACTGCCACCCGGATCAGCGCGGCCCTGCGCGATCGAGGTACCAGTGCCGGCCTCCGCTGAGCAGGCGAGCCGCCTCGTCGCCATCGTCACGGCGGATCGGCACCAGCGTGAACCGCGTGATCGTCCGCGACGCGCCGACCTGGTCTGAGTAGAGCAGCTCGACCGAGATCGGCTCGTGCTGGGAGATCGCGTGCGCGACCTCGTCGTGACCGGGATCGCTTCGGTCGCGGATCGCGCCCTGCCATACGCCGACGTCGTCCGCCGGGATATACAGGTCGCGCGTCTGGGGCCTGAACGCGTCCTCGGGAACGTGGTCGACCGTCGAGCGCGTCAGGCCGGACTGCACGGCCCAGCCCTGACACACGCCGATCCCCGCGCCGACGTTACGCAGGCTCATCACCAGATAGAGGTTTCCGTCGCGGTTCTCGGCCGAGGCGTAGCCGCCGGCCACACGAACCCAGTGTTCGTCGACGAACATGATCTTCTGCTCGGGGTCGACGCCCAGCCGGGACTGGACCAGCAGCGGCCGGCGCTGCTCCTGGAGCGCGAGCTCGGCGACCCGCGCCGAGCGGTTCGACGAGCGGACCGCGGCGAACGTGGCCACCGCCAGCACCAGCGTTCCGCCCGCCGTGGCGAGCGAGGAGATCGTCGCCCAGTCAGCCACCGAACTATCCGCCCGTGAACGACGGCGCGCGCTTCTCGACGAACGCCGCGGTGCCCTCGATGAAGTCCTTGGTTCGGCCGAGCGCGTGTTGAAGCTCAGCCTCCAGCTCGAGCTGGGCGTCCAGGTCGCCGTAGATGAATTGGTTGAGCGCCCGCTTTGAGCTCGCGTACGAACGGGTGGGACCGGCGGCCATCCGCTCGGCGAGCGCGGTTGCCTCGGCCATCAACTGATCGTCGGGATAGACCCAGTTGACCAGGCCCCACTCGAGCGCCTGCGGTCCGGGGATACGCTCGCCGAGCAGCGCCATCTGGAACGCCCGTGCCCGCCCGACCGCCGGCGGGACGAATGCGGTCGAGCCGCCGTCGGGCATCAGGCCGATGTTGACGAACGCCAATCCGAAGAACGCCGACTCCGCCGCCATGATCAGGTCGCAGGCGAGCGCGAGCGAGCAGCCGATGCCGACCGCGGGGCCGTTGACCGCGGCGATGACCGGCTTCTCGATTCGCCGGACCGCGGCTATGACCGGGTGGTAGACGTCGCGCAGTTCCTTGCCTATGTCGGGCATTCCGTCGTCGGCGGGCTCGAACCCTGCCTTCAGGTCGGCGCCCGACGAGAAGCCCCGGCCGGCGCCGGTGATCAGCACGGCGCGTACGGAGTCGTCCGCGGCGTCGCGCTCGAGCACCGCTCGCAGCTCGTGCCCGAACTCCGGCGTCCAGGCATTGAGCGAATCGGGCCGGTTCAGCGTCAGGCGCCCGACGGCGCCCGACCGCTCCCAGATGATCGTCTCATAGGGCAACTCGAGTCCTCCTTGTTCAGAGATCAGGCCAGGTCCAGCTTCAGCGGCAGCGTCTCGAGACCGTAGATCCCCGACGGCGTCCCGAACCCGGGGTCGCCGTCGAGCGCGAGCGAGAGCACCCGCTCGGCCAGGAACGCGATCGCCTCTTGCATCTCGGCGCGCGCCAGGTTGGCGCCGACGCAATAGTGAATCCCGGCGCCGAATGTGAGCAGGCGGGCGCCGCCGCGGTCGGCCGTCAGGTCGAACCGGTCGGCACCAATCGCGTCCCGGTTGGCGTGCCACGCGGAGACGAGCACGATCGACCCGGCCGGGAACGTCACGTCTCGATACTCGACTTCGTCAACGAGGATCCGCGCGGTGAAAGGCGTGATCGGCTCGAACCGGAGCGCCTCCTCGACTGCACGCGACGCCAGGCCGCGCGGGTCCGCGCGGAGTAGCCGCCACTGCTCGGGGTGCGCGGCCAGCAGGCGGATCGCGTGGGCGAGCTGACTCTGGCTGGTGTCGACGCCGCCGACGAGGATGTTCAAGACGAGGTTGCGGAGCTCGTCGTCGCTGAGGCGATCGCCTGCTTCTTCGGCTCTGAACAGGGCCGAGATCAGGTCGTCGCCGGGCGCCGGCCGCCGTCGCGCGATCAGCTCGTCCTCGTAGGCGTAGAACTCGGCCACGGCCTGCTCGATCTCGGCGCGCTCAGTCATCAGGCTGGTCGGGTCGAACTGACGCTGGATCACGTTCGACCAGTGGTGCAGGCGCGGCGCGTCCTCGAGCGGCGCGCCCATGACCTCGGCGATAACCAGCGACGGGTAGGGCTTGGCGAAGTCCCCGATGAACTCGGTGTGACCGTTCGCCGGGACCTGCTCGAGGAGCTGCTCGAGGAACCGCCGCATCGCCGGTCGGTAGCGGTCGACGGCGCGGGGAGCGAGCGCCGGGTTGACCAGGTTGCGCAGGCGCCGGTGGTCATCGCCGTTGACGTTGATGATGTTCTTGACGATCTCATCGCGGAGCGGGCCGTCGGTCACCTGAAACAGGTCGGCGATCGTCAGTCCCGGGAACACGGCGGCCCTGGTCCGCAGGAAGAACTCGCCGGCCTCGCGGTCGAGCACGATGTACCCGAACGGGCTGGCCGCGAGCCATCCATCGCGTCCCTCGAGCTCCGACATTGCCCTGCGGTAGCGATCGCCGCGCAGCTCGGCGTCGGTGTGGTCGAAGCTTGGAAGTTCGAGCTCGGCGGCGAGCGTCACGGCGGCGAGCATAGTGCTCTGGGCAGGAACTCGCGGGCGGACGGGGAACCGACCGCCATGACCCGCTCGGTCGCGATTGCCTTGACCGTTGGCGCCGGCCTGCTGGTCGGTATGCAAGCCGCTGCCAACTCGGCGCTGTCCGATCGCGTGGGCGACTTCGGCGCGGCGTTCGTCAGCGTGACGGTCGCGTTCGCGATCATCACGCTGCTGCTGGTGACCGTGGGACATCCCGGACGCCTCGCGCACATCGGCTCGGTGCGGCCGGCCGTGCTCATCGGGGGAGCCGGCGGCGCGGCGGTGATCACGGTGGGCTTGATCGCCGTCCGGACGCTCGGCGCCGGCGCGGTGATCGCGCTATTGGTCACCGCCCAGCTGGTCGTCGCGCTGGTGATCGACCGGTTCGGCTGGTTCGGGCTGGATCGCGTCGCGATCGGCCCCACCCGCCTGTTCGGGCTGGCGCTCGTGATCGCGGGCACGGTCCTGGTCACCCGCACCTGACGGCCGCCGGTTACAACTCGCCAACAAGTCGGTCACAAGTCGACAACTCCTGGCCGCCCGCGGATCGAAAGAGTGCTGTCGGCGGCGCGCCGGGCGGCGCCGGCGGAATGAAAACCGGAAAGGAGACTTTCATGGCGCGTAAGCGCGTGCTCTTGCTGCTAGTGGCAGCACTCGCCATCGCCGGGGCCAGCGTTGTCGCGGTGGCGCAGGCTTCGACAGGCGGCAAATCGCATCAACGTCACGACGAATGGGGTGGTGGCGGTCCAGGCGGCGGTTCCGGGACCTCGACGCCGGTCAAGCATGTCGTCGTGATCTTCCAGGAGAACGTGTCGTTCGACCACTACTTCGGGACCTATCCGAACGCCGCGAACACTGACGGCCAGACCTTCCACGCGGCGCCCGGCACCCCGGCGGTCGACGGACTCCCTCCGGCGACGAGCAAATCGCTGCCGCCGAGCCTCCGCCACTCAGGCAACCTGCTGACGAGCAATCCCAACTCAGCGCTGCCGAAGCGTCTCGACAGCAGCCCAACGGGCGCGACCGGAAGCGCGGGCGGGCAGCTCACCTGTGACCAGGACCACGACTACAGCGACGAGCAGCAGGCGTTCGACGGCGGCAAGATGGACCACTTCGTGCAGAGCGTCGGAACCGGCAGCGGCAACAGCCCCTTCGGGACGCCGTGCCAGGCCGCCCAGGTCATGGATTACTACGACGGGAACACCGTGACCGGGATGTGGAACTACGCCCAGCACTTCTCGATGAGCAACAACTCGTTCGGGACGACGTTCGGGCCTTCGGCGCCCGGTGCGATCAACGTCACCTCGGGAGACACCGGGAACGTCGACACGACGCACATGGCCAACAGTCCGTCGGTCTCGACGTCGACCTCGCCGGACGGCGACATCACGCCCGACGGCAAGGGTGGGTATTCGCTCACGAGCGACGCACAGCCGTACTGGGACGACTGCTCCACGCGCGACGCGGTAGCGCTGAACGGCACCAATATCGGCGATGAGCTGAACCAGCAGGGCCTGACCTGGGGCTGGTTCGAGGGCGGGTTCGACCCGACGACGACATTCGCCACCGCCTCGGCTGCTGTCGGACGCACCGGCCAGCCGACCTCGCAGTTCATCCCCGATGAGTTCTCGGGCAGCTTCATGGGCAAGAACGTCCCGGCGCACGCCTCAAACCAGGCGCTGTGCGACGCTGTTCATCCGATCGGCGTGGCCCTCGGTGGGACCGGCCAGTGGGGCTACAAGGACGACTACATCCCGCACCACGAGCCGTTCCAGTACTACGCGTCAACGGCTAACCCGCATCACCTCACGATCCCGACCGACGGAGCCGGCCAGGACACCCTGGCGGGCCTCCAAGAGATCGGGACCGACACGCAGTCCTACGCCAACGGCGTCCCGCAGTTCAACACCCCGAACCACCAGTACGACACGAGCGATTTCGACCAGCTGGTGACGGCGATCGGCGACGGCGAGGTGTCCCCGTCGGCACTGCCGGCGGTGAGCTTCCTCAAGGCACCGGGGTACGAGGACGGTCACGCGGCCTACTCCGATCCCGCCGACGAGCAGGCATTCGTCACCCGCGAGGTCGACTCGCTGATGCGCACGCCCGATTGGCACAACACGGTCGTGATCGTCAACTGGGACGACTCGGATGGTTGGTATGACCACGTCTACAGCGGCGTCACCAACCCGTCGCAGTCGCCGGCCGACAACCTGACGAACACGAACACCAACCCGATCGGCCCCGCGCAGTCGACCTCGGGTCAGTGCGGATCGGAGACGCAGACGCAGGCTCCGCTCGCAGGCGAGCAGGGTCGCTGTGGCTTCGGCCCCCGGCTCCCGATGCTGGTGATCTCGCCCTACGCCCGCGTCAACCATGTGGACAACGACCTGTCAGATCAGGCCTCGATCATCAACTTCATCGAGTACAACTGGCGCCTGCCCGGGATTCCCGGGTCGGCCGATCAGGTTCTGTCCAAGCTAGACCGCTCCGAGGGAGTGCCGTTCGACCTCGCCGGGATGTTCGACTTCCGGCATCCGCAGGCAGATCGGCTGATCCTCAGCCCGGCGACGGGTGAGCCCGCGCCGGGGCGCAACCAGCACCACGGCTGGCAGTAACGCCCAGCCGGCGGTCGTTCGCGGCGGCCGGGACCTAGGGGTCCCGGCCGCCGGTAGTTAACGAGTCGGCGGCGCCGGCGGTTGAGGGGCTGGCCGCGCCAGCGGTTGAGGGGCTGGCCGCCGGCGGTTGGGGGGCTGGCCGCGCCGGCGGAGCGGAGATCGCACGACCCGGCGGAATCGGTTAGAACTCATTAACAAGTCGTTCACAAGCCGTCCGACATCGCCTGACCTCGCGCCGCCCGGAACGAGCCCGGTCGCAGCGGGCGGAAGGTGGCGCTGGCCAAAGACAAACGAAAGTAAGGAGCGGTTCATGGCGCGCAACCGTGTTCTCCTGCTGCTTGTGGCAGCACTCGCCGTCGCGGGGGTGACCGGCGCGGTAGCTCAGGCTTCGACCAAGGGCCGGTCGAAGCATCACGCCGGCCATCAGGGCCGGGGCGGTCACAGAGCCGCCACCACCACGCCAATACAGCACGTCGTGGTGATCTTCCAGGAGAACGAGTCGTTCGACCACTACTTCGGCACGTATCCCAAGGCGGCCAACACCGACGGCCGGCGATTCCACGCGGCAAAGGGCACGCCGTCAGTTGATGGTCTCCGACCGGCCACGAGCCATTCGCTTCCGCCGCGGCTTCGCCACAGCACGAACCTGCTGACCCAGAATCCCAACGAGGACCAGCCGCAACGCCTCGACAGCAGTCCCACGGGCCTCAGCGGCAGCGCCGGCGGACAGCTCACCTGTGACGAGGACCACAACTACAGCGACGAGCAGCAGGCGTTCGACGGCGGGAAGATGGACCACTTTGTCCAGAGCACCGGCACCGACGCCGGCACGAAGAGTCCGTTCGGCACCACCTGCCAGCCCTCCCAGGTGATGGACTACTACGACGGGAACACCGTCACCGCGCTGTGGAACTACGCCCAGCACTACTCGCTTGAGGACGACTCGTTCGGGGTGACGTTCGGGCCTTCTGCGCCAGGCGCGATCAACGTCGCCTCGGGCGACACCGGGAACATTGACGCGGGCCACCTGGCCGACAGCCCGTCGGTCTCGACGTCGACCTCGCCCGACGGCGACCTCACCCCCGACGGCAAGGGCGGCTACTCGTTGACCAACGACGCACAGCCCTACTGGGATGACTGCTCGACCCGTGATGCCGCTGCGTTCAAAGGCACGAACATCGGCGACGTGCTGAACAAGGCCGGCCTCTCCTGGGGCTGGTTCGAGGGCGGCTTTGACCCGACGACCACGTTCGCCGCCGCGTCGGCCGCGACCGGTCACGCAGGACAGCCGACGTCGCACTTCATCCCCGACGAGTTCTCCGGGAGCTTCACCGGCAAGAACGTGCCGCCGAACGCCTCGAACCAGGCGCTGTGCGACGCGGTTCACCCGGTCGGCGCGGCTCTGGGCGGCACCGGTCAGTGGGGCTACAAGGACGACTACATCCCCCACCACGAGCCGTTCCAGTTCTACGCCTCGACGGCCAACCCGCACCACCTAACCGTGCCGGTGAACACCGCCGGCGAGGACACGCTGGCGGGCCTCAAGACGATCGGCCGGGACACGCAGTCCTACGTCAACGGGCTTCCCCAGTTCAACACCCCGAACCATCAGTACGACACGAGCGACTTCGACCAGCTCGTGGCCGCGATCGGCCGCGGCAGGATGCCGGCGACGGCGCTGCCCGCCGTCAGCTTCCTGAAGGCTCCAGGCAACGAGGACGGCCATCCCGGCTACTCGGATCCCGCGGACGAACAGGCGTTCGTCACCAGGGAGATCAACTCGCTGATGCGCACGTCCGACTGGCGGAGCACAGTGGTAATCGTCAACTGGGATGACTCGGACGGCTGGTACGACCATGTCTACAGCGGGATCACCAACCCGTCGCTGGCGCCGTCGGACAACCTGACCAACACAAACACCAACACCGTCGGCCCAGGCCAGCCGACGTCGGGGCAGTGCGGCCCGAGCCCGCAGACGAAGGCGCCGCTCGCGGGCGAGCAGGGTCGCTGCGGCTTCGGCCCGCGGCTCCCGATGCTGGTGATCTCGCCTTACGCGCGGGTCAACAGCGTCGATAGCAACCTGACAGACCAGGCCTCGATCATCAACTTCATCGAATACAACTGGCACCTGCCGGGGATCCCGGGTTCGGCCGATCGCATCCTGTCCAAGCTCGACCATTCCGAGGGTCTGAAGTTCGATCTGGCCGGGATGTTCGACTTCAAGAAGCCACAGGCGAAGAAGTTGATCCTCAATCCGAGGACAGGCGAGCCGGAGCGCTAGCCGTAACCGATCGGATGTGATCTGGCGGGGCGGCTGAAGGTGCGGCCGCCCCGCTCGGTCCGCCATTCAGGCGGCTGGAAGAACCCGGTCGAGCCAGGCCGTGATGCGCGGGATGTCGCCCGGATCGACGTTGTGCGCCGCGTCGGACTCGCGGTAGTCGACGTCGAATCCCGCCGCCACGAGCAGATCCCGAGCGGCGCGCGCGAACGTGACCGGGATCACAGGATCGTTCCGGCCGTGGGCGATCAGGACGTTTGAGCGGCTCCGATCGTCGAGCGCCGGCCGCCAGCCGTCGATCGTGGGGATGAATCCCGACAGCGCGAGGATGCCGGCCGGCGGCGGCCGGTCGCCACTGAGGCCGAGCGCGTAGCTCATCACGGTGCCCATCGAGAACCCGCCGAGCACAGTGCGGTCCGGGCCGATGCCGGTTTGCTCCCACAGCTTGTCATGGAACGACGCGAGCTCGGCGTAGGCGGCTCGGAAGCTATCCGGGTCTGGGTAGCCGACGCGCGGCACCAGGTACCAGTGGTAGCCCGGCGACCCGGGGAGGCGCAGCGGCGCCCTCGGCGTCACGATGTGGAGGCGCTGTTCGGGGTCGACCACCGGGGCAAGGTCGATCAGGTCCTGCTCGTCGCTGCCGCGACCGTGGTGGAGGATCAGCATGCCTTGCGGGTCGCCGTTCGCGGGCCTCTCGATTGCGGTCAGATGCACGCGCGGAGCTTAGTGCTCGTCCTACACTCGGTCACGTGGCAGCCAATCCTTTGAAAGTGGCCCGCGCGATCCCGATGGCGCGCCTACTCGCGGCGGCCCAGGTCGTGATGCTCGCGCGCCGGCATTGGCACCGGCTCGACCCACAGGAGCGCCGGCGCTTCATCACGCTCGTTCGCGTCGCCGGCGGTCGTCGAGGGAGACTCACACCGGCCGAACGGCTCGAGCTCGTGGGGCTGATCGCCAAGGCTGACCCGAGGCTGTTCGCGGGGCTCGTCGTGCAGAAGTTCTCGCCGTTCCCTCTGCCGCGACGGATGGTGGGCGGGAAACGCTGAGGCCGCCGCTCCGGGGTCGGGGTCAGTCGGTGATCAGGATGTGGCCAGGCTGGGCCGCGACCCGCTCGAGCCACGCGTTGATCGCGGGGTAGCCCGCCAGGTCGAGGCCCCCCTCGGGCGCGACGTGCGTGTAGGCGTACAGCGCGATGTCGGCGATCGTGTAGCGGTCGGCGACGAGATATTGACCTTGGCCGAGGTGTCGCTCCATCGCGTTGAGCGCCGCGGTACCGCCGCGCATCTTCGCCTCGCGGTCGGCGTCCGACGGCGCGATGTCCGCGATCGCCCAGAACCGCGCCACCGCGATGTTGGGCTCGTGGCTGTACTGCTCGAAGAACAGCCACTGGAGTACCTGCGCGCGTTCCCACCGATCCTCGGGCAGGTACGGCGTGCCCTCGGCGAAGTAGAACATGATCGCGCCCGACTCGCCCATCGACCGGCCGTCGTCGAACACGAGCGTGGGGACGCGGAGCGCGGGGTTGAGCGCGCCGAGCAGTTCGAGGCGGCCGGACCGGTCGATCACCGACACCTCACGCCGCTCGTACTCGATCCCGAGGTGGGCGAACAGCTGGCGCACCTTGTAGCAGTTGCCTGAGACTCCGGAGTCGTAGAGCAGCACGGTCGCTGGTGTGTACCAGCCGGCGTCGCTCCTGACTACGGACCAGTTGCTTACGGATCGGGCGTAGCCGAGCTAACGAATCCCTTGACTGCGCGCATGCGTAAGTCTATGCTTACCGTTCGTGCACGCTTACCAATACCAGCAGGCGCTCCAGGCTCTCGGCGATCCGACGCGGCGGGAGATCTTCGAGCGGCTCAGCGACGGCCCACTGGCGGTGGGCCAGCTCGCGCAGGAGCTTCCGATCAGCCGGCCGGCGGTCTCGCAGCACCTCAAGGTGCTCAAGGACGCCGGGCTCGTGTTCGACCGGCCGTCGGGGACGCGTCGCGTCTACCAGGTCGACCCGGCGGCGGTGGCGGCCCTGCGCGAGTACTTCGACGCGTTCTGGGGCCAAGCGCTGGCGAGCTTTCAGGCCGCCGCGGACGGCGCTCCGGAAGATCAACGACCACACGAGGAGACGACATGAGCACCGACACAGCCGTCCGTAAGGCGGTCACCCTGGCCGTGCCGCAGGACAAGGCGTTCTCGGCCTTCACGGCCGGCATCAACCGCTGGTGGCCACGGGAGCATCACATCGGGCAGGCGGAGCTCGACGAGGCCGTGCTCGAGCCTCGCGAGGGAGGACGGTGGTACGAGCGGGGCGTCGACGGCAGCGAATGCGAATGGGGGAAGGTGGTCGTCTGGGATCCGCCGTCGCGGCTCGTGCTCAGCTGGCAGATCTCCGGCGAATGGGCCTACGACGAGAACCTGTGGACCGAGGTCGAGGTGACGTTCACGGCCGAGGGCCCGGACCGGACTCTGGTCGAGCTCGAGCACCGCGGCCTCGATGCGTACGGCGACGCCGCGCAGCAGATGCGCGACATGTTCGACGGGCCGGGCGCGTGGCAGACGACCCTGGAGCGGTACGCGGAGGCGGCGCTGGCCTAGGCGGCGCGGGCGGGCCGCGACTCGCCGAACAGTGGTCCCGCGGCGTCGTTGGCCCACATCAGGGCCTCGAGATACAGGTCCCCGGCGCCGCGGACCAGCCGCTGGGCGCGGTCGAAGTTGCCCATCTCGAGCGCGGAGACACAGTCGAGCAGCCGGCCCTTGTCGCCGGCGCGCGAGACCAGTGCCTCGCTCATGTCGCGCGGGAACGGGATCAGCGCGATCACGTCGTCGATCGGGGCGTCCATCAGCGCGTCGATGACCGAGAACAGGCCGAGCGTGAACAGCTCCCCGGGGCGCGGGCCGGGGAGCTGCTCGCCGGCTAGTTCGCAGAAGCGCGCGCGGACGAGCGCGGTGACGGTCAGCTCGGGCGGCTTGCCCTCGACGGTGGCCAGCACGGTGAGCGTCGCCCAGCGCCGGAGGTTCTCGACGCCGAGCAGCGCGAGGGCCTGGCCGATCGAGCTGATCTCGAACCGAAGACCGAAGAACGCGGAGTTGATGTAGCGGAGCAGGCGAAAGCTCAGCGCGACGTCACGGCTGATCTTCCGCTCGAGCTGGGTCAGCTGCACGGTCGGATCCTGCAGCGCGGCCACGACCTCGAGCATCGCTGCGCGGTTGGCGGCGATGCCCCGGTTGTGGAGCAGCTCGGGCCGGCAGGAGAAGAAGCCCTGGAACAGGTCGCACCCCAGCTCGACGCACCAGGCGTGGTCCTCGTGCGTCTCGACCTTCTCCGCGAGCAGCGTTGCGCCGTACGGTCTCAAGCGGGCCACTTCCCGGGACATCCGGTCGCGACCCATCGCGAGCAGGTCGAGCTTGATCACGTCGACGAGCCCGAGCAGCCGCTCGGCGCTGACCGTGTACTCGAAGTCGTCGAGTGCGAGCCGGTAGCCCTGACGTTTGAGCTCGATCAGCGCGTGGACGAACCGTTCGTCGAGTAGCTCGTCCTCGAGGATCTCGAGCCCGACCACGCTGGGCGGCAACGTCCTCGCCAGCCCGCTCAGGACGAACTCGCGGGACACGTTCACCCACGCCGGCTTGGGGCCGACGAGCCGCTCGAGCCCGATCTCCGTGAAGGAGTTGAGCACGACCGATGCGGTCGCGCCCTCGGGGTCGGCGACCCGCGCTCGACTCGCCTCTCCGCCCCGGAACAGCAACTCGTACCCGGCGACCTCAAGCGTCCGGGTGAAGATCGGCTGTCGTGCGACGAATACCTCTGCCATGGCGCGTAAAGCGGGTGATCTACCGCTTTACGCCTAATCGACCCCGGTTGGCCCTAGCTGAACCCCCATGGTTCGGATGCTGACCGATGTTCGCCGACCACTACGCTTTTAGCTCGACGTGAGCGTGACGACCAAGAGCCGCCAGGCGGTGGGGTGCGGGCGACGTCACAGCCTGGCGCGGGCCGGCGCGCCGGTCGAGTTTTGGCGGCTTCGCGTGGTCGCGTTCTGCGTCGGCGCGGCCAGCCTGGGCGCGGAGATCGCCGCGGCGCGGCTGCTCGCGCCGTACTTCGGAGCCTCGACGATCATCTGGGCGAACACGATCGCCACGGTGCTGGTCGCGCTGTCGGTCGGCTACGCGGTCGGCGGGCGGTTCGCCGACCGCCACGCGGATATGCGCGGCCTGTGCGTGATCGTGCTGGGGGCCTCCGTCCTGCTGGCGGTCGTGCCGTTCGTGGCCGATCCCTTCCTGCGCGAGGCGGTCAAGGCCCTCGGCGCGCTCTCGGTCGGAGGCTTCTTCGGGTCGCTGGCGGCGGTGCTCGTGCTGGTCGCCGTCCCAGTGCTGCTGCTGGGGATGGTCGCGCCGTACGCCAACCGGCTCGCGGTCGCACGCGTCGCCGACATCGGGACGGTCACGGGGCGGCTGTACGCGATCTCGACGGCCGGGTCCCTGGTCGGCACGTTCCTCGCCGCGCTGCTGCTGATCCCCTTGATCGGAACCCATCGCACGTTTCTCGTGTTCGCATTGGCGCTGGCGGTCGCGGCCGCCGTCGGCGCCGGCTCGTGGCGGTTCCTGGTCATCGCCGCCGCGGTCGGGGTATTGCTTGCGCTGCCGCCGGCGGCGATCGGCGCCGACGTCATGGGCGCGCGCGTCATCTACTCGACCGAGACGCAGTACCAGTTCGCGCGGGTGCTCCAGTTCCGCGGCGGCGAGCGCTGGCTCGAGCTAAACGAGGGCCTCGCGGTCCACTCCGCCTACCTCCCCTGGACGTACCTGACCGGCGCCTACTGGGACGACTACCTCGTGCTGCCGTTCGCGGTCGACGCGAGCGCGCCGCGGCGGATCGCGATCCTCGGCGACGCGGCCGGCACGGTGGCGCGCGCCTACGGACACTATTTCCCACGCACACGCGTGGACGCAGTTGAGATCGACGGCGAGCTGACCACGATCGGCAGGCGCTTCTTCGGCCTCCGCGGGCCGGATCTGCACCTGTACACGGCGGACGCGCGACCGTGGCTCGAGAGCAACCACGCGAAGTACGACGCGATCTTCCTCGACGCCTACCGCCAGCCGTACATCCCGTTCTACCTGGTCACGCGCGAGTTCTTCGAGCTCGTCCGTTCGCACCTGAACCCAGGTGGGGTGGTGGTCGTCAACGTCGGGCACCTGCCCGGCTCGGACGCGCTCGAGAAGGTCGTGACCGCGACGCTCCACGCGGTGTTCCCGGCGGTCGCGCGCGATCTGCAGAGCGACACGAACTCGCTGGTGGTGGCGAGCAGTCGGCCGGTATCTGTGGAGCGGCTGGCCATGCCGAACCCGCGGCTCCCGCACGGTCTGGCGGCGGTCGCCGCTCGCGCCGCCGGACAGATGGCGGCGCCGCTCGGAGGCGGCCGGGTGTACACCGACGACAAGGCGCCGGTCGAGTGGCTGACCGATCTGTCGATCCTCCAGTATGCAATCGGGAAGCGATGAGCCTGATCACCGCCTCGGAATTGCATGACGCGCCGCGGCCGGCGCTGCTCGACGTCCGCTGGGAGCTCGGCGGCCCGCCGGGGCGCGACCTGTATCTGGACGGGCACATCCCGGGGGCCGTGTTCGTCGACCTGGACACCGCGCTCGCGGGTCCTCCCGGGGCCGGCGGTCGCCACCCGCTTCCGGATGCCGACACCTTCGCTCACGCCATGCGCGCCGCCGGCGTGTCGGCCGATCGGCCGGTGGTCGTCTACGACGCCGGCAACTCGATCGCCGCGGCCCGGGCGTGGTGGCTACTCCGGTACTTCGGTCACTCGGACGTCCGTGTTTTGGATGGGGGTTTCAGTGGCTGGCTGGCCGCCGGGTTCGCCATCGAGCGGGCTGTAACCTCGCCCGAAGCTGGCGACTTTGTCGCGCGCCCCGGCGGGATGCCATTGCTCGACGCCGAGTCGGCGGCGACGGTGGCGCGGGACGGCGTCCTGCTCGACGCCCGGGCGCCCGAGCGCTTCCGCGGCGAGCGCGAGCCCGTCGACCCGGTGGCGGGGCACATCCCGGGGGCGGTCAACCTGCCGGCGCCCGAGCTGGCCGGCGGTTCCGGGCGGTTCCTGGATGCGGACGCGCTGGGTGAGCGGTTCGCGGAGGCGGGAGTACGCGCCGGCGAGCCGATCGGCGCCTACTGCGGCTCCGGCGTGGCGGCGGCGTTCGAGGTGCTCGCGCTGTCGCTGGCGGGCATCCCGAGCGCGCTGTACGTGGGCTCGTGGAGCGACTGGATCACGGATCCGGGGCGGCCGTTGGCAACTGGCGAGTGACTGTGGCCGAGTCGGGTTGCGCCGCTAAGCCGCCGAGCCACCTCGGCTCGGCAGGCGCAGGGTCGTCGTGCGCTGTGATTTGGCCCGTCTCCCGGCGCGGTTGCGCGCATCGACCTTGATCGTTACCTGGGCAGCGGAGACACTGCCCAGCTTCCGGACCGATGTGCGCGAGAGCGTGACCCTGACCGTGGCTGCGTTGCCGCTTGCGATATGGAAGTGCGCACGGCCGAGAACGGGCGCTCTCCCGTGGGGAACGAGGGCGTCGATCCCGACTGTCCCGTCGCAGTAGGACTGTCCGCGCGGACAGGTCAACCGAACTGCCGTTGCGCTCTTGATATCCGTCAAGGTTCCCGCGGCGATCGCGACTCTCCAGCCGGGGACACCGTGGCCGCCGGACGGCCCGAATCCGGGCGAACCGGTCCAACATGGCTGGTAAGTGCTGCCGTCGAGGTTGAGGTTGTAGAGCGCGCCCATGATGCCCGCCCGGTTGTCGGCCGCGCAGAACTGGCTCGTAGCGAGGTTGTATTCGGCGTTCAGTACCGGTTTTCCGACGCTCAGGTAGGGCTGGAACGAAGAGCACTCGGAGTACTCGTTGCACTGTTCGTCCAGGACGCCGTCGAAACTCGGCTGAAGCGCTTTGGCTTGCTCGGGATCATTCTTCTGGAACACGGCGAGGCCCAACGAGTGCGCCTCCTTGGCCACCCACTGGTCGTAGCTCAGCTGGTCCTGGGCCGAGATCGGGAACCCGGTGTCGTTCTCATAGCCGTCGATATTGTCGGGCTCGATCGCGTCAAAGCCCTTCTGTTTACACATCTGGAAGCGAGCCGTGATAAGCGGCTCGAGGACCGACGACTGACGTATATCCAGCCAGCGCTCGCCCGGCCAGCCGTTCGGCTTTCCAAGCACGGAGCTGGGGAACTTGCTCGCGTCCGGGCGCCAGTTCTCCCAGGTCCCGACGTCGATGTAGCAGATCACGTGCTTCTTGGCTGAGTGCAGCATCGTGACCTCGCGCTGGCTGTTGTCGAACCCGTCGATGTCGTATGCCGCCGCCGGGTATGAGTTGTTCACAGTCCCCGTCAGCTGCCAGTACCAGGACAGCCGCGACGGTGGGTTCCACCACGCGTGTGCTGCGGGGGGGGAGAGCACCAACGTCGCGGCCGTGATCAAGAGCAGCACTGCCGTCGCGTTGGTCGCGATCCTGCGGGCTCGCACCATGTCGACCCTAGCAATCGGATCGGCCCGTGAGGGTCCACCGTGCGATCACGCCAGGCCGCTGCGAACCGCCCGGACCGCCGCCTGAATGCGGTTCTCGACCTGGAGCTTGATGAGAATGCTCGATACGTGATTCTTGATCGTGTGCTGGCTCAGGAACAAGGCCTGCGCAATCTCCGAATTGTCGAGTCCGCGGGCGACCAAGTTCAAGACTTCGAGTTCGCGCGGCGTCAGGTCTGTCCCCGCACCGGCGGGCTCGAGCTCATGAGGCTCGCGCAGGCGGCGTATGAGGTGGCCGGCAATGGACGGCGAGATCGACGCCTCTCCGCGGTCTGCCGCCCGGATCCCCTCCACGATCTGATCGACCGTCGAATCCTTCAACAGATAGCCGCAGGCTCCCGCCAGCAGCGCATCCATCACGTGCTGATCGTCCGCCGAGGCCGTGAGCACGAGAACTCGAGCAAACGGTGCCACCGCGGTTAGGCGCTGGGTCGCCTCGACCCCGGACATACCGGGCATGGCGAGATCCATCAGCACGACCCCTGGCCCCATCTCGGTTGCCTGCTTGATCCCTTCGGCGGCAAGCGTCGCCTCACCGAAGACTTCGATCCCGCGCTCCTCGAGTAGACCGACTAGCCCACGGCGGAACAGTTCGTGGTCGTCGACCACGATGACCTTGAGGTCGCCGCCCCTCACGACTGCCAGATTATGCAGCGGGCACCTGCAAATCAAGGTACCGGTTAGAACGTTGCGGCTAGTGCTCCCTAGCTCTGGCGTTCCAAAACTCGAGCATGCGCGGCGAGCGCTCCGCCAAGCGCGCCCCTCATGTTGTTGCCCGTGTCGCGTCGCTTGTGCCTCTTGTGCCTCTTGTGCCTCTTGTTGGGCCCCTTCTTGGTTGTCGGATGACGGCCGCCGATCGCGACGCTGCCGACCCCAGGGGTCGTAGCGCCCGCGCTGCCGCTGCCGGATGAAGCGCCGCCTCCGGCACCGATCCCGCCGCTGGTGGTCTGGCCGACGGGCGCACATGGCGCGTACGTCTTCCCGTTGAGCTCGACGTCGAACAGCGCACCGATGATGCGGGCTGCGGTATCCGCGGGGCAGAACTTCGCGGTGGTTTCGCCGTCTTGCGTGTATTCGGCGTTGAGCACGGGCTTGCCCGCGGCGAGGTAAGGGGTTGCGTCGCCGCCGCTGCCGGCGCAGGGATCGGTGTAGGAGTTGCACTCCTCAATGATCATCCCGTCAAAGACGGGCTCATCAACGCTCGCATTGGCCGGGTCGTCTTTCTGGAAGATCGCCAGGCCGTCCGAGTGCGCGGTGTATGCGAGCCACCGCTCAAAGCCGGCGCTGTCGGCCTGCGCTAAAGCCCAACCGCCGCCGGGCGCGCCGGTCTCCGACGGATTGTCATATCCATCGAGGTCGTCGGGCTCGACCGCGTCCTGGCCCTCTACGGCGCAGTCATCGATGCGGGTGGCCAGTCCGGCCGCGATGTTTACCGCCGCGCCCGTCAATGTCGACGGATCACCTGCCACGTAATTTACGAAGCCGCGAATGTCGTACCAGTACTCGCCCGGCCACCCCTGCATCTCGGTGGTCTGCGGGTTTGAACCATTCGTGTAGTCGGCCGCCGCGAAGTTCGCACTGTCCGGCTCGGCCTGCTGTGCGCCCGCCTCGATGTAACAGATGCTGTATTTGCCGGCCGCGTGCAACGCCTGCACCACCGCCGAAGGGCCGGTTGGGACGCCGCCGTCCGTGTTGGAGTCGTCGAACATGTCCGTGTCCCAGATGTTCGCCGAACCGGGCGATGGGTAGGCGCCGCCGGTGCTCGGCAGACCTGCCAGACCGTTCGACGGCGGACTGATCTCCCAGTACCACTGGTCCTGCCCTGTCGGCGGCAGCTTGTACGTCGCCGCCGCCGCTGCTGGGGCAAGAACGCCCAGCGCAGCGATCGCTATCGCCAGACACCTCTTCATGGTTCCGGTCCCTCCGCCTGAGAATGGGCGCCGTCCGTTGACGGCTCTGCCAGCGGGCGCTTATACCCCCTCCCGCGGTTTCAAACCATCCTGGTCAGAACTTAATGGAAAGTTTCGACCAGCTTGTGCCAGCTTTCCTGGAGCTTTTTTCGGGGCGGGGTCAGCTCGGGGCGGATCGCCGGATCCGGTGGCCCAGCGAGCCGCGGCGCAGACCATGGCGGTTCCGGCCGGGCGCCGACCTGGATCCGAACTACGTCTGGTACCCCGCCGTGGACGGTGTCTTCCTGGTCGAGGCCAGCACCAACTGCGCCACCGAGCCTTACTACGCGACGCTCGACAGTTACGTGAAGAGCAAGGGCGCAGCTGGAGTAACGATTCTCAGTCCCCGGGTACTCAGACCAATCGTCAGTGAGACGAGCCAGCCGCGAAAATTCTCCTCACCCTTTGAAGGCTCGGCGCCGTATGGCAGGGCACGTTGGCCGCGGCGTAGATTCGCTCGCGGCTACCGCCAATTCACGCTGGGTTCGGTTACCCGTACCGGGCAGGCGCGACAAGCTGCAACTCGGTTCCGCCACCGGCACCGGGCCGCGCGGTCAGCCGACCGCCGAGCGCTGTGGCGCGAGCACGCATCGTTCTCAAGCCCATACCGGACGCAGACGCATCGGTGATCCCGCATCCATCATCGGTGATGGTCATGAGGAGATCTCTCCCCTTCTCGAGTAAGACCACATCGACGTGGCGGGCTCCGCCGTGCAGAGCCGCGTTTACGATTGCCTCACGAGCAATACGAACGACCTGCTCGCGGTCCACCGGATCGATGTCACTGTCGGCCGATAGAGCACCCGATGTCTCGATCCGGACCGAGATCTGGAGACCGTAGCGGTGCCGAAGTTCATCGCCGATCATGCGCAGCGCAGCTTCGGTGGTGGGAGCGGCCGAGGCCGAGAGGTCCGCGATTACGCCTCGTGAGGTGGCGAGCGCATGGCGAGCCGCGATCATCAGAGGGTGCTCGGGTTCGAGTTCGGCGCCGAGTCGCTGCCCTTGTGCCGCGATGCACGCCAGATCCTGCGCGAGCCCGTCGTGCAGGTCGCGGGCGATCCGCTCACGCTCTGACTTGATCGCTGCAAACGCTCGAGCGCGCCGCCGCAGCGCGTGCTCCCAGTAGGCGCTTCCCAGCAGCAAGGCATAGGCGGCGACCCGCAGGCCCTCCCGCGGTGTGATCCAATCCGTGGCCACTGAAGGGAGCGCGAGGTACTGCAGCCGAGCGGCGGCCAGGAGAAACGCTGCGCCCGCGAGAAGTCTACAGCGGGGCTCTCCCCGACGACCGCGGCGGAGGAACGCGAGTGCCGACGCGACCAGCACGGCCGCCGCCACGAGTTCGACGGTGAGCGCGACCGGATGCTGGATCGCGCCTTGTATTCCGACATCTTGCAGCGCCGCATTCCAGTGCGAGCCGGTCGCCTGCTCGATGAACTGGGAAAGGAATACGATGCTGGCGCCGGCAAGAATCGCGCCACCGATCGCCCCCGGGCGAGGATGCCGAATCACCTTGCTGGGTGCGAACGCCGCCGCAGCGAAGGCGACCGAGACGATCAGGCTGCAGCAGAGCCGAGCGCCCCCGCCGGGCTCGGCGCTCGCGCCGTTGGCGAGGGCCGGGACAGCGCAGTAGGCGAAATCGGTAGCAGACACAGCCACAAGGGCGCACAGGAGCATCAGATCGGGCAGCCTGCCGGTGTCCTGGAAGTTCGCAACGAGTAACCGGACCGTGAAGATCGCTGAGAGCGCGATCAGCGTCTCCAACGCGGCACGACCGGCCGGGCTCGCGACATGGATCGGCTTGACGAGCTCCAAACCGACCACGATCGCCGACACACCGCCGGTCGCGATTGCGGCACGCACGAACCAGTCCGCCTTCAGGCCTGTCCTCGGAACTCTGACAGGCCAGCGGTTTGCAGCAGCCATGCTCATGGCAACGCGATCACCGCCATACCTTTTGCCCCTTCGATTTATGCCCGGCTCACGAAGGTCCCGTCGGGCGTCCTAATGCGCTCTCACGGTTCGGGCCGAGTGCCCCAAACATCACGTGCCCCGCCGACCTTTTCCCACAATTCCGGTCGAAAAGTCGGCTTCGCAACTGTCTTCTGTCTAAAACTGCACAAATTGTAACCCAGTTGTCAATGGGCGCCGACCCTGTCGGGCCTACCGCCATGTTGCGGCGCTCGGGCCCTCGGGCCGGGATATCCGCGGCCCGTTCGGCGGATCGTTGCGGCCCGCCGGCGGCCTAGCGAAACGTGCAGTAGGTGCCGGCGGCGGTGGCGTTCAGATGCGAAGGAGCGTAGGCCCAGACATAACGGAGATGGGCGTACCAGTAGATCACTTCAAACGCCGCGATCGCGTAGGTCTGCTGGCCGGCGCGCACGTCGATAGGGGCCCAGGTCCAGGGATTGAGCGCGCCAGCCGGCGTCAGCCATGTGGCCACTCCGGCGGACGTCGCGGACCAGCGATACCAGCTGCTGCTGTTGATCCCGGTGGTGCCGAGCCACCGCCAACCGTTTGCCGGCGTGTAGAAGGCGACCCACGGCCTAACGTCGATGATGGCCGGCGGCGTCACGGTGAAGTTGGGTGCCACCAGATACGGCTCGTTCGGGCCAAGGAAGCTGCACTCCATCCCGCCGTTGCTCCAGTCGCTGGGTATCGTCGGCCTCGCTCCGAGCGTGATCGAGAACCGCTCGGCGCTGCCGCCCCCGAAGGCTACGCGTGCAACCGTCGACTTCAGAGCCGCCAGCCGGCGGGCGGCTCTCGGTCTCAGCGACAGGTCAGCCGAGCCCTGACCACCTCGACACGCGTAACCGCCTCGAGCCAGGACACCGGAGCCCAGCCCGGACGCGGTCAAGCTCACCTGCCCGCCATGCTTACACGCAATCGCGAGCGTCAGCTCGCGTCCGCGTACAGACACGAACCCGCTCCTCAGTCCGGCGCCGGCGAACTTCGTCGGCAACGAAGCAGTCGGGCCCACCGGACCGGCGGGTGGGATGACTCCGGGTGGGGGGGCGGTCGGGAAGCCCTGTCCGGCCGTCGGCGGGGGGCCGGGAAGAGCCGGGCCTATGCTGCCCCAGGCCGGGGCGGGCATCGCGGCCAGCATCAGCGTCAGCGCGGCGCCACCGACGAGCCACAGGAGGCGCCAGGACCTGGTCGTCGCACGTGCTCGGATCGGTCTAGCTGTAAGCACAGTACGGGGAAGATGGGTATGAGTGTGCGTACCGCGACACGTACACCGGGTGGCTGTACCAGTAGACCGCCTCGAGAACGGCGATGACGTATACGCCCATTCCCGGACTGACGGAGATCGGGCCCCACGTCCACGGGTTGACCGTGCCGGACGGAGTTTGCCATTCAGCGACCCCATTCGTCGTGCCCGTCCAGCGGTACCAGCGACTCGCGTTCGGGCCCTCGGTGCCGAGCCACTGCCAGCCGGTCGCTGCCGTGTACCAAGCGACCCACGGCCTCACATCGATCGTGGTCGCGGGCGTGACGGTGAAGTTCGGAGCCAGAAGGTCCGCCTGATTGCTCCCGGGAGAGCCGCACTGCAGTCCGAACACGCTTGTCCAGAACTGGGGAGCCGCAGGACTCGGTCCGACCATGACCGAAAGGTGCTCGGTTGCGGCACCCTGCTTGAACGTGACCCCGGCCAGCACGCTGCCGCTTCGGGTGATCTGGCCCGCGACGCGTTTGCCGAGGGAGAACGAGACCGTGCTGCGTCCGCCGGCGCACTTGTACGTGGTCTGCGCCACGGTGCCGGTTGCGACTCCCGGCAAGCTGAGGGACGCGTGTCCTCTGGCCTGGCAGGCGATCGGGAGCTTCAGGCGTCGGCCGCTCAGCCCGGCCGAGCCGGACAGCAGCCCGGGCCCGGAGCCGGCTAGTGGGATGCTTGCGGGCGAGCCGGATGGTTCGGGTGGCGGTGCCTGCGCAGGTGCAGGCGGCAACGGAAAGCCCGTTCCCGCTCCAGGAGGCGGTCCGGGAAGCCCCGGCGGTCCGCTCAGCGCCTGCGCCAGACCTGCGTCGGTACCTAGCACGGCGCAGACCAGCACCAGCCCAACGGCGCACGGATAGCGCGGTCGACAAATCCTTGAAATGGCCCGAGCGGTCGACATCGCTCCGCAAATCGCGGGCTTGCTCAGCATCCGACCCCCGGACGGCTCCCGCCGACGGCGAGGCAGGCGATCTGGATGCCGGGTTTGCTTCCCCGGATCGTGAACCTGTAGTACTTGCCGACCCAACCTGGACGCCTGATCATCACGACGATCGTGGCCCCGGGGCGCAGGGGATCCTTCTGGAAAGGGACGGCCAGGTTGATGCTGCCACCGATCGGACACTTGGGCTTCCCTTTTTTCCCACACCGCTTGGGTTTCGCAACCCTGCTGGTGTGCTTGGCGAACGGGCAACCTCGACCGTGGCATTTGACGAGCACCGTCGCGTCTGCGGATACCCGGTTGACGAAGAGAGTAAGGACCTTAGTGTAAGTCGAGTTGTAGGCGAAGGCCCACTGCATCGTGGCGCTGATTTGACCGAGCACCTTTACGGGCTGCCGCACGACCGTGACGGGCTGCGCCGCTGCGGTAGAGCCTGCGAAGTTCGAATCGCCACCGTAGCGGGCGGTGATGCTGTGCGTCCCGACCGCGTTGTAGGTGAGCGCGCACGTTGCGCTCCCGTTCACCAGCGTCTGATTCAGGCACGAACGGATCGGCGTGCCATGGTCGAAGAACTCGACCGAGCCTGACGGCTCGACCGGGCCGGAACGGCTTGCCGGAGGTGCGACGGTCGCCGTATACGTTGTGCTCTGGCCAACGTTCACCGCGGTCGACACCTCGAGGGAAGTGGAGGTCGAGTCCGGCGTGACCGTGACCGTAACGGAGCCTGTCGATCCCGGGGCGGTCGATGTGGAGTCCGGAATGAACTCGGCTGTGAGCCGCGCGGGCGACGTGGAGGCCGCAAATGATGTCTGACACGTGGCGGCAGGGTTTGATGGCGTGATCGGCTCCGCCACACAGTTCGCTATAGGCACGCCGCTGTCGCTAAACGTGATTGCTCCTGACGGGGAGCCAGACCCACCACTGACAGTCCCGAACAGCGTCACGCTTTGGTTTGTGACCAGCGCTGAGGAGGAGGCCACAAGCGAGGTGCTGCTGGGGCCAGCGGCCTGACCGAGCGTCCCCTGTCCCGACACTGCGGGCGACACGGAGCTATCGGTCGCGGTGATAGTTGCCGAGCCAACCTTCGTCGAGCCTCTGACCTGGACACTGTACGTGCCGTTGCCGTTGTCCGACACCTGCCCGAAGAACTGGCCCGGATCAGTGGATTTGAAGCCGACGCTTTGGGCGGGCAGGAGATGTCCCTGCGCATCTTCGACGGTAGCGGTCGCGGTGGCTGTGGAGACGCCGTCGGCAAGGATCACGGCCGGGCTCACCACCACCTTCACGGTTGCAGCGAGACCCACGGTCTGGGTCAGAGCAGCTATTCCGGACACGGTGCCGTCGGTCGCGGTGATGGTCGGTGTCCCGACGGTGGTGGAGCTCGTGATCGTCGCTGTGTAGGTGCCGCTACCGGCGTTCGTCGTGGCGCTGACCTTGTCGCCCGTGTCGCTCGAGGTGAAAGCCACGGTGGTTTCGGTGGCGAGCAGATGCCCTTCGGCGTCTTTGACGGTCGCGGTTGCGGTGGTGGTGGCGGTCCCGTTGGCGACGATCGAGGTCGGGTTCAGCGCCACCGTCACGGTGGCCACGGGGCCAGCGGTCTCGGTCAGCGCCGCCGTTCCGGACGCGGCACCGTCGGTCGCAGTGATCGTCGCCGGTCCGACGGTGGTGGAGCTCGTGACCGTCGCGGTATAGGTGCCGCCACCGGCGTTCGTCGTCGCGCTGACCTTGTCGCCCGTGTCGCTGGAGCCGAAGCCGACGTTTTCGGCGGGCAGGAGATGCCCTTCGGCGTCTTTGACGGTCGCGGTCGCGGTGGTGGCGGCGACCCCGTTTGCGATGATCGAGGTCGGGTTCAGCGCGAGCGTCACGGTGGCCGCGGGCCCCGCGGTCTGGTCCAGAGTCGCAGTTTGCGCCGTCACGGGTGAGGTGGCATCGGCCGCGGTGATCGTTGCGGTTCCCACGGTCGTGGAGCTGGTGATCGTCGCGGTGTAGGTGCCGTTGCCACTGTCGGTCGTCATGCCGACGGTCTCGCCCGTGTCGCTGGACGAGAACGCTACCGTGTCACCGGCGACGCCGGCTCCCATGGCGTCGGTCACGGTCACGGTCGCCGTGGTGGTGGATGTGCCGTTGGCGGTGATGCTGGTCGGGGACAGCAATAACGTCATCGCTGTCCCCGTCCCTGCTGCCTGGGCAGTCCCAGCCAGTAGCCACAGGCTGATCGTCCCTGCCAGGAGGCAGAGCCACAAACCCTTACGTCGAGACAGCTGTATCACCTTGCGTCTCGATCTCGCTTTCAAGCTGAGCTCACGTCTTGATGGTCAATGTTCCGCGCGTGAGCTTCGCCGGTCCCTGCGGCTGCTTGGTGGAGACCACCAGCGCACCGTGCCAGCTGACGTGGCGCTTGTAGGCCGCTGCTGCCCTAGCTGCCAGTAAGGCCTTCTTCGGCAGCTTGACCGCGATCCGGGCCGTCTTGGTCGCCTTGATCCGGAAGGAGTGGGTGACCGTCTTGCCCATGAGGTTCAGGGTGAACTTGCCGGTGCAGAAGTGGTTCTTGGCGGCCTTCCCGTTCTTCGCCTCACACTTCAGCGACACCGTCGCGGTGCCCTTCTTCATCGACACCTTCTTCGGGGCGACCTGGACCGCCACGTAGTAGAGCGAAGGCTTGCTCGCCGCGGGCGGCTGCTGGTTCGTCGGCTTGCCGCCGGTGGCGAGAGGCCCGGCCGGCGCCGGACCCGTCGGCGGAGTCAGGACGACAGCGGTCGTGGGCAATGCGGGCCATGCCGCAAGAGCGGTGTAGGTGCTGGTGCCAGTCGGCCCGTTCGTCCAACCGGACACCGTTCCCGCGTACGGCGTCCCGATGTTCGTGCCGGTCAGCGGGATCTCGGTGGCCGCGCCGTTGTTGTTCACCGTGACGACGTTGCCCTCGATGTAGCCCGAGACCTGACTGGTGTCGGCCGCTGCCCACCCGGCCTGCTCGCTCGAGAGCGTCCCGATCTGCGCCATCGTGAGCTGCTCGATCGGAGCGTATGCAGTCAGTTGGCGAACCGAGAACTGGTGCTCGAAGGTCTGCAGCGTGTCCCATTGAGCGGTGCTAATGCCCACGGGGCCGGACGTGGCAACCACGACCCCCTCGTAGTTGGCCACTTGGGTCCCGTCACCCGAGGTGGTCGAGAGCGTCGGCAAGGCGACGCTGCCGGGGCTCGCGTCGCTCGTCACCATGGTCTGGTACGGCACGCCCTCGCGCGTGAGCGTGTTGACCCAGTCGCAATAGACGATGCCACTTGGGGTTTCGTTGCTGTCCGTACAGTCGGTGCCATCGGTGATCAACAGGACCTTCATGCCGATCGCTTCGATACGGACGCAGCGGAGGCGGGCGAAGCCCCGCCGGACAGGCGTGTAACACCGAAGAGCGCAACCAGCGCGACCCCCACAACCACCATCGCCCAAGGCAAACCAAGGAACCGTTTCACCCGTAAGTGCTCGTTCATGCGTGATTTGAGCGAACGCCACACAGCAGCACAACCGGCAACGCCAGCGCTTCACCGTGGAACCTCGCGCCCCTAAATGTGCTCAGCAGTCTGTTGGCTCGCGAGCATGTCGCCAATGGCCTTCCTCGCCCCTCCTGCGTTCATTGGTGAACGGTGGTCCATGAAAGCTGGGGCCGCCTGCTAGCGTTTGCGTTGTTGGAGTTGTGTTGTCCCAGGGACTCGGGGCGAGCTGTCAAGGGAGCTAACGTGAACGACGCTGCGGCGTCTAACGGAAACGGATTGACGATCTTGCTGGCGGACGACCATGTTCCCGCGCGCATTGGGATAAAGCGGGCGATCGAGCCTCACGGGCTTCGCGTCGTTGCCGAGGCGTCCAGCGCTGAAGATGCCGTCCGGATGGCGCAGGCGTGGCAACCGGATTTGTGCGTGCTCTCGGTCGCTCTGCCCGGCAACGGGATCGAGGCCGCCCGCCTGATCAAGCGGTCGCTCCCGGCGACGAAGATCGTGATGATGACGAGCTCGGCGCGAGACGAGGACATGCTCGGAGCCCTGCGGGCGGGCGCCGACGGCTATCTGTTGATGAGCACGCCGGCCACTCGGCTCCCAGACGCGATCCTTGGAGTCGCCCGCGGCGAGGCGGCGTTACCGCGGGCGATGACCGCTCGCTTGATCCTCGAGTTTCGTGAGCGCGGAACCAGACGCCGCGTCGTTCTGCCTGACTCCGGTCGCGAGGTCGAGTTGACGGCGCGCGAGTTCGAGGTGCTCGATCGGCTGCGAAAGCGGGAGCGGACCGGCGAGATCGCGGCGCGCCTCGGCATCTCGGAGGTGACCGTGCGTCGTCATACGGCGTCGGTGGTGCAAAAGTTCGACGCGCCGAATCGTCGCAGCGCGATCGAGATGCTCGAGCGCGAGGAGCAACCGGAACCCGGCTCTGAGCAGCCTTTATCCGGCAATCGGGCGCTCGACGAACGTCGTCCCGGGCGGCACTGAGATCCACGCCGATCGGCAGGCTCCGTACTGCTCTCCCAACGGCGTCCCTGTCAGCGGAAGCTCGAGGGCGGCTGTCGTGCGATTGACGATTCTCACGCCGCCGTCTTCGAAATAGGCTACGACCTGGCGGGCCGCCGCCGCTTCGCGCCACACCTCGAGTCGCAGCAGGCTCTGGCCGATCTCGGCGAGAGTGGGCTGCACGATTGGCATCGACGGGAGGATCAACCTCTGATAGAGGCTCAGCACCCGATCCAACAGCTCGCAAACGAGGCTTGAAGGAGAGCCCTCTTCACCGGTTCCGCTGGGAAGCAGGTTGCTCTGATGAAAGAAATGTGGGCGTGGATCATTCCCGAGCAGCTTGACCAGCATCCGCCTCGCCTCCCTCGAAACGAACCGTGGCCAGGATTCATCTGGCGCGTGGCCAGCGCTCCTCAGCCGATCCAGCAATTGTTCAGCGGTCGCGACGTCGTGGGCCAGCGCGGTCGGATAGCGGGGTATCGTCAGCGCGCATCCGGTCACGAACGGCGCCCCGGCGGGCACGGGTCGGCTGTCTGGCTCCAGGCCGCCGGACGCGTAAGGACGCGATGCATCGCAGGCCAGGAAACGGATCTTGCGTGCGCTCAGCGCCGAAGCAAGGTTTCGGTTTTCCTCGCGCGGCGGCGTGGCAGCGAGGTTCGCGAGTCCGGTGTGCGCCCCGGTGATGAGAACCTGCGGTTCGAACTTGATGCCGTGCTCTACCGCCCATTCCAGGTTCTTCTCGATCTCGCGTTCGATCGTCTCCGTCGAGGCCTCGTCGAGGTTTCGGTGCTCGAAGGTGTGATTGATCCAGCCAAAGGCGTCGCGTTCGGCGAGTAGCGCGTCCAGCAGCGGATCGCGTTCGATTCCGCGCTCGACCAAGTAGCGCTCGCTGCCGCCACCGTTACAAGCCAGGTCGAGGCGTATGCCTCGAGCCCGGGACCAGCGAGCCGTTCGCGCCGCGTCGTCGGCTGTCATTCGAAGGATCCCAGCGCTATCGGTCACGGTCGTGTGCCGCTCCGGATCCCAGCTGGAATTGGGCAGCAGGACATCGTCAACCTGCACGCTGAGGTAGTTGCGCTGGTAGCCGAGGTGAATTCCTCGAGTCAGCCATGCGAGTATGCCTTGACGCAGGAGGTGGCCCTGGACCTGGCCGCTGTTCGCGTCGAATGTCTGAACCATCCGCTCGCGTCCCTCCCGGTCGCGATGGATCCCGAGCAGGCTTGAGCCGTCGGGCGCGACCAGCAAACTCTCAAAGCGCTCGTCGGGATGAGGCGTGGTGAGATAGCCCCAGGTGCCGGCGTCGATCGGCACCGAACCTCGCAGGTACGGAAACACCTCGTGTCCACGCTTGGTCAGGCACGCTGCGATGTTGTCGAGCCTGCCGGCCCACGTGGGGGGTGTCAGTCCATGGACAGGGCCCGGATAGGCGTAGGCCGTGAGCCGGCGCAGCCCGGCGTCACGCTCGAGGCGGTCGACGGCGGCGCGCTGTTCCCGATCCAGCGCGGACTCGAGGAGTCCGTCCTTGGCGAGGATCAGCGCCTGGTATCGAACAGTCCCGTCCGGACGAACGATGCTCAGTGTGGACGGCTGCTCGGCCAACGCGATCGCGTCAAAGGGCACGCCCGCGTGGGCTAGCGACGTTCGCCAGGTCTCGTATCCCGGCTCGCTTCCGGACTCCCCGAGCAACAGGATCCGCATCTCGACGCGCATTGCGGCATACATCGTTCAGGTTCAGGCCAAATAGTTGCGCACAATCATTACAGACGCGCTCATCGCCGATCGCGGGTCGCTGCCCGGTGAGTTCACGTGATGAACAGAAATCCTGCTCACGGGCTATGGCCGGGCTCCTCCTAGGGGCTCACAATGCAGACGTGAGGGCCGGACCACACGCGCAACCATCCGCTCATGCGGTGCCAGAGAGGCGGTTCGTCCGGCCCATGCTGTCGCGACGCATCGCATCGCCCGACGAGATCGGCCGGAGCGGCCCGACCACCGCAAGACCAATCGGTCAAGTCGGCGGAGACGCCACGCCCCGAGCCAAATCCCGAACGCGCCCACGGGTGTTGCTGATCACCGAGGGCACGTACCCCTACGCGGTCGGCGGCGTGAGTTCCTGGTGTCACGCCGTGCTCACCGGGCTATCCGAAACCGACTGGGACGTTCTCCCGATTTTGGCCGGCCGCAAGAACCAACGTCCGGCAGTGAAGTTGCCGCCAAACACCAGGCTGCTGCGTTCGATCGACCTGTGGTCCGAAGGCCACGCGCCGCGACGGCTGCGTGCTCGTCGCGCCACCGACCACGGGTTGCTTCCCGCGCAGCTGTTGCGAGGGCTGATGCCGTGGGAGGGCGATCTCGAAGGCCTGACGGCCGCCCTGGTGCGGTGCCGGCGCAACCCCCAGTCGATCAGACCCGAGTTTCGGGGGCGTGAGAGCTGGGAGAGGTTCGTTTCCGAGCTGGAGCAACTCGTGATGGACAGCCATCGCGATTCGGCGCCGGCACCGATCTACGACGCGATCGAGGCGGCAAGGCTGTATCAGGCGCTGTACTGGGTGGCTCGAACGGCTGCCGTACCAACGCCGCCGTGTGACGTCATCCACGTGACTGCCGCGGGGTGGTCCGGAATCCCAGCCATCATCCACAAAGCGCTGTACGGCACCCCGCTGCTACTGACCGAACACGGGGTGTACGTTCGCGAGGCCTACCTCGCCGCAGTTCGCGAGGCCGCCGCGCGGCCGGGTCATGGACACATCTCGCCGCGACTCGCGCTCGGCATGACGCGCGCCGTCTACGCCGCTGCCGATGTCATCGCTCCGGTCACCGAGGCCAACGCTGAGTGGGAACGCGGGCTCGGGGTTGACCCGGCAAAGATCCGTGTGATTCCGAACGGGATCGATCCGCCCAAGGACCAGACCGCTCCTCCCAACGTCAAAAAGGTGATTGCGATGGGAAGGCTGGATCCGCTCAAGGACGTTCAGACAATGTTGCTGGTCGCCGACGAAGTATTACGCCGTCTGCCAGAGGCGAGGTTCGAGTGTTACGGACCCCCGACGCTGGGGCAGGAAATGTACGCAGAGTCCTGCGCCGTCATGCATCGTCAGCTCGGTTTGGGCGACCGGTTTCGCTTCATGGGCGGTACCAGGGATCCCAACGGGGCGATTCGCAGTGGTGATCTGGTGCTGATGACGAGCATCTCGGAGGCGATGCCGATGACCTTGCTCGAGGCGATGGGTCAGGCTCGACCGATCGTCGCCACGAGCGTCGGTGGTATCCCGTCCGTTATCTGTGGGTGCGGGCTGATCGCGCCTCCGGGTGACGTACACGAGCTGGCGACGGCGGTCGTCACCCTGCTACGCAATCCCGAACTCGGGGCGCGATTGGGCCGGCGAGGATACGAACGAGTTCATCGAAAGTACACGCTGTCCCGCTGCCTCGGTGCCTACGACGGGCTGATCCGCGAGCTGGCCGGCGCGGTAGCGGCATGACCGCGTCCAATGGGCGGGTGAGCGAGCTCGGGAACTTGAGCCCAGCTACTCCGAGCGCGGCCTCGGACGACCGGTATGCCGAGGCGGTCCTTGATGCGCGTCTCGGGCGTCAAGCACGAGACGTGCTCGAGGCGACCGTGGTGCTCGAGGCATGGACGGGGCGCCCTGCCAGGCCCGCCATGGGTCACGCGCGACGGCTGGTCAGCCTTGATAGCCCGTCTCCGCGGGCCATGAGCGACCTCGATCCCTTCGATGACTCAAGCCAGCACAGCGTGGTGGCAGAGGGGGTAGCCCTAGTGCTGCTCATCTTGTCTGTAGCCGCCTGGGCATCGCCGATCAGCAAGGAACTCGGCCCTAACGTGCTGTCTAATGCCATTCGGGTGGCGCTTCCGATCGCCGTTGCCCTCCAGTGGGGGTTACGAAGTCGGTACCTCAGCCGCCCCGAGGGGCTCGAGTGTCTCGCCCGCGACGGGTGGCCCGTCTTGCTGTGGTGTCTGCTGCTCGCTGACCTGCCCCTGCTCTTGTTCCACGGTTGGGGCCCGGTAGCGGCGATGCTGGTTCCGGTCTGGGTTGGGGGGGCCGTCATCACGATGCGAGGCTGGGGCCTGCTATACGCCAGCGTACTCGTGGTGGGCACGGTCGCGATGGCACGTGCCGTCGACCCGTACATCGTGCTTGGCTCGCTGGCGGGGATCACTCTGCTGATCTGCACCGCTGCGGTGGGATCGGTCTCGCCCCGGACGGACTTCCGCGCGGGCTCGATGCGCCGGGCGATGCTGGCGGGCTTGATCGGAGGATTCATCGGGATCCTGCTCGTCGCGGATCCAAGCCTTGGCTGGGGTGTCCACGGTCTTCACCCGTCGATCGCCCTGCTGCCCTCGGCGATCGGCAGCTTCTGGGGAGGCTATTACCTGTGGAACTTTTACGACGCGGTTCCTCGCGGTCTTCGCGGAGTGCCACTGAAGGGAGCAAGCCGCATCGCTATGTCGGACCCGGCCATGGCGATCTTCGTCGGTGGAATCGCGCGACTGCTCGGCGCGACAATCGTACTGTCGGCGATCGTGATCGGGGTGGGGCACTGGACCCACGGGACGGACGACGCGAGCGTGTTCGTCGCATTCGGTCTCGTCGGCCTTCTATGCCTCCTCGTCGGTCTGCTGGAGGCATTCTCGCTCTACCGGGCAGCATTGATCGCGACGGCCGCCGCCTTGGCGATTGAGCTGATCTGGCGGAGCGCGATGCATCCGACCATTCCTGGCGGAGCGCTCGTGGCGGGCGCTGCGGTCGGTGTGATGCTCAGCCTTCCGGTGCTGCTGCTTCGGTTGGCTCGATCTGGAGGGGTACTCGCCACGACGCTTTGGATCCAGTAGCCGAATCGATCGGCAAGTTCAGGGGGTTGAACGATATCTGCACAAGGTGACCCATGTACCGAGTTGCCCTCGGCGGGCAAAGTGGTAGCTACAGGACGCACAGTTAGGCCCGGGGCGATTCGATTCGTCCCTGCCCACAAGAGATCCGACCCGGATACAGAACGGACTTCGCATGGTGTTCAAGTCATCGGCTCGATCGAACTCACCCAAGGACACTCGTATCGTCGGAAAGACCGCAGCCGCTACCACCGACCGGGAGCGAACTCACTCGCGAACGGTTGCGCGGCTCGAGACGGAGCCTTTCCAAGGGTTCAAGCGGAGGCTCGAGCGGGCCCGAGGTCTGATCGAGGAGCAGGAGTTCGCCGCCTCCGTTGAACGGGAGGACGATCTACGGCTCAAGGTGATGCTGCTCCAGGAAGAAAATGCGCGCCTGAAGGCCGCCCGCCATAAGCCGGCGGATCCGGGCAGCTTAATCGAAGAGATGCGGCTGCTTGTCGACTCGAGCGCCGTGGCCGAACTGCTCGACGAAACCTGGAGCGTCCTCGGTGAATGCTTGGCGCTCCGCGAAGGACTCGACCGCGCATGCATCGAGATACAGGCCGCAATGACTTCTGTGCGCGAAAGACTCAGCATGCTCGGGGTGAAGATCGAGAGCATCGGTCCCGACCGGCCCCGAATGCAAGATCAGGATGAAACGTCGCTCTCAGCGTAAGCCCGGACAGCCCCGGGAGCTCGATAAGCGCATCGACGATGCGCTCACCGACCTGCGCGCGTATGCGCTGACGCTGGATGTCGAATGCCACAGGTTGGGTAGTCGCGTCCTCGAACTGGCACAGCAGGATTCTTCGACATCTGAACGGCGTGCCGTCGTGCAGGAGCGCGATGAGATTGCCGACGAGCTGAGCGCATTTCGCCAGGTCATCAGCGAGCTCGCGCAACAATTCCCGCGACGTTAGAAGTCGTCCCGATCAATGCATGAACGACGGATCGCTCTGTAACCCCCATTCACTATGCGTCCCGGGTTAACGGTTAATCGGCTGAAACAATAACAAGGCTCAGTAAGGGGTCCGGGGGGATGTGCGGCATTATCGGATATGTCGGCAGGCGGTCGTGTGAACCGCTGCTGCTCGCGGGACTTAGGAAACTCGAGTACAGAGGCTATGACTCTGCCGGGATAGCCTGGCGCGAAGGTGATTCGACGCGCTGCATCAGGAGCGTCGGGAATCTCGATGCGCTCGAGGCAGCCTTAGTCGCCCCCGGAGGTACCCGTCAGGCCGTCACGACGGCGACGGACGCGCCCTCCATGGGGATCGGACACACCAGGTGGGCTACCCACGGCGGTGTCACCGAACAAAACGCTCATCCCCATGAGGACGCAAGTGGTCGCTTCAGGATAGTGCTCAACGGGATCATCGAGAATCATCTCGAGCTCCGCGACCGTCTTGCCGCCGACCTGGTTGAACTGCGCTCGGACACCGATGCGGAGGTCGTTGCCCATCTGATTGCGCTCAATTATGCCGGTGACTTGGCCGACGCCGTGCGCCGATCGCTCGGAGAACTCGAGGGCCATTACGCGATGGTCGCGATGTTCGACGGCGAACCCGGCGCATTGGTCGGGGTTAGGCGGGAATGCCCCCTTGTAGTCGGGCTGGGAACCGGTGAGCAGTTCATCGCCTCATCGATCTCAGCGTTTCTCTCGCAGACACGCGAGGTCGCCGTGCTGCGTGACGGAGAGATCGCGGTATTGCGGGCGGATGAGGTCCTGGTCTTCGACGTCAAGGGACTGCCTCATCGGCCGGCCTCGACCGAGGTGGAGTGGGACGAGGATCGTTGCGAGAAGGATGGATATGAGACGTTCATGCTCAAGGAGATCCACGAGCAGGCCACCGCGGTGAGAGAAACGGTTTCGCGATGGCGCGCGAACGTGGAACGCACGTCAGCCGGTGGCCTGGCTCCGGATCGTCTGAGGCAGGTGAATCGGATCATCGTGGTCGGCTGCGGTACGTCCTACCATGCCGGTCTTGCTGGCCGCAACGCCATCGAGCGCTGGGCCCGCATTCCTGTCGAGGTCGAGGTCGCCTCCGAGTTTCGGTATCGCGAGCCGATCGTCGAGAATGGCTCGTTCGTACTCGGGATCACGCAGTCCGGAGAGACCGCCGACACACTCGCTGCTATGCGGCTGGCCAGAGAGCGCGGGGCCACGGTGCTGGCCGTCACCAATGCGCCCGCAAGCCAGGCGACACGCGACTCGGACGGCGTTCTGTTCACGCGGGCGGGACTGGAGATCGGTGTGGCGGCGACCAAGACTTTCGTCGCACAGGTGGTACTGCTCTATGAGCTGGCGATCCGACTGGCAGCGGTCAGGGGCACGCAGTCAGACATCACGCTGGCCCGACTGCAAACAGCGCTCGAGCAACTGCCCGAGCTGATCGAGCACGTTGTCGAATCCGTCGATCAGCCGACTCGCGAACTCGCCGAGCGTCTGGCGCTAAGTCCCTTTTTCCTTTACCTCGGCCGACTGACCGGTCTGCCGGTCGCCCTAGAGGGTGCACTGAAGCTGAAGGAAATCTCTTATGTCCCAGCGGACGCTTATGCCGCCGGGGAGATGAAGCACGGCCCGATTGCTCTACTAGGCCCCGAGACGCCCGTTGTCTGCGTCGCGACGGATCGGCGCGTCCTGGCCAAGCTGCTCTCGAATCTCTCGGAGGTTCGGGCTCGAGGTGCCCGGGTGCTGGCAATCGCAAGCGAGGGATGCAAGGAGATCGCCGAACACGCAGAGTATGTGATCTACGTTCCCGATACCGATCCACTCTTGCAAGTCGTCCTCGGCATCATCCCGCTGCAGCTGCTCGCGTATCACATCGCCCGCACGCGAGGGCTCAATGTCGACCAGCCGCGCAACCTTGCCAAGACAGTCACGGTCGAGTAAAGCGATCGTCGTCCTCGGCGGAGGTCGCGGGCTGGCCTGCGTGCTGAATGCACTGCGCAACCAAGACGCTGACTTGACGGTGATCGTGAACATCGCAATAGACGGGGAGAGTCGGCAGCTCCCCAGTCCCCGCGCGGTGGAAGATTTGCGGCGCTCGCTCGAGGCGCTGACCGGTGAGGAGGGAGCGCTCCTGCGCGCCATCAGACGGCCGCTCACCGTCGGACGGCTCGGCGAGGAGCCGCTAGGCAATCTCGTGCTTGGTTCAGTGGCTTCCGCGTTCGGTGACTACGGAACGGCAAGCAGATGGCTCGGCGAAAAGCTCGGCGTCGCGGGTGCGGTGTTGCCCGCGACGACCCAGCCCGTATCACGTGAGGTCGAACCGGTCGCCGAAGGCTCCACCGATACACCGTCAGCCACCTCTGGGCACGAGCTCATGAGACTCAGATTCACGTCCGAGCAGATCGAGACGCCGGCGGCTGCGATCTCGGCAATCGAGCAGGCTCACTGGGCCCTACTGGCGCCCGGATCTCTGTACCGAAGCGTGCTTTCCACAGCCGCAGTTCCGGAGGTGGCTTCCGCACTATCACGCACCCGCGGCCAGGTAGTTTGGATTGCGAGCGCCGCGCCGGGCTCGCGAGAGGCCGCCGACATGGCCGGCGTCGATCACCTCCGCGCACTTCACCTACACGGGGTCCGCGTCGACGTCGTCCTACATGATCCATCGGCGACACTCCGCTTCGATTCCACTGTGCTTGCGAGCTACGGCGTGCAGTCGGTGGCTCGAGCGGTATGCAGCCGGCGCGACCGCGCTCTCCATGATCCCGCCAGGCTGCGCGCGGCGCTCGAGGAGATGATCGGCTCGCGGGCCTACGCCCCTGTTCGGGACTGATCCCTCCCGGTTCCCGGAATTGTCGACCGATCCGCGGCGGGTCACCCGCCGCCGCTGACCGTTTTGGTGCCACCTCCGCTCGAGGAGGCAGCGGTTCCAACTCCCGAGGAGCGATTCGACGAGGTTCCGGTGCTCGTCGAGGGTGCCGGACCGGAGTGACTTCCAGATGACGTGCTCGGCGCGGTGTGGCTCGGCGCGGGCTGGCTAGGGGCGGTGTGGCTAGGAGCGGTGTGGCCAGGAGCGGTGTGGCTCGGCGCGGGGCTGACGGTACCCGCGCTACCGCCGCGGCTGGCGACATACGTTGGTGGGGTGGGTCGCGGAGCTGGGGACGGCGCGGCAACGTGCCTCGGCCGGGCGATGTGATGAGCCGAGGCCGAGGAGGGCCGCTTGGTGTGTGCGACGCTCTTCGCGTGGGTCGAGCGTGCGGGACGGTGCGTCGACGTGAGCTTCGCGGAAGGCCGGACCGCCCGCGGAGACGCGGGCTCCGACGCGACGGTGGCTACGGTGTTTGCGGGCTGAGTCGGACTGGTGGCCGCCGCCGAGTTCACGGTCTTCTTGGGTCCTCCGATGAGCGAGGAGCCCAGAACGAGCGCCGCTGCGACGAAGAACAGTGCCGGTACGAGCACCAGCCCCAAACGGCGTCCCGTGAACGCCCCGCGGCGCCTTCGCCGCTCCCCAGGCGCCCTCGCGTGCGAGTCGGGACGTCCGAAATCTGCGCCGGCCGTGGGTGTCGCGTCGACCTGGGACATTGGCCTGGGCAAGACGCCTGGGAAATCTCGCCCTGGGAGCAGCAAGTCGTCGTCCAGGGACCCGCCGGGGACCTGCTCGGGATGCTCCGATGCGCTGAGCAACGTCGCAAGGTTGAACGCAGCGTTCGAATCGCCGCGTTCGGCGGCGCGCTTGAAGGCCGCCTCGGCACCACTGACATCACCGTGCTCGGCCAGGATCGCGCCAAGATTGCACGCTGCCGCGGCGTGCCCTCTCCGATCGGCGGACCGGTAGGCCCGCATCGCCCCGTTGAAATCACCGTGCTCGTCCAGGAGCACGCCGAGATTGAACGCACCATTCGGGTCGCCACGCTTCTGGGCACGGCGATATGCCGCCTCTGCGCCGGCAACGTCGCCGCGGCCTTCCAACAGCACCCCAAGGTTGACGGCCGCCGCGGCATGACCCCTCGAGTCGGCGTGCCGGTATGCGCGTTCCGCCGCGGCGAGATCGCCGCGTTCTTCCATCAGAACGCCAAGGTTGAACTTGCTGACAGGGTCCGGCCGCTGATCGACTGCCCGGTAAGCGCCCCTCGCCATTCGCCGCAAGCTCTCAGATTTGCTAAGCGATGACTTGATCCCGTAATTGTAGAGGAGGATTGGGCGTCAATGGCGCTGTTTTCGAACCTTAAGAGCCAACAACTGCCCGCTCGTCGGGGCTTCGTTCCTGAAGGAGTCGACTTCGTCCGGAACTGATTAGACTCCCGCCGCGTGTCGCCCCGCTGGACCGGGATTGGCGTGATGCTGGCGATTCTCTGCGGCTTCTGTCCCGGAGGGGCGCGCGCGGCATCCCATTGGACGCCTCCGCAGCAGCTCACCTGGTATTGGCAGCTGACGGGGACCCCCAAGGTCGAGCCGGTGGAAGCGACCGACATCGACGGTTTCGACAATTCGTCCGGCACGGTCGCGAACTTCCACGCCATCGGGCAACGCGTGATCTGCTACATAGACGTCGGGACCTCGGAGAACTGGCGACCCGACGCGAGCCAGTTTTCCGCCACCGTGCTTGGCAACAGCAACGGCTGGCCGGGGGAGCTATGGCTGGACGTGCGTCAACTCGCGGTGCTCGAGCCGATCATGACGGCGCGGTTTGAGATGTGCCAACACAGGGGCTTCGATGCAGTCGAGCCGGACAACATGGACGGCTATGAGAACGACACCGGATTCCCGATCACGGCGGCCGACCAGCTTGCGTACGACACATGGATCGCCCAGGAGGTCCACTCACTCGGGATGACGGTTTTTCAGAAGAACGATCCTGACCAGGCCGCCCAGCTAGAGCCGTATTTCGATGGGGTGATCGACGAGCAATGCAATGAATATTCTGAGTGTTCCTCGTATCGGTCCTATCTAGGCGCCGGCAAGCCGGTATTGAATGCCGAATACGAAGCCTCGCTGGATCCGTCGTTCTGCGCGTCTGACCAGGCAGCAGGAATCATGGGTGCCCTGTACGCAACCGCGCTTGACGGAAGCGTGTACGAACCGTGCTTCGGGCCAAGCCCGCCGCTGCCTCCGATCTCTTCCTCTCCTACTACGGTCACTTCCGGGGGTCCAGTATGCGCGCCTCGGGTACGCATCGGCTCGGTGAAAGCGACGGCCAATCGCATTGCGGTGGCGATCAAGCTGACGTGTGCCGCCCGACATTCTCTTTACGCCGGCTCGGTGAAGCTCGCCGCGGTTGCCCGTGCGCTGCGTTCACACGGCAGCCGCTCGCGGATAACCCTCTTGCTCGGGGAGACGCATTTTCGAGTCCGCGTTGGGCGCACCAAAGTTATCCTCGTCAAGGTACGACGGAAGCCGGTGAAGCGACTGTCCCCACGGAAGCGACCGACCGCGAAGAGATCGATCAGCGCCGTCGTCACGGCTACGGCCACGGACGGCGGTGGGGTGACAGTCGCTCGGCGGAGGGTGCGGCTGAGACTCCGAGTGCCGCCGAGCTGACTGCGTCAGGGCGCCGGCGCGCGGTCCTGGATCACGCGCACGCCGTCTCTCGGCGCCAGCGTAATCCCGCGGAACTGGACCTTGGCCGGCTTCGGATCCGCGGCCCGCAGCGCGACGGCGCGTTCGAGCACGCGGCCGACGACGATCCGCATCTCCATCAGCGCGAAGCTCGCGCCTAGGCACCGTCGCGTCCCGCCACCGAACGGGATCCACGTGTAGGTGTCGGGCGGGTTGTCGACGAGGAACCGCTCGGGCCGGAACGCGCCGGGGTCCGGGAACAGGTCCTCGCGGCGGTGCATGATCCGGATCGAGGGGTTGATCTCGACCCCAATCGGGATCTCGTACCCGTTCAGCCGGAACGGTTCGCCGCGCACGACCCGCCCGACACCCGGGATCACCGGTCGCAGCCGCAAAGCCTCCTTGACCACCGCGTCGATATAGCGATCGTCGCCCTCGCGAGCGCGACCGAGCACCGACTGGTCGTGGAGCAGCAGGTCGAACGTCCACGCGAGCCCGGTGGCGGTCGTTTCGTGTCCCGCCAACAACAACGTGACGAGCTCGTCGCGGACCTCACGGTCGGACAGCCGCTCGCCGTCCTCGTCCTCGGCGAGCAGCAGCGCCGAGAAGATGTCGTCCCGCTCCTCCAAAGAGGCCGCATCCGCCCGCCGGCGCGCGATCTCGGCGTACAGGACCTCGTCGACCGCCTTGCGCGCGGTCTCGAACCTGGCGGTGACCGCGGCGCGGTCGCCGCGGATGAACGGCATCGCCGCCAGCAGCATCATCGCGCGTGGCCTCGACAGCGGCTCGAGCATGGCCCGCAGCCGCCGGCGGAGGTCCTCCTCTTCGGCGCCCGGCTCATAACCGAACACCGCGCGCAGGATCACCCGCAGCGTCAGCGACTGCATGGTGGGGAGCAGTGGGAACGGCTCGCCGACCGGCCAGGAGTCGATCTCGAGATCGGTCGAGGAGACCATCGTGTCGGCAAACGCCTGCATCCGCCGGCCGTGGAACGGGCCTCCCAGCAGCCGCCGGTGGCGCAGGTGCTGACTGCCGTCGAGCAGCAGCACCGACCGCTCGCCGACGATCGGCCCGAGCATCACGTTGGCCTCGCCGGCGCGAAGCTGCTCGGGCGGCCCCTGGAACAGCTCCTTGATCAGCGCCGGGTGGAACACCATCACGAACCGCTCGTCGAACAGGGTGCCGAACGTCACCGCGTCGCCGTACCGGCGCCGGCACGCGTCAACGAAGCGAGGCCCGGTGAGCATGAAGCCGGCGGTCTGGAGGATGCGTGGCAGGCGCGGGCCGGGGGGGAGGCCGGAATGGGTGGCGGACATCGTCATCCGCGTGTGTGGGCCTGCGAGGCGGCGGCCTTGGCGCCGAGATCGGCGAGCGTCAGCTGGTGCGCCGGCGGGCGCGTGAGCGGTCGGGTGATCGTGACGTTCAGATCAGGGTCGACGTGGAGCAGCTCACCGGATCGCAACGGGCGCCACCCCGCGTCCTCGTCCATCCGCTCGCTCGCAACGATGACGGCCGGGCGGCTCGCCAAATCCCCGGCGCGGACGCGCATCGAGCCGCGGGCTGAGGCGTGCTCGAGGTGGCGCTGCCCGGTCGGGCCGCCGGCGGCGCGCTCGAGCACGAACAGATCGTGCACGTCGGGGTAACGGAGCGCCCACAGCTCGGTTGCTGTGATCAGGATCACGTTCAAAGCGAAGACAGGCAGATGCTCCGCGACCCAGGTCGTCGCCCGGACGATCGCGCCGCCCACGTCGCCGTCCCGCTCGATCTCCCTGGTGATCAGCGCGAAGTAACGCTCCGAGTCGGTCTGGCCGTGGACGAGCGAGGCCGTGTCGCCGAGCTCGGGGTCGATCCGCTCCGGGTCGCCGATCACGCCGTTGTGGGCGAACAGCCGGCCCCGCTGCTCGAACGGATGCGTGTTCTCCGGGCTGACGGCCCCGGTCGAGGCATACCTGACGTGGGCGATGAACGTTCTCGAGCTGACCTCGCGTGCCTCCTGGGCGAACTGCTGGTCCTCGTAGGCGGCGAGCGGCTGCTTTGAGACCATCGCGCGCCCGCGCTCGTCGAACGTCCCGAGCCCGGTGCCGTCGGGCTCGCGGCGGCTCTGCTGGGCGAGCGAATCGGGCGCCTCGAGCAGCCAGAACGTGGCGCGGACCGGTTCGCGCCCGCCATTCATGCCGAACAGGCGGCACACGCCGGCGACCATAGCGCGTGCAACTGTCAAGGTACTTTCAAAGTGCTGCCCTATCGTGACCGCAGGACACGAGAAAGGTCATGCCGTGATGAAGCTCCTTCGCACCATCTCCACCCGACGTCTGCTCGCGATCATCGCCGGATTGGTGATCGCGGTCGCCGGCGGCACCGCGATCGCGTTCGCGGCAGCGGGCGGCGGTCCCGTCCCGCCGCGCGAGCCGCTCGCCAAGGCGCTCCATCAGGCCGCCTCGGCGCCCGCGGTGACCGCGATCAGCGCGAGGATCAGTTTCACCGACAACCTGATCGACTCGACCGCGATCCAGGGCTCGGACCCGATCCTCAGCGGTGCCACCGGTCGGCTGTGGCTGTCGACGACCACGCACCAGCTCCGCCTCGAGCTACAGGGGCAGAACGGCGACGCCCAGGTGCTGGTCAAGAACGGCACGTTCTCGATCTACGATCCCATGTCGAACACCGTCTACGAGGGCACGCTCCCGACGGCCGGCTCGAAGCGCGACAAGTCGACAACCGACGCGATCCCGTCGGTCGCACAGATCCAGTCTGAGCTCAACCAGCTCATGCAGAACGTCGACATCGCCGGGCCGCTGCCTCGCAACGTCGCCGGCCAGCCGGCGTACAAGATCGTAGTGACGCCTAAGCACTCGGGCGGCTTGCTCGGGAGGGTCCAGCTCGCCTGGGACGCGACGCACGGCATCCCGCTCGGGATCGCGATCTACTCGACCAACAGCAGCAACCCGGTGCTGGAACTCAAGGCGACGCACATCTCTTACCACGCGGTCTCCGCGAGCGTGTTCAAGATCCGGCCTCCGGCCGCCGCGAAGGTCGTCCGGATCTCAACCCCGGCCCACGCCGCTGCGGCCCACGCCAGGCGCGCTACTCGGACCCACACCGAGCTCATGGGCCTCTCCGCGGTCAAAGCCCATCTCCCGTTCACGCTCGTCGCGCCGAGTTCGCTCGGCGGACTGCCGCGCCAGTCGGCGCAGCTGCTCGACTGGGGCGGAAGCCCGGCGGCGCTCGTCACCTACGGCCAGGGCCTCGGCGGGATTGCGGTGATCGAACAGACCGCTTCGAGCCAGTCCGGATCTCAGAACCAGGCGCCGGGTGGCCTCAACCTGCCGACCGTCTCGATCAACAACCACAGCGCACAGGAGCTCCCGACCGCGCTCGGAACGGTTCTGCGCGTCAAGAGCGGCGGCGTGCAGTACACGCTGATCGGATCGGTGCCGCCAGCCGCGGCGGAGGCGGCGGCGAGGAAGTTGGTGCCCTGAACGAGGCGGCGGACACCGCGCCCCCGGTTGAGGTCCGGGGTCTGGTAAAGCGGTACGGCGAGCTTGAAGCCGTCGCCGGCGTGGACCTGACCGTCCATGCCGGCGACGTGTATGGGTACCTCGGTCCGAACGGCGCCGGCAAGACGACGTGCCTGCGGATGATGCTCGGCCTGATCCGGCCGACAGCGGGGACCGTCCGGCTGTTCGGCCGCGATCCGCTCGAGACCGTCCAGGCGCTCGACGGCGTCGCCGGGTTCGTCGAGGCGCCGACGTTCTACCCGTACCTGTCCGGCCGGCGCAACCTCGAGCTGCTGGCCGCGTTCGACGGCGGCGACGCGGGCGACCGGATCGAAATGGCGCTCGAGACCGTCGAGCTGACCGACCGGGCCCGCGACAGGATCGGCGGCTACTCGCACGGCATGCGCCAGCGGATCGGGATCGCCGCCGCGCTCCTGCGCGATCCAAAGCTGTTGCTGCTCGACGAGCCGGCCACGGGGCTCGACCCCGCCGGGATGCGCGACATGCGGCTGCTGATCCGGCGCCTGGCCGACCAGGGGATGACCGTGCTGCTCTCGAGTCACCTGCTCGCGGAGGTCGAGGAGCTGTGCAACCGCGTGGCGATCGTCCGCACCGGCAAGATCGTGTACGAGGGCGCGATCGCCGACCTCAAGCGCGGCGCCGGCGCGACCTACCGACTGTCGACGACCAACGATGAGCGTGCGCTCGCGGTTTGCCGGGCCCAGCCGCACATAGGCGACGTCCGGACGGTGCACGGAAAGATCAGCTTTACGGCGGCAGGCGACGACGCGGTCGCCGATCTGTCGCAGGCGCTGATCGAGGCCGGCGCGCTGATCCATTCGCTCGCGCCGCAGACCGTGACGCTCGAGGACTTGTTCTTCTCGCTCACCGAGGGCGACGGCGTCGGCAACGGGAGCGTGCCGGCGGGAGAGCCGACGGGAGCAACGCGATGAGCGCGATCGAGGCGGTGCCGAGCGGGCGCGTGGCGGCGCGGCGGCGCTCGCGGCCGGGGGTCGCGACCGTGTACCGGTGGGAGCTGATGAAGCTACGCCACCAGAAGCGAACCTACCTGGGGCTCGGGGCGGCCGCGCTGGTTCCGATCCTGTTCGTGCTCGCGATCCACTTCCGCCACCGCCGGGAGAGCGGCGGCGACTTCGCGTTCGCGTCGTACCTGACCAAGAGCGGCCTGGTCGTGCCGCTGGTGCTGCTGCTGTTCGGGGCGGTGTGGATGTTCCCGCTGATCACCGCGCTCGTGGCCGGCGACATCTTCGCCTCCGAGGACCACAACGGCACGCTCAAGACCGTGCTGACGCGCTCGCTCGAGCGCTGGCAGATCTTCGCCGGCAAGACGCTAGCCACCGCGACCTATGCCGTGACCGCGATCTTCATCTCCGGGACCGTGGGGGTGGTCGCGGGGAGCATGCAGTCCGGGTTCAACTCGGTGCAGACGCTGTCGGGGTCGATCGTCTCAGCACCCAAGGGACTCGAGCTCGTGTATCTGAGCCTGCTCGTCTACCTGATCCCGATAGGGACCGTTGTATGCATCGGGCTGCTGCTATCGACGATCACCCGCAACAGCGCGGCCGCGGTGGTGGGGACTCTGATGATCTCGCTGCTGTTCCAGCTGATCGGGATCCTGCCGGGGTTGGGTGCGCTCCAGCCCTACCTGCTCAGCACCCAGTTCAACGCGTGGCAGGGTCTGTTGCGCCAGCCGATTGATTGGGCGCCGATCGTTCGCGCTGCGTGGGTGTGCGCGATGTACGCGGTGCCGGCGCTTGCTACCGCGTTCCTGGTGTTCCTGCGCCGCGACGTCGCCGGTGGCTGATCGCGACCGGGTGCTGGTCGTCGACGACGATCCGCCGCTGCGGCGGATGCTCGCCCGCACGCTGGCCGCCGAGGGATATGAGGTCACCGTCGCCGCCGATGGCGGAGGCGCGCTCGCCGAGGCCGAGCGCGCGGCGCCGGACGTGATCGTGCTCGACGTGGCGATGCCCGCGCCCGACGGCCTGGCGGTGTGCCGGCGGCTGCGGAGCAAGGGACTTCCAACGCCGATCCTGATGCTGACGGCTCGCGATGCCGTGCCCGATCGTGTCGCCGGGCTCGAGGCCGGCGCGGACGATTACCTCGTCAAGCCTTTCGCGGTCCAGGAGCTGATCGCGCGACTGCGGGCGCTCACCCGGCGCGGCAGCGACGCGCACGCCACGCCGCTTCGGTCCTACGCGGACCTGACGCTCGATGTCGCCGCGCGGCGGGCGACGCGGGCCGGCCAGCCGATCGAGCTGACCGCGCGGGAGGTCGACCTGCTCGAGCTGCTGCTGCGCGAGAGCGGTCGGGTGGTCACGCGCGAGCGCGCGCTCGAGGAGATCTGGGACGACGGGGCCGAGCCGAATGTCGTCGATCGCTATGTGACGCGGCTGCGGCGGAAGCTCGGGGCGCCGCCGCTGATCAGGACGGTCAGGGGGAGCGGGTTCACGCTGCGTGCGTGAGGCAGTTATGCGACCTCGGCGACCAGCAGTGCCTCGGCCCGCGCGCCGCTCACGGCCGGTCCGATCACATCGCCTTGCGCGCCGTCGCAGCCGAGCTTTCGGACCAGCTCGAGCTTGGCCTCGGCGTCGACGCCGTCGGCGATCACGCCGAGTCCGAGCGCGTGCCCGAGCTCGACCAGCGCGCCCACGATCGACGCGTCCTCGTCGGATTCTCCGAGCGCCTTGACGAAGCTTTCGTGGATCGCGATCAGATCGATCGGCAGCTTGCGCAGGCGCGAGAACGGCGCGGCGCCCGACCCGAAGTCGCGGAGCCCCAGCCCCACGCCGGTCGCCTTGAGCGTGTGCAGGATCGCCGTGACGTCTTCGGGATCCTCGCCGACGGCACCCTCCGGGACCTCGAGGCAGATCGCGCCGGGATCGACCTCGGCGGCGCTGATGGCATCCCTCAGCGCCGTCGCCAGGCCCGGATCGCGCAGCTGCCTAGCCGAGAGCGCCAGCGACAGCTGCATGACGGGCCTGGAGGCACGCCAGCGTCCGAACTGAGCGAGCGCGTGCTCGAGCGCGAACCGGCCGATCGGGATCGCCATCCCGGTGTCCTCAGCCAGCGGCATGAACTCCGCGGGCGCGAGCAGGCCGCGACGGGGATGCTGCCAGTGGACCTGCGCGTCGACCCACAGCTGGTCGGCGAACGCGTTCAGGGAGATCCTCGGCTGGTAGTGGAGCCGCAGCTGGCCGCGTTCGACAGCCTGGCGGATCGCGGCCTCGCTCTCGATCCTGGCCACCGCGCGGAGCCGCGACTCCTCGTCGAACAGCTCGAATCGCGAACGTCCCCGCTCCTTGGCGCGGTACATGGCGGCGTCGGCCTCGCGGATCACCGTCTCCGGCGCCACGGCCGGGTCGGCCACCATCGCGATCCCGACACTGACGGTGACGCTCAGCTCGACGCCGTCGATTTCGATCGGGGGACTCGCGGCCTGGCAGATGCGGTCGGCGATCAGCACCACCTCGCGCTCGGAGGTGAGGTCCTCGAACAGGAACGTGAACTCGTCCCCGCCGAACCGGGCGACGGTGTCCATCGGGCGGAGCAGCGTGCTCAGGCGATCCCCGAGCGCCGTGAGCAGGCGGTCGCCGACGGCGTGGCCACGGAAGTCGTTGATCTGCTTGAAGTTGTCGAAGTCGAGGAACATGACCGCCAGCTGGGTGCCGGAGCGACGAGCTCGCTCGAGCGCGACCCCGAGCCGATCGAGGAACAGCGCACGGTTGGGCAGGCCGGTCAGCTGGTCGTGGAGCGCCTGGTGGGCGAGCTCCGCCTCGGAGCGCTTGCGCTCGATCGCGTGGGTGAGCGTGCGGCGGAGCAGCGCGGGTGTGAGCTCGGGCTTGACCAGGCAGTCCTGGGCGCCGGCCTTGACGGCCGCGAGCGCCAGCGCCTCGTCATCTCCGTCCGACAGCAGGACGATCGGTGCGTCGGGAGCGGACAGTCGCACGTACGCGAGCAGGTCCATCATCTCCTCCTGCTGGTCGGCCGGCACGTCGAGCAGCATGCAGCACGACGGATAGTCGACGACTGCCTGGGCCGCGGCCGCGTCCCACTCGGCATGCACGAGCAGCTGGGCGCGAGGCCAAGTCGTCTGAACCATCTCGTCGATCAGCCGCGCCGTCTCGAAGTCGGCCGACAGCAGCAGGACCCTCACGGGACCGGCGTGCAGCGAATTGCCCTGCAAATGAAGGTCCTTTTCGAGCAACAGTTCTACATCCTTGTTGAAACCTGCCCACGTTAAATATGGGCGTTTACCCAAAAAACTTGTGAATCAGCCTAAAAATCGCGCGAGAACTCGGATGAGGCTCGGCCCGCCACAGACGCTCCGGTTCCGGCTCGTCCTCGCAGCGGCCGGATCGATCCTTGTCGCGCTCGTGCTGTTCGGAGTCGTCACCGTGCTCCTCGTCGGCCACGAGCTGCGTAGCTCGCTCGACAGCGCGCTGCGCCAGCGAGCACAGGAGGTGGCCGAACTGGCGGTCTCCGCCCCCGCGGTGCTGAACGCGCCGGGCGCACTCGAGACCCCGGTGTCGGGGCGGTCGATCGCGGTCGAGGTGGTCGACGCTCGCGGCCGGATCGTGGCCCGGTCGCTGACGCTCGGAGCGGGGCTGCTGCCCGAGGACAGGTTGGCTCGTGCCGCCCGGGTCTCGGGTGCGACCGGCTTTGAGGACATCGAACTCGACGGTCGGCCGTTCCGGCTGTTCGCGGCGCCGATCGCGCTGAGCGGCCCGGCCGGCGGCGGCGCGGTGCTGGTCGCGTCCGACACCTCCGACATCTCCCACACGACCGCGCATCTCGGCGTGCTCGTGATCCTGACCGGCGCCGGGGCGGCGTTGCTGGGGGCGCTGCTCGCGGCCGCGCTCACCCGTCGCGGGCTTCGACCGTTGCGTCGGCTGGCCGCCGGCGCCGGCGAGATCGAACGGACCGCGGACCCCTCCCGGCGGCTGCCGGAGCGTGCGGTCGCCGACGAGATCGGGCAGCTCACCGGAGTGCTGAACCGGATGCTCGCGTCGCTCGAAGCCGCGCGTGCCGGCGAGCGGCGATTCCTGGCCGACGCCTCGCACGAGCTCCGGACGCCCGTGACCACCCTGCTCGGGAACGTCGAGTTCGCCGCCCGTCACGGCCCCGATCCCGAGGTGCTCGAAGAGCTCCAGCGCGACGCGCGCCGGCTCGCGCGGCTGGTCGACGATCTGCTCGCGCTCGAGCGGGTCGACGCCGGGGTGGAGGCGGGTCGGGAGGTCGACCTCGGGGAGGTCGTGCGCGGCGTCGTGGGCGCTCACGCGAGCGAGGACAGCGGTCGCGTCGAGACCGCCGACGTCGATCATGCGTTCGTCCGCGGCGACGAGCGCGCGTTAGCGCGGGCGGTAGAGAACCTCGTCGAGAACGGTCTGGTACACGGCCCGGCCGGAGGCCGGGTGACGATCTCGGTGTCGCGGGCCAACGGATCGGCGCTCGTCACCGTGAGCGACGAGGGACCGGGGCCGGATCCGGCGGACCGCGACCGTCTGTTCGAGCGGTTCTGGCGAGGCGCGGGCGCGTCGGGGAGGCCGGGCTCAGGGCTCGGGTTGTCGATAGTCTCGGCGATCGTCGATCGCCACGGGGGAAGGATCCTCGTCGACGGGTCGTCATTCACGCTCGAGCTCCCCGCTCTCGAGCACGAGCCGTCCGTTTCCTGAATTCTCATATTGGTCTTATCGTGCGGTGATTCTCTGTTGCGGAAGTGACCACGAACAATGATCGATCGCGGGCCGTGCTGGCTCGCGACGCGGCGCTGCACCGCGTGAGGCGTACGCGGCGGTGGGTGATCGCGGGTGCCGCCGGGCTGACGGCCGGTTTCGCAGCGCTGGTCTCGGCCGTGGCGCCGGGGCGGTCGCTGGCATCGAGATCGGCGGCGCGGACCGAGGCGTCGGCCGGCGCGAGCTCGTCATCCGTAGTTCCCAAACTCCCGCCGTCGGCGAATCCGGACTCGCTCGGGCTGCAGAGCCCGTCGCAGCCGCCACAATCCGCACCCAGCCTGCCACAGACGAACACCACGCCGGCGCCACAGCCGGACCCCGCACCAGCGCCGCAGTCGAACCCGACACCGGCGCCACCGTCGTCCGGGAGTGGGGGCGGCGGCGTCGTTTCGGGGGGCTCGTGAGCGACCGACATGCGCCAGTCCGAAGAATGCGCGACGCTCGAAGCGTTCGGAAGCACCGCGCTCGTCGCGGTCACTGAAGCCGGCGCGCTCGATACGGCAAAGGCCGTCGTCGAGCGGACGATCGCCGAGTTCGACCACGCGTGCTCGCGGTTCCGCGACGACTCCGAGTTGTCAGCCGTCAACGCTGCCGCCGGCGCGGCGGTACGCATCGGACCCGTGCTGCTCGAGGCCGTGACCGTCGCGCTGCGCGCCGCCCGGCTCACCGGTGGCGACGTCGATCCGACGGTCGGGCGGGCGCTGATCTCGCTCGGCTACGACCGCGACTTCGCGGCGCTCCCGCGCGCGGACCGCGACGGCGTGCCGCAGGTCGGCGCGCGCCCGATCGCGTCGGTTCCGGGCTGGCGGACCGTGACCGTCGACCTCGAGCGAAGCACGATCCGCGTCGCCGGCGGAGTCAGCCTCGACCTTGGCGCCACCGCAAAGGCGCTGGCCGCGGACCGAGCGGCGGCGGAGGCGAGCGCCGCCGCCGGCTGCGGCGTCCTTGTGTCGTTTGGCGGCGACCTCGCGATCGCCGGGCCTGCGCCGGGTGAGGGATGGCGAGTCCGCGTGACCGACGACCACCGCGCTGGGTTCGACGCTCCCGGCCAGTGGATCCTGCTCGGCTCCGGCGGGCTCGCCACCTCGAGCACCGCGGTCCGCCGCTGGCGAACGGGCTCCGGGAGCGCGCATCATCTGATCGATCCGCTCACCGGGCGGTCGGCCGCGAGCGTCTGGCGGACGGTCAGCGTGTCCGCCGGCTCGTGCGTGGACGCGAACATCGCCAGCACCGCCACGATCGTCCGCGGCGAGTCCGCGGCGTTGTGGCTCGAGGCGCTGGCCCTGCCGAGCCGGCTCGTGCGCGCGAACGGCACCGTTCTTCATGTCGGGGGCTGGCCGTCCGACGGCGACGACCTGTCACTCGTGGGAATCGGCCCGGCGGCGCTGAGCCTGGTCCCGGAGGGCCCGAGCTCGTGAGCCTCGCCGCCGGCGCCACGCTCAGCCCCAGCGCCTACTGGTACCTCGCGCGCGGCACCGGCGCGGTCGCACTCGTGCTGCTGACTGCCAGCGTCGTCATCGGGATCCTCGGGTCGGTGCGGTTCGTGGCCCAGCGGTGGCCGCGGTTCGCGATCGACGCGGTCCATCGCGACGTGTCGCTGCTGGTGCTGGTCGTGCTCGCGATCCACATCGTCACGAGCGTGCTCGACGGGTTCGCGCCGATCACGCTGCTCGACGGGGTGATCCCGTGGCGCTCGCCGTACCGGCCGCTTTGGCTCGGCCTTGGCACGCTGTCGTTCGACCTTCTCGTCGCGATCGCCGTCACCAGCCTCGTCCGCCGCCGGCTCGGCTATCGCGCGTGGCGCGCGGTCCACTGGCTCGCGTACGCGAGCTGGCCGGTCGCGGTGCTGCACGGCCTCGGGACGGGCAGCGACGTCAAGCAGTGGTGGATGCTGGCGCTGACCGTGGTCTGCATCATGGCCGTGCTGATCGCGGTATGGGCACGCATCGCCTACGTCGGCTCGGACCACGCCGGCGTCCGCGCGCCGGCGACCGCGCTCGCGGTGATCACCCCGATCGGGCTGATGATCTTCACGCTGGCGGGTCCGCTCCAGCGGGGCTGGGCGAAGCGCGCGGGTACGCCGGGGTCGCTGCTGGGCGTCGCTCCGTCCCGAACCCCCTCCGCCCCCACCGCCCCGGGATCGACGAACGCGATCGGCGCCCCGTTCACCGCGAGCCTGTCCGGGAGCGTGCGCCAGAGCGCGGCGCCGGGCGGGTCTGTGGTCGACCTGACGACGCGCGTGAGCGGCCAGGTCCGGGGACGGTTCCGAGTCCGGATCGCGGGCGAGCCGATCGGCGGTGGTATCTCGATGACCGGCAGCCAGGTCGACCTGGCGCTCGCCGGGGTGCCGTCGGTGCTCGAGGGCAGGATCGGCGAGCTGCGCGGCACCGAGTTCAACGCCCGGGTGACCGACAGCCAGGGGTCGGTGGTCGACCTTCACGCCGTGCTCCAGATCGACGGCCAGAGCAACACGGTGACGGGCACGTTGTCGGGCGCGCCGGGGTAGCCAGGTGATGACGTTCGCCGACGGCCACGACGGACTGCCAAGGCTGCTGGCCGGGCTGGAGCCCGGTGGCGGCGCGGTATCGCTTGCCGCGCACACGCGGGTTCACGGTCCGCTACCGCGGGTGGCCACACACCAGCTGATCGAGGAAGTCGAGAGGAGCGGGCTGAGGGGCAGGGGCGGCGCGGACTTCCCGACCGCGCGTAAGCTTCGCGCGGTGGCCGAGCGCCGGCGGGTCGGGCCGGTGATCGTCAACGGCTCGGAGACCGAGCCGGCGAGCGCCAAGGACCGCTTGCTCCTGTCCAGGCTTCCGCATCTGGTGCTCGACGGCGCGGTGCTCGCCGCCGACGCGGTCGGATCGCGCCAGGTGATCGTCAAGGTCGGCGAGAACGCGGTCGACGCGGTGGCGGCGCTCGACGCCGCGATTGCGGCGCGCGATCGGGATCCGGTGTCGATCGAGGTCGTCACGGCGCCGGAGGGGTACGTCGCCGGCGAGGAGAGCGCAGTCGTCCACTACCTCAACGGGGGGGATCAGCTACCGACGTTCATCCCGCCGCGACCGTTCGAGCGTGGCTACCGCGGGCGCCCGACGCTGATCCAGAACCCCGAGACGCTCGCGCAGGTCGCGCTCGTGGCGCGATTCGGGTCGCGCTGGTACCGCGAGCTCGGCACGGTCGCCGATCCAGGCTCGGCGCTGGTCACGATCACCGGTGCGGTCAGGGCGCCCGGCGTCTACGAGCTTGCGTTCGGGACGGCGATGAGCGACCTGCTGGCCGCGGCGGGCGGGCCTTCGGAGCCGCTCCGGGCGCTGCTCGTCGGCGGATATTTCGGGACCTGGATGGAGGCCTCGCGGGCCAAGGCGTTGCGGCTCGCTCGAGAGGACCTGCGCACCGTCGGGTGCACGCTTGGGTCGGGCGTGCTGATCGCGCTCGGCGAGAGCTCGTGCGGCCTGCACGAGAGCGCGCGCGTGATCGCATATCTCGCGGGACAGTCGGCCGGCCAGTGCGGCCCCTGCGTGTACGGGCTGCGGGCGATCGCCGATTCCGTCGCCGCACTCGCGGACGGCGTCGCCCACCCTTCCGAACACCGTCGCGTGCTCGGGTGGACGTCCGACGTGCGCGGGCGGGGTGCGTGCCATCACCCCGACGGCGCGGCGCGGTTCGTCGAGAGCGCGCTTTCGGTGTTTTCCGAGGAGATCGAAGAGCACCGTTCCGGGCGTTGTCGCGCGGTCCCGGCCGGATTGCCGCTCGGCGGCCCGGCCGTCGCCGGGGGACGGCTTCGATGAGCCGGCGGCTCCGCGTCAACCCGATCACCTGCGAGGCGCACGGCCTGTGTGCGGAGCTCCTGCCCGAGCTGATCCGGCTCGACGACTGGGGCTACCCGATCCTCGACGACTCCGCGGTGCCGTCCGAGCTCCTCGGCCTGGCCCGCCGCGCGGTCGACGCGTGCCCGACCCTGGCATTGCTGCTCGACGACGATGCCTAGACCGAGCGCTTTTCGACTTGCCCGCGCTGGTAGTTGCCGCGCAGTAACGCCAGCGCACGCTCGACGCCTTCGTCTGTCTCGAGTGGGACGGTCACCCAGCCCGAGTCGTGCTCGGGTGAAAGCGGCACATCCGCCACCGCGTCGCCGTGGAGGTGGCCTAGCTCGCGCCCGTCGAGGCGCAGCACGACCGATCCAAAGTCGCCGTTTGCGCGGTGCACGCCTGGCCAGCTCAGGGCCTCGCCGATGATCCGCTCGGCGACCGAGCCTTCGCGGCCGCGAACGTAGCTGAGCAGGCCCGCGTCGTCGGCGTTGCCGAGACCCTCCAGCTTTTCGGGATCGAGGGTTAGGTCGACGGTGTTGATCAAGCCGCCGCTGACGGTGAAGCCGATCGCGCCGAGGAGGCCTTGACCGGTCTTGAGGAGAAGGCCAGCCTGGCCGTTGACCGCCGCCCGATGACACCGCGTCGCGAACCGGGGCCCGGATGCAGCGAAACTGCGCGCGACGTCGGCCGCGCCGGTCAGTTCCTGCTGGAGCTCGCGCCCGCCGTGGGCACGGAACACCACGTCCGGGTCGAGCACCGCTAACAGCGCCTCGAAGTCTCCGGCTCTGGAGGCGGCGAGGAACGCATCTACGGCCTGGCGCTGCGTGGCGAGATCGCCGTCGGGCTGGGGCATCGACCCGCGGACCCGGCGCCGCGCCTGACGGACACGCCTCGCCGCACCTCGTCCACGCCCTGCACCACGCGTTTGTGTCGGCGCTGGCCGCCGGACTTAGGGTCGCCGCCGCCGTCGCCGTCGTCGGCGCGCTACTCGCCCTGTGGCTGATCGGCCCGGCTCGTACACAGTCCGCGGAACGACGTCCAAGCGAACAGCGTGCGCCCGAAACGGTCACGGCTTGACGGTCTCGTGCCCTCACGCGAGGTCGAGCTGCCACCAACCGACGTCCCACCACGCTCCGAGCTTGAAGCCGAGCCGCCGGTATACGCCGACGAGCTCGAAACCACATGCCTCGTGGAAGCCGACGCTGGCGTCGTTGGGCAGCGCGATGACTGCGAGCGCGGTCCGGTAGCCCTGCGCGGCGAGCCGCCCGAACAGCTCCTTGTACAGCGCTCGCCCGGCGCCGCTCCGGTGGTGACCGGGATCGACGTACACGGTGACCTCGGTCGTCCACCGGTAGGCGGCGCGTTCCCGATGCGGGCAGGCGTAGGCGTAGCCGAAGACCTCGCCCGCGTCGACGGCGACGAGCCACTCGTGGGTGTTCGTCAACCGGTCAATGCGCGCCGCCATCTCGGCCGCGGTGGGTGGCACGTCCTCAAATGAGATCACCGTGTCGCTGACATACGGCGCGTAGATCGCGGCGACCGCCTCCGCGTCGCGGCCGCTGTCGGCGCGGCGGATGTCCATGATTATCCGAGCGGCCCCCGTGCCACCGACCGATTATCCCAGCCACGGATCGGGCCCGAGATCACCTGCACAACCTGCCATGGCGGCGCCAGGCTGGGACCGTGGCAGATCGCGCGTGCCCCACACGCGGAAGATGCCATGGTTCGCCGCGCGAGGCTCGAATGGCAGGCGATGCATGTCCATGGTCCCGTAAGCGCCCGGCGCCCGAGATCCGTCCACGCCTCACCGTCAAGCTCGCCCGTATGTAGTCTCGATCGCAGTCCGAACCAGGAGGAACAGACCCTTGAACCTGACCGACGAGCAGCGCGCGTTCGTCGAGGCGATCCGCGACTTCGCCAAGCGCGAGTGCGGGACGCGCGAGCAACGCGACGCGCTCACCCACAACGGGACGGAGCCCCACAACCCCGAGATCTACGCGAAGATCGCCGAGCTCGGCTGGCTCGGTGCCGCGATCCCGGAGGAGTACGGCGGCTCCGGCGGTGGCTCGGTGGACCTGTGTCTGCTGTGCGAGGAGTTCTCCCGCGGCCTGATCCCGATGGGGTTCTTCCCGGTGACGATGATGTCGGCGCGGCCGGTCGAGCTGTTCGGGACCGACGAGCTGAAGGACGAGATCCTGCCCCGGATCGTGGCCGGCACCGTGTACGCGATCGCGATGTCCGAGCCCGAAGCGGGCTCCGACGTGGGCAATCTGTCCTGCCGGGCCGAGCGCGCCAACGGCGGCTGGGTGGTCAACGGGCAGAAGACCTGGATCACAGGCGCCCATGCGGCCGACCACATCCTGCTTGTGTGCCGCACCTCGCGTACTGGCAACAAGCACGAGGGGCTCACGATGCTCTCGGTGCCGCGCGAGAGCGAGGGGCTCGAGATCCGAGGGATCGAAACGATGGGCGGCCGTGAGGTCAACGACATGTTCTTCACCGACTGTCACATCCCGTCTGAACGCGTCGTCGGTCGCCCCGACCACGCCTGGATGCAGCTCATGGCCGGACTCAACAATGAGCGGCTGATCATCGCGGCGCAGGCGCTGGGGATGGCGGAGCGCGCGTTCGAGGACGTGCTCGGCTACGTCAAGGAGCGCAAGCAGTTCGGCAAGACGATCGGCAGCTTCCAGACCGTGGCCCACCGGCTCGCGGAGCTCGCCACGGAGATCGAGGCCACCCGTCACCTCGTCTACGGAGTGGCCGAGATGGTGCAGGCCAACCCCGACAAGATGCTCCCGCGCGAGGCATCGATGGCCAAGCTAAAGGCGACCGAGATCGCCAAGCGCACGGCGTTGGAGGGCATGCAGATGATGGGCGGGTACGGCTACGCCACCGAGTACGACATGGAGCGCCACGTGCGACACACGATCGTCACCACGATCTACGGCGGTACCAGCGAGATTCAGAAGGAGATCATCTCCCGGTCACTGGGTTTGTGAGGGGCGGCGGCGTTCGCTGAGGAGCAACGCGAGACCGGTCGCGACCGTCACGAGTCCGATCACGCCGAGCGCGGTCTCGAGGCCCCCGCCGACGGTTGCGACATCCGCCTCGGCGACCTGCGCGCCGGCGACGCCGGCCCCGGCGGTGAACAGCGCGCCGGCGAGCGCGACCCCGAGGGCGGTGCCGAGTCCGCGGGTCATGTTGAGCATCCCGCTCACGACGCCGGCGTGCCCGCGAGGGGAAGTCGACATCACCCCGGCGTTGTTGGCGGGCGTGAACGACCCCAGGCCCACCCCGGTCAATCCCAGCCCGATCAGGATCCCGGCCGTCCCGTGACGCGTCGCGATCTCGAGCATCCCGACGCCGGCGAGGATCAGGCCGCCGGCGGTCAGCCAGCGAGAGCCGAGGCGGTTCACGAGCCGTCCGGCGAACGGCGCGGTGATCCCGATCGCGACCGGCAGCACCGCGAGCTGGAGGCCGATGAGCGTCGCGCTGTCGCGCTCGGCCGACAGGTAGTAGGGGACGACGAACAACGTCGCGAACAGCGCCAAATAGGACACCAGACCGCTGCCGAGACCGGTCGCCAGCCCTCGGCGGCGCAGGATCGAGAGATCGATCAGGGGCGCGGCGGCCCGGCGCTCACGTCGGACGAAACCGAACGCCGCGGCGACACCCCCGGCCAGGCACGCGAGCAGCACGCCGTTGGCGTAGCCCTCGCGGCCGGCGAGCGAGAGATAGACGAGCGGTCCCATCGCGGCGAGCGCGAGGAGCACCGCACCGAGGCCATCGGGCGCGCCGAGTTCACGACGAGACCGGCTGCGCGGCAACAGGAACCATCCGAGCGCGAGACCGATCGCCCCGGCCGGGAGATTCACGAGGAAGATCAGCCGCCACCCCGCGAGCGACAGAAGGATTCCGCCGATCGCGGGCCCCATCGCCAGGCCAAGCGCTTGCGCGCTGCCCTGCACGCCGATCCCCCGCCCGAGCATCGACGGCGGCATCGCCTCGGCGATCAGGGCGACGCTGTTGGCCTGCAACATGGCGGCGCCGATCGCCTGGAGCACGCGGGCGGCGATCAGGATCGCGAGCGTCGGCGCCACGCCGCAGAGCGCGGAGCCGGCGGTGAACACGCCGAAGCCGTAGACGTAGAGCAGCTTGCGCCCGACCGCGTCGGCGATTCTCCCCACCGTCGCCACCGTTGCGACCAGCACGAGCAAGTACGCGAGCGCCACCCATTCGACCGCGCCGAGGCTCGCGTGAAGATCAAGACCCATCCGGGGCAGCGCGAGCGTCACGATGCTCGCGTCGAGCTGTCCCATGAACGCGCCGATGCAGACGGTGCCCACCACGTACCAGTGCGCGTGGGGGCTCGCGCGAATCACCGCCGGCCGTCGCGGCTCGCGCAGTAGCTGCCGTCCGACCGACCTTGGTGCCAGGGCGGTATCGAGCAAGCGCGTCACACATCCATTTCAGCGCGTCGGCGGTCATAGTTCAAAGACGTCTTTCTGATTCAATGCACTGTAATTGCCTATGGATGATCGCCGGCTCAGATACTTCGTCGCGGTCGTCGACGAGGGCAGCGTGACCCGCGCGGCGCGGCGCCTGCATGTCGCCCAGCCTTCCTTGTCGCAGGCCATTCGCGCGCTGGAGTCCGAGCTCGGCGCGGACCTGTTCCATCGGGTCGGGCGCGGCCTGCGCATGTCCGCGGCCGGGGAGGCGTTCGTCGGTCCCGCTCGTCAGGTGCTCCGCGCCATCGACGAAGCCCGCGAGGCGATCACCGGGGTCGTCGAACTGAAGACGGGAAGGCTCGAGCTGGCCGCGCTGGCGACGCTCGCGGTCGATCCGATGGCGGACCTGATCGGGCGCTTCCGCGAACAGCACCCCGGCATCGAGGTCCGAGTCCACGAGCCCGAGAGCGCCGACGGCGTGCGGGCGCTCGTCCGGGACGGCACTTGCGAGCTCGGCGCCGCGCACTTGCCGCTCACCGGTGGACAGCTGATCGCCCACCCGCTCGGCGAACAGGAGCTGCTGTTCGTGCTGCCCCCGGGGTCGATCCCGCATAGCGATCGGCCGCTCGGCGCCCGCGAGCTCGCGAGGACGCCGCTCGTGGTCAGCCCACCCGGTACCTCGACCCGAATCCTGCTCGAGCAGGCTCTCACGGCGGTCGGGGTCACGCCCGAGATCGCCGTCGAGACCGCCGCCCGAGAGGCGATCGTTCCGCTCGTGCTCGCGGGGGCGGGCGCCGCGCTGCTTCCGGCGCCGCTCGCGCGCGGGGCGCAACGGCGAGGCGCCACCGTGCGCGGCGCCCGGCCCAAGATCACGCGCACCGTCGGCCTCGTTCACCGCGCCTCGCGGCTGTCGCCCACCGCGGCTGCGTTCCTCGCGCTCGCCGGGGTGCCCGGCTAGGCGATCGCCTCGGCCACGAAGGCGCGGACGAGCGCCGAGTCGTCGCCGGCGCGGGTGATCGCCACGAGCTCCGAGCGCGGCGCGCCCGCCACCGGGCGGTAGGCGACGCCGTCGAGCGCGAGACGGCTGACCGACGCCGGCACGAGCGACACGCCGGTTCCCGCCGCCACCAGCCCGATGATCGTGAGCATCTCGGGCGCATACTGGATCACCCGTGGTCCTGGGCCGGTGTCGGCCAAGGCCCCGATCAGCAGGTCGTGGAAGCCGGGCGCCTGGTCGCGCGGGAACAGCACGAGCGGCTCGGCCGCGAGCCGGCGGAGCGGAATACGGCCGAGCGCCGCCAGCGGATGGGCCGCCGGCAACGCCGCCACCGTCCGCTCGCGCAGGACCGTCTCCGCGCGCAGCGAGCCGTCCTCCTCGATCGGGGGGCGCACCAGCCCGACGTCGACGATGCCGGAGCGGACCGCGCGCAGCTGATCGACGGTCGAGCGCTCGCGCAGCTCGATCGCGACGCCAGGGCGCGCGGAGCGGAACCGCTCGACGGTCCCGGGGACGATCGACAGCAGCGCCGAGCCGACGAACCCGACCCGAAGCCGGCCGGTCTGTCCCGCGTCGATCCGTCGTGCCGTGGCGACCGCCCCGTCTAGCTCGGACAGCAGCGCCCGGGCGTCGCGCAAGAACGCCTCCCCGGCCGGCGTCAGTTCGACTCGCCGGCGGGTACGGATCAGCAGCTCGAGTCCGAGCTCGTGCTCGAGCGCCCGGATCTGCTGACTGAGCGGCGGCTGCGAGATGTGCAGCCGCTCGGCGGCGCGACGGAAGTGCAGCTCCTCCGCGACCGCGACGAAGTAGCGAAGCTGGCGTAGTTCCATGATTCGATCAGCGAATCAATAGAGCTTAATTACATATTGGACACGATCACAGACTCGGGCGTAGGTTTGGCGGTGCGAGACGCGTTCATGTCCTTCCTGCTCACGTGCCCCAACTGCGGCGTCCGCGAAGTGACCGACTTCGGTTACGGCGGCGAGATCTCCGCGCGTCCGAGGGCGCGCCCGACCCTCCGACAGCTCGGCCAGTACAACTACTTCCGCCGTAACGCCGCCGGAGTCCAGCGTGAGTGGTGGTTTCATCGCTCGGGCTGCCGCGCCTGGTTCATCGCCGAGCGCGACACGCGGACCAACGAGGTGCTGCTGATCGAGCTGCCCGGCGAACCCGGCACGGTTGGTCCCGCATGAGCCGTCTTCCGGACCAGCCCGGCGAGCTGATCAACCGGGGGAAGGTGATCCGGTTCACGTTCGACGGCAAGGCGGTCGAGGCCTACGAAGGCGACACCGTCGGATCGGCGCTCTACGCCGACGGCCGGCGCACGTTCTCTCGCAGCTTCAAGTACCACCGCCGGCGTGGGCTGCTGTGCTGCGCCGGTCAGTGCCCGAACTGCATCGTCGCCGTCGACGGTGCGCCGGGCGTTCGCGCCTGCACCGAGCCGGTCCGCGAGGGCATGCGGGTCGAGCACCTGAACGCGCAGCCCGGGCTCGACTTCGACGTGATGCGGACCACGGACCTCGTTGGGACAAAGTTCACGCCGCCGGGCTTCTACTACAAGACGTTCATCCGCCCGCGCAAGCTGTGGCCGGTCTACGAGAAGGTCCTCCGGCACGCCGCAGGCCTCGGGGTACTGCCCAAGCAGCAGCCCGAGCGCGAGTGGCGGACCGAGTATCGCCGGCGCCACGCCGACGTAATCGTGATCGGTGGCGGGACCGCCGGGCAGCGGGCCGCTGCGGCGGCGGCGGAGCAGGGCGACGACGTCGTGCTCGTCGACGAGGGGCCGCTCCCGATCGACCCGATCCCCGGGGTCGAGATTCTCGCTCGGGCCAGCGCGCTCGGATATTTCGACGGGATCGTCCCGGTATTTCAGGGCGACACGCTCCACCAGATCCGGGCCCGGCGCCACGTGTTCGCGACGGGTGCGATCGAGCAGCCCTTGGTGTTCGCCGGCAACGACCTCCCCGGGGTCATGCTCTCGGGCGGCGCGCTTCGCCTGATGCAGCTGTACGCCGTCATCCCGGGCACGCGCGCGGTGGTCGCGACCACGTCCGACCGCGGTTTGCACGCTGCGGCGACGCTCCACGACGGCGGCGTGCAGATCGCCGCGGTCGCGGACCTGCGCGAGAGCCGGAGCGCCGCGGCGCAGGAGCTGAGCGCGCGAGGGATCGAGGTGCTGGTCGGCCATCAGATCCTCGCGGCGAGGGGTAGCAAGGCGGTGGACGCGGCCGTGCTCGGGCCGATCGGCGTCGAGGGCGCGTCGGTGGAGCGGGCGGTCGACTGCGACCTGATCGTGGTCTCGGGCGGATTCGCCCCGGCGACGTCGCTGCTGCTCCAAGCCGGCGCACGGACGCGCTATGACGCCGAGCGGGGATGCTTCGTTTTGGACGAGCTGCCGCCGAACGTGACCGCCGTGGGCGACGTCGCAGGCGCCGACGAGGGTGAAACGCTTGCGGTGCCGCCACCGGTCGCCGGCGCCGGCCACGGCAAGTGCTTCGCGTGCCTGTGCGAGGACGTCACCGCCAAGGACATCAAGCTGAGCGTCGAGGAGGGGTACGACTCGATCGAGCTGTCCAAGCGCTACACGACCGTGACGATGGGGCCATGCCAGGGCCGGATGTGTCAGTTGCCGGCGATCCGGCTGATGGCCAAGGAGACCGGGCAGAGCCTCGAGCAGGTCGGCACGACGACGGCTCGCCCGCCGTGGGTGTCGGTGCCGATGGGGATCCTCGCCGGGCGCCCGTTCGAGCCCGCCAAGCGCTCCTCGATCCACGGCCGCCACCGCGAGCTGGGCGCGACGATCAGGTGGGCGGGCGACTGGCGCCGAGCGTACGACTACGGCGATCCCCAGGCCGAGGCGCTCGCCGTGCACCGGGCCGCGGGGCTGATCGATGTCTCAACGCTCGGCAAGCTGCTCGTCCGCGGACCCGACGCGGGCGAGTTCCTCGACCGCCTATACCCCAACCGCTTCAGCGATCTCGAGCCCGGCCGCATTCGGTACGGCGTGATCAGCTCCGACGCCGGCCGGATCGTCGACGACGGCACGATCTGCCGGATCGACGAGGACACGTTCTACGTCACCACGACCTCGAGCGGCGCCGGCGCCGTCGAGGAGTGGTTCTCGTGGTGGCTCGCGGACTGGCGGATGCGCGTGGAGCTGACCGATCTCACGCAGGGGTTGTCCGCGGTCAACCTCGCCGGTCCCCGCGCGCGCGAGATCCTCGGTGAGCTGACCGACCTCGACTGCTCGCCCGAAGCATTCAGGTACCTCGACGGCAAGCACGCGACGGTCGCCGGCGTTTCGTGCCTGATCCTACGGATCGGGTTCGTCGGCGAGGTCGGGTACGAGATCCACTTCGCGGCCGCATACGGCGAGCACGTCTGGGACGCGCTGATGCGGGCCGGCGCTGACAGGGGCATCCGCCCGTTCGGGCTGGAGCCCCAGCGGATCCTCCGCCTGCAGAAGATGCACATCCTCGTCGGCCAGGACACCGACTCGGAGTCGACCCCGTTCGGCGCGGCGATGCCGTGGATCGTCAAGCTCGACAAGGACGCTGACTTCATCGGCAAGTGGGCGCTCGAGCACTACGCCGACGAGGAGCCGGCGACCCGTCTGGTCGGGTTCACGCTTCCCAACGGGCACGTGCCGACCGAGGGCGCGGTGATCGTCGACGCGCTGGGCGCCCCGGCCGGTCAGGTGACGAGCGCGCGGTTCTCGCCGGTGCTCGACCGGGTGATCGGTATGGCCTGGGTCCCGAGCCCGTTCGCGCGCGACGGCTCCCAGGTGACGATCTCGGACGAGGGCACGATGATGACCGCCCAGGTCCAGACCCGGCCGTTCTACGACCCCGACGGGGAGGTGCTCCGATCGTGAGCCTCGCGTTTCTGAGCGTGGCGGCAGCCGACAACAACGCGGTCGCTCGCAGCCCGATGGAGCGTAAGGCGAAGGCCGCCGGCGCGCGGTTCGAGATCCGCGACGGCTGGAACGTCGCGGTCGATTATGGGTCGGAGCCGGGGCCGGTGGCATGGGCCGACGTCTCGCACCTGCGAAAGCTCGAGCTCCAGGGCGACGGGGTCCCCGGCGAGCTCGGCGAGGCGAAGCGCGAAGGCGACGCGTGGATATGTCAGCTGACTCCTACGAGAGCGCTGCTCATCGGAGGCGACCACGCAGCGCCACCGGACGCGGTCGACGTCACCACGTGCTTCGCGGCGCTCACGATCTTCGGACCTTATGCCCGGGAGGTGATCGCGCGCTTCTGCGCGCTCGACCTCCGCCCCCAGGTCGCACCTCCCGGCAGCTTCCGTCCCGGCTCGATCGCCCGCCAGCCCGGGATGATCCTCGTCGAGCACACCGACCGGTTCCTGCTCCTGTTCGGCTGGGCCGTCGGCGAGTACATGTGGACCGTCGTGGACGACGCAGCGCGCTCGCTCGGTGGCGGTCCTGTGGGGTTGGGAGCGCTGCAACATGCTTGACATCTTTCGCAAGCGCCGGATGTGGCGCCGCCAGGGCGAGCTGAGGAGCGCGTATGACGTCGTGATCGTGGGCGGCGGCTCCCACGGGCTGGCGGCCGCCTACTACCTGCAGAAGAACCACGGGATCCGAAGCGTGGCGGTGCTCGAAAAGCGCTACATCGGATCCGGCGCCGCCGGCCGCAACACCACGATCCTCCGTTCGAACTACAAGACGCCCGAGGGCGCGAAGTTCTACGACGCGAGCGTCAAGCTGTACGAGGGCCTGTCGAAGGACCTCAATTTCAACCTGCTGTTCTCTCAGTGTGGCCACCTGACCCTCGCGCACTCCGACCGGGCGATGTTCGTGATGGCCAACCGCGCGGAGGTCAATCGGCTGAACGGGATCGACTCTCGCGTGATCTACCCGGACGAGATCAAGCGCCTGGCGCCGGCGATGCAGGTGACAAACGAGGACGCCACGTTTCCGATCATGGGCGCGCTGTACCACCCGCCCGGCGGGATCATCCGCCACGACGCGGTCGTGTGGGGTTTCGCGCGCGGCGCGGACCGGGGCGGCGTCGAGATCCACCAGGACACCGAGGTGCTCGGGATGGAGCGCTCGAACGGCCGGGTCACGAAGGTCCAGACGAGCCGGGGGACGATCAGCGTCGGCGCGGTGCTGAACTGCACGGCGGGATGGAGCACGCTGATCTGCGACATGGTCGGCGTGCCGCTGCCGATCACCACCCACATCCTCCAGGCGTGCGTGACCGAACCGATGAAGCCGCTGCTCGACGTCGTGATCGTCTCCTCGCAGATGCACGTGTACATCAGCCAGACCGACCGGGGCGAGTTCCTGATGGGCGCCGAGATCGAGCCGTGGACGACGTACCGGATGCAGGGCACGCTCAACTTCCTCCAAGAGGTGTCCCGCCACACGCTCGAGCTGTTCCCGCAACTCGAACGTGCGCGGCTTCTGCGAAGCTGGGCCGGCCTGTGCGATCTCAGCCCCGACTACAGCCCGATCCTCGGCAAGACCGAGGTCGAGAACTTCCACGTCAGCGCGGGATGGGGGACGTACGGGTTCAAGGCAGCTCCGATCGTCGGCCAGACGCTCGCGGAGCTGGTGGCGACCGGTCGCACGCCCGAGCTGATCGCGCCGTTCGAGGTCGAGAGGTTCTACAAGGACAAGCTCGTCTCAGAGCTTGCCGCCGCGGCCGTCAGCCACTAGGAGGGAACGGGACAGGATGGATGCGAGCATTGAGGAGGCGACGACGATGAAGACCAGCCTCGAGATAGCCCAGGAAGCGGAGCTAATTCCGATCGGTCGGATCGCGGAGCGCGCGGGTCTCGAAGCCGAAGAGATCGAGCCGTACGGGCGCTACAAGGCGAAGATCTCGCTGTCGGTGCTCGACCGTCTCGCGGACCGCCCGGACGGCAAGCTCATCTGCGTCACCGGCATGACGCCGACCCGCGCCGGCGAGGGAAAGACGACGACCCTCGTGGGTCTGACCCAGGGCCTCGGCGTGATCGGCAAGAACCCGGTGGCGTGCCTTCGCGAGGCGTCGCTCGGTCCGGTGTTCGGGATCAAGGGCGGCGCGGCCGGCGGCGGCCTCACTCAGGTCGTCCCGATGGAGGACCTGAACCTCCACTTCACCGGTGACATCCACGCGATCGGCGCGGCCAACAACCTGCTCGCGGCGATGATCGACGCCTCCATCCTCCACGGGAACCCCCACCAGATCGACGCGCTGCGCATCCCCTGGCGCCGCGCGGTCGATATGAACGACCGGGCGCTCCGCGACATCGCGGTCGGGCTCGGCGGCCGGGCGAACGGCTACCCGCGGGAGACCGGCTTCGACATCACCGCGGCCTCCGAGGTGATGGCGATCATGGCGGTCTCGCGTGATCTCCAGGATCTGCGCCAGCGAATGTCCCGGGTCACCGCCGCCTACTCGTTCGACGGCGGCAAGGCGATCACCGCCGAGGACCTCGGCGCCGCCGGCGCGATGACCGTGCTGCTCAAGGACGCGATCAAGCCGAACCTCGTCCAGACGCTCGAGGGCCAGCCGGTCCTCATGCACTGCGGCCCGTTCGCGAACATCGCTCACGGCAACAGCTCGCTGATCGCCGACCTGATCGGGATGAAGCTCGGCGACTACGTCGTCACCGAGTCCGGGTTCGGCGCCGACATGGGGATGGAAAAGTTCTTCGACATCGTGTGCCGGTTCGGCAAGCTGACGCCGTCGGCCGCCGTGCTCGTCACCACGGTGCGGGCGATCAAGCACCACGCGGGGCTCGAGGACGATCCCCGCGCAGAGCGCTCGGCCGCACTGCAGGCGATCGAGACGGGCTTCGCCAACGTTCGCCGCCATCTCCACACCGTCGGCACGTTCGGCGTGCCCGCGGTCGTCGCGGTCAACCGGCGACCGGGGGACACCAACGAGGAGATCGAGTTGGTCAAGCGGCTCGCGCTCGAGGCCGGCGCGTTTGCGGCCGAGGCCAACGAGGGATTCACCAAGGGCGGCGCGGGCGTCGCCGATCTCGCTTCGGCGGTGGTCGAGGCGTGCGAGCAGCCGAACAGCTTTCACCAGCTGTATCAGGACGACGAGCCGATCCAGGACAAGATCGAGACGGTGGCCAAGCAGGTCTACGGGGCCAAGGACGTGTACTTCTATCCCGAGGCCGAGGCGAAGCTCACCCAGTTCACCCGCGAGGGTCTCGGCCACTTCCCGGTATGTATGGCCAAGACTCACCTGTCGCTGTCGGCGGACCCCTCGCTGCTGAACGCCCCCGAGAACTTCACGCTGCCGGTGCGCGACATCCGCGCGTACACGGGCGCCGGCTGGCTCGTGCCGTTGTGTGGCGACGTCATGCAGATGCCGGGGCTCGGCAAGACGCCCGCCGCGCTCAACATCGACATCGACGCCGAGGGCCGGACCGTCGGCCTTTTCTGATCTCCCATTCGGCGAGCTCCTCGAGTCCATCGCAGCCCGGACGCCGGCGCCGGGCGGCGGCACGAGCGCGGCGTGCGCGTGCGCGATCGCCGCGTCGTTAGTCGAGATGGCGGCGGGGTTCGCTCCTGACCGGTCGGACACTGCCGCCCGGGCGGCTCAGTACAGGGCGCGCGCGCTCGAGCTGGCCGAGGTCGAGTTGCACGCCTACGAGCCCGTGCTCGAGGCGCTCAGGCTGCCGCGGGAGGATCCTGGGCGTGCCGAACGGATCAGCGCCGCGCAGGCCGTGGCGTCTGAATCTCCGCTCGAGGTGGCGCGGATCGGCGCCGAACTCGCCGAGCTGGCGGCGGACCTGGCCGGCACCGGTAACCCGAATTTGGCCGGCGACGCGATCGCCGGCGCACTGCTGGCCGAGGCGGCCGCCCAGGCGGCGGCGCGGCTCGTGGCGATCAACCTGACCGACGGTCCCGTTGTCAGTGAGGCGACATCGCTAGCTGGGCGCGCGTCGGTCGCTCGGGAGCAGGCGTTAAAGTAGTCGGTAGCAGAAGGAGGCAGACATGCGTTCTCGCACTCGATTGACCCAACCGCTCATCCGCCGCGACGGAGAGCTCTGCCCAGCAACGTGGGAGGAGGCGCTCGAGCGCACCGTCACGGCGCTGGACAGCGCGCGGGAGGCCGACGCCTCGCGCTCGTTCGGGATGTTCTCGTGCTCGAAGTCGACCAACGAGATGAACTTCCTGGCGCAGAAGCTCGCCCGGCAGGTGATGCGCTCCAACAACATAGATTCCTGTAACCGAACTTGACACGCTCCTAGCGTCGTCGGTCTGGCGACGGTATTCGGAGCGGGCGGCGGAACGTCGTCCTATAAAGAGGTGGAGGAGGCTGACCTGATCATCCTCTGGGGGTCGAACGCGCGCGAAACGCATCCGATCTTCTTCCATCACGTGCTCAAGGGCATCCACCACGGAGCCCGGCTGATGGTGGTGGACCCCAGGCGCAGCGCGTCGGCCCAGTGGGCCGACCTTTGGCTCGGGCTCGACGTCGGTGGCGACATTGCGCTGGCGAACGCGGTAGCGCGCGAGATCATCCACGAGGGCCTGGCCGATGAGCGCTTCATCGCGAATGCCACGAGCGGCTACGCGGAGTACGCAGCGTCCGTCGAGCCGTACACGCTCGAGGAGGGGGAGCGGCTGACCGGCGTGCCGGCGGCGGCGATCCGCGAGCTGGCTCACACCTACGCGCGGGCCGACCGCGCGATCCTGTGCTGGACGCTCGGGATCACCGAGCACCACAACGCGACCGACAACGTGCTCGCGCTGATCAACCTCGCGCTGCTGACCGGCCACGTTGGCAAGTACGGGTCGGGGCTCAATCCGTTGCGTGGCCAAAACAACGTCCAGGGCGGCGGTGACATGGGCGCGATCCCGAACAAGCTGCCTGGGTTCCAGGACATCGAGAAGGACGCCGATGCGCGGGCCCGGTTCGAGGAGCGCTGGGGCGTTCCGATCGTTCCCCACTACGGCTGGCACCTGACCCAGATGTTCGAGGCGATGGACCGCGGCGAGCTGCGGACGCTGTACGTGATCGGGGAGAACCCCGCCGACTCCGAGGCCGACCGCAAGCACGCGATGGAGCTACTCGAGGGCCTGGACTTCCTCGTGGTGCAGGACATCGTGTTGACACGCACCGCCAAGCTGGCCGACGTGGTGTTGCCGGGCTCGGCGTCGTGGGCGGAGGCCGACGGAACGGTGACCAGCTCTGAGAGACGGGTACAGCTGTGCCGGAAGGCGATGGACCCACCCGGCGAAGCGCGCGACGACATCTGGATCATCGCCGAGCTCGCCAAGCGCCTCGGTTTCGACTGGGGCCACCCGACCGCCGAAGAGGCGTGGGACGAGCTGCGGTCGCTCAGCCCGATGCACGGCGGCATGCGCTACGACCGCCTCGCCGAACACGGCGGGCTCCAGTGGCCGTGTCCGCACGAGGATCACCCCGGCTCGCAGTACCTGCACGGCAGGCTTTGGAAGGATCCGGTCGAGGGACCACTCGCGCCGTTCAGCGTGACCCCGTTCGAGCCGCCGGTCGACGAGCTCGACGAGGACTTCCCGATCCGTCTGACGACGGGGCGGCGTCTGGAGTCCTACAACAGCGGCGTGCAGTCGAACCTGTACCGCTCGCCGCTCCATCGCGGCGAGTCGATCGACCTGTCGCCCGAGGACGCGGCGCGGCACGGGATCGAGAACCGGGAGATCGTGCTCGTGTCCTCGCGCCGCGGGGCGGTGAAGGCGCCGGCGAGGATCGACCGCAACCTGCGGCCCGGCCTCGCGTTCATGACGTTCCACTTCCCCGAGCAGGTCGCCACCAACGACCTGACGATCGACGCCACCGACCCGAAGTCGGGCACCGCGGAGTTCAAGGCGACCGCGATCCGGGTCGAGAAGCTGTCCGTCGGGGAGGCCGAGGAGGTCGAGGCCGCTGTGGGCGCTACCAACGGCGATGCGGTGTACGCCGGCAACGGCGACCGCCAGCCGGTCAGGGAGAAGGTCTGATGGACCTTCGGCTGCTGCTCGCGGCGCCAACCGAGGCTGAGCGCGCAGCGGTCGATGCATTTCTCGGGGGGGTGACGGCATCCCACAACGGCGCTGCGCCCGCTCGGGGCGTCGACGGTCGCGCCCTCCACGGAGGACACGACGCGCGCAATCAGCGCCACCTGTTGCTCCCGGCGCTCGAGCACATCCAAGCCCGGATCGGGTGGATCAGCGAGGGCGCACTCGGCTACATCTGCGAACGACTCACGGTGCCACCGGCGGACGCCTACGGGGTGGCATCCTTCTACGGCCTGTTGTCGCTCGAGCCGCTGCCTCCGCGCGTGCTGCACGTCTGCGACGACATCGTCTGCCAGTGCCGGGGAGCGGACGAGTTGATCGAGGCGCTCGAACAGCAGATCGGGCCCGAGGGGAGCGACGGAGGCGGGTGCACGTGGCTGCGGAGCCCGTGCCTCGGGCAATGCGATCGCGCCCCCGCGGCGCTCGTGGTCGAAGCCGGCGAGAACCCGCGGGAGCAGGCAATCGCGCCGGTCGGAGCCGGGGAAGCGCTGGCGGCAGTGCGCGGCGAGCAGATGCAAGCGCACACGACGCCGCCACCCGTCCCCGAGCAGGACGAGACGGGCTCATGGCTGGTGCGCCGGGTGAGCGTCGTCGATCCGCGTAGCCTCCACGACTATCGGGCTCGAGGCGGCTACGAGAACCTGCGTCGGGCGATGGCGCTCGGCCCGCATAAGGTGCTCCGCGAGGTCAAGGAGTCCGGGTTGATGGGTCGCGGAGGTGCCGCGTTCCCGACCGGCGTCAAGTGGGAGGCCGTCGCGCAGCAGCCCGCCCAGCCCCATTACCTGATCTGCAACGCCGACGAGTCCGAGCCCGGCACCTTCAAGGACCGCGTGCTGCTGGAGGGCGACCCCTTCTCGGTGATCGAGGCGATGACGATCGCGGCGTTTGCGACCAACTGCGCGCACGGCTACATCTACCTGCGAGGCGAGTATCCGCTCGCTCTCGAGATCCTCGAGGAGGCGATCGCGACGGCGCGCCTTCACGGATACCTCGGCGCGGACATCCTGCGCTCGACCTTCTCGTTCGACATCGAGATCCGCCGAGGCGCCGGCGCGTATATCTGCGGTGAAGAGACCGCGATCTTCAACTCGATCGAGGGCTTCCGCGGCGAGCCGCGTTCCAAGCCGCCGTTCCCGGTCGAGCGGGGCCTGTTCGGCATGCCGACCGTGGTCAACAACGCCGAGACGCTCGTGAACGTGCTGGAAATCCTCCGGGTCGGCGGCCGCGAGTTCGCGCAGACCGGCACGGAGAAGTCGACCGGAACGCGCTTGTTCTGTCTCTCCGGCCATGTCGCGCGGCCGGGCGTCTACGAGGCGCCGTTCGGTCAGACTCTGGGCGAACTGCTCGAGCGCGCCGGCGGGGTGCCGGACGGTCGCGCGCTGCAGGCGGTGCTCCTCGGCGGGGCGGCCGGTGGCTTCGTGCGACCCGACGAGCTCGACATGCCGCTGACGTTCGAGGACGTCCGGGCCGCCGGCGCCACACTCGGGTCGGGCGTCGTCGTCGCCTTCGACGAGACCGTCGACCTGCGGCGCGTGCTCCAGCGGATCGCTGCGTTCATGCGCGATGAGTCGTGTGGGCAATGCACGCCCTGCCGGGTCGGCACAGTCCGGCAGGAGGAGGCACTGGCTCGCCTGGTCTCCGGGCAAACGCTCGGGAGCGTGAGCGACGAGCTGGCGATGCTCGACGAACTCGCGATCTGCATGCGCGACTCGTCGATCTGTGGGCTCGGACAGACTGCGGCCAGCGCCCTCGGCTCTGCGGTCTCGCGCCTGGGGATGTTCAAGGAGGTCAGCTGATGGATGAGCGCAAGGTCACGCTTACGATCGACGGGACCGAAATCTCGGTGTCTGAGGACTCGACGCTGCTCGATGCCTGTCGCACGCTCGGCATCGACACGCCCACGCTGTGCTTCGGCGAGACGCTCCGGCCGGTGAACGCATGCCGCGTCTGCATGGTCGAGCTCGAGGGGGCGCGCACGCTGGTGCCGGCTTGTTCGCGCCGGGCCGAGGAGGGCATGGTCGTCAAGACCGACTCCGAGCGCGTGCGGCTCAACCGCAAGGTCGTGTTCGAGCTGCTGGCTTCATCGGTCGATCTGTCGACATCCCCGATCGTCCAGCCCTATCTCGAGATCTACGATGTCCAGCCCGAGCGCTACGGGCCGCCGGCCCCGCCCGATTCGGGGCGCGAGCGCCGGCGGGCGGGCCATCATGCTGTTCCCGACGGCCAGACCGCCGCCACGGTCGCCGGACCGGTCAAAGTCGACAACGACCTCTACGTCCGTGATTACTCCAAGTGCGTGCTCTGTTACAAGTGCGTCGACGCCTGCGGCGACCAGCACCAGAACACGTTCGCGATCACGGTCGCAGGCCGCGGCTTCGACGCGCACATCTCGACGGAATATGCCGTGCCGCTGCCCGAGTCGGCGTGCGTGTACTGCGGCAACTGCATCGCGGTGTGCCCGACGGGGGCGCTCATGGCCAGCCACGAGCACGAGCTGCGGGAGTCGGGTGAGTGGGACCCGTCGCGCCAGACGACCACTGACACGATCTGCGCGTTCTGCGGTGTGGGGTGCAACCTCACCCTGCACGTGCAGGACGACCGAATCGTCAAGGTAACCTCGCCCGCCGACCACGACGTGACGCTCGGGAACCTGTGCGTGAAGGGCCGGTTCGGGTTCGAGCACGTGCAGAGCTGACGCTATGAGCGTCGATATCGGGCGGATCGGCGTCTGGTCCAGCTACCGCCCGTTCGGGATCGAGCGGGCGGGCGAGGCGGCCAGACTCGTCGAGCAGCTCGGGTACAGCGCGTGGTGGATCGGCGGCTCGCCCCATGTCCCCGACATCCGGCCGGCGCTGGAGGCGACTTCGACTCTGGTCGCGGCGACCGGCATTCTCAACGTCTGGAGCAACGACCCGGGGGAGACGGCCGCGGCGGACGCCGGTGTGCGTGCGGACTACCCCGGAAGGTTCATGCTCGGCATCGGCATCGGGCATCCCGAGGCAACCAGCGAGTACCGCCGGCCGCTGACCACGATGCGCGAGTTTCTCGACGGTCTCGACGCGTCGCCGGACCCGCCGCCGGTCGACGAGCGGTGCCTGGCCGCGCTCGGTCCGAACATGCTCGACCTCGCCGCCGAGCGCGCCGCGGGCACTCACACCTATTTCGTACCCATCGAGCACACGCGCTTCGCCCGCGAGCGGCTCGGGCCGGGGAAGCTTGTGGCCCCCGAGGTCGCGTGCGTCGTCGACACCGATGCCGACCGCGCGAGGGCCGTGGCCCGCGATTACGCGAGGTTGTACCTCGGCCTGGGCAACTACACGAACAACCTGCTCAAGTTCGGGTTCACCGAGGCTGACATCTCCGACGGAGGCTCCGACCGGCTCATCGACGCTGTGATCCCTCATGGCACCGCCGAGCAGATCGCCGAGGTCGTACATGCGCACCTCGATGCCGGTGCTGACCACGTGTGCCTCCAGCCGCTCGGGGAGGAGGGCATCCCACGTCGGTCGTGGACGGCGCTGGCGGCGGTCCTGGTCGCCTAGCTGGCTCGCTGATCCAGTCCGGCGAGCTGCTTTCCGGACAGGTTGTGCGTGCTGCCTCGACTCAGGCTGGTGGCACTCAGGGACGTGATCGACGGCGCCCACCGCGGGTCGGGCGGACCGCCCGCCGTGTACACCTCCATCAGCGATCTGACAAGCTCGCTGCCGAGGGGGCAAAGGAGACCGATCGCGGTGACGGTGGTTGAGACGAGAAGCGTGCACGTTGCACCAGGCCGAGAGCTCGGGGTTTGGGTCGGCGACGGCGACTCGGAGCGCTCGGTAGTGGTGATGCACGGCATGCCCGGATCGGGATTGCTGTATCCGAGGTGGCTCGAGGATGCCGCGATGCGAGGCATCCGCCTGATCAGCTACGACCGGCCGGGGTATGGGAGCTCGAGTGATCGTCCGGGACGTTCGATCGCTGACTGTGCGGCCGAGGTCAGGGCGATCGCGGATGAGCTGGGCGTCGACCGGGTCGGCGTGTGGGGTTGGTCCGGGGGAGGTCCGTACGCGCTGGCGTGCGCGGCGCTGCTCCCGGACCTGGTCGCGGCTTCGGCCGTAGTTGGATCAATGGCGCCGTGGGACGCGGCTGGGTTGGACTTCTTCGACGGAATGGGCCAGGGCAACGTCGACGAGATCGAGCTGTTCTTCTCCGACCCCGTCGCGGCCAGGAAAAAGAACATGCAAGATCGCGACGAGGTGCTCGCAACGACGGTCGACCAGGTGCTCGAGGTATTTGCGGGTCTCTTGTCCGCGCCAGATGCCGCGGTGTTGACGGGTGAGTTCGCGGACTGGCTGGTTCGCACCGAGCAATACGGGCTTACACCAGGCGACCAAGGGTGGTGGGACGATGCGGTGGCGCACATGTCACCGTGGGGATTTGATCTGGGCTCCATCCGGGTGCCGGTCAAGGTGTGGCACGGCCGTCACGATCGGTTCTCGCCCTTCCAGCACGGTCAATGGCTGGCCGACCATATCCGAGGCGCGGAGAGGGCGCTGAGCGACGCCGACGGTCACCTGACGCTGGTGACCAGACGGATCGGCGAAGTGCACGACTGGCTCACCGATCACTTCTGGTGAGTGCGAGGGGCCGGGTCGAGAAACCGCCACATACAAGGGGTTTCTCGTCCAGGCTTGCTCGCCGGGTCGAATGACTCATTCCGAGCGCGTCGGATCACATCGACCGACGCTTGCCCGATCGGCACGATGGTTCAGGCCCGGACGCGGCGTATCAGCGGGGCGCGGCGAGCCTCTTATGCCTACGAGGCAGGCCACTGGACCGGGCGGCGTCAAGCACTACCAAGGGAGCAGTCATGACCTACCTCATCGTCGGGCTCGATCGGAGGACGTACGCACGGTGGCATGGGAACGTATCCGCGGAGGACGTCGGGACAGCGAAGCGGATCGCGCGGACGCGCGCCACAGCGAAGGGAATCGACCTCGTGGTCGCTGCCGTGATCGGGCCTAACTCGGCCGTTATGCCGGACCCTGCCGAGGAGCGGGCAGCAGCCGTGAAGGCCGCCTAGCGACCGGCCGGCGTCAGGAGGCGAGTCCGCCGCCGCGATGGTCAGCCACCCGCGTCCGAGTTGGCGTGCGGCGCCGCGTGGTCCGGTCGCGCGCGCGGGCCACGGCCGCTGCGATCGATGGCTCGCGCCAAAGGGTGTCGCGCAAGGCGAGGATCTCGGACTGGCTGTAGAGATGCTCTGACGGGCTCGATGTGGGGAACCCGTAACGCACTTCCCAAGCCGTCAGCATCTCAGGAATAACGCCGAGCAACGTGGCGGCCTGGTCGAGATCGAGCGTGCGGAGCGGAGCGTCGATCGACGGCGAAGCCGTGAACTCAGCGTCGCGACTCTCGGCCAATGCTCGCGCCGCGGCGGCCTCGGTGGCGTCGTCGCCCCACTTCGCCGCGCGGCACAGCGCCAGGACGAATAACAGCACGACGAACCACGCGCCGAATGCCAGCATCAAGATAATTTCCATGCCCATGTGCGACTTCCTGTCGCAACGGTGGATACCCGTGCCGGGCGCTCCCGGCCCGGCCGTGGACGGATGATCTACGGGCCTGGCGTTATTTGGGCGTGCTAGCCCCGGTCGTCCGCGACCATGAACGCGACGGCGTCCCCGGCGACGAGCGGCACTTCCGGGTCGCTCGTGATCTGCTCGCCGTTCAGGGCAGCGACGACGTGCACGCCGAGGGTCAGGTTTGCCGCGTCGGCGGCCTCCCCGAGCGACCACGCCTGGACGGTCTGGCGGGGTTTCGCGGGGTCGGCGACCGCGAGTGGCCCGAAGCGCTCGACGACGATCTCCGGCGCCGGCAAGGCGTGGGCCCGTTCGTAGTCGGCGGGCTCGTTCAAATTGCTCACCGAGCTGAGCTCGGGATCGAGGCGGGAGAGGGTCGCGTCGTTCAGCAGCTCGGTCTCGCCGAGGTGCCGGACTGTGCTGCGCTCGAACAGAAATGCGGGGCGCATCCGGTCGGCCGCGATCAGGGCGTTGATCGCGTCCACGAGGTCGACCCGATAGGCCGCGGACAGCGGCTGCCGGAAGCCGCCGACGTCGGGCAGGGCGACGTCGATCCCGTCGTCGAGAGCGCCGAGGACGCGGCGGACGAACGCCGGGTGGAGCAGCGGAACGTCGGTCGAGGACAAGTACGCGATCGGGGCCCGGTCGCCGATCGCGGCCAGGCCGGCCGCGAGGCCCTGGAGCGGCCCCCGGCCCTCGCGCTCGTCCGCGACCACTTCCACCGTTCGGTCAAGCGGCGGTAACGATTGCCCAGGCGCCGACACCACCACCACGGGTCCGGGGGCGACGGCCCGCGCGACAATCCCGGTGACTCGGCGCAAGAGCGTCGAGCCGTGCCACTCGAGTGCCGCCTTGGGCGAGCCCATCCGCGAGGATCGCCCGCCCGCGAGCACGATCGCCGCCGCGTCATTCATTCAGCGGCGATGGTAGACCCCTTACTATTCGTGACCATGGCGCGAACGGGGCGCATGGCGAGCGACGAGGCGGCCGTCCTCACGGTCGGGGAGGTAATGATCTCCCGGCCGAAGACGATGCCGGCGGACGCGCTTGTGTCCGATGCCCGGCGCGCGTTCGAGAATCCGAGCCTCCGGACCGTGCTCCTTGCGGGCGATGACGGAACGTTCGCGGGTGCGGTCGAGCGAGACGCCTTGTCGGCGGGCGCCCGAGACGAGGAACGGGTGATCACGTACGCGGACGCCGAGCCCGTGACGACCACGCCGAGCACGCCGATCCCCGAGGCGATCAAGCTGCTGGACGATCAGAGCGAGCCGCGGCTGATCGTGCTCGACGAGGACGGCGCCACGCTCCGCGGGCTGCTGTGCTTCAACCGCGGCTCGAGCGAGTTCTGCGTTCGGTAGGAACGCTTACACGCTGGCGTTTGCACCTCTTGCCACAATAGGTTCAAACGTGTCGGGGAGGAGGGCGAGAGGTGGCCCGCGAGGACGTGGCGGCGCGGTGGCGACGGTCTCAAGGTTCGAACGATGCTCGCGCCGGCGAGCACCGGAGCCCATCGCTGGTCGATAGCGCCGAGGAGGCGCTGCACATTTGGCTTGCCGGCGGCCGCTACCGCCAGGGCGACCGGCTCCCGCCCGAGCACGAGGTCGCGACGATGCTCGGCGTCTCCCGCGGGACGCTGCGGAGTGCGCTCCGCCGCCTCGAGGAGCGCGGCGAGATCGAGCGTCGGCAGGGGAGCGGCACATTCGTCGGACGCACGGCCGTCCCCGCCGCCCTCGGCGAGCGCCTCGAGCGGCTCGAGCCTTACTCGTCGTTGGCCGAGCGTCGCGGTCTCACGCTGTCTTCGGTCGACCTCAGCATCGAGCGTCGCGCGGTCGGCGCGGAGGTGGGGGAGGCGCTCGGGCTGGCGCCGATCGCGGCAGCGTGCACCGTGTCACGCACGCTCGCTGCGAACGAGGCCCCGGTGGCGGTGATGTTCGACGTCGTCCACCCCAAGGTGTCGCTGCCCGACGACAAGGTCCTCCGCGACGCGCTCGAACGGGGCCAGATGGTGCTCGACGTTCTGATCTCCATCGGCGTGCCCGTCACGTACGCACGCACGCGCGTGATCCCCTCGCTGCTCAGCCCTCGCGAGCGCACCGGCAAGCTCCTGGGCGTGCGGCGCACGACCGCGGTGCTCGAACTCGAGGAGCTGATCTACGCCGGCCGCGACGAGCGCGTGGCCTACTCGCGGGACCTGTTCGCCCCGGGCGGCCTCGACGTGGCCGTCATGCGCTCGCTCGAATCGACCCGTCCCACCCCGATCGCGAACGTGCGTGGCTCCCGCAACGCCCGCGACGCCGGTGGCGCGCGGGCGCGCCGTCAGTGAGCGCCGGTTCGCGGCAGCGGGTGGCCTCGGTGGCGCGCGCCCTTGCGCTGCTCGATGAGGTCGCGCGCAGCGACAGCGGCCTCGGCGTCAACGA